>JACDEI010000011.1 GCA_013816485.1 Planctomycetota bacterium
CTACGGGAGAAAACGAGCGGTCACCGGAGTCGTTTCTCAGACAAGAACCATCACTGGCCTGATTTCACTCCGCCACAGCCGGCCATGGGCTCCGGTTTCGTGGCCTCATTTTACGCCGGCGGATACAGACGTTGAGGCAACGGGGCATCGCAACCAAGAAAGGTATCGTGTTGGTATTCCACGGGTTCAACACCGGCGATGCGTTCGACGCCTCCAAGCCGACTGCTGGATCAGACAAGCAGATGGATTACTGGCCCAAAGTGCAGTACCTCTACCGCACTCATGGATTGTCCGAACAGGATTGGATGATCCTCCATGTCTGGTGGTCGGGCACCTATGTTCCAAATGCTGGCCTTGCCCCTGCGCCAGCTTGGTACAACTATGATAACGCTTTGGCGGTGGATGCCGGTCTGAGGTCGGTGAGGAATGTTATCAATGAAATCCGCGAAGCGATTGATGTCGATGGAGATCAGTCAATCGATCCGGCGGATTTCGTAATCGCGTTGCAAGCTGAGAGTATGGGAAATCGAGTCGCGGTTAGTCTTTGCGATCAATTGCGTTCAACTCTTGAAGACAGCCCGGGCCGCGATTTTGACTCAATGCCACATCTGCGGTTCATGATGCTGCACCCAGCGCTTCGTCGTCCGGATGTTGATATCGAACAACAGGAAGCGGTGACCGATCCCGCGATGTATCCCGTCAGCCCACTATTGGCGGAAATGTCTTCGATTCGACAGGCGCTCTATGGGGAAGATGTCCTGCTACATCATTCGTTGTTCGACAAGGCGGGATTGGCATTCTCATTCGCCCAGGGTGCCGAGATGTTGGGTCGGGATGGTACCCCCGGTGCTTACGATGGGCAGATAGGGAATAGCATGGTCAAGATCCATAAACGCGTTGCGAACGACGGGACAGATTTCGTCGACCTGTGGCACGTCGATCTGATGGGATGGACCATCGAAGGCGAACACAGCCGCTCACGCTCGACGTTCCGCAGCAATCATCCGATGGGATCTGCCGCTGCGGCCACCCACTGGGTACCCGTAGCCTCGTCAGCCTGGAACATCCTCGGCGGAATTCGGATGTATTATGCCACTGATCTGCCCGTCGGGAATGTCCTGGAAATGAAATCGGGACATATCGATCCGACCTGGAACGGACTGTCTAATTACGTGATGACCGGTGCAATCCCATGATGCATGGGCGGCAGTGTCTTTCTTTCTTGTTCACGGTCGCGGTCCTGTTGACGAGCTGTGGCGAGACACCCCGGTCGGAGAAAGTACCGGAGGTGAGGGCCGACCTGCCCGATCGCTTCATCAACGCCATCGGCATGCCGATGATTTTGGTGCGTGGCGGTACGTTCGAGATGGGGGTGAATGGCGATCCGCTGGGAACTGGGCTTGGGGCATCCTACAGTCCTCGCCACCAAGTGACGCTCTCGGATTTCTATTTGGCAAAGTACGAGGTGACTAAGGGCGTCTTCCGCCAGTTCGTCGCCGAGACGGGGATCGGTGCCGACTTGCCGGAACTGGACCCGATGGCGACGGTGGAACGGCCCGATGACTATGATCGGCACTTGGTTTTCTCCAAGGCACCTGGTGATGAGTACCCGATCTACCGCTGCGACTGGATCACGGCGATGAAGTTCTGTGAATGGTTGTCAAAGAAGGAGGGCCGGACTTATCGCCTACCGTACGAGGCGGAGTGGGAATACGCGGCACGTTCGGGAACCGATACTGGGCAGTGGTGGTACAGCACGGTCAAGAAGCCACGGGTTCCGCCCGACACGTACGCTGCGCACGGCAATCCCATCAGCGACACAGCATACCTGCGTGGCTGTGCGCCGCCGGGGGCCTACCCAGCAAATCCCTGGGGATTTTATGACATGCTCGGGAATGCGAAGGAATGGTGTATGGACCGGTATGCGGAGCAGTATCCGTCCACTCCGCAGCGTGATCCCACTGGCCCTCGTTTCGGAGAGGAAAGAATTATTCGGGGGGGTGGGGTGGGGAGCTCAGTCTTTGCGCTGAATGCCTACTTCCATGGCCCTGGGGTTCCGGAAAGTCGGCAGGCCGGTATCCGCTTGGTGTGTGTGATCGATCGGGCATTTTCTCTACTTGCTCCCCTGCCTCTGGAACTGGTGCCACCTCAACCCGTAGCGGTTGATCCGTTGCCATCGGTCACGGCCCGACTTCCGGGTGAGGTGCCGTTGGAACTGCTTGTAGTCCCTGCAGGTTTGGTGCTGCTCGGCAGTCCCTCGAACGAGCGTGGACGTGGCTACCACAATGAAGGACCACAGACGCAGGTCGAGATCGTCCAACCCTTCCTGCTCGGTCGTTTCGAGGTGACGCAGCGCCAGTACGAAGCGGTGATGGGCGTGAATCCGAGCGTGTTCAAGCATCCGGACCATCCGGTGGAGGCGGTCGCACGCCCGGACGTATTGGCCTTCAGTAAACGGTTGACCGAATATGAGCGCGCTGCCGGACGTTTGCCGGTCGATGGTGCCTACCGCTTGCCAACGGAGGAGGAATGGGAGTACGCCTGCCGTGCGGGTACCGCGACAGCCTTCTCGTTTGGTGAGAACTCCGAACTCTTGGGCTGGTATGGCGTATACGACGTGCTCGGCGGTACGCAGAAAGTCGGCGGGAAATGGCCGAATCCGTGGGGTTTTTTCGATTTCCATGGCAACGTTCAAGAGATGTGCGAATCCCGCTTGGGGGTCTATCCCGGTGGTCGAGTGCAGGTGCCGTATCGAACGAAGCGTCGAGCTGGTACCTATTGGGTGTGTCGTGGGGGTTCGTGGAACACCGGTTGGATCCCGTGTCGTTCGGCGGCGCGCCGCGCGATCTGGTACAACTTGGATGACGCGGATCGCTGCGAGTTCATCGGCTTCCGTTTGGCCCGGACGCTGGGGATGGAAGAGATAAATGAATTCGAGGCCAAGGGGTTGCTCAAGTCGCGTTCGAAATAGACGCCTCTCCCCATCTCGACACGTAGTCTTGTTGCATGAAGGTTGGTGACGATCCTTTGAGTGTGAAGCGATCGGATACTCGACTTCGATGAGTTTGGTTGCCGCAATGTGTTTGGCATCACGCAGTCTCGATCTACACATCACCATGCGAGATACATATCGTGCCGTTCCTCCTGCTCTTCCCAATCACGCGGAGTTTCCGTTTTCGGTCCGCATCATCTTACTCACACTCTTCTCTACGACCGGATGGGTCGCAGATCAGCGGGAGGTCCAGTCGCTCAACGACCAATGGCTTTTCCAACTGATCGATACGGAGATCTCCGTTCCATTGCCAGCGCAATGGATGCCCCTTTCCCTCCCCCACACCTGGAATGCGGAGGATGGTTCCCAGGTCAGACACGCCTACAAGCGCGGTGTTGGTTACTACCAACGCTCCTTACCCATTCCCGACGAGTGGCGAACCAAGTCGATCTTCCTGACGATCGGCGCAGCCAACGCCAAGGCCCAGGTCTCACTCAATGGCCAGATGATTCTTGAGCATCGCACCGGATTCACCGCCTTCACCGCCGACCTGACTCCGCACCTGCGCGCGATAGCCGACCAGGATGTGCAGATCACGGTCGACAACCGCCACAACCTCGACTACCCGCCCCTGGTCTCCGACTACACCTTCTTCGGCGGCATCCATCGTCAGGCGTGGATCACTGTCACCGATCCGGTGCACGTCAGCCTGACGCATAACGGATCGTCCGGAGTCTACCTGATCCAACGGCAGGTCGACCGCGGGCGCGCAGAGGTCGAAGCGCAGATCGAAATCGTCAATGACCTCGCCTCCGACATCGCAGATGCCGTGGTGTCGATCGAGGTTTTGGACCAGACCGGGAAAGCAGTCGCTAGCGTTCGCAGCGAGCCATTGGTGTTGGCCGCGAAACAGGGACAACGTGTGTCGTTGCCCGTGGTCATCGAACGTCCACGCCTGTGGGACGGCCGCGTGGATCCTTTCCGCTACCAAGCACGGGTGCGGGTGTGGCGTGGCGAGCGACAGACCGATGAAGTCATCCAACCGCTCGGTCTGCGTTTCTTTTCCGTCGATCCCAACCGTGGATTCCTGCTCAATGGCCGGCCGTACGATCTGCATGGTCCGAGTCTGCATCAGGATCACGCCGTCAAAGGATGGGCGATAAGCGACCAGGACCGTATCATCGATGTCGGTTTGTTGCAGGAACTCGGTGCGACTGCCGTGCGTCTGGTGCATTATCCGCACGCTCCGGCAACACTCGATTTGTTGGACCGCGCCGGCATCATCGCGTGGTCGGAGATCCCGATCGCCTACCGCATCGGCAAGATGCCTGCTTTTGGTGAGAGCTGCCAGACCATGCTGCGTGAGATGATCTGCCAGTTGTACAACCACCCATCGATCTGTTTCTGGGGTCTGTACAATGAGATGACGGGCTTGCGCGTAGATCATCGGCAACTCATCACCGATCTGAATCAGACGGCGAAAACCCTGGATCCCATACGTCTGACCACCGGCTCCGCCGGTGCGATGGAGACCGATCCCATCTGCGACATCACCGACTGTGTGGCGTTTAACCGCTACTTCGGCTGGTTCATCCCCAAAGCCAATCTCTTCGCACCATGGGCGGCCAGTAGCCACCGGTTGTTCCCCGAACGACGCATCGGCGTGGCGGAGTACGGCGGTGAAGGCAATCCCACGGTGCATGCTGACCGTCGAACGCCGCAGACCAGTGTCATGATCGGACGCGACTCGCGCATGGGCAGCGAGGAATACCAGACGCAGTTGCATGAAGAACTGTGGATGCAGATGGCGGACAAACCGTACCTGTGGTGCAAGTTTGGTTGGACCATGGCCGACTGGTCGACCGGTGGCATTAAAGGACCGACACCATGGCCGAACGATGGCGTCAGCTTGTTTGGTCTCGTCACCCACGACCGCAAGCTCAAGAAGGACGCGTTCTTTTGGTACCAAGCTAATTGGAGCAATCTGCCGATGCTGCACATCGCCGAGCGCCGTTTCACCGCGCGCGTGTTCCGCGAATTCGATCTGCGGGTGTACAGCAACTTGCCGGGCAGGCTGGCGGTCACCATGAACGGAGAACCGCTGAAGGCGCATCCGGAAATCCTTGGCCGGCGCTACCTGTGGCCGAACCTGCAGGCACCCCCTGGGAAAGTGAAGATCACCGTGACGGGCGAAGCCAATAGCAAAACCTTCACCGATTCCGTGGAGTGGGATCTGCCTGATTTGCTTCCGCCGCGTGCCGCGCCCAAACCGGGTGATGAACCAGCCAAGCCGCCAGAAAAACCGGATTTCTGAAGCCGTGTCTGATCAACACCGATTACGACCGGGTGAATGGAAGCGCGTCACTGGACGTGTGGCCCCTTGTCGCGCGCTCGTGGCCTTTTACGCCAACCATCCATGAAAGGCATCCTCCTCGCCGGTGGCACCGGTTCCCGTCTCCATCCGCTGACCCTGGCGGTGAACAAGCACCTGCTGCCGGTCGCCGGCACGCCGATGATCTTCCATCCGCTGGCGTTGTTGCTGCGGGCGGGGGTCCGTGATCTGCTGGTCGTCACCACGCCGCGGGATCGTCCCGCTTTCGAACAGTTGCTCGGCGATGGCGGACAATGGGGCGTCACCATCGCCTATGCCGAGCAGCAGGCACCGTCAGGTGTACCGCAGGCGTTGGGACTCGCTCGCACCTGGAGCGCAGGTCAGCCGGTCGTTGTGGCGTTGGGTGACAATATCTTCGTCGGTGGAGGTGTGACAGCGGTCGTACGTGCGGCGTGGCAGAGCCATCCCGATGCGCGGATTTTTTCCTACGCCGTGGCTGATCCGCGTTCTTACGGCGTGGTGATCACCACGCCGCAGGGTGGCATCGTGGATCTGGTGGAGAAGCCGACCGATCCTGCGGTCGGAGCCCGTGCGGTACCTGGGTTGTATGTGTACGGCGCGCAGGTGTTCGCGGCGATCGATGAGGTGTGTGGACATCCGGGACGTCAAGCCGATGTGACTGATCTGAACCGCTGGTTCTGGACTAGAGGACTGCTGACCGTCACTCCCTTGGCCGCTGACGTCGGTTGGTGCGATGCCGGCACGCATGAGACCCTGGCGCAGGCGGTGGCGATGGTCGAACGTGCAGAGGCCCGTACTGGGCGGATGGTGACCTGCCCAGAGGAGATCGCCTGGGAGCACGGCTGGATCAGTGATGCGCAGGTCCGGCAGCGTCTTCCGAACCTTGGTAGCGGGCCGTATGGGGAATACCTGCGGCGGGTCCTAGCCAAGGGCCGTTCAGGTGCCGCGACCGTGTCGTGAGCGGTCGTGTCGTGAGCGGTCGTGGGCCAGGAACGGCCGCACCAAGCACGGACACCAGTGCCACGCCAGCAGCAAAAACCAGGCATGCCAGGTGATGACGGCTTCCGTCCGTCGGCGATCAATCGCACGGACGATCTTGCGTGCCGCGTCGGATGTCGGCATGGCCCAGCGCGACGGTGTCGGCGTCAGTCCGGGAATCAGCGCGCCCATGTGGTCCCGGTGATCGATGTCGCTGACGATCAACCCAGGGGTGATGAGAGTGACCGACACTCCACTGCCTGCCAGCTCCAGG
Source organism: Planctomycetota bacterium (assembly GCA_013816485.1). GTDB lineage: Bacteria > Planctomycetota > UBA11346 > UBA11346 > UBA11346 > BOG-1363. The sequence goes on from JACDEI010000011.1 coordinate 6,598, forward strand.
CGTAGGCCTTCCGCCACGGGGCGCAGCGCTGCTTTGCTCATGGCATAGGCGATCGCGCCACGGGTGGTGACCGAGCCGGCCACGCTGCCGATGATGACCAGTCGTCCCCGCGTAGCGCGCAGCAACGGCAGGGTGGCCTGAATGGTCGTCAGGACGCCGAAGACGTTGGTCTCGAACTGTCGGCGGATGTCGGCCATGGTGAGGTCAGAGAGATCGCCGCGCAGCGCGTAGCCGGCATTGGCGATGACCACGTCGAGTCCTTCCAGGGTGTCCTGGGCGTACGTCACCGCATTCGCGATGACCACGGGGTCGGCGACATCCCCTGGGAAAGCGATCCCATGCACCGCGGTGGTCACCGACTGTAATCGTTCACTCGGACGGGCGACCAGGATCACCTTGGCGCCGCGCTGGGCATACTGGTGCGCCAGGGCTGCGCCGATGCCGGAGGATGCACCGGTAATGAGAACGCGCTCGCTGGCCATGTGCCTGCGATACTGTGTGCGAGTTACCTGAGGCAATGCTCGGCTGGTCACCCTGGGTCACCCTGGGTGGCCGGTCGACCAACATATCCGGTGATTCTTGACCGGGTGCGAGTGGCCAGACGGTAGTGGTGCAGGCCGCGGGCAGTTGCTCGGCATCCCGGCAGCAAGGCTGTTTCATGACCACCTCTGATCGCAAGGCGCCGACGCTGAGCATCATCATCACTGCTTATCAGGATGCCGCGGCGATCCCGGAACTCGCGCAGGAGATCACCATCGCCATGCAAGCGGCGGGCGTGACGTGGGAGGCCATCTGGATCGATGACGGTTCCACTGACGAGACCCTGGCACGATTGCAGGCCCTGCCGCCGCCGCATCGCTACCGCAGTTTTGAGCACAATCACGGCCAGTCCGCAGGGTATCGCGCTGGAGCAGAAGCGGCTCGTGGGACGTGGCTGGCGACGCTGGATGGAGATGGGCAGAACGATCCGGCCGACCTGCCGCGACTGTTGGCGGAAGCGCAGCGCCTGGGCGTCGATCTGGCGATCGGGTTCCGTTCACGCCGTCAGGACGATTGGCTGCGGCGGGTCAGCGCACGGATCGCCAACCGTTTCCGCAACTGGGCGACCGGCGTCACGGTGACCGATGCGGGATGCGCGTCCCGGGTGATGCGCACGGAACGGTTCCTCCAATTACCGTTCTTCCACGGGAACTTCTATTTTTTCCCGGTGCTGACCGTGATGGTCGGTGGGACCTTCTGCGAATTGCCGACCAATCATCGACCACGTCGTCACGGACGGACGAACTACGGCATTCGCAATCGCCTGATTCCTGGGATCATGGATCTGATCGGCGTGTGCTGGCTGCTGCGTCGTCATCGTCGTTGGGTGGTGCGTCAGGAATCCGGACGTGGGTCGCCATGACGCCACATCATCGCTTGCGTACCGTGTTGGTCACTGGTGGGTGCGGCTTCATCGGTTCGCATCTGATCCGGCATCTGCTCGGCTCGGATCCCCAGGTGGTCGTTGTTAACCTGGATGCCCTGACCTATGCCGGAATTCAAGAACGGTTGGCGGAGGTCGCATCTGCGCACGCGTCACGCTACCGCTTCCGGCACGGGGATGTTTGCGACGATCAACTAGTGGAACGCATCTTCCAGGAGCATGGTCCGGATACGGTCATCCATCTTGCGGCCGAGAGCCATGTCGACCGTGCGATCAGTGGTCCCGACCGGTTCATGCGCACGAATGTCCTCGGGACCATGACCCTGCTCAAGGCGGCACACTCCGCTTGGCAGGGGCGTACGGATGTGCGTTTCCATCAGGTCTCAACCGATGAGGTCTTCGGCTCGTTGCCATCTACCGGCCTGTTCACCGAGTCCTCGCCCTACCGGCCATCCAATCCCTACAGCGCGACGAAAGCCGCCGCCGATCATCTAGTCCAGGCCTGGCACCACACCTATGGCTTGCCGGTGACGATCTCGTACGGAACCAATACCTATGGTCCGCAGCAGTGTCCTGAGAAATTGATTCCGCTGGCGATCACCCGGGCCTTGGCCGGGCAGCCCATACCCCTGTATGGCGATGGTCAGCACATCCGTGACTGGATGTATGTCGACGACCACGTGCGGGGGATCGAGGCCATCGTCAGAACGGCAGAGACGGGTGGGCGGTTCCTTGTCGGCAGCCACCAGGAACTGACCAACCGCGATCTGTTGGAGCGTCTATGCCGGGTGCTGGATCAGCAGCGGCCACGGCATTCCGGAGCGAAGTACCGCGATCTGATCGTCTCGGCGGCGGACCGGCCTGGGCATGATCGTCGATATGCCTCCGACACGTCGCATCTGCGAGCGACCCTGGGCTGGAGGGCGGAGGTGGGGATCGACGAGGGCTTGCTGCGGACGGTCAGGTGGCACGTAGAGCAGACGGGGACTGAGGGAGATGCCGTGCTGAAATAGTGGTGTGGCCAGAGACGATGATGGTCTGGGATTTCTATCTGCGGTTTTGTCGGTTGGTCACGCCGTCTGCCGCTGCGTCACCGGGCAATCGCCCGACGCCAGGAAACGCGTCTTGTTGAGGTAACACGCCGACGTGCGGTGTCCGCCGCCGCCGCGCGCTTCGCCGATCGCGGCGCAGTCGACGCGTCCGCCTTCGTTTGCGCGCAGGCTGTGGACCCAGCGGCCATTGCCTTTGCGGTAACACAGGATCGCCAGGTCGTAGCCCAGTCCACCGACGGCGGTCGGCAGGCAGATGTGGTCGCCGACCTCGTTCTGGTCCTGGTGGCAGGCGACCACCAGGGCGCGCACACCGGCGAGGCCGTAGGGGGCCTCGATTGCGATGCCTTGGCTGACCGCCTTCTGCACCCGTTCGGCGGTGGCCGCCAGCAGTGGTCGGCCGATCTCGGCCATCCGCGCGAGGTCGGCTTCGAGGATGCCCTGGAAGCGGTCGCCGCTGAAAGTCGCAGATAGTCCGGCGGCGATCGCACGGCTATCCGGCAGCTTCCATTGCCAGAGATCCTTGTCCTTGATGTAGGCGATCACCGGCGGCGGTTCACGATCACCGAACAGCACCTTCCAGGTCAGTGAGCTGCCGCATTCGGAAAGGTCGAGCGTGCCCCAGCCGAGCTGTTTGTGGACACCGGCCTGTGAGGCGTGGTGATCGATCCAGAGGACTTCGCTGGCCTGCGCCTTGAGCGCACGCATGTGTTCGAGCGGCAGGCCGAAGTCGACCACGTACACCCGGCGGTCGAGCACGGTCGGCGGCGTCATGCCGTACTGCATCGAGAGAAAGTCGCAGTCCGGCTCCTTCTTCATCACCACCGCGGCGGCACCATTGCCGTCGAGGCAGTTCTTGTGGTAGAGGCACAGTGGACGCGGCATGGCCGCCATGCTCGCCAAGCATCTGGTGGGGCAAGTCCCGGCGGTCCCCGGTCGCGCACCGTGCGGTTCGCTGGTCGCGGTTCGCTGCTCGCGAGTCACTGGGGCGTCGGCGCGGTTCCGGCGAAGTAGGCGAGCTACTTCGGCCAACGCCGTGATGGTCAATGACATCTCACGCGAGATGATCGTCGGGCGTGCGCCGCTGCGATCGATCAGCCGTGCAGCGGCTTCCTGGATGGGGTCGATCCAGCGGCAGGCGGCACTGGCGTGGGGATTCGCCGTCGCCTGGTTCCTGGGCGTGATCTGGTCAGGTGCCAAGCGCATCAAGCGCATCAAGCGCACGACGTGTCACCTATCGGCGTTTCGCCGGGATCACGCCCGCCGCGTATGGGCATGGCTTTTCCCTGCAAGCCGCCAACCAACCTGCCGGATCATGGGTAGCTGCCACTGGACGCCGCAGCCCAGCGGCGAAGGATCGGCAACCATCAGCCCCTTAGAACGGGCCATCACTCCTGCATCGGAGCCCTCATGCGTCGTCTCATCCTGTCCGCTGTTCTGGCGATCGGTCTCACCGGTGCGCTCGCCCCCGTTGCAGCAACCGCCGCCGACATGGCGGTCCCCGCGCCGATGGCGATGCCAGAGGAGACCGCCTACGTCATCGCCGTGGTCCCTGACCTGCTCGCCACGCTCGGCCGCATCGAAGCGATCGCCGGCCAGTTCGCACCTGGGCAGATGCCGCCCGGTTCGCTCAAGGGCCAGCTCGGTGCGATGCTCGGTGATCCGGGGTTGGCGAACTTCACCGGTAAGCCGGTGATCGTCGTGGTCGGCCCAGGCGCACCGACGCCGTCGTTCGCCTTGTTGGTGCCGGCCACCGATCCGCAGAAGTACCTCGATGCCGGGGTGAACTTCGGCATGCTGCTGGGCAAGGCGGTCGACGGCATCGCGGTGCTGACGCAGACGCCCGATGGCGAGATCCTGGGTGAGAAGGTCGCCAAGACCTATGCCAACCTGATTAAAACTTTGCCCAAGGGCGACATCCGCCTGTTGGTTGCGCCGGACAAGCTGATGCAGACCTACGGTGGCATGCTCGGCATGATGGCGCAGATGGCCGCCGCGCAGAATCCCAACGGTGCCGGGGTCGCCAAGATCCTCGGCCTGGAAGTCGCGGGATTGATGGCCATCGCCGCTGACATCAGTGCGGTGCAGATTGATCTCAATCTCGATCCGGTCGCCATCGGCGAAGAGCTGACGATCTCGGCCAAGCCGGGTTCGGAACTGGCCAAGGCGCTCGTTGCACCGCCCGCCGCCGTCGGCCAGCGCGCCGCCGCGCGGCTGAGCAATGAACCATCACTGATGGCTATGAGCGGTCGGGTGAACCACGAGGCCTACGCCAAGTACGCGGGCAACCTGCTGCGCATGCTCAAGGCCAAGCCCGAGGGCCAGGCGCTCATCACCGATGAGGTGATCGCGGTGGTCGAGGGGTACGGTGCCGGTCTGACCGGCGACACCGCCATGCGTATGCGCACCACCGAGGCCCAGCCGCTGCTGTGGGAAGGCCTGAGCTCCACCAGCGATTCGGCCAAGGCGGAAGCCAACTTCGAGAAGCTCACGACCCTCTTCACCGGCAAGGGCGCGATCGCCGACCTCTACCGCGAGATGGGCATCACCATGTCGCTGGACAAGGGTGTGCGCACCAGTCCGTCGGGTGTGCCGGTCCACGCTATGAAGGTGACCATCGACGAGACCAAGGTCACGCCCGAACAGGCGGCGCAGATGAAGGCGATGTCCGGTTATGAACTCGCCGTGACCAAGGGTTGGGTGGTGATGGCGCAGGATCCCGCGAGCCTCGACGCGCTCATCGCTGGCACCGGCAAGGGCATGACCACGCACGCCGAGAAGACCCTGGGTGCCGGCCGCAACCTCTACGCCGACATCGACCTGATCGGCCTCGTCCGCGCGGCGATGAAGATGTCGGGCACCGGTATGGACGCGATGATCCCCGCGACCAAACCCGGCGAACCGATGAGCATCGCCAGCACCACCGCCGACGGCCGCACACTGATCGAGATCAAATGGCCGCTCGCGCCGTTCGTCGAACTGATGAAGGCTGCACAGGGTGGCGGCGCGCCGCAGCCGAAGCCGGAAGACAATCCGGCGTTCTGACCCCGCGCGGCGACAACCAACGGTTGGCCGCGGTGACAACCAGCGGTTGGCGATGTGGCGATGTGGCGATGTGGCGATGTGGCGATGTGATGTGGAATGGCGGCCCAATGGGTCGCCCTTCCCCCTTGTCTCCAAGGACATGGCACCATGATCCCGCCCTCCTTAACGGGGCGGCCCCAGGGCCGTCCTGCCTTCTCTCAATCTGCCAGTTCAGCCCAAGTCGGAGCCCCCCATGGCCATCAATCTCGTCAAGACGCGCAATTTCGGCATCGTTGCCCACATCGACTCGGGCAAGACCACCGTGTCTGAGCGCATCCTCTACTACACCGGCAAGAAGCATAAAATCGGTGAAGTGCACGATGGCGCCGCGTCGACCGACTGGATGAAGGAAGAACAGGAACGCGGCATCACCATCACCGCCGCGGCGGTGTTCGCCCAGTGGCGTGGCCACGACATCAACCTCATCGACACTCCCGGACACGTGGACTTCACCGCTGAGGTAGAACGTTCCTGCCGCGTGCTCGACGGCGCGGTCGTGGTGTTCTGTGCCGTGGCCGGCGTGCAGGCCCAGTCCGAGACCGTGTGGCGTCAGGCCAACAAGTACTCGGTGCCCCGCTTGGTGTTCGTCAACAAGATGGACCGCATGGGTGCCAACTTCGACCGCGTGGTCGGCCAGGTGAAGGAACGTCTCGCTGGCAACCCGGTACCCATCCAAATGCCGATCGGTGCGGGCGACGACTTCCGCGCCATCATCGACCTGGTGCTGATGAAGATGTTCACCTTCGAGGGCGAGAAGGGTGAAGACCAGAAGGAGAACGAGATCCCGGCCGAGTTCAAAGCCGAGGCGGAGAAGCGTCGTCATGCGATGATCGACTCGGTTGCCAGCTTTTGCGGCAACGAAGAGATCGAATCCGCCTACCTCGACAACGGCACGCTCACCAACGAGCAGATCATGAAGGGTCTGCAGACTGGCGCGATGACCTTCAAGCTGCAGCCCATGCTGTGCGGCGCCGCGCTGCGCAACAAGGGCGTCCAGATGCTGCTCGACGCCGTGGTCGACATCCTGCCCAACCCCAAGGATGCCAACTTGATCAATCAGTTCGAATTGAGCGACACCCTGAAGGCCAACCCCATTCCGACGGTCTGCGATGCCAAGGCTCCGCTGCGCGCCATGGTGTTCAAGATCATGAACATGCCCGTGCTGGGCGACGTGTCCTTCGTGCGTGTCTATCAAGGCACCATCAAGGAAGGCGACGCGATGGTTGCCGCCGGTACCAACCGTACCGAGCGCGCTGCGCGCATGGTCAAACTGGTCGGCCTGAGCTCGACCAAGGTCGACGAAGCCCAGGCCGGTGACATCTGCGCCTTGGTTGGCCTTAAGGGCACCCAGACCGGCGATACGCTGGTGCACATCAGCGATCAGCACCCGATGGTGCTCGACGGCATCAGCTTCGCCAAGCCGGTGATCACCATGGCGATCGAGCCCAAGTCGAACGCCGACAAGGAAAAGCTCGCCTACGGTCTGGCCCGTCTGGAACGCGAAGATCCGACCTTCAAGAAGTGGACCGATCCTGAGACCTCGCAGCTGATCATCGCGGGCATGGGCGAACTGCACCTTGAAGTGCTCTCGCACCGTATCCGCGACGAATACAAGGTCGACGCCGTGGTCGGCAAGCCGCGCGTGAGCTACCGCCAGACCATCTCCAAGCAGCTCGAAGTGCGCGGCAAACACGTCAAGCAGTCGGGTGGTCGTGGTCAGTACGGTGACTGTACCCTGATCATTCGTCCGCTGACCGCGGAAGAAAAGGCCACTGGCCAGGAATTCATCTTCGAGAACGCCACTCGTGGCGGCTCGGTGCCGAAGGAATACGTCGGCCCGATCGAAGAGGGTGTGCGTAACGAACTGGCGCGCGGCTATGAACTGCCGTTCCCGGTGATCAACGTCCACGTGTCGCTGATCGACGGTTCGTACCACGACGTCGACTCGTCGGAGCACGCGTTCGTCGCGGCCGGCGCGCTCGCCATCCGTCTGGCCTACCCGCAGCTTGGCGTCCAGGCGACCGAGCCATGGATGCGCGTCGAAGTCGAGACCCCGGACCAGTTCACCGGCTCGATCATGGGTTCGCTCCAGTCGAAGCGCGCGATGATCACCGAGTCGCTCGACCGCGGCCCGAACAAGATCATCCGCTGCGAGGTGCCGCTGGCCGAGATGTTCGGCTACACCACCGACCTGCGCTCCATGTCGCAGGGCCGCGCCGGCTACTCGATGGAACCCGCTGAGTACAAGCAGGTCCCGAACAGCATGATCGAGAAGCTGAAGAAGGCCGAAGGCGTCGTGAAAGCCGAGAAGGGCTGAGTTGTTAACCTGGGGTGCGCCAGCAGGGCTGGCACCCCAGGAACGCGCCTTCGGCGCTGCCCCGTGGAAGCCGGACAACCGAGCTCGGTCAGGTTTGTGTCGTTGAACCCCGTGGTGGCTGGCCATCATGGGGTTCTTCGTTTCTCAGGGCGCGGCGCCGACAGACCAGCAGCACTTCATCATGGTTGCCGTTGGTCAGTGCGGCGGTACCCGCAGTCAGGGTCAACTCCTGCTGCATCTTCAGCCCGATGGGCATCAGCACATGGTTGTAGAGGAACATCGCGCGCCGTGGCATCGCCTTGAACCAGAACATACCGAAATCGACCAGCCACTGCCGCGGCTGCATGCCGTAGCCTGCGCTTTCGACGATCTCCAGGCCGTGTTCGGCGAGCATGGCCAACACCCTGGGCGGTTCGTACCGGCGCACGTGTCCGCACATCGCATCGAAGGGGGTCCAGCGAGCGGCGAACAGCGGGAACGACAGGACCAGGCGCCCACCGTCGGCAAGCACACGTACCAGTTCGCTAAGCACGCGCTGGTCGTCCTCGACGTGCTCGATGATGTCGAAGGCGCACACCAGGGCGGTGCTGCGATCGGCGAATGGCAACGCGGTGGCGCTGCCGCACTGTGCATCCGCTCCGCCAGCACGCAGACGCTCGACGCAGGCCGGGCTCAGATCGACAAAACGTGTACCGGCGATCGGCAGGCGCGGGCGCATGCCGGGGCCGACCTCCAGTCGCGTGGATGCTTCACGACACCAACCGTCGACCAGCGTCCAGGTGTTGAACCGTTCGGGCGCCGGCCAGCGGACCTTGGCCCACAGATGATCATAGAAGGCACGGTTGATCGCCGTCGCGTCGTGCCTGGGCGACGCTGACGCGGGAACATCTGCAAGATCTGTGGTCATGGGTGGCGTTCAGGTCTCAAGCGCAGGCGATCAGCCGCGCTTGCTCAGCAGGGCGTCGACTTGTTTCTCCGCCGCCGCCCAGTCCAACAGTTCGTTGCCGTCGGAGAACCCACGCTTCTGCGCCAGGTAATAGGCCGCCTCGGCGATCATCTTCATGCGCTCGGCCGGGCTGAGGATGGGCTTGGCTGCAACCGGTTTGGCGGCAGCCGGTTTGGCGGCGGCCAGTTTGGCCGGTGCCGCGCTTTTGGCTACGCTGGTGGATTCAGCAGGTTTGACCGCACTTTTCGTGCTGGCCGTGGCGGATTTTTTCGCGGGCGACGGCATGGTGATCCTCCAAGTGCGGGCACTGTAGGATCACCGGCAGGCTCGCAACCAGTGCTGGGACAGCACTCACAACTCCTTGCCTGCGTGTGCATTGGACGGACTGCGGGGAATCGTTGCGGCATTGGGCAGCAGTGTGGTGTGGTGTGTTGCTGACGGTTGTGCCGTTTGATCCATACGACATACATCAGCCAGTTGCTCCCATTGGGGAGATGGCGGCTATACGGAGGGCTCCGTGCGACAGGTCTTGTTGGTGGATGACGATGAGGCGGTGCGCACCGCGTTGAGCCTGCTGCTCCAACGCGAGGGCTGGACCGTGGTCGCTTGCCCCAGCGTCGATGCGGCGGAGCAGGTTTTTGCCCGCACCCCGTGCGATGTGGTGCTGTCCGATCTGGTGATGCCGGGCAAGGGCGCGCTGGAGCTGCTGGTGTCCTTGCGCAGACACGATCCGCGCCTGGCTTTCGTGGTGATGTCGGGCTACCTCACCGACGATCGTTTCAAGGACTTGTTGCAGGCGGGTGCCAGCGATTGCTTGGCCAAACCGTTGCAGACCGATGATCTGGTGCGGGCGCTGACCCGCGCGATCGTGTTGCGTTCGAGCGTCGAACGCCGTGGCGAGGTGGTCGCTGAACATGCGATGGTGCTGAGCGTTCCGGCCGAATTGGAACAACGCGCTGGGGTCATGGCGCAGGTCGACCTGGCGGCGCAAGCCGCTGGCTTCGATCAGCGGCGCAACCGCATTCTGATGGCGCTCGATGAGGCCTTCACCAACGCGGTGATCCACGGCGCGCAGGGCAATCGCCAACTCAGCATCGAGATCCGTGCCTCGTTCAGCCAGAACGGTGGCGTGGTGACGGTGAGCGACCCCGGCCCCGGCTTCGATCCGGTGCTGGCCGAGATGGTCGCCGACGAGGCGCATCGTCGGCGTGGCCTGTACTTGCTGCGTGCCGCGTGCGACGACACCCGCTGGCTCGGTCGCGGCAACGTCTGCCAGATGATCTTCCGTCAGCCGCAGCCGGAGGGCGGCACGTCAGCCGACGTTGCCGTGGGCGGTCTGCTGCCCAAGGGGCGCACGCGCAGCACCAGCAGCCACAAGCTGGTCGCCATCAGGCGTACGGGCAATTCCTGAGCGCTGGCAGGGGTCCTGCGCAGAGTCGGCTTAGCGGCTGACTCCCGGCTGACTCCACCAATTCCAAAGATTACGCCAGCGCTTGGTGCACGCGGCGCAGGGTGGTGATGGTCTGCTCGGTCATGGTCAGGGCGGTCTGCAGGGCCGCGATCGCCTCGGCCGGATCGATGGTCTGGCTGGTGGCGGCGCGCAGGTTGTGCACCGCGGTCTCCAGCACCAAGCGTGCATCGCCCAGGTCCTCGCGCTGCTTGGCGCTGAACTTCTTCGGGTCCTGGTGTTCGCTGTCGGTCATGCGGTCTTCCTGAACAGAAGACGCCCGCCGTGCGGACTGGCCGGCGGCGGGCGTCGTGAGCGATCGTCGGCGGGAACTCAGGGCAGCGGCTTGAGCTTGATGTTCTTGAACTCGACCTTCTGGCCGTGGTCCTGCAGCATCAGGTAACCTTTGCGCGGCAGGGTGCCGTAGGGCAGCTTGAACTTGCCCTGGGGTTTCTGCCATTTCTCTTCCGTCACGTCGATGGCGAAGGTCTGCACGCCGTTCATCGTGCACGAGATCTTCGGTCCGTCACAGGTGATGTCGAAGTGGTTCCATTCGCCGGACTTCATGCGCACGCCTTCGGGTGGCGCGACGAGGTCGTAGAGTGAACCGGCGATGTGGTTCGGACGGCTCATCTCGCCAGCTTCATTGATGTCGAGGATCTGGATCTCAGCACCGGTGTTGATCCAGTCCTTGAGCGACGACAGGCGGATGAATACGCCGCTGTTGCCCTTGTCGGCGATCTTCCAGTCGAGGCTGAGGACGAAGTTCTCGAACTGCTCGGCCTTGTAGAGCGCGTCGCCGCCGCCGCCGTCACGCACGAAGGCGCCGTCGATGGCCTTCCAGTTCTTGAGCTCGTCCTTGTCGCGGTTGACCCAGCCGGTGGTCGAGGTGCCGTCGAACAGCAGCTTCCAGCCGTCGGCCTTCTCGGCATCGGTCAGGGTGTTGTCGGCAGCCATGCCGCTGACAGCGAGGCTAAGGCTGAGGAATGCGGCAGTGAGGAAGCGCATGTGGGTGTTCTCCGGCGTGGGGTTGTGGGGAGGTCGGTGGTACTGGCAAGTCCAGCTCGCGTCGCCATCCGTCGGCGTACGCCGCAGCGCAAAACGCCGGAGCGCCATCGGCGTGACGAGGTAGCACCAACCCACGGCGGAAGGACCGACCTGCTTGCGTCCGTGACCATCCCTCCACCATGCGCCCTCCGCTCGCGGAAACCCCCGCGGGCACAGGAGCTGAATCCATGAAGGTCGCCATCGTCGGCGCCACTGGCGCTGTGGGCGTCGAGTTCCTCCAGGTGCTCGAACGCCGCAATTTCCCCGTCACTGAACTGGTCCTGCTGGCGTCCAAACGCAGCGCGGGCACCACCATGGAGTTCAAGGGCAAGAAATACACGGTGACTGAGCTGACCAAGGATTCCTTCACCGGCTGCCAGCTCGCGCTGTTCAGCGCCGGTGCCTCGATCTCACGCGCCTTCCGCGAAGCCTGCGTCAACGCCGGCTGCCTGATGGTCGACAACTCCAGCGCCTTCCGCATGGAAGACGGCGTGCCGCTGGTCGTGCCCGAGATCAATCCCGCCGAGGCCAAGAAGGCGCTGCAGAAAAACGGCGGCAAGGGTGTCATCGCCAATCCCAACTGCACCACCATCATCGCACTGATGGCGCTCGCTCCGCTGCACCGCGAAGCCGGCATCAAGCGCCTGGTCGCGGCGACCTATCAGGCCGCTTCGGGCGCTGGTCACGCGGCGATGGAGGAACTGAAGGACTCGACGCGCGCCTGGCTCGACGGCAAGGAGTACACGCCGAAGGTCCTGCCGCACCCGTACGCCTTCAACCTGTTCCCGCACAACTCGGCGATGGGCGACAACGGCTACTGCGAGGAGGAGACCAAGCTGCTCAAGGAGAGCAAAAAAATCCTTGGCGACGACAGCCTGAAGATCACCGGTACCTGCGTACGCGTCCCCGTGCTGCGCACGCACGCCGAGGCGCTCAACGTTGAGTTCAAGAAACCGCTCACCGTCGAGCGTGCCTACGAGATCCTGAACAAGGCTCCCGGCGTCACCGTGCTGGAAGACCGCGCCAAGAACCGCTGGGCCATGCCCATCGATGTCGCCGGCAAGGACAACGTCCACGTCGGCCGCATCCGCAAAGATCTGTCGCAGGACAACACCCTGGAACTGTGGGTGGTCGGCGACCAGTTGCTCAAAGGCGCGGCGCTGAATGCGGTGCAGTGCGCTGAGGTCGCGTTCAAGTAATCCGACGAAAGCAGGCAGCGATTAAACCGCAGAAGACGCCGAGGGCGCAGAGCGGAACCAGGAACAGGCAGCGCGTGAGCGCTGCCTGTTTGCGTAGGCAGATGATTTTCGAGGTCCCATCTCTGCGTCCTCGGCGCCCTCTGCGGTTGGTAGAGCTGTCGGCAGTTGACCCTCGTTCGCGGCGAAGCTACTTCGCAGGCCGGAGATTCGCCCATGCGCCGCTACGTTTTCGCCCCCGACGGTGATCGTTTCCGTCTCGACCTCCAGCAGGTGGCCGATCCGCAACCCGGCGCCGGCGAGGTACTGGTGCGGGTGAAGGCCTGCTCGCTCAACTACCGTGATCTCATCATGGTGCGCAACGAGCGGAAGCTGCCGATCAGTGGTTTGGTGCCGATTTCCGATGGGGCTGGCGAGATTGTTGCCGTCGGCGCAGGCGTGCGTGAACGCACGGTCGGTGAGCGGGTGGCGGCGGACTTTTTCCGTCGTTGGCCGCACGGTTGCTTTAGCAAGTCAGCGATGGATTCCGCCCAGGGCGGCGCGGTCGATGGCATGCTCGCGGAGTTGGTCGCATTGCCGGCTAACGCGGTCGTGCCGATCCCGGAGCACCTGTCGTTCAGTGAGGCCGCGACCCTGCCGTGTGCCGGGCTGACGGCGTGGAATGCGCTGGTGACGCGTGGCAACCTCAGTGCTGGTCAGACCGTGTTGGTGCTCGGCTCTGGCGGTGTGTCGGTGTTCGCGCTGCAGATCGCCCATGCACTCAAGGCCACGGTCATCGCCACCACCTCGACGCCGACCAAGGTCTCGAAACTCACCGCGTTGGGCGCGACCTACGTCATCGATACCCGCGCCCGGGTGGATTGGGAGGTCGCGGTCCACGAACTGACCAACAAACGTGGCGTCGACCACGTGGTCGAAGTCGGCGGCGTCGGCTCGCTCGAACGCTCGATCAAGGCGGTGGCGCACGCCGGTCATATCGCACTCATCGGCGTGCTCGCCGGGACGCAGCCGCCGACCAACCTCTTCAGCTTAGCGCACAAGAACGTCAACGTCAGCGGCATCTACGTCGGCTCGGCCGAACACTTCGCAGCGATGAACCGCTTCCTGAGCGCGCACAAAATCAAGCCCATCGTTGATCGCGAGTTCGGTTTCGTGGATGCGGCGAAAGCCTACGACCACCTCGCGAGCGGCACACATATGGGCAAGGTGGTCATCACCATTCCGTGATCGTCAGGCGGAGTCGGCAGGTTGCTCCATCAGCAGTTTGAAGATCGCGCTGTGATCGAGCTGGTCGCCGAGGGTATCAGCGATGGCCTGGAACTGTGCACGGGTGGCGTGCAGTAATGGCAAATCAAGGTGACTTTCATCGGCCAACGCGATGGCGGTTATCAGATCCTTGATCTGGTTCTTCACCGTGCCGCCTGGCGTGAAATCGCCGGCGAGCATGCGCGCACCGTGCTCTTGCAGAATGCGACTGTCGGCGAAACCGCCACTGAGCGCAGTGCGCACTGCCGCAGGGTCGGCACCAGCGCGCGCGGCGAGCGTCAACGCCTCGGCGACCGCGCCGAGAGTGATGCCGACGATCACTTGGTTCGCGAGCTTGGCGATCTGTCCGGCACCGGAGGGGCCGACATGGGTCGGGCGTCCGAGCACAGACAGGATCGGCTTGGCGCGTTCGACATCGCCTGCTGCACCTCCGACCATGATCGCCAAGGACGCCGCGGCGGCTCCCTTGGTGCCACCGCTGACTGGGGCATCCAGGTGCGCGACGCCCTGTCCGCCCAGGAGTCGGGCATGCTCACGGGCGAATGCCGGGGCGATGGAACTGAGATCGATCATCAATGATCCGCGCCGCAGCGCCGCGGCGACACCGTGGCGCATCAGCACGTCCCCGACCGCTGGCCCGTCGGTCAGCGAGGTCATCAGCACCTCGCTGCCGGCGGCCAGTTCAGCCGGTGAAGCCGCCCACGACGCGCCGTGGTCGAGCAACGGCTGGACCTTCTCGCGCGTGCGGTTCCACACCGTCACGGCGAAGCCGGCGCGCAGCAGGTTCGCCGCCATGCGCGAGCCCATCAGGCCGGTGCCGATCCAGCCGATGCGCGCAGTGATCATGGCGCGACCTTGCCATCCAGTTCATCCGCGACGAAGTCGGCGATGATCTGTTTCGCGCTGGTATCGGCACGGAAGCCCAGCGGGGCCGAGCGTGTGGTGGTGAAGCGCACCGGCCAGCCTTTGACGATGGTGATGATTTCCGCCTGCGGGCTGAACGACAGGCGGGCGACGGCGGCCTTGCCACCGATTTCGCCGAGCGCACCGACCATCTCGGCGACAGTCATGGTCAGACCGGGCAGTTGGATCGCACGCGTGTGGCCGAGCGCGGCAGGAGTGAGCGACGCCGCGTGGACGAAGCTGTCGACCACGCGCCGCACCGACAGCAGGCACACGGGCGTCTCCGGCGGCACTGGGCAGACGTAGGCGCGCCCCATCAGTGGCTCGCGCACCAGCGAACTGGCGAAGGACGACGCCGCCAGGTTTGGGGCACCTGGGCGCACCACGATGGTCGGCAGGCGCAGACTGCGGCCGTCGACGAAACCCTTGCGGCTGTAATCATCGACCAGGTGTTCGCCGACGACCTTCTGCATGCCGTAGGAAGTCTGGGGGAACAACGCGGTCTCTTCGCCGACCGCGGCGGGTAGCGGACCACCATAAACCGCGGCGGAGCTCGCCTTGATGAACAACGGTTTCCGCCCGGTCTTCCGACACGCTTCCAGCAGCGCGAGCGTGCCGTGCAGGTTGACGCCCATGCCCAGGTCGAAATCGTGTTCCGCCGCGACGCTGACCACCGCCGCGAGGTGGTAGACGACATCGGCATCCGCCACCAGCGGGCCGATCAGCGCCGGATCCGCGGCGTTGCCGGCGACGATGCGTATGCGCGGATCATTCGGCAGGCCGGTGGCGGCCACCTGATCGAGCAGAGTCAGCTTGCTGATGGGCTGTGGTCCGCTGGCTGTCGTCAGTCGGTTGTCGCTCAGCAGGCGGCGTGCGAGACGTACGCCGATGAAGCCGGCGCCGCCGGTGATGAGGATGTGCATGCCTGGATGCTCCTGCGGTGCTTGGAGAGCGGGAGGGAACCCCGCGGGGTGATAAACGACCCGTGAGGTACGCGCGAAATGCCGTGAGATTGAGTACCGTGGCACGGGCGTCTCGCCCGTGAGGGAGTAACCACCTCACGGGCGAGACGCCCGTGTCACGGGGGAAGGCCTCACCCGATCAGCGACTTCACCACCTGCGGACAGACATCGAGCATCGACCAGCGTTCCTTCGCCCAGGCCTTGTCTGAGCAGATCAGCACCGGGCCGTCCTCGGGCCGTGCGGCCGGGCGGCCGTGGCTGCCCTTGACCAGCGAGGTGTCGAGTGGCACCGGATTCATCAGGTAGCGGAAGCCGAGCTTCTTCTTCAGCAGCGCCATGCCGGCGCGGAATTTTCCGCCATTGGGATCGAAGAACAATTCACGCGGATCGTAGCCGGGCTTCTTGTGGATCTCGACACACTGGGCGAAGTCTGGCTTCAAAGCGTCGTCGAGCCAGTAATCGTAAGCGAACCACGCGCCGCTGGCACACAGCGCGACGATCTCACCTGAGCGCGCATGATCGAGGCCAAGCTCAGCCCGTTCGCGTCCGGCGTAGACCCGTTCGACACCCTCGATCTCCGCGATGATCGCTGCGGCTTCCGCCAGCGAGGCCTCATCGTGGCAATAGACGTGCGCAAGCTGATGGTCGCACACCGCAAACGCGCGACTCGCACCGGGGTCGAGCAACTCTCCGGTGGCGTTGGTCGTCACCGCCAGCAGTCCGGCGGCGCGCAACGCACGATTGATGAACACCGCGCGGTCGACTTTTTCGATGCCGTATTCGCTCACCACCACCACCGTAGCGCCACGCGTTTTGGCGGCGTTGATGACGATGCCGGCGGCGGCGTCGAGCTCGCGTAGGTTCTGCGCCAGATGTGGACCAGTCGGACCGAACCGCTGGAGGTCGTAGTCCAGGTGCGGCAGGTAGCACATGGCCAGATCGGGTTTCACTTCGCTGTAGGCCGTGGCGAAGGCGTCGGCGATCCACTTGGTCGACGGGAACGCGGCGGTCGGCCCCCAGAACTGGAAGAGCGGAAACTCGCCGTGTTTGGCGCGCAGGGTGGTCTTCAGATCAGGCGGCCACGCATAGAAATCAGGCGCCTTGGCCCCGTTCTGGAAGTACACCGGCCGCGGCGTTACCGTGGCGGTGACATCGGTGTTCATCGCATACCACCAGAAATGTTTCAGCACCTTGAGCTCGGGCTTCGATCGCCGCGCGATCTCCCAGCAGCTCGGCGCCTGCACCAGCTTCTGGCTCTGCCGCCACAACCACACCTCGCCCAGTTCACGGAAGTACCAACCGTTGGCGACGATACCGTGTTCCTGCGGTAGCTTGCCGGTCAGCAGCGAGGTCTGCGCCGTGGTCGTCACCGCTGGCACCACACCGGTCATCGGCGCGGCGAAACCCTCACTGGCGAGGCGTGAGAGGTTCGGCGTATCGCTGCCCAGGTGGGCAGGGGTCAGGCCGACGCAGTCGATGAGGACGAGAGGGGGCATGGGGAAGGTCCGAAAGGTACGAAAGGTACGAAAGGTACGAAAGGTACGAAAGGTACGAACGGTACGAAGAGTCGGGAGTCAGTAGTTGGGGTCGGTTGTTAGACCGTTCGTACCCTTCGTACCGCTCGTACTCTTCGTACCTGGACACTCACCGATATTGGAACGTCCCATGCGGCGACTTCACCACCACCTCGTTGCCCGGTTCATCCCGGCTCTCGACGCGTCCGACGACCTGCGCGTCGATGTTGCAGTCGCGCGCGGCGGCAAGGCACTGGTCGATCACGTGCGAGGGCACGATCGCCTCCAGGCGGTGGCCCATGTTATAGACCGAGTACATCTCGGCCCAGCCCATGCCGGTGGCCTGCTGGATGGCGGCGAACAGCGGGGGCACCGGGAAGAGGTTGTCCTTCACGTAGCGATTGCCGTTCTTGCGGCCGCGACCGCCGAACTTGACGATCTTGCTCTGTCCACCGCCGGAGCAGTGGATCAGGCCATGCAGGTCGGTGCGCGGGATGGTCTCGATCAAGCGTTTGATGAGCGGCAAGTAGGTGCGCGTCGGCGACAGCAGCGCTTGGCCGACGGTCATGGAATCGCCAGGCAGGGGATCGGTCAGCTTATACGGCCCGCAGTAGACCAACGACTGGCGGATCTCGGGCGCATAGGTCTCCGGATATTTGCTGCGGTAATCGCCGCCGAGCAGATCGTGGCGCGCGCTGGTCAGGCCGTTCGAGCCGATACCGGAGTTAGGGCGCGTCTCCCACGCCGCCTGGCCGGTGGAGCTGAAGCCGACGATCACGTCCCCTGGGGCCATGCGTCCGGCGTCGATCACGCGATCACGCCGCAGACGTGCGATCACCGTGCTGTCGACGATGATGGTACGCACCAGGTCACCGACATCGGCGGTTTCGCCGCCGGTCATGCGGCAGGGGATGTTGAACTTGGCGAGTTGGTCGCACACCGCCTGATAACCGTTGACGATCGCGGCGATGACCTCGCCTGGAATGAGCTTGGCGTTGCGACCGATGGTGTTGGAAATCAGGAACGGTCCGAGCGATCCGACGCAGGCGATGTCGTCGAGGTTCATCACCAGGCTGTCCTGGGCGATGCCCACCCAGGTCAACGCGAGTGTCGGGGCGCCGCTGGTGTCCAAGGACATCTCGCGCGAGGCGAGGTAGGCGAGGCTGGCCTTGGTGCCCGCGCCGTCCGCGTGCATGACCAGGCAGGTGTCGGCGTCACCGGTGAGGTCATCGGGCACGATCTTGCAGAACGCCCCAGGAAAGAGGCCCTCGTCCTGGCGGGTGATAGCGTCGTGGACCTCCTGCTTGCCGGCGGACACGCCGCGGGACTGGTAACGGAGGTCGTGACGTTGCGTGTTCATGGCGCGCGCATGGTGGGTCGCAGGCGGAGGGTGCAAGGCAGGGGGATCGGGACTATGAGGCGTTGCAGAATGCGAACCTCTCCGCGGGTTGCGCCTCCACCTCGCTTGTCCATAGTCCGCCTATGCGGGCCGCGCTGAATTTCGTCCTGTATTTCCTCGCCTTTGTCAGCGGCGGCCTGGCGTCGGCGGCGTATTGGGAACCGGCCTTCGCCACCGTGCTGAGCGACTACCTCAAGACCACCAACGGTCAGATGGTAGGCCTGTCGGTTGCCGTGCTGTTCGTCTTCTGTCCGTTCGCGGCAGTGTTGCGCTGGTACCAGGTGTGGCGGCGCTCGCGCGAAATCAGCTACACCACCGAGACCGGCCGTATCTCCGTCAACCTGATTGCCGTCGAGGAGGCCCTCACCCGTGCAATCGAGGGCGAGCCGGATGTGAAGAAGGCCACGGTGCGGGTGTTCGAGGACCGCGTGAAGCGCTCGATCATCATCGAAGCGGTGGTGACGTTGTGGGAGGTGGCCAACGTCACTGAACGCAATCGCTTCTGTCAGCGCCTACTGCGTCGGCGGTTTGCCGAACTGATGCCGGAACAGACGGTGGTACAGGTCAATCTCAACGTCCACCGCCTCAACCAACGCCGCGCGGACGATCGCCAGGCGCGGCCGCCGGTGGTCGAGACCGCCGCCGAGGCGACGCCAGCCATCGGCAGCGGCCTCACTCTGGGGTACGAACCCAAGGAGACCTACCGCCCGAGTCCACCGCTCGGTGTCGAACTGGCGACCACCGAGGAGGACCTCTACGTCGGCCCGACCTATCCGGTGGTGCGCGACGAGGACGACGAAGGCGGCGGCACGCAAGCTTGGACCCGTCCGGCACCCGGCAAACACAAGCGGACCACCTGAGCATCCATGCAGATCAAATCACTCGCCGCCAGCCAAGAGATCATCGCCAACGACGGCTGTCGTCTGCGCGAGTTGCTGCATCCAGACAAGGATCCGGCGCTGATCACCTATTCGTTGGCGATCGCCTGGGTTGATCCTGGGCAATCGACGCATCCGCACGCGCTGCGTCAGACCGAGGTCTACTACATCATCCGCGGCAACGGCGTCATGCACATCGGTCAGGAGGCGCGTGAGGTCGGTCCGGGTGACGCGATCGTCATCCCGCCCGGGCACGCTCAGTGGATCGAGAATCGCGGGCCACAGGCGCTGGAGTTCGCCGCCATCGTCAGCCCGCCGTGGCGGGCCGAGGATGATCGGCGTTTGCCGATGCCTACCCGTGGGTAAGGGGCCTGCGTCCGATTGTCGGACAGCGAGAGGGATTTTTCACCACCAAGAAACGAAGTCACCAAGTGGAGGCAGGGAGAATCTTGGCGAGGCCGTCCAGCAAGATTCTGGTTCTGCGTCGTTTGTGGTGGCAACCTTCGGCTCAGCCACGCACGGCAAGAAGTCCAATGTTGTCCGCGCCCCGCAGGGGCAGCCTGGAAATAGCCCGGCACTTCAGTGCCGGGGCAGGCGCATGCTTCCGCTTAGTCCCGGAGGGACGGCTGAAACGTCCAGCGATTCAGCCGTCCCTCCGGGACTTTTGTCATCGCTTACGTTGTTCCCGGCACTGAAGTGCCGGGCTATTTCCACCGCGTCCCGCTGGGACGCGAAAACGGCTCAGCCCTGCATGTTAGGAACGTTTCTACCACGGATGACGAGGAACCCGGATTCCTTCGCGTCTTGGTGTCTTCGCGGTAAAAAAATCATTTCTCGGATTGCGGTGGGTGCCGTCCTGCTGATCCCACTGGCGCAGCCGCTGCACGCTGAAGATCCGCTGGCGGCTCCAACGCAGACCCACCAACGTGAGGCACCTTTCGATCCGTTCCGTGGTATGGACCGCGACGGGCGTATTCCGAAAGCGCCATTGCCGGACGATCTCGAACATCCGGATCGTTGGCGCTACGTGCCGGAAGGCCGCATCAAACCCGGCTCGATGCTCGAACGTTTCTGGGTCACCAGCTTCATCTCGCCGATCCTGTTTTTCGAAGAGGACGTCGGGCTGGGTGGTGGTGTTGCGATCACCGACATCGACTTTCGTCAGCAGCGCCGTCAGGAGTTCGGCGGGTTGTTCATTTCCACCACCACCGAGGGCCAGGAGAAGTACACCGTCGTATGGCAGCGTTGGCTCAACCATCGCAACCTGCCCGCGGGCGGCGTGATCACCGAAGAGCGCAGCTACCTGCGCGGAGCGCTGGGCTACGACCGTTCGCTGACGCGGCGTTTCTACGGCATCGGTTCACGCACTGAGGAAGATGACGAGACCAGCTTCACCGACGAGGTCGGTTACGCACAGTTGCTGATGCAGCTCAGCGTGCCGCATGCGGGTGACGACCTGATCATGCAGCTCGGTGGGCGTCTTGAACACCGCAACCTCAAACATGGCTACGTCAGCACGGCACCGAGCACCGGTGAGATATTCCCCGACCTCGTCGAACAGGGCGACAGCTACGACAGCGCATGGATCCACGGTGCACTGCGGTACGACGTGCGCGACTCGCAGGAGAATCCCTACCGCGGCTGGATGGTCGAACTGGCGGTCGACGCCGCGCCGCTGCAACACGGAGATAACTTCGACGGCAATGACATGGGGGCGATCTGGACCGGCACCGCGACCTGGACCATGCCGGTCCCTGGGATCTTCCATTCCGGTGGTGTTGGCAACGAGGAGCATCCACCAACCGACACCATCGCCTTCGGCGCGCGTGCGTGGGCGACCTCAGGCGACCTGCCGTTCTGGGCGCTGCCGAGTCTCGGTGGTTCCGACACCCTGCGTGGTTACATCGGCAACCGCTTCACTGATCGTGCCGCTTGGCACGCGGCAGCAGAATGGCGCGTGTGGGCCATCCCACGTGGATGGGCGATCACCGATACGGTGCGCTTCGAACGCTTCGGCTTCGCGTTGTTCGGCGAACTCGGCTCAGTCGCTGAACGGGTGGCGGAATTCGACGATGCGCGACTGCTCTACAGCTATGGCTTCGGCCTGCGCACGTGTTTGGAACGCACGGCGCTCTTTCGCGCTGACTTCGGGTTCGCGGATGAAGGTATGGCGTTCACGCTGAGCTATGGGTTGAGCTTCTGAATGAGCACTGCGGCACGATTTCAGCAAACGATTCAGGCCGCAGTAATACTGCGGCCTGAGCACGAAGCACAGTCCGAGCGGCTTAGAACAACCGCTGCTGTCCGCTGTCCGGCTTCTTCTCATCGCCCTTGGGCGCATCGATGTCGTCGTCCTGCGCATCCGCGCGAGCCCACATCGGCTGGGTCTTCTTGTTCGGATCGGGTTTCACTGCGGTGGCATCTGCCACCTGCGGCATCGGTTCGGTGGCTGAACCGACGGCGGGCTTGTTTGCTTCGGTCGCAACCGGCGTCGCTGCTGGCGCGGCTTCGACGGCGGGCTTGGGCGCTTCCTCATCGATTAGGGCCTTGACCACGGCGGTGGTCGCGGTCTTGGACGGCGGGATAATGGGCGAGGGTTTGCTCGGCGTGTCTTCGGCGAGGAACTTGTCGATGCGTTCGAGGATCGAGGTCAATTCCGCAGTCGAGCTGCGCGGTGCAGAGGAGCCGTCGGGCAGGATTGTCGGCGAGGCGGGTGTGGCCGCAGGAACGCTGGTGCCCGGGACGACCGGCGTCGCCGGCTTGACCTCCGACATTGGTTGGTTGAGCGCGATGCCGTGGTGGAAGCCGAGTTCCTCCATGCGGCTGGCCTTGCGGCGCACGGCGACAGAGGGGGTCTCGCTCGGCGCGGCGGGTTCGTCGCGTTTGCCGAACAGCCCTTCCATGGCGTCGGCTTCGCTGTCGGTCGCGGTGTCGCCGCCGGTGGTGGGTTTCTTCGCGGTGAGCGGCGAGTCGGTCGGCTTCGGTGGAGTGACCGGCAGCTTGACGGTTTTGGCCGAACCGGCGCGTTGGTGGCCGGAGGCGCCGGCGTCGAGCGATCCGGGCAGGACCTCCTGGCGACCTTCGGGCGGCGGTGTCATGCCCGATGGCTTGACCATGCCGCCGGGTTGCGGCTTCGGTGGCAGGCGCCGGATCGGCGTGGTCACCGGCTTGGCCGGTGGCGCGCCAGCACCGAAGGCGGCGAGCACCAGCACGCGGCCGTAGATGGCGATCAGGGGCAGGCAGAGCGCCAGCACCCACCAGCGATAGTCTTGGATGAATTCGACGAAACCCATGCGCGCGACCCTCTCGGTCTAAGACTGTCCATGGCACTATGAGCCGGGCTAGAGAGAGGCGCAAGTGGCCGAGAGTGCGTGGCCTGGATGCTGTCGCCCGGTGTCGGGCGGCCCGCTCAGCAGGTTTTGCGTGGCTTGGCCCGGTAATCGCGGATGCGGTTCGAGAGGTCCTCGAAGCCGGCGCGGCCGAATTGCGCGAAGGTTGCCTGTTTGCAGTGCTCGACGCCGGGTTGGTCGAAGGGGTCGATGCCGTAGAGCTCGGCGCTCATGGCGGTCGAGAGTTCGAGCAGGTAGTAGAGGCCACCGATGTTGGCTTCGTCGACCACGTCGAGCTGGATGGTCATGTTCGGCCGACCGGCAGCGGTGATGTGCTGTTCGGTGCCCCAGTACCCGTAGTCCATGATGGTGGTGAAGTCGGCGTTCTGCAGGTGCTGGACGGCTTCGAGCTTGGGGTAGGCGGCCGCTGGCGCGGAGATCTTGGCGCCGTGGTCCTTCACCGTCACGAAGGTCACCACCTTGTCGAACGGGCCTTCGCAGAAGAGCTGCATCTGCCCGTGCTGGTCGAAGGTGCCGAGCGCCGCGACCGGGCTCGGGCCGACGTGCACCGCCTTGCCTTTGCGATTGAGCATCTTGCCCTGCGACACCGCGCAGAGGTGCGAATACCATTCGCCGACGCTGTGCACGCGGTTGGAGAACGAGAACATCACATGGATGGTCTTGCGGCGTTTGCGCGTGAGCAGGTAGTGCACCAATGCGTGCATGTACGCCGGGTTCTTGAACGCGTCACCGTGGCGGCAGCGCTTGTCCATCTCGCCCGCGCCGGCGAGCAGCTTGGCGATGTCGATATTGCACAAGCCGGCGGCGAACAGCCCAGTATTGCCGAGCACGCCGTAACGTCCGGGCAGGTTGGTCGGCACCGGCAGGGTGTCGATCTTCTCCTGCTTGGCGATCTCCATCAGCGGGCTCTTGTCGCGGTCGGTGGTGAACACCACCTGGTTCGCCAGCGCGCTCTTGCCGACCTTCTTCTTCAGCACATCGGACAACCACAGCCAGATCGCGAGGGTCTCGACCGAGAGGCCGGATTTGCTGGTGACCTGGAAGAGCGTCTTCTTGAGGTCGAGGGTCTCGACCAGTTCGCTCAGAGCGCGTGGATCAGGATTATTGGCGAAGAACACCCGTGGTGCGTTCTTGCGTTCCTTGGCTTCCAGGTGGTTGTGCTGGCCGTGACCGAGGGCGTTGAGCAGGCTGCGCGGTCCGATCGAGCTGCCACCGATGGCGACCACCACCAGGTTCTCCCATTTGCCCTGATGTTTTTTTAGCAGCCCCTTCAGTTCACTGAGGTCCTGGTAGGGCAGGTCGAAGAAGGCGCACTCGCCGGTCGAGCGCAGCTCCTCGACGTTCTCGTGGTGCTTGGGAAACTTCGCGACCAAGGTGTCGACCTCGGATTTGGTCAAGCCATGGGTCGCACCAATGGCATCCGAGAGGCAGTTGGTGTAGTCCAGCGTCAGATTGCTCATGCGCGCTCCATGGATTCGGCGTCAACCTTGCAATGCATTATATGAGAGAAGGTTGGAGCGAAACGCCGGAGCCTCGCCGAGGGCATGGGGCGAAGCCGGTGAAGCAGCGGATGACGCGGCGCGGGGACAGGCATAGGGGCGTGCACGCAACTCCGTCGAGTGGATCCGTCGGGGGGAATGAGCGCGAATTCACCTGAGGAGAGACGGCGAGGGATTGCACCATATGCGCCGTGCAAGCGATTTTCAAGACAGGATTGCGCTTGAGGTACGGCTCTGCGACCTAGCTTGCTGACCGTTTTTTCGCCCGCCCGTGACCATCGGCACCCCACAGGCCGGCCAGCACCCCGCGCCAATCGGCGGGTTCCTGCCCGCGGCCGGAGGCGGCGCACAGCAGCGCCATCAGCAGATGCACCAGCGTGGCGGGATTGCCCTGGCCGTGCCGGCGGGCGATCCAGGAGAGGAAGGCACCCTTGGCCAGACCGCGGGTGAATGGCGTGGCGCGGTTCTCGCCATCGCGTCGATGGAGGGCCATCAGATCGCTGGCGAAGCGCAGAGGCGTATTCGGATGTGCGTGGGCCAGGCGGCGGAAGAAGTCGAAGTCCTCGCCCAGGGCGTAGCCGGGTCGCCGGGCATCGAAGCCGACCCGCAGCGCCGCCGCGCGCCGGACGGCGAAGCAGCATCCGAACAAGGCATTGGTCGTCTGGTCGCTGGGGCCGGCGACCAGACGGCGCGCATCATGGAACGCGCCGAGGTGGCCGATGCGGTGCGCGCGGCGGATCCAGCGACCACGCTGTTCGACCACTGGTCCCCAGGCGATCACCGCGGGTTCGGTGCGTGCGAGGTGCTGCACCACCCGCACGAAATCCGGCGAGATGGCGCAATCGTCGTCGAGGAAAACTACGACCTCGGCGGTGCTTGCCGACAACAAGACATTACGCGCGGCCGGCAGGCCAACGAGGTCTGGACGGTGCAGCACGCGCACATCGTTGGCGGTGAACGGCTGCGCCGACTGGTCGCAGAGGATGATGGGCGCACCGGTGGCGCGCCATGATGGCAGGCTGCGGTGTAAGCAGTCGTGACGGTCGCGGGTCGGGATCAGCAGATCGACGGTGGGCGTTCCACCGTCAGCACCCACCGCCTCACATCCCATCGTTGTACCCATGCCGGCATTGATACGGGTCCGGCGCCTCCGACAAAGCCGCCATGCATCCGCGCCTTGCCGCGATCCTCCGTCGCCTGCCGATCATCCGCGACCTGCGTTGGTGGCAGCGGTTGGGTTGGCGTGCTGACCATCTGCAGGCCAACCAGGCGCTCATCGCCCGCCATCTCTGCGGCAAGCCGGCACCCACCGCGTCGGAGGATCCGACCTTCGGCACCACTTCGCTACTCTGCCGCGAGGGGCATTTCCGCCTGCCGGCCTATCACCGTTGGTGCGCAGAATTGAAGGAGGAACCGGCCTTTCAGCGCAAACAGTGGGAGTTCGCCTGGATTCTCGCCGCACTTGATCACGCCGGCATGCTGAAAGCAGGAGTCCGCGCGCTGGGCTTCGGCGTCGGGCGCGAGCTGCTGCCGGCGTACTTCGCCGCACGCGGCATCCAGGTCACGGCCACCGATCAGGATATCTCACAAGCCATCACCACCGGCTGGGTCGGTCATGGGCAACATGCCGCCGGCTTGGTCGCCTTGAGCCACCCGCGTCTGGTATCCGACGACGAACTCAAGCGCCTGGTGTCGTTCCGGGTAGTCGACATGAATCGCATCCCCGACGACCTGCGCGGGTATGATTTCGTGTGGTCGGCCTGTGCGCTCGAACACGTCGGCACACTCGATTTGGCGACGGCGTTCATCGAACGCTCGCTCGCCTGCCTGCGTCCAGGGGGCATCGCGGTGCATACCACCGAGTTCAACGCCGGCAGCGATGAACACACCATCACCACGGGTTTGACCGTCCTGTTCCGTCGGCGCGATCTGGTGGCGTTGTCAGAGCGGCTCGCACGACTGGGCCATGTGATGGCGCCGCTCGAACTCGATCCGGGCACGGGTTTCCTCGATCAGTACGTCGACATGCCGCCGTTCAACCGCGACGCCAACCTGCGTCTGCTGCTCGAACGCCACATCGCTTCATCGACCGGCATCCTCATCCGCCGGGCGGGCTGAACCGTGCACCACGCGCACGCTGGCGAGTCTCCTCATACGCTGCGACCGTCGCGCTGCGCCACGCGTCCAGGCTGAATCGTTGGCGCAGACGTTCGCCGCCGAGTAGCACCAGGCGCTGGCGCAGGGCGGCATCGTCGAGCACTTGACGCAAAGCCTGCGTCAGCGCGCGGTGGTCCTCCACCGGATAGAGCACCCCGGCGGGGCCGACGGTTTCGCTCAGGCCGGCGCAATCACCGGCGATCACCGCGTGACCGGCGGCGAAGGCTTCGACCACCGTCAGACCGAAACTCTCGAAACGCGAGGGCACCACCTGTACTGCGCAGCGGTCGCGTAACGACGTGAGTGCGGCATCGCTGATGACCCCGTGGACGGTGATGCCGGCGCGCAGCGTCGCCGGCAGCAGGTCGATCAGCGCGTGATGGCCGGAACCGACCAGGTGTAAAGTGCATGCCCGTTGTGCGCGTACTGCCGGCCATGCGCGCAGCAGGACATCGACGCCTTTGCGGTGTTCGCATCGTCCGACGAACAGCACATCACCACCGATCGGCCTGCCGGTTTCCCGCGGCGTGGGAAACGCATGGGGGATCACCCGATCGGCCATGCGCCGGTAGAGCGGTGCGACGGCCTGCGCGATCGCATGGCTGTTGGCGATCACCAGATGCGCGCGGCGGACGGTGGCGCATTCCAGGCGCAGGTGCAGCGGATGCAGGATCCGGCGCAGCCGATCGCGCGGCGGCTGATGATCGATGGAGGTCGACAACCGCACCACCAGCGGCCAACTGCGCGACAGGAAGGCGGCGAGTCCGCCCCAGTTGGGGACTTCGACCACATCTGGCGCGAGATCGTCGAGGGTCCGTTGCAGCCAGGCGCTGACCCAGCGCGGGCGGATGATACCCGGCACGCGCGAAGCGCTGACGCGGTGCACCTGATCGGAGTGTCCCAGCCAGCAACCGTCCTGCGCCGCTACCGCTACACAGACACCGTGGCCGGCAGCGGTCAGCTCCTGGGCCAAACGCTGGACGTAGGAACCGATCCCGAAGGACGGACCGCAACCGGGATATTCCGGGGTGATCAGGGCGACGCGCATGGTCGGTCTGGCAGCAGGAGGTGGACCATCAGGAGGGCAGTTCGACCACGGTGCGACCTTGGTCGACAGCTTCCAGCACCAGCCGGTGCCACGGACTGAGCGGCAGCCCGGGCAACGCGCTGGTCGGCACCCACAGCGCCAGGTGTCCAGGTTCGGTGCGCACCGCGGACCTCGCGGGCATCACGCAGTGGAAGAACCGCGCGATGTGGCGGGTGCCCTGCCGCAGGTCGCAGACCGCACGCAAAGAGCCTGGACGCCATCCGAGTTCTTCGTGCAATTCGCGCTCCAGACACGTTTCGGCGCTCTCCCAGGGTTCACGTGCGCCACCGAAACAGGTGAGCTGGCCGGGAGCGTGCCGGGCATCCGCGGGGCGCAATTGCAGCAGGCGTCGCCCATCGCTGGCGCTGATGATGGCGCAGGCGTATTCTGGCGGGTCCAGGAGCATGGCCTGCTGTGTAGCGCCTAGTCTGGGAAACGGCAGCCCACCCCTCAGCGCCGGCTTGGCAGAGCGTTGCAGGATATCCCCCGGCGTGACGGATGGAGGGGAGCGGAGGCCGTCCACTCCCGCTGGTGCTGTTCCGGGGTATGCTACCCTCACCCAACCCGTGGGTGGTTGACGGTGAACCAACCGTGGACCGCTCCGTTTCCCCTGACGACCATGCCTGCACCCCGACCAATATCCTGCCTGCTGTTGCTCATCCTCGCGCTTCCCGCGTTCGCGGCGGCGGACCAGGCCGAGCGCGAAGCCCTGCGTTTCAATGATGCCGTGACCAAGCTGATGCAGGCGCGGGAGGAAGCCCTGGCCAACCACAAGGCCAAGGCCATCACCACGCTGACCGTCATCGCCAAGACCCGCACCAAGGCCGAGGACGCCGCCGGCGCGACCGACGCGTGGCGGGCGGTCCTGAGCATCGATCGCGAACACACGGACGCGCGCGCGTACTTCACCCTGCAAGGCACGCTCGACACCGTGCTGGCCGAACTGGATGCGAAACCGACCGATCTGCTCGGCCTCGATTCCGGCGATGCGCCGGTGAAAGAGGACGCCAAGAACAGCACCGCGGAGAAAGCCCCATGAAGCGCCTGATGCTCGTCACCGCCCTCGCTACCGCCCTGAGCGCACCAGTGATGGCCTCGCAGGCGGTCGATGACGAACTGATGCGTTACCAGGAACAGGCCGCCAAGGCGGATCGCACCTACCAGGACGGTTTCACCAAGGAGCGCACGCGCACCATCACCACGCTATCGGCGTCGGCCAAACGTGCAGCCAAGAGCGAGCCGGCGACGGCCGAGGCCTTGTGGAAGTTGGTCCTGCAACTCGACGACATGAACAGCGAGGCGCGTGAGTACTTTACCGCCAGCGGCAAATTGAACGCGGTGCTCGCCGAAGTGGCGAAACACCAGGGACCGCTCATCGGTGACGGCCAAGTGTCGCTGGCCAAGAAGAGCGAACCCCGGGTCGACATGAGCGGGGCCAAGGCCATCCGCGTCACCGCCTCGTTCAACGCCGGTTATACGCTCGGCTCGTTCAAACAGGGCAACACTCTGATCTTCCAGTACGTCTCGGGCGTGTGGTCGGGCAACAACGAGGCCGGCGAAGCGGCCAACAACCAGAGTCCCGACGACGAGAAGAACGATCCGGGCAACCGCATGCAGATCTTCATCGACAGCGGCAACGAACCGGTAGTCCTGGCGGAGATCTCGACGGGAACCGCGGCCAAACCCTTCGTCTACACCGTCGACCGTGATGTGGTGGGGCTAAGCCTGCGCATCGTCAACCGCCGCGGCATCCGCAACCGCAACCCGGGTGGCGGTGGGGCGAACAATCTGAACTTCGTGTCCTCGTACACCGGCGATGTGAAGTACCTGGTGCGCATCCTCAAATAGACGGGGCGCTGTCCTGTACGCCCTGCCAGGGGATCTGCCGCCCCTGGACCTGCAAACGGTCGTCGATTCACGGACGAGGGCTTGGTTCCCCGATGAGTGTTGCGACATCGTGGGATGTTGACCACTGCTTGCGTTGGGGTGCCTGCAGGCATCGAATCCCGCCCATGCAGAGCGATGCCAAGGTTCCCGACCCAGCGCCCCGTGGCATCACCGTCCCGGCGGGTGCGGTCATCGTCCTGGTGCTGACCGGTGCCATCTGGGGTGTGGGCCTGTTCCTGCTCGGACGCCAGACCGCGCCGCCGGTGGAAATGCGCGATCGTGATGGCGCGTCGCACCTCGCGTCGCTCAACCGCATCGACCAAGCGCTCGTGCGCGGCGACGACGCTGAGATCCTGGCGATGATGGCCACCGCCACCCTGCCCAACGACCCACTCGGACAGACCGCGCTCGAACTGCGGCGCGCGCGTTTGACGGAAGTGGTGATGCAGCGCAAGGCGCGCGAAGCCGAAGCGGCGGCGAAGGCCGAGGCGGCTTCTCCTGCGGCGGTACTGCGTCGGTTGCGTGCCAGTCTCTCGACCTCGACGCACCTCACGCCACCGGCGTTGCCTGCCGTACCAGCGGTGGTACCGACCGCGATCGAACCTTCGTCAGCGCCAGTCCCGTCGCCGCCGCACGTTCCTGCTCCAGTGTTGGCGGAAGAGCAACTCGGTGACCACCCGTTCATTCCGGTAGCGCGCCTCGCCCATCCGACCATCACCGGTCGCGCCTACGCCCTGCATCCGAGCCGTGGCCTGCTGCGCAGTGATGATGGTGGCAAGCAGTGGCGTGTCGGCCTCGAACCGCTGACCAGCGTGACCGGCGTCCGTCTGGCTTTCACTGAAGGCGATCAACCAGTGTTGCTGATCATCGGCACGCCCGGATGGATCTTCAGCGATAGCGAAGTCGCCTTCTTTCCCTGAACGGTGATTTTGGCGAAGAACGGCCCAAGGAATGAAGGATCGCTGATGCAGTGGCGTGTTCCTGCCGAGGCTCTAGCCTGACCGGCAGATCAGCCAGGGAGGAATCATCCATGCAGCGTTTCGATGTCATTGTGATCGGCAGCGGTCCTGGCGGCGAAGGTGCCGCGATGCAGGCGGCCAAGAGCGGCAAGTCGGTCGCGGTGGTCGAGTTCTACAAGGACGTCGGCGGCGGTTGCACCCACTGGGGCACCATCCCGAGCAAGACCCTGCGTCATGCGGTGCAGCGCATCCTTGAGGTGAAGAACAACCCGTTGTTCACCAGCATCGCCGATACCTGCGACCTGAGTTTCCCCAAACTGCTGCGCAGCGCCGAAGGCGTGATCCGCAAACAGGTGTCGATGCGCCACACCTTCTACGAGCGCAACGAGGTCCAGATCATCCACGGCCGTGCGCGCTTCGTCGATCCGCACACCATCCAGGTCAATGGCGAGCACGGTTTCGAGGAACGGTTCACTGGCGACCATTTCGTCATCGCCACCGGTTCACGTCCGCACCGTCCGGCCGATATCGACTTCACCCATCCCCGCATCTTCGACAGCGACACCATCCTGCGCATGAACCTCGTGCCGCAGTCGGTAACCATCTTCGGTGCTGGCGTGATCGGTTGTGAATACGCATCGATTTTCCGCGGACTCGGCATCAAGGTGAATCTCGTCCACTCGCGCGACAAGCTGCTGGCCTTCCTTGATGACGAGATCATCGATGCGCTGAGTTACCACCTGCGTGAACAGGGCGTGCTGCTGCGTCACAACGAAGAGTTCGAGCGCGTGGAAGGCCTGGACGATGGCGTCATCCTCCACCTGAAATCCGGCAAGCGCCTGAAGACCGACATCCTGCTGTGGGCCAACGGCCGCGTCGGCAACTCGCAGGAAATGGGTCTGGAGGAGATCGGCATCAGTGTGAACAATCGCGGTCAGATCCCCATCAACGCCGACTTCCAGACGTCGCTGCCGCACATCTATGCCGCGGGTGACGTCATCGGACCGCCCAGCCTGGCGAGCGCCGCCTACGACCAGGGCCGCTACGCTGCGACCCATCTGATCCATGGCAAAGCCGACGCCGCACTCGCACGCGACATTCCCAACGGCATCTACACCTCGCCGGAGATCAGCTCGCTCGGTCGTACCGAGCGTGAACTGACCGCAGCCAAAGTGCCGTATGAAGTCGGCCACGCGATGTTCCGCAGCCTGGCGCGGGCGCAGATCACCGGCAACGCGGTGGGTATGCTCAAGCTGCTGTTCCATCGTGAGACGCTGGAGATCCTCGGCATCCACTGCTTCGGCGACCAAGCGAGCGAGATCATCCACATCGGCCAGGCGATCATGACGCAGAAGGCACCGGCCAACACGCTGAAGTACTTCATCAATACGACGTTCAATTATCCGACCATGGCCGAGGCCTACCGCGTCGCGGCTTTGAACGGGATAAATAGATTGTTCTGACGGGGCTACAGTTCGGGTTGAGCGGCACGTGCACTACCCGAACCGCAGCTCACGCTGTCGTTGACTCCTTACGCGAAAGCCGGAACGCTCTGCGTCCGGAGTGCTCGTGCTGCCACCTGAGGTCCTTCCGCTGTTCCCGTTGCCTGACCATGTGCTGCTGCCCGGCGTGCCGGTGCCGTTCCGCATTTTCGAGCCGCGTTATCGTACGCTGATCGCGGATCTGGAAGCGCGGCCCGAGGATGAACGGTGGCTGGTGGTGCCGCGGTTGATGGATGGGTGGAAAACCGACGCGGCTGGGCGTCCTTTGTTTCTGCCGATCGCGGTCGCGGCGCGACTGGTGCGGGTACAACCGCTCGATCCTGCGGAGTCGTTGATCGTGGTGGAAGGCGCGCAACGCATCCGCTTGGAGGAGGTCACGTCCGACAGGCCGTATCGTCTGGCGCAGTGGTTGGCGCTGCCCGATGAGATCGGACCGAGTGAGGCCACCGTGTTGGCGGCGGAGCAGGTGCTGGCCAAGGTCCGCATCCTCGCTCGGCGTGTCGGTGATGGAGCCGAGCAGTTGACCGAACTGGCGGAAGGAGACGACCGAGTGTTGGCCGCCGATCGGCTCGCCGCGTTGCTGCTGAGCGATGCCGACGTTCGGCAGCAGTACCTGGAATGCCGCAATCCGACCGAACGCCTGACCCGCTTCGTGCGGCACCTCACCATCCAGCTTGGACCCGGTGCTAGTGGTGCGTGGGATTTTTCACGCAATTAATTCCAGGCATCGGGCCAGCGTCCAAAGGGTCATGGTCGTCGCGGTCTGCTTCTTCCCTGCGGTGAAGTGAACTCCCCGGCGATCCTCAACGAGGTGCTTATGGCGATGTAGTCCTGGGACCATGGTCCATCTCCGTTCGCTAGTGTTGGGACTGCTTGTGGGCCTGGTGGTCCCTGCTTGGAGTGCGACCGCGCCAGAGGAACGCAAAGCCGACCGTGAGCGGACCAAGGCCATGCAGGCGCTGCTGGAGGAGGCGAGCGATACGTCGGTTGCCGGTATCGACCGCCGGCTGGGTGGTGGTGCGCCGGCCACAGCAGTCCGTGCGAAAAAAGCCAAGGCTGATTTTACCAACGTCAACTAATGGGGCTCTGCCCCAGCCCGATGGGCCATTATCGGGCAGAGCCCCGTTAGACCTTTTGCTGCGTGGGCTTCGCCCCCACACCCCCGAATCCTTGAGAGCGACGACTTCGCCAAAGGTGACTCGGCAGGTCAAAGTCGTCGCTCTCAAGGACTCTCGTGTCCCGTCCGAGGAGGCGGTGTGCATGCCGCCGGGATTGGCTGCATGGCACCGGCGGCATCGACGGATTACGCTGGGGGTACTCTCCGGTATGTCAGCGTCGGTTCGTTGGTTGGCCTTGTTCTGTTGCGTCCTCTGCCTTGAAGCGGCGACGCAGGAGGTGCCGTTGCGTGCGCCGCTCACCACCTTGGCGCGGCTCGCGGGTGAGGTGCCGACCACCGCGTTCGTGCTGCGTGCGGTGATCCATGTGCCAAGCGACGCGCCGACGGATATCGGCGTCGGTGGTTTCGTGGCTGATCGGCATGGACGCTGGTTCCAGCGCGCGCTCCCAGGAACGCTGCGCCCAGGGGCGAACACCATTGCCGTGCGCATCGCTCCAGGCGAGCCGTTGGTCGGACAGCCGCAGCAGGCGCTCTGGGATGCCGCTGCCGCGTCACAGGCCGCGCAGGCGGGATTGTTTCTGTGGTCGGCTGCCACCAGCACGGCGCTGCTGCGCATCGATGATCTGCGGGCTGAGGCGGCTGAGCCAGCGGAGGCAGCGGCGGTCACCAGCGCGCCCCGGCTGGGTGGCCTCCATCTTCCCGGATATGCCGAGGGTGCGATCCGGCTGGTCTGTGGTGCGCGTTGGGAACTGGCGGTGACGCCGGACCCCTTCCCCACCAATCCTTTCGATCCAGCTCGTTTCACGCTTGATGCGGTGTTCACCCATGCTGATGGCCGCAGCATGCGTGTCCCTGGGTTCGCCAACGAACCGATGACCTTGTCGGATCGTGGTGATCGCGAGAGCGCCACCGCCAGTGGTCCCATGCGTTTCAACATCCGTTGGCGACCACCGTCCAGTGGACGGTGGAGCGGACGTCTGGAAGCGCGCTGGGATGCTGGCGAGTCGGTGGTGCTTGACCTGCCGCCGCTGGTGGTCACCGGCGAGGACCATGACGGCATCGTGCGCGTCGATGCGCAGGACGCGCGCTTCTTCAGCGTCGATGGGCAGTGGTTCTGGCCGATCGGCATGAATCTGCATTCGACCTTCGACGTGCGCAGCCGTGACCGCTTGAGCACCGTGCTCACACCGCCGCGCGGCACCCTGGCCTACGCCGATCGATTCCGTCGCCTTGCGGCAGCGGGCGGCAATGCCACCGAGATCTGGATGGCGAGTTGGAACCTGGCACTCGAATGGAATGCCGCTTGGCCCGGGTATGCCGGCATGGGCCGCTACTCGCAGGAGAACGCCGCGCGCATGGACGCGGTGCTTGATGCTGCGCTTGCCAACGGCATCCGCATCAACCTGGTGATCAACAACCACGGCCAAGCCTCGCCTGACAACGACCGCGAGTGGAAGGACCATCCGTGGAACCGCGAGAATGGTGGTCTGTTGGTGGATCCTTACCAACTGTTCGTCGATGAGCGTTCGCTGCTGGCCCAGGCCAATCTGCGGCGCTACCTGGTCGCACGTTTCGCCGACCATCCGGCGGTGCTCGGATGGAAGCTGTGGTCAGAGATCAATCTCACCGCCCTGGGCGGGAGTGGACGCCGCAATGCCCGCCCGGTCGACGGCATGCCAGCGGTGACGGCGGCGCAACGCCTGGCCACGTTGGTGTCGTGGCACGAAGGGGCGGCGGCGCACCTGCATGCCACCGATCCTTACCGGCATCCGGTGACCACCCATTGGTCGGGCGATTATCGCCGGCCCAATCCCGAGGTCTGCGCGCTTCCCGGGATCGACTACCTCTGCATCGATGCCTACCACAACGGTCGGGCGTTCTACAGTGGGTCGACCTTGGTGGATCTCCTGTGGAACGGCACGCAGGACCAGATCCGCGGTCTGGGGCGCTTCAAGAAACCGCTGCTGGTGACCGAGTTCGGTGGCAGTTCGGGCGGCAGCAGCAATGAATTGCTGGCGGCGGAACTCGCCAGCGCGCCGTGGGCGGCGATGGTCTCCGGCAACGCCGGCATGCCCTTCATGTGGTGGTTCGAGTGGATCGATCAGGGCGAACGGTGGCAGCCGTTCGGCGCCATCGCGCACTTCCTGGCCGGCGAGGACCTGCGCGGTGCGCAGGCGCGGGCGGTGGTGCTCGCCGCCAGCGGCGATGGTGGTCCCTGGTGGGCGCGCGCGTGGAGCCGTCCTGGGCGCATGCTCGGTTATGTTGCCGATCACCGCTGGACCGGCGAAGGGCGGACCACCGGATCGACCACCGCATCGACCACCGCATGGACCACCGGAGTCAGCGTGCGTATCGGTTCCCAGGTGGCTCCGGGTCCTTGTCGGGTGGAATGGTGGGACGCGAACGACGGGACTGCGCGCGAGGTGCAGGTATTCGTTCACCCAGGTGGAGCATTGGACCTCAAGCCACCGTCATTCCTGCACCATATCGCCTTCAAACTGATACGTTCCCTGCCACCGTCGGCTGGCGTCCCGGCTTCCGTGCGTTGAGCGGTCGGCGGCACTGCTCTGGCGCGTGACCACACTGGTACTCGCCAACGCGTTCCGAGCAGCAATGCTGCGCTGACGTCGAAGCAGCACCTATGGCATCCCTGTGGTCCAACTCGCATCCCACCCAGCCGTTGATCCTGGGCTTGGCCGCCGCCGTGGTGGTGTTCGGCACCGCCGCGCTCAGCGGTGGCACCTTGTTCCTGCGTGGTCGCGAGGCGTTGATCGCGGAAGTCCGTAGCGACCTGCGGCGCACGGCGGTGGTCGCAGCGGCTGCGATCAATGTCGGATGGCACCGGCAGCTCATCGACCCGGCGCAGGAGAAGGAACCGCTCTATCAGCAGGCGGTGGCGCCGTTGCGCAACATCCTGCGCTCAACCACCAGCATCCGCTTTATTTATACCTGCATATTGAAGGACGGTCACGTGTACTTCGTGCTCGATCCGACGCCGCAAGGCGATGCAGATGGTATCGAGGGCGAGGATCACTCCTTCCTGATGGATCGCTACGACGAGGCCAATCCGGTTTTACGCTCGGTGTTGGCCGGTGGCCCGGCGGCGACCGATGAGGAACCGGTTATTGATCGCTGGGGCACCACCATCAGCGGTTATGCGCCGTTCCACGATGATCTGGGCAATGCCGTCGGCTGTGTCGGTGTGGATATCGATCTGGAGCAGTACGAGCAGCGCTTGGGCGGCATGTGGTCCGCGCTGTGGCTTGGCACCTTGCTGGCGCTGGCGTGTTCCGCCCTGGTCGGCGTGGTGGTGGGACGTTCCGCCGCATCCTTGCGTCAAGCGCGACTGCTGGCGGACGAAAACGCCAAGGTGCTAAAGGCCGAGCGTCTAGTGGCGGATCGCGCCAACCGCTCGAAGGACGAGTTCCTGGCGGTGATGACGCACGAGATCCGCACACCGCTCAACGCCGTCATCGGCTTGGCCGATCTGCTGCTCGCAGGGGGGGCGGATGATGAGCAGCGTCGTCACCTGTCGACCATTCGCGCCAGTGGCGAACACCTGCTGTCGATGCTCAACGACATCCTCGACCATTCGAAAATCGATGCCGGACACATGACTTTGGAGGAACTGCCGTTCTCACCCAGGGAGGCGCTGGCGAACGTGCTGTCGCTGATGCAGGAGTCGGCCAACGCCAAAGGCCTGCGTCTCGAACTGGTCGTCGAAGGGCCGGTAAGCGATGGTGTCGTCGGCGACCCGGTGCGGCTGCGTCAGGTGCTGCTCAACCTGGTGTCCAATGCGGTGAAGTTCACCAATGCTGGTGGCATCACCATCAGCGCGCGTGCCACTCAGGTCGGCGGGCCGATCACCTTCAGCGTGGTCGACACCGGTGTCGGCATGGATGAGGTCACCCGTGCCCGGTTGTTCAATCCCTTCACCCAGGGCGACAGCTCGATCAGCCGTCGTTATGGCGGCACTGGTCTTGGGCTGTCGATCAGCCAACGGTTGGTGAAATTGATGGGCGGCGTCATCAGCGTCGAAAGCGCTCCCGGGCGTGGTACGGCCTTCGCCTTCACCCTGCCCTTGCGTGTTACCAACCGCCGGACCACCAGCGTCCCGCGCAGCACGACGAACTATCAGGTGCCGGTTTTCCACGGTCGTGTGCTGGTGGTGGATGATCACGCGATCAACCGCCAGGTGGCGGTAGCGATGGTCAAGCGCCTGGGCCTGGACGTCGAAGAAGCCAGCGGCGGACGCGCGGCACTCGCACGTCTGGCCAGCGGCGGCATCGATCTGGTGCTGATGGACTGCCAGATGCCGGAGTTGGATGGCGTCGCGACCACCGCGGAATGGCGCCTGAACGAGGGCGCCGGCAGGCACCTGCCGGTGGTCGCGCTGTCGGCGGCGGTGAGTCCAGCGGATCGTGAGCGTTGCCGCCTCGCTGGCATGAATGGTTTTCTCGCCAAGCCCATCCGCTTGGACCTACTCGCTGACGAGTTGTCGCGTTTTCTGCGCATCAAGGACACCGCTGCCGGGCCAGACGTCGGCGCACGTGGCGGTGGAGCGGTCGTGCTCGATTCGCAGGTGGTCGCCACCTTGCGGTCGTTGGACGATGATCCCGCGGCCTTCGTGCAACTGGTCGACTCCTACCTGCGCGACGCGTCCAATACCATCGCCAGCATCGTCTTCGACGGCGTCGCCGGTCGCCGCGAGGGCTTGGCCGCGCGCGCCCATGCGATGAAGGGTGCAGCGCTGACCATCGGCCTGACGCGTCTAGCCAAGGCGCTCGACATCTTCGAGCGTATCGCTCTGACACCTGATGAGCAGGCGTTGGCCAGTGCGGCCACCGATCTGGAACAGGTTTTCGCTGAAGGCAGCGCAGCGCTGCGCGCCGAACGCGATCGCGGCTAACGGAGCTCTGCCCAGGGCGTAGAGTGCCACGGGCATGCGTGTTGGCGTCACGCATCGTTAGCCGCAGCATGCCACTCCACTCATGCCCCGCCGCGCCATCGACCGTTCGCAACCGACCCTCCTGCACGTCCAGTTGCGTGAACTGCTGGCCGATGGCATCCGGCGGGGCGAATGGCCGGTGGGCAGCATGCTGCCGTCGATCCGTGATTTGATCGACACCCACGGTGTGAGCCTGCCGGTGGTGCGCATGGCGCTCGATGCCCTGGCCGAGACTGGAATCATCCGCACGGAACACGGGCGTGGCTCGTTCGTGGTGCGCGTGCCCGAGAGCGGCACCATGCGCCTGCTGTTGTTCCTGTTGTGCAACCGCTCGCGTCTGGATCCGTTCTTCTCGCGCGTGTTGTCCGGTGCGGAGCGTGCGGCGAACGCCGCCGGCTGTGCCCTGGTGTTCCGCCAGATCGAACCGGACGATGTCGACGGAGCGGCGCGGCAACTGGCGGCGTTGGCGGTCGACGGCGTGGTGTGTGCCGGCGACATCGACGACGTTTCCTACCGGGCGCTGGCCGACAGCGGCTTCCCCTTCGCGCTCGCCGGTGGCCTGATGCGCCAGCAACCGGCACCGCCGGAGGTGCGCATCATCGGCAATGACAATTTCCAGGGTGGGCGTCTGGCGACCGATCACCTGCTGGCCGTCGGACATCGCCGCATCGCCCTGATCACCGGTCCGGTGCTGGCGCGGCATTGGAAGCTGCGCCGGCTCGGTTACGAGGCCGCCTTGCGCGAAGCCGGTGTGCCATTCGACCCGACGCTTACCGCCGAATCACTGAGCGACAGCGCCGAGGCTGCTGAACCGGTGGTCGCCCGCCTGCTCAGCGATCATCCCGACATCACCGCCTTGTTCGCCGGCAACGACCGTTATGCGCTGGGAGCGTACCGCGCTTTGCGCCACTTGGGTCGGCGCCTACCGCGCGATCTCAGCATCATCGGCTATGATGATCTCGACTTCGCCGAGACGCTCGATCCGCCACTGACCACCATCCAACCCGACATCGAAGGCATCGGTGAAGGAGCCATCGGCCTAGTGATGGAGGCGCTCGCCGGACAACCGCCGCGCCAATTGTTGCGCCGCGTGCGTCTGATCGAACGCGGGTCGACGGCTCCGCCCGGCCCCTGAACGCCGGCGTCGGCCCCACCGCAGACGCCTGAAATGCGGTGGAATCGCGATTTTTGACCCACTCCGAGGATCGCGTCCGGCGTTGGACCAAGGGGCGCGTGCGACCCGTCCGGGCGGGCGGGCGCTCGAGCCCTGCGTCGCCGATCGACTGTATAGGTCCAGGAACACAGTTGCCGCACAGCCCTCGCCCGGTTTGGGCGCGGCGTCGAGAAACGGACGTAAGAACGGGTTCCACAATCGCATGCGTCGGAATCCAGGGGTCGATCCAGGAATCCCTTGGCGCTCTTGCGGTCACCCGCTTGCCCGCTCTAATGCCGCATCCTTTGCGCTAGGCAGGCTCGCGGATGCGAGCCCCGCGCGAAGGGCGGCTGTGCCGATGATGTCATCAGCGCGCCCAGGCCCACGACGGGTCAACAACACAGGCCGTAGATAGGCCATTCATCCCGCCGGACGAGGCGGGCGTCGCGCAGCGTTTGCGCAGGACTATTGGAACCATGTCGGATCAACCGGATCTCACCGCTCTTAGCATCAAAGACCTCAGACAACTCGCCGGCGAACATCAAATTCAGAATCGTAGCCGGCTCGGCAAAGACGATCTCATCCAGGCGCTGCAAGGCGTGCTCACCGGACACCTCGCCGCGGCAACCGCGTCGGCTGCTGGTGAATCCAGCGCGGCCGCTGCTGCTCCGGCTCCCGCTCTCGCTCCGGCCAACGAACCGGAAGAGATCACGCCCAGCGACCTGATCGCTGCGGTGCCGCACGCGGCACCCGCCGAACCGGAAGTCCTCGACGCCGCCGCGGTCGCGGATCTCGCACACGATGGCGCACCGCCTGCGGGTGAAGGTCATCCCGATGACCCCGCCATCCCAGGCGAACGTCGTCGTCGTCGTCGTCGTCGTCGTCGCGGCCGTGGTCGTCGTGACGAGAATGGCAACCCCATCCCGCACGATCCGGATGGTCAGGCCCCGGTAGCGGGCGAAGAGCAGGGCGATGATGCCGAGGGCGAAGATGGCGACGACGGCGCTGAGGAAGGCGCTCCCGCCGCAAGCGCTCCCCGTCCCGAACAGCCGCCGCGCGAGCAGCGTGATCAACGTCCGCCACGCGACGGCCAAGGACCGCGTGATCAGCAGGCACCCCGCGAGCCCCGCGACCAGCAGCGTCAGCCGCAGAACGGCGAGCCCCGCGATCAGCAACGAGACCCGCGTGATCAGCAGCGTCAGCCGCAGAACGGTGAGCCCCGCGATCAGCAACGTGACCCGCGCGATCAGCAGCGTGACCCGCGCGATCAGCAGCGTGACCCGCGCGATCAGCAGCGTCAGTCGCAGCCGCAGAACGGTGAGCAACGTGCGCCGCGTCCACGCGTCGACGGCCCGCAACGTTCGATGCCGAGCGTGCTCGACCGCCTGTGCTCGTTCTCCAAGGGCATCCTCGAACTGTGCGATCCGACCACGCCCACCTGGGCGCAGGCGCGCCTCAGCGAACTGCTCGCCGACATCGGTGTGGTGCCGACGCCCGCCCATGGCCAGCCACATGCGGATTACCACCAGGTGATCGGAACGGTGGTCATCGAGAACATCCCGCAGGGTAACATCGCCGTCGTCGAAGCCCCCGGCTTCTCGCTGCGTGGCGACCGCGGCGACCTGTTCTGCCTGCGCAAGGCCCAGGTCCGTATCTCGGGCAGCGAGCGCAAGGATCTGGCGCCGGTGTCACCGGCCCCGCGTCTGGAACAGCGTCCGCCGCAGAACCTGCCGGCCCCACGTCCGATCGCCCCTGCCGTCGAGGCTGGCGAAGCGGCACCGCAGGAGCGCGCCCCGCGTGACGAACGCGGTGAACGT
Source organism: Planctomycetota bacterium (assembly GCA_013816485.1). Lineage (GTDB taxonomy): Bacteria > Planctomycetota > UBA11346 > UBA11346 > UBA11346 > BOG-1363. Next base: position 47,505 of record JACDEI010000011.1, read on the forward strand.
CCGCCGCGTGATGAGCGTGGCCCACGTGATGAGCGTGGACCGCGTGAGGACCGCGGCCCGCGCGAAAACCGCGGCCCACGCGAAGACCGCGGCCCACGCGAAGACCGTCCACGTGACGAGCGTGGCCCACGTGACGAGCGAAGTGAACGTGGACCGCGCGAGGACCGCGGTCCCCGTCCGGAACGCAGTGAGCGTCCGCCGCGCGAACCCGATCAGGGCCGTACGCCGTTCAGCAAACACGGCGCCGAGCCGGTCGGTGAGGCTCCGCGCCTGCCACTGGCCTCGCAGGTTCCGGCCGAACTCGACGCCAAACCCAAGGCCGCCGGCTTCGCGCCGCTCGGTCTGAACGACCAGATCCTCTCTGATCTGGCTGCGATCGGCTACGAACAGCCGACGCCGATCCAGACCGAAGCGATTCCGGTGGTGCTCACCGGCAAGGACGTCCTTGGCCAGGCCCAGACCGGCACCGGCAAGACCGCGGCCTTCGTGCTGCCGATCCTGCAACGCCTCTACAGCATTGAGAGCCCCGAGCGCAAGCCGGTGGCGCTGGTGTTGTGCCCGACGCGCGAATTGGCGCGTCAGGTGTTCAACGAGTTCACCCGTATGGCTGGTGCCAGCGGTGCGCGCGCGGTGGTGATCTACGGCGGCACGCCGATGGATGACCAGATCAAGTCGCTGGAGAACTACCCGCACGTCGTCATCGGCACCCCTGGGCGCATCATCGATCACATGAAACGCCGCACGCTCGATCTCTCGGGTCTGTCGATGGCGGTGCTCGATGAGGCCGACCAGATGCTCGACATTGGTTTCTGGCCGGATGTGAACTACATCATCGGCCACACGCCGCCGTCGCGGCAGATCATGCTGTTCTCGGCCACCTTCCCCGAACCGGTGAAGGAGATGGCGCAGAAGCACATGAAGGATCCGCAGCAGATCCGCATCACGCCCAAGGTAATCACGGTCGAGCAAGTCGATCAGAAGTACATCGCTGTGTCGCGTGAACGTAAGAACACGCTGCTGGCGCACTTCATCGAGACGCAGAATCCGCCGCAGCTGGTGGTGTTCTGTCGCACCAAGCACCAGACCGACCGCGTGGCGGAAGTGCTCAAGCGCAAGAACATGTCGGCCGGCGCCATCCATGGCGACCTGCCGCAGACCAAACGTGAAAAGATTCTGGCGCAGTTCCGTGCCGGCGAGATCCAGTCGCTGATCGCCACCAATGTGGCGGCCCGCGGCTTGGACATCCCGACGGTCTCGCACGTGGTGAACTACGACATCCCCGAGATGCCGGAGGAGTACGTGCACCGCATCGGTCGCACCGCTCGCAACGGCGCAAAGGGTATCGCTCGGACCTTCATCACCCCCGAGGACGGCCAGTTCCTCCTGGAGATCGAGAAACACATCGGCCTCTTGCTGGAAGAGGAGAAGATCGAAGGCTTCGAAGCGACTCCGCCCGAAGCTGAGGTCAAGCGCACCATCGCCGACATGCCCGTCGGCCAACCGCGCATCCTCAAGCCCTTGGTTGGAGGCATCCGTCTCGGTCGTCGTCGTCGCTGATCCTGCGAGGTTGGTCATGTCATCGCTGCTGCGTTTGCTCGCCCTTGCACTCGTGCTGATCGCCATGGTGGCGCAGAGCGGATGCCAGACGCGCGGCAGCAGCAGCGGTGCTCCGCCTTATCATCCGTCGCTGGTCGTCCAGCATACCGTTAAGGCCGGCGACACTCTGTCGTCGATCGCGCAGAAATACGGCGTGTCGGTGGCGACGCTGGTCGACGCGAATTACATCCGTGATCGCAATCTGCGTCCGGGCACCGTCCTCCAGGTTCCTGGCGGACGTCAGGCGGACATGCAGGAACCGAGGCCGCCGGAACCGGTGGTGGAAACCCCGGATGCGCCGCCGGTGGATGAGTCCTGGTTCGTTCCGCGCCAATCGTGGACGCGGCAAGCGGTGGTCATCAGTCGCACCACGCCGATGGGGGGCACGCCCTACCGCATCACCATACACCACAGCGGCGACAAGGATGATGTGAATGCCGACAGCGTCGCGTGGTTGCGGCAGGTCGATCTCAACCACATCAAGGGCATCAACCATCCCGAGCCGTGGGCCTGCATCGGTTACCACTTCATCATCGATCCGAGCGGTCGGGTCTACGAAGGGCGGCCGTTGCAGTACCAGGGCGCACACGCCGGCAACAACGAGGTCAACCGCCTGAACATCGGCATCTGTCTGATCGGCAACTTCGACATCCAGCGTGTGCCGCCGGCGCAACGCACGGCGCTGCTCAGCGCCCTCGACCGCCTGTGCCTGCAATACGGCATCAACCGTGCCTCGGTCTTCGGCCACAAGAAATTCAAGGTCACCGAATGCCCAGGTCGTTTCCTCTCGCAGATCATCGACGCTTACACCCGGCGTGAGCCCGGTCCACAGGATGAGAAAGCAGCCCAGGCTGCGCTTCCCAGTGGTGCGACCCGCCTCGGCGCGGTGCTTCCGACCCGCAAATAACCCGGCGATCATCGCCATTGACGCCCAGGGTCACCCTTCTATGTTCCGCCCTCCCATGTGCATGGGTGGCGGAATTGGCAGACGCACTAGCTTGAGGTGCTAGCGAGGTAACTCTCGTAGGGGTTCGAGTCCCCTCCCGTGCACCAGATGAAAAACCCCGGCGAAAGCCGGGGTTTTTCGTTTCCTGCCATCACCACACAAACGTTCCGCTGAGTGGTTGTCCAAGGCGCGCGCGTTGTTCTAGTGGCGAAAACCCCGTTGAGGAGAACGCCATGCGTCTGCCTGCTCTCGTCCTCGCCCTGCTGTTTTCGGTCGTACCAGCCTGGTCGCAGACGATGCCGGAGTTCGGCAATTCGGTGACTTTCTCCAAAGGTGAGGAACCGGTCACCATCGCCGGTCTGCGCGGCAAGGTCGCGGTGGTGTTGTTCTTCCAATCGTGGTGCCCGATCTGCAATGGCTGGGCTCCAGACCTGATCAAGCAGCTCGAACAACAATACGCCGGACAGCCGGGGTACGTGCTCATCGGCATCAAGACCGATGGCGGCACGCCGGAAGAGGCCAAGGCCTTCCTGGCCGGTAAAGGCGCCGATCCCGAATGGTGGGTGGTCGCCAGCGACGCGGAGGAGGCCTACTACCAGCGCATCATCGCCGAGGCACCGCTGTGGGGGTACGCGGTGGTCGCGCCGGACGGCTCACGCATCGAAGCAGACAAGGCCGGGCAGTACTATGGTGGTGCCGGCGCCAAGCGCTTCGTGCTGCCGAGCAAGCGCGCCGACTTCGACAAGACCTACGCCAACCGCACCGGCACGGTGTTGCCCGCGGGCAAGGAATACGCCAAGGAGCTGGCGCGCGCCGTGCTGTTGGCGGAGAGCGGCCGCATCGCTTCGGCCATCGCCGCCGCGCGCAACGTCGGTGGGCTGCCGGGCAAGGGACTGGAGGACGATCTCCTCACCATCGCCACCACGCGCCTCACCGATCTGGAGACCAAGGCCCGAGACGCGGCCGATCCGCAGCGCTACGTCGCGTTCATGGGCCTGCGCGATCTGACGACCCAGTTACGCGGCCTGCCGCCAGCGAAGGCGGCACAGAAAGCGGTGAGTGAGATCGCCAAAGACAAGCCCATCGCGCGCGAGCAGAAGGCGGAGAACGCCTGGCGCACGCTGCTCGCTACGGTGGAGAAGCAGCCCAAAGATAAACGCGCCGAGGCGATGAAGGCGAGCATTCCCGGCTTCATCAAGGCCTACGAGGACACCCATTTCGCTCGCATCGCGAGCGAGTCCGCACGCTAGCAGGCTGCTGTTTTTCAACAGCCTGCTAGATCGGTTCAGGCGATGCCCGGCAGCGGGCGTTTGCCGTCGCCGAACGATTCCAACGGCGTGCCGGCGCGGCTCATGATCGCCAACAGCAGATCGCTGAAATTGCCCTCGGCCTGGGGGATGAAACGACCGCCCTTCAATCCGCCCGCATGGCCGGCGACGATGGTTGGCAGGTTCTGGTGATCATGGCGGTCACCGTCGCCCATGCCCGAGCCGTAGACGATCAGGCTGTGGTCGAGCAGTGAACCGGCACCGTCGCGCGTGCTCGTCAGGCGCTCGATGAAATAGGCGAGCTGCGTGACGTGGTAGGTATTGATCTGGCAGACCTTGGCGAGCTTATCGGGGTTCCACTGGTGGTGCGACATCTCGTGGTGGTTCTCTGGCACGCCAATCTCGGGATAACTGCGGCCGAAGGCTTGCGAGAACATCAGCGTCGCCACGCGCGTGCTGTCGGTGCGCCAGGCGAGCACCAGTAGGTCCATCATCAGTTGGCAGTAATCATCGAACCGTGCCGGCACGCCCTTGGGCACGTCCAGGTCGAGTCCGTCGGCGGCGACGCGGCTGCGGTCCTGCGTTTCGATGCCTTGGATGCGTGACTCCACCGAACGCACGCTGTCGAGGTACTCGTCGAGCTTGCGCCGGTCGTCGGCGCTGACGCGTTTGCTGAGGTCCTGTGCGTTGCCGCGCACCAGGTCGAGGATGCTGGCGTTGAGCGACTGTTCGCCATAGGCGTTGGTGCCGGTCAACGAGGTCGATGAAAACAGGCGGTCGAACACCGCGCGTGGATTCAGTTCGCGTGGGTTCGGCTGCGTCGGCGAACGCCACGAGATGTGCGCGTGGTAGGCGCACGAGAAACCCTGATCGCAGTTGCCCGCAGCACGACCGCTTTGCAGGCCGAGTTCGAGCGACGGCAGCTTGGTGCCGGCACCGACACGCCGGGCGTACACCTGATCGATCGACACCGCGTTGTAGACCGTCTCCGGACGTGAACCGAAACCGGTCAGCCACGTGGCGGTCTCGCGCGCATGGTGCCCGCGGTTGTCGCCCTCGGCGTTCTGATGGTGCAGGCCCTTGATCACCACGATGTCCTCACGCCACGGCGCGAGGGGGCCGAGGATCGACGGCATCGTCGCATCAAGCGTGGTCTGTTCGGGCTTGGGCCAGAAACGATCGTTGTCGACCCCGTGTGGCACGTAGATGAATCCCAGGCGCGTCGGCGTGCTGCGCGCAGCGGCGGGCGCCTCGGCCCAACCCATGGTCTCCAGCAGCGGCAGCGACAACGCAGTGCCAAGGCCTTTGAGCGCGGTACGGCGGGAGATGAGCCAGGATTTTGCCGTCATGGTTTTTCTTTCGCGTTCAAGGCAATGCGGAATGCTGAATGCGGAATGATGAATCCAGAGCTGGCCATCTCCCGATCAGCATGATCGTTGGTTGTCGATTCATCATTCATCATGCATCACTCATCATTTGATGTCCGTCGCCCGACGATGACGGAACGGCAAGCTGAGCGCGGTTTCCACCACGATGGTGTCGAAGCGTCCACCGTCGGCCTTGGAGCGTTCGACGATGTGGTCGATCACCGGGTCGTCGTAGTAGTGCAGCGCGCGGCCCAGGGCGTAGGTCAACATCCGCTCGGTCAGTACGGCAGCGAGTTCGTCGCTGTGCTCGGCGATGATGGCTTTGAGTTCCCCTGGACCGTTGAACTTCTTCTTGCCCGGCAGTTCGCCCGACGCGTCGACCTGATCCTTGCCGGCTTTCTCGCGCCAGCGGCCCTGCTGATCGAAGTTCTCCAGGCCGAAGCCGATGGGATCCATCACCCGGTGGCAGCCGGCGCACTGTGGCCGTTCGCGGTGAATCTCCAGCACGCGGCGATCGCTCGCGTCGGGATGATTCTGCTTCACGAACTGGAGCTGCGGGATGTCGGGCGGCGGCGGAGGCGGCGGTTTGCCCAGGACTTCTTCCAACACCCATAGGCCACGTCGCGTCGGACTGGTGCGTTCGGGATGGGAGTTGGCCACCAACAACGCGCCCAACGTCAATACGCCACCGCGCCGGCGATCATCGAGCGGCACGAGGCGCATCTCGGCACCGGTCACCCCAGGGATCTCGTAGTGCTTGGCCAGCGCCTCGTTGAGGAAGGTGTAGCCGGGATCGATGAAGTCGCGCACCGGCCGGCCTTCGCGCAGGATGTGGCGGAACAGCGCGACACCCTCAGCATACATGGCGTCGCGGAGGTCAGGCTCCAGGCTACGCCGCCGTTTTTTTTGTGTCGCCGCCGGTTGGTTGCCGTCGACGCGGCCACCTTCCAACTGCACGTTGCGCAGCTGCAGCCATTGGCCGGCGAAGTTCTCGATGAATCGTTGACTCTTGGCATCGGCGAGCAGGCGTCGCGCCTGACCGCGTAACACGTCGTCTTCCAGCAGTTTTCCATTCGCTGCCAGCGTCAGTAGTTCGGCGTCCGGTTGGGACGACCACAGGAAATACGACAAGCGGCTCGCCACCTCATGGCCGTCGAGACGGGCGATGCCGTCAGCCGCGCCATCCGCATCGTCGCGTTGGCCGTGTTCGATGCGGTAGAGGAATTCAGCGCTGACCAACACCGCCTTGAGCATTTCTTTCACCGAGCGGGTGAAGCCGCGGTTCTGCGCGCTGGCGAGATCGAACACCCGCAGCAGCAAGCCGATCTGCGCGGCGTTGGCCGGACGGCGGTACGCGCGGTCGGCGAGGGTGCGCGCGATGCGTTCGGCAGCGACGCGTGGTGAGACTTCGGCCGACGGCATGCTGACCAGCACCCGCTTGGCGATGGCGTCTGGTTCCGGTGCGGGCCCCAGGACCTCGACGTTTTCCACCAGAGTGGTGCGCTTCGGCGCACGGCTGATCGCCGCGGCATCGGACGGCGTCGCGGCTGCGGGCGGGATGCGCACACTGATGACCAGGCGGTGTTCGCCGGCGTCCAGGCGCGTGGTGCAGGTCACCACCTGCGGCGTGGTGGTCGGCGCGGTCACCGGCACGGAGGTCAGTGTTTTTCCATCAATGCTCACCGTGAGTTCAACCGGCGCCCCGGCGGCATCCGCTCCGGCACGCACGGCGATGACGTGGTCGCCTGGGCGCTCCACCGTCAGCGTCTTCGTCAACTCGCTGTGCTGGTGCAGCAGACGTTGGGCACCGTCGGGCTGGGCGGCATCCTGCTGTCCACCGATGACCGCGTCGAGCGCACCGGCACCGGCGCGCAGCACCACGGTCTCCGGCTTGAGCACCTCGTCGAGGATGCGGTCGGCTGCGAGCAGATACTTCTCCATCAGCAGCGGTGACAGCGAGAGCGTCTGGGCGATGTTGTCAAAGCCGTCGCTGACGTCGTCCTTGGGAAAATCCTCGTCGGCATCGAACTCCACGCCGAAGAGATCGTGGATCGTCCACTCGTACTCGCTGCGGTTGAGACGGCGCAGCGTGGTGTGGCCAGGATCCGGTTTGTCGAGCTGGCGCAGCGACGCGATCCAGCCGTTGATCACCTGGCGCTCAGCATCGCTCGGCTGCTTATCATGGTCCTCCGGCGGCATGTCCTTCTCGGTCACCCGCAGATCGATGGTCTTCCACGTCTTGCGCTGGCGCAGCACCTCCGACATCCCGCTGTAGCGCGCCAAGTTGACCTCGCCCTTCTCCTTCTCGTTGTTGTGGCAGGCGTAGCAGTACTTCGACAGCAAAGGTTTAACCTGGCTGGCGTACTGCGCGGCGATGGCGTCCTCCGGCGTCTGCGCGGCGAAGGCGGAGCCCAGTGTGGCGATCAGCAGCAGGGAGGCGGATAACGAGGTGGTGCGCAACATGGGCAGGCTGTACCCGTCCACATCCGCCGCGTTGAGTGTAACCCTGCATCAATCCGAAGGATGCGTCGAGTGCGCTGATGTTTTTTTTGGTAATTCGCCGCGGGAATGCGCTTCCATTCGGAGTGTCATCAGTGCGGCCCTGCGGGCCGTTTGTTCAGGTAGCGGCGACCGGCTCCGGCATCAGTGCTGCGGTGTGCGCGCAGCGCGAGCGTTTCCACACCAGCAACCGGTCGACCGAGAGAAAGCCACCACCGCGCACCAACAAGAACAGCAGCAAGGCGATGTAGAGGTACTCGATGAAGCCGAGCAGGGCGCTGACACCAGTCAGCTCCTCGCGTTTCGCCGTGATGATCGCCACGGTCATGATCACCATCAGCGGGATGGCCGACATGCGGGTGAACAGCCCGATCATCAGCAACGCGCCGAACAGCAGTTCCGATCCGGCAGCAAACGGCGCCTGGAGTTCCGGTGCCGGAATGCCCAGGCTGCGGAAGTATTCCGTGACGTCAGGTAGATTGCCGAGTTTGCCGTAGCCGGATTCGACCATCACCCAGCCAACGCTCAGGCGTGCGACCAGCAGCGGGAGGAAGTCGGCCTTCAGCAGCAATTCGGTGCCGCGGTCATAGAGGGCGATGGCGCGATGGATGATGGACATGACGGCTCCGTTACCGGCATGTCATGCCGGCGGCAGGTGGCTGGATGAATGAATGGTGGATCAGGCCAGGGCGGTGAAAAAACCCTGGGCGACCCAGCGGGTGAAGGCATCGCGGATGAGCGGAAGACGGGCAGCGGAAATCTTGGCCAGCGCTGAACCGAGCGTGGCCCCGCCGACGAGGGCGAGCAACACGCGGGTCTCCAAGGAATCGAGTTCGATACGTCGCAGGCCTTCGGCTTGGCGGATGATCGCAATGCCACCGGCGCGGCGCGTCAACGTTGGTCGCGGCTGGTCACGGCGCACGGCCTCATAAGTGGCGCTGACGCCGTAGCGGCACGGCAGCACACGGAGCGAAGGCGAGGGACGCAGGCGAACGCTGCCCCAGGCATGTGGCGCAACACCCGCCAGATCAGCGCCACTGAGCGTCGGCGCGAGTGGGGCATGCAAGGCTTCGACCAACGCCCACTCCAGCCGAGCGAGTTCCGTCAGCGGCACGCGCCGCGCGATACGACTACGGCTCAGCCACGGGGCAAAGAGTCGGCCATAGGCATTGAGCGTCGCATCCTGCGGCGGATGCACGCGGATGAAGGCGTCAACCAGACGATCGAAGGCGTCCTCGCCCAGCACACGGGCGACGGCGGTGAAATCATCGGCCAATGCTTCGCGCAGACGTGCGCGGTAGGCGTGGCGATAGACCGCGACACCGATCTCGGGCGGCACCGCGGTGCCGCCAAGCTGCCGTCCGGGTTTAGCTGTCGCACGTTCCGCGGTGATCGCGCGGTACAGCCAGCGTTGGCGCGCAGCGAGGGCTGTGCTCATGCGGCACCGCCAGCACGGACACGTTGCCGGTTGGAATGGATGTGCGGCAGGATGTCGCGTGCGCGCAGCGCTTCGCGTTCGACCTCGGCGAAGGCCGGGATCTTGGCGTCCCATTCAAGCAGTACCGACGCGCCGCGTGCTCGCGGCCATGCTTTGGCCAGGATGTCCCACACCGGATCGATCACCGGGCCGTCGTGCGTGTCGACGATGTGCGTACCTTCGTCGCTGTGGCCGGCGACGTGGAACTGCACCACGCGTTCCCACGGCACCGCGGCGAGGTAGTCATCGGGGGCGAAGCCGTGGTTGCGTGCTGAGACGAAGATGTTGTTCACGTCCAGCAGCAGGCCACAGCCGGTGCGGTCGCACATCGCGGCGATGAACTCCCACTCCGTCATGGTCGACGCCGCGAAGCCGACGTAGGTGGAGGGGTTCTCGATGATGAGGGGAGCTTCCAGCACGTCCTGTACCCGGCGGATGCGCTCGCACACGTGGCGCAGCGCATCGGTGGTATAGGGCATGGGCAGCAAATCGTGGGTGTTGCGTCCGGCGATGCCGGTCCAGCAGAGGTGGTCGCTGACCCAGCGTGCGTGCACGCGGTCACGGAGTTTTTTCAGGTTCTTGACGTAGGTGCGATCCAGTGGCGCGGTCGAACCGATCGACAGCGACACACCGTGCATGACGATTGGATGCCGCTCGGCGATACGGTCGAGGAATTCCAGCGGCCGACCGGACGATTCCATGTAGTTGTCGGAGATGATCTCAAAGAAACCAACCCGCGGCGCACCGTCGAGGATCTCGCGGTAGTGCTGCGTCCGCAGACCGACACCGATGCCGAGATCGGGCAGGCCAAGCCGTGGTTTGCTGGTGGTTTTCATGACGCTTTCGGTGGCAGGACAATTACCGCCGCCGTGCTGATGCACGACGGCGGCAATCGTGGGCAGTCGCTCGACTTACTTGCCGACCTTGCAGCCGCCCTTGCCCTTGCAGTCGTTCTTGCCCTTGCAGCCGTTGGCGCCCGACTTGCAGCCGCCGAGGCCCTTGCACTCGTTGTGGCCCTTGCACTCGTTCTTGGACGTGGCGCAACCGCCCTTGCCCTTGCACTCGTTCATGCCCTTGCAGGCGTTCTTGTCGGTTTTGCAACCGCCCTTGCCCTTGCAGGCGTTCATACCCTTGCAGGCGTTCTTGTCGCCAGCGTAGTCCTGGGTCAGGCCGTACTTACCTGGATCCTTGGCGTGGAGCTCGGTGAGCGAAGCACCGGCGAAGAGGCCGCTGACGGCAGCGGCGATGGCGAGATGTTTGATCGATGGACGCATAGATTCCCCCGTGATGGGTGGTGGTTTATGGATGACACCCGGTGGGTGTCGCCGATTGGTCGCCGTGGGCGCCACAACCTTACAGCACCTCTACGGAGTGACCGGCGTACCACCAGGCGTGTGATCGTTGCCAGTCGAAAGGGTGCCGCCAGTTGGTGTGGCGTTGGCTTGCCGCAGGCGGTCGACCAAACGTTGGCGGGTGTCGCTATCAAGCTCGACCACCACCTGATTCGGCTCACGTACATGACGACGCACCAGTCGGTTGAGCCCAATGACCTGGCTCCGGTAACGACGGCAGGCGGAACAAACCAGCAGGTGGAAATTGAGTGCAAATCGGCGGTAGAGCGGCAGATCGTGCTCCATCGCCTCGGCAACCGCCTTCGCGGCTTCTTTGCAAGAAGTGAACCGCTTCATGATGTGAACCAACGCTCCTCAAGGCAGGCCCGCAAACGGCAACGCGCACGGTGCAGCATGACCCACAAGTTCGTCGCGGTGATTTCTAGATCCTGACAGACACGTTCGGCCTCAACGTCTTCCATCATTCGCAGCACGAAGGCGGCGGCCTGACGCGACGGCAGTGCGCCTAAACAGGAATGGAAGATCTCCCAGAACTCACGATTGGCCATCAGCGTCTCGTCATCGACCAGCCAGCGTCCGGGAGCTTTGGCCCAGCCATCTGAACCCATGTGCGGGGCGAATTGTGCGTCCTCCACCACATCGACTGCATCACCGCCGGGCTGGGCACGTTCGCGCGCCAAGCGCCGGAAATGATCGCAGATCTTGTTGCGCAAGATGCTGATCAGCCAGGTGCGTTCCTGCGCATCACCGCGGAAATTGTCTGCCTTCAGCGCGGCGAGGAACGTTTCCTGTACCAGATCTTCCGCCGTCAGCTGGTCACGCACCCGCGGCATGGCATAGGCCAGCAACGCGGCGCCATGGGCATCCACCCAGGTCGCGGGATCGCTGCGCACATCTGGCTTGCCGTCCATGCCCGGATGGTTCATCCGCCTGTGGGCGCGGCAAGCACCGGTCCGTGCAGCAGGCGCCCCTGCTCAGAACGCTGGAGCATCCTCGGGTTTCTCAGGCTTTTGTTTGGGCTCGGGCCGGGGGCCGCCGTCTCGGCGCTGGTGCAGCGGCCACACCGGTTGGTCCTGCCACCCTTTGCCTTCACCGCCGAACACCGTGTTCCATGCCGGCTCCTTGCCGTCGAGTTGGTGGGCGGGGATCATGTACACCATGCCAGCATGGGTGATGGCGAAGGCCTTGCGCCCTTGATCCTCATCGATCGGCCACGCGTAGGCGACAAAATAGCGTTCGCCGATTGCGCCGAGTCCGGCTTGAATGTGGTAATCGGGCTCCCGCTTCCAGGCGGCGATGTCTTCCACCGTGGCATCAGCAGCCAGTCCGTGGAGTGTGACCTGTGCGTTGGCGAGAGCCTCCCAGAGCGCAAAGCTGGAGACTCCGGGATCAGTGCCGAGCACCGGGAAGGTCCGGAGGCGATCGGTCAGGGCAGCCAACGCTGGGTCGTACAACAAAACACCGATGACGTTTGCCCGGTGGTGTGCGATCAGACGTGGGCCATCGGAAATCGTTACCTGAACCAGGACGGGTGCATCAGCGGCCAGCACTGCGGTGGCGATTGAACAAGCCAAGAACGTTGTCAGCAGGCGGTGCATGGTTTTCTCCAACGCAGAGGGCGGGCGTCGAAGATGCTGCCCGTCCGGCGTTCAATTCAAGGGCATCTGCGTGGGCATGCGGAGGGTCTTTCCGTGGCACGGGCGTCTCGCCCGTGAGGTGATGACTCCCTCATGGGCGAGACGCCCATGCTACGGAAAGACGTTCACATTCCGCGACGCAGCAGGCCCATGCTCTCATCGAGCCCGAACATCAGATTCAGATTCTGGATCGCCTGGCCACTCGCACCCTTCACCAAGTTGTCTTCGACCGACGCGATGATCAGCGTGCGTCCATCGAGCGCGGCGGCGATGTCGATGAAGTTGGTGCCGGTGGTGTTGGCGACCTCGACGTCTTTCGGGGTCTTACGGATGCGCACGAAGGGCCGCTTGCCGTAGGCGGCATTCCACGCGCCGACGACCTGCTCCTGCGTCACGCCCGGTTTTACCGTCACGGTGATGGTCGAGTGGATGCCGCGCGTGATCGGTGCGAGGTGCGGCACGAAGGAACAGTGCACGGGTATGCCCGCGGCGAGTGAGAGCTCCTGGTCGATTTCGCCGGTGTGCTGGTGACCAACGGCCTTGTAGCTGTGGAGGTTCTCATTCACCGCGTAGAACAAGTTGTTGTTCGACTCGATGTGGCGTTTGCCTGCGCCCGACAGGCCCGAGTAGCTCACCGACACCAGCGGTGCTGCGAGGTCGATGAGTCCGGCCTTGAGCAGTGGCACCAGCGGCAGGATCACCGTGGTGGCGAAGCAGCCGGGATTGCCGACTACCGACGCCGAACGGATCGCATCGGTGTGCACTTCGCTGAGGCCATAGACCGCCGTCGGCAACAGCTCCGGACACGCGTGATCGTCGCCGTACCACTTCTTGTAGGCAGCATGGTCATGCAGCCGGAACTCCGCGCCGATGTCGACCAGCTTGAGGCCGGCCTTCAGCAGCTCGGGCACCACCTTGGTGACCTCGGGCGATTTTTTCGCCAGGATCACCGCCTTGGCGCCGCTGGCGCGGATGGCTTCGGGTGTGTCGGGTGACATCACCAGATCAGTTTCGCCCGCGAACGACGGCGCTGCGTCAGCGACCTTTTGTCCGCCCAGACGATCGCTGCCAGCGTGCACCACGGTGAAACGCGGGTGGCTCAGCAGGATGCGCAGGGCGATCTCACCGGCGTAACCGGTGACACCAAGGATGGCGACGGGGATAGAAGCGTTGGCGGCGGACATGGCGGATTCCTGAGGTCGCGCATCTCATCGTCCCACGGCAGGGGGGCAAGGTGTCGCGTGTCCAGGTGCGACGTTGGTATGCGGATGTTGCTCGCCGGTTGAAACCGGCGGTCCCGGGGCTGTCGCACTACAGATGACCCGCGTGCGCGAGGACTCTCCCGCCTTCGCGTGCGCCCGGGACCGCCGGATTCCAACCGGCGAGACGTCACCGTCCGTCAGTTGCCAGCGAGCGCAGCGAACGCCCTACGAATAAACTCCCCACGCGTCACCGCCTGTGCCACCGCATCCGTCGGTACCCGTGCATCCACGGCAAGCTTCCGCCACCGTACAGCCGTTACCGCATCCATCGGCTTTTCCAACATCACTTCATGGTTGGGATACGTCTCATTGTACTGCCCGCCGATGTTCTTTCCGCGTTTCGGTTTCTCGCCCTCGGCACGCACCTCCAGCCCATGCAATCCGCCCAGCAACCCCCACCACTGCACCGCGGCAAAGTCGGGATGCCCCGGCAGCACATCGCTGGCGTAGATCGTCGCCGAGCCATCGATGTGCAGGCGACGTTGCAGGCGGACGACATCGACCTGCTGGACGGTGGTCTTGTGGGTGATGGCTTCCACCGCCGCATGTCCGGCGGCCTGCCCCAGCGACATCCAGATCGGCTCCAGGCGCAACGCACAGAAGCCGACGTGCGACGACGACACCGCCACCGGCACCAGCAGGTTGCTGGTCTTGAGCGGCACGATCACGCCATAGGGAATCTGATACGGCATCACCACCTTGTAGAACTCACCGGTGTGTTTGCCGCCGAACAGCGGGCCCTCATGGCTGGTGCCGTGGCAGTTGGGGCCGTACTCGCCCATGGCGATGCTGTCCGCATGCAGCACACAGCGCTGGTCGCCCGTGGCTTGGTCCATGTCGCCTTCGATGAATACGTGTTGTCCGACCAGCCGCCGCGCTTCACGGACATAGAGTTGTTCCGGCAGGTGGCCGTTGCTGGTGAACTCGTCGCGGCAGAGGCCATACTGCAACGCCTCGTCACGGTAGCGTGCCGGCACCGCGGGATCGTGCTGGAGAAAATACAGCAGGCCGAGGTTGTAGCGCACATGCTCGGCGAAGATGCGCGCTCGCGTTGTCGCATCACCATCCGGCCAGCCATGGTTGGCACCGGGCATCGACAGCCGGGCGGCGGAGTGCGAGACATCGTTGATGTCGAACTTGCCGTTCGGCAGCTGTGGGAACTGCGCCTTGTAGATACCGGTGTCGCGCCCCGACTTCTCGGTGAACACCGCTTTGAACGCATTTTTCTCCAGCAACGGCAGGATGCTGGCGAAATCCTCGCGGCGGTAACCGGCCGGTTCAGGGATGGCGACGCGGTTGTCGGCAGCGTTGGTGAAGGTCAGGCGGAAGTTGTAGGCCTGGAGCTGGGCATCCGCTTGTTCGTGCGCCAGCGATTCACCGAACTGCGCACGACCTTCGCGACCGACGCGCCAGAGTTCCCCCGCCAGCGCCATCAGGTCGCCTTCATAGGTGGCATCGATGTAGACCGTGGCTTTGACCGTGACGGCCTGCTGCTCAGGACCGAGCGCGGTGATGGCGCGTAGTTCCGACGCCGTGGTGGCCGACGAATCAGCCGCCTGGTTGCGCCGCAACACGTGCCGCGTCAGCACCCGGATGGTCGGCACCTCGGCGACCATGCGTTCCAGGACCAAGCGGTTGACGGCGGGTTCGGCATGCGTGCCGCGGTGGGTGTCCTTCACCTGGGGCGAGTCCTTACCGTATTTGTCGGCGTAGAACGCCTCCACCCGCTTGGTGAATTCCAGGAAGGTGCCCGTCAGGCCTTCGTAGGCGTGGTAGTCGGTATGCGTCAGGCCGTTGCTCACCAAGCCGCCGATCCAGGAGTACGGTTCGATCAGCACCACCTGTTTGCCCGCGCGTCCGGCGGCGAGCGCGGCGGCAATGCCGGCCGGGGTGCCGCCATAGATCGCCACGTCCGTGGTGATGTCCTCGCTAGGGGCGGTGGCGATCGACGACAGGACGAACAGCACGGACAACAGCTGGGCGAGACGCATGAGAGGCTCCGGTGTGGTGGACGGGTTCATCACCCATCGTGTCGGATCTTGTCCGGGTTGCGCAGGTTCTACGTTCTCATCGTAGAATGCCGAGCCCTCCACCCACTATGCAGGACGTTGCCGAGGCCGCCGGCGTGCACCGCACCACGGTATCGCTGGCGCTGCGCGACAGCCCCAAGCTGCCGGCGGCGACCCGGGCGCACGTGCAGGCGGTCGCCAAGCGTCTGGGCTATCGGCCAGATCCGCTGGTGTCGGCGCTCATGACCGCGCGCGTCAGTCGTCGCCATCCGGTGCATCAGGGCACGCTCGCCTTCCTCAGCAACGACACCAAGCGTCCGCCGGACTGGGCGCGTTTCCCGAAGTCGTATGGCCGGTTGTTTCGCGGCGCGGCTGAGCGCGCCACGGAGCGCGGTTACGACCTCGCGCCGTTCTGGCTGCGTGAGCCTGGGCTCACCGGTGCGATGTTCTCACGCCAACTCAGCGATCGCGGCATCCACGGCCTGCTCATCGCGCCGCACAGTGGCTCGGACAACCGCATCGACCTCGACTGGTCGCGCTTTGCCGTGGTGGAGTTGGGCTACAACCTTGTCGAGCCGCAGGTCCATCGCGTGGTGCACGACTACTTCGGCGCGATGAAACGTGTCTGGCACGAGGTGCTGGCGCGCGGTCATCAGCGCATCGGTTTTCTGCTGCCAGAAAACGCGGTGACCAAGACCCGGCACCTGTTGCGTGCGGCCTTCATCGATGCCCAGCAGTTGTTGCCACCGGACGCGCGCCTGCCGATCCTGTCGCCACCACGCCTGACGCAGGACGTCATCGATCCGTGGCTTGAACGCGGACAGCCCGACGCCGTGATTATCGGCGGCATCCAGTACCCTGGGTCGCCGCCGTCGTTCCGCATTC
The DNA here is from genome assembly GCA_013816485.1 of Planctomycetota bacterium. Classification (GTDB taxonomy): domain Bacteria; phylum Planctomycetota; class UBA11346; order UBA11346; family UBA11346; genus BOG-1363. The sequence continues at coordinate 63,803 of JACDEI010000011.1, forward strand.
CACGCCGCATCCCGGTGTTCAACCTTGACTGCGTGCGCCGCGGCGGTGGTGACGTGGGCATCTTCCAAGACTGGCCGGCGATGGGCGCGATCGGCGTTGATCTGCTGATCGCGCAAATGGGCCGCGGTGAATATGGTCTGCCAGCGCAGCCGTACTCGGTGTTGGTTGCGGGGCATTGGCAGGCGGGTTGAGGATAACGGGAACGCGGCTTGGCCGCCAAGCCGCCAAGATGGAACGTCGGTTTTTGAACGTGGCACGGGCGTCTCGCCCGTGGTCGGACGCGACCAACCACGGGCGAGACGCCCGTGCCACGCAAACACCCGTTCACGGCTCTTTCCGCTCCGAACTTGGCCGCTTCCGCTGCGCCGTCGTGGCTGTTGTTGCTCACTCGTCGCTGCTTGTGGCGATTGTCTGAAAGTCGCGTGCACGTGGGGCTATATTCCGCTGACCACTGGCGGCGTTCTGCCGTGGCGGTCGGGAATCCCGCATGCGCCTTGCTGCCCTGTTGTTGTCCATCGCCACCGTGCCGTCGCTGGTCGCGGCGCAGTTCGACTTCAACCGCGACGTGCGGCCGATTCTCTCCGACGCGTGTTTCGCCTGTCATGGTCCGGACGAGGCGAAGGCCAAGGCCAAGCTGCGGCTCGACTCGCGTGAGCACGCACTCAAGCCGGCGAAGTCGGGTGCGTTGGCGATCGTTCCTGGGAAACCGGACGAGAGCGAACTGATCAAGCGCATCCTCACCAGCGACGAGGACGACGTCATGCCGCCGCCCAAGGCGCACAAGACGTTGACCACAGCGCAGAAGGAAACCCTGCGCTCGTGGATCGCGCAGGGGGCGGACTACCAAGGACACTGGGCGTTCACGCTGCCGAGCCGCCCGCCGGTGCCGGTGCCGTCTGGTCCGCTCAAGGACTGGGCGCGCACACCGGTGGATGCCTTCATTGCTCAGCGATTGACGAGTGAAGGTCTGAAACCACAGCCAGAGGCCGCACGCGAAGTCCAGATCCGTCGTGTGACCCTCGATCTCACCGGCCTGCCGCCGACGCTCGCGGAGATCGATGCCTTCATCGCCGACACCAGCTCGCAGGCGTATGAGCGTGTCGTCGACCGCCTGCTGATGTCACCACGCTTCGGCGAGCACCTGGCCGCGCGCTGGCTCGACGCCGCGCGGTACGCCGACAGCCACGGTTTTCAGACCGACAGCAGCCGCTTCATGTGGCCGTGGCGTGACTGGGTGATCAAGGCTTTCAACGCCAACCTGCCGTTCGATCAGTTCACCATCGAACAACTCGCTGGTGATCTGCTGCCGCAGCCGACCACCGACCAACTGGTCGCCAGCGGGTTCAACCGCAACCACCGCATCAACGGTGAAGGCGGCATCATCAACGAGGAATGGCGCATTGAGAACGTCATCGACCGGGTCGAGACCACCGGCTCCACCTGGATGGCGCTGACCTTCACCTGCGCGCGTTGCCACGACCACAAGTACGACCCGATCTCGCAGCGCGAGTTCTACCAGATGTTCGCCTACTTCAACGATATCGCTGAAAGCGGCACCATCCAAGGCGCGTCGAACCGCGCGGGCGGCAATCCGGATCCGGTGGTGATGCTGCCGGATGCGACGCAACAGCAGCGCATCGCCGAACTGCAGCAGGCCATCCCTGTGGCGGAGCAGGCGATCACCGCTGCGCGTCCATTGATGGCGTCGGCGCAGGCGACGTGGGAGACCGCCTTCATCGCCCAGGTCGACAGCGAGGTCCCCGCGTGGGCCGCGCTCACAGCGAGCGAGGTGGTCAGCAGTGGTGGCGCAACTTTTGCGCGTCAGTCCGACGGTTCATGGCTGGCGGGTGGCAAGAATCCCAACAACGACACCTATGAGATCACCGCACCGATTCCCAGCGGAGCCTTCACTGGCATACGTCTAACCGTGACGCCGGATGCCTCGCTGCCGAACCAGAGCCTGGGGCGCGCGAGTAACGGCAACTTCGTGCTCAGTGGTGTGGAGGTCGAGATCAGTGCACCGTCGCTGAAAGAGCCGCTGGTGGCGGACTTCACTCGCGCCGAAGCGACCTATCAGCAGAAGGGCTGGGAGGTCGCGCAGATCGTGCAGGATCAGCCCAAGGACAAAAAGAAGCAGAAAAACAAAACCGGCTGGGCGATCGACGGGAACGATCCCGCGCTGCGCCTCGAACGCCGTGCGATGTTCCTCTGTGTTCCCATCGAGGTGCCGGAGAAGGCCACCATCACCATCCGTCTGATCCACGGTTCGCCGTTTCCCGACCACAACATCGGGCGGTTCTCGCTCTCTGTGGCGAGCCTGCCAACCACGCTGATCAAACTCGACGGAGCGAAGGTGCCGGAAAGCCTGCGCACCGCGCTGCACATCGAACCGGCCAAGCGCAACGCTAAGCAGAAGGACGAGGTCGCCAAGTTCTTCAAGGACAACACCGACAATCCGCTGCGTCGGGCCGAGTCAGATCTCGCTGCGCGGCGCAAGGCCTTGGCGGAGTTCACGGCCAAGATCCCCTCGGTGATGGTGATGAAGGAGTTGGAAAAACCGCGTGAGGCGCGCATCCTGCTGCGTGGCGAGTACGACAAGCCGGGCGAGGTGGTGACGCGGGCGCTACCGAAATTCCTGCCAGCACTGCCAGAGGGCGCGAGCAACGATCGTCTGGGTTTGGCCAAATGGCTGGTGAGCGGGAAACACCCGCTGACTGCGCGCGTGTGGGTCAATCGTCTGTGGGAAAACCTGTTCGGCACCGGCATCGTCACGACCTCGGAGAATTTTGGCTCACAGGCCGATTGGCCGACGCACCCGACACTGCTCGACTGGCTCGGTGCTGAGTTTGCTACGCCGACCGTGCTGCCAGCAGTTGCCGGTACGCCAGCCAAGGCGTGGGACATGAAGGCGATGATCAAACTGCTGGTGACCAGCGCGGTGTACCGACAGGCCACGGTGTTGTCGCCCGAGCTCGCTGAGCGTGATCCGGTCAATAAACTGTTGGCCCGCGGACCGCGGTTTCGTCTGAGCGCCGAAGCGTTGCGTGACCAGGCGCTGTCACTCTCCGGCCTGCTGGTCGAACGTATTGGCGGGGAGAGCGTCAAACCCTACATGCCGGCCAACATCTGGGACGAGACCAGCGTCTATGGTGACATGCGTGGTTACAAATCGGACACTGGTGACGGCCTGTATCGTCGCACGCTGTACACCATCTGGAAACGCACGGCGGCACCGCCGACCATGCTGTTGTTCGATTCCCCCAGTCGCGAGATCTGCACGGTCAAACGCACGCGCACCAACACGCCACTGCAGGCGCTGGCGCTGCTGAACGAGGTCACCTACGTCGAGGCGGCACGCAAACTGGCGGAACGCATGCTGCGTGAAGGCGGCGCGACTGCGGAACAACGCATCACCTGGGCGTTCCGCAGCGTCACTGCACGCAAGCCGACCGCTGAGGAGGTCACGTTGCTGGGCAATGGCCTTTCCAAGCGTCTGGCGCGTTACCGCCAGGAACCAGAAGCAGCCAAGCAACTGGTGACGCAGGGGGCCAGTGCTCCGCCGGCGGATCTTGATGCTGCCGAACTCGCGGCCTATACCACAACGGCGAACGTGCTGCTCAACCTCGACGAAGTGATTACCCGGGAATGACGGATTTGTCCGATGTCCGATGTCCGATGTCCGATGTCGATTGCACCCGAATCAATGGAGACGCCATGAAACACGCCGCGCCACGCCGACAAGACATCGGACATCGGACATCGGACGTATTGAATCGTCGCTCATTCCTGCAGAAGTCCGCGGGTGGCCTAGGGCTGATGGCCCTCGGCAGTCTGCTTGGCGGACGTGCGCAGGCCGAAACCGGCATGCTCAAAGCACTGCACCACGCGCCGAAAGCCAAACGCGTGATCTACTTGTTCCAGTCCGGCGCGCCGTCACAGATGGATCTCTTCGATCCCAAGCCGGCACTCAAGGAGAAGCGCGGTGAGGATCTGCCGGCGTCGATCCGCCAGGGCCAGCGCCTGACCACCATGACCAGTGGCCAGAAAACCTTTCCGGTCGCGCCATCGATCTTCGAATTCAAACAACACGGCAAGAGCGGCATGTGGTTCAGCGATTTGATGCCGCACATGGCCGGTCTGGCCGATGAATGGTGCATGATCCGTTCGATGCATACCGAAGCGATCAACCACGATCCGGCCATCACCTTCATGCAGACCGGTTCGCAGCTCGCTGGCCGACCGAGCATCGGATCGTGGGTCGGCTACGGCCTCGGCAGCATCAATGCGGATTTACCGGCGTACGTGGTGTTGAGCTCATTCGGCTCCGGCCGCAAGGATGACCAGCCGCTGTACGATCGTCTCTGGGGCGCGGGCTTCCTGCCGGCGAAACACCAAGGCGTGAAGTTCCGCAATAAGGGCGATCCGGTACTCTACCTGTCGAATCCAACGGGTATGGATGCGCGAACGCGGCGCGAAACGCTCGATGAACTCGCTGCGCTCAATCGCCGTCATTTCGATGCGCTGGGTGATCCCGACATCCAGACCCGCATCGCACAATACGAGATGGCCTTCCGCATGCAGACCAGCGTGCCGGAGTTGACCGATCTCTCCAAGGAGTCGAAGCAGACGCTGGAGAGTTATGGTCCCGACGTCAGCCGTCCCGGAAGCTACGCCGCAAATTGCCTGCTCGCCCGTCGTTTGGTCGAACGCGACGTGCGTTTCATCCAACTCTTCCACATGGGTTGGGATCATCACGGTGGTCTGCCCAATGCGATCAAGGGGCAGTGCCAGGATACCGACCAGCCGACCGCGGCGCTGATCAATGATCTGAAACAACGCGGTCTACTCGAGGACACGCTGATCGTGTGGGGCGGTGAGTTCGGCCGCACGATCTACTCGCAGGGCACGCTCACTGAGTCGAACTACGGTCGCGATCATCACCCGCGCTGTTTCACCATGCTGATGGCCGGCGCCGGCGTGAAGAAGGGCCTGACCTACGGCGCGACCGACGACTACTGCTACAACATCACCGAGAAGCCCGTGCACGTGCACGACCTCAACGCCACCATCATGCACCTGCTCGGTGTCGACCACGAACGCCTGACGTTCCGTTTCCAGGGACGCGACTTCCGCCTAACCGACATTCACGGCGAAGTGGTGAAGGCGGTGTTGGCATAGTGGTGTGCCGTCGCCGATGTTCGACTCGGTAGTCGCAGAGACGCAGAGGTAAGAAGAGGGCCGCAGAGATGGGCCCTTTCTACCTGTCTGCTCTGCGGCCCTCATTTCACCTCTGCGCCTCTGCGGCTACTGAACCACGGCACATGAGACGTCCGTAGGGGGGTCAGGGTGTGCGATCGAGCGACCAAAACACTGCGTTAGTCAGCAGGCGACGGAACGCCGGCTTCTGGAAATCCGCCGGCGCCCCAAGCGAGGTATAGAACACCCGGCTCTTTCCCACTTGGTTGGTCCACGCGACGTACTCTTCATTTTTTCACCCTGTGAACGACCGATCAGCAGTGCAGTGGCCGAGGGGACAATGGTAGCGTTGCAATAGAGCCGCTCGGCGGTGAGCAACGTGGCATCAACCCCCATCAGCACCTGATGCGTCGTCGCTCCAGCAGCGACCGAGATCACGGCAGGCACGTTGCCGTAGTGGTTCTTGTAGCTGCCGCCCAACACATCCTGATCGAACGTCATCCAGCCCTCGTGCGCGTCATCCTTCGGTTTCGCGCCGAAGGCATGACTGGCAGTGCGGATCCCGATCAGCGGCTTTCCGGCGGCAAGGTGGGCGCGCACCAAGGCGAGATGTTCTTTTCGTGGTGCCTGACGGCGGACGCTGACGACCAACAGTTCCGCGGATGGAAGCCCATCGAAACCAGGGAAATCGTCCGGAGTCTTCTTGTCGGCGATTGCGAACACGCAGCGCACGCCATGCGGCGTCAGTTCCTTGGCCGCGAACTCAGGCAAGGTGATCTCGGTCTGGTATTCCGGTTCACTGATCATGAACAGGACCGTTGGCGCACCTTCGGCCGCACGGGTCCCGCCGATGGTCAGCAGTAGTAGTACAACGATCACTGAGCGGAACCTAGGCATGGCTGTTCTCCAGCAACCCATGCTAGGGCGTTCCCCAGGAGGGGGATGGCCAAAATCGGGACGCACTTGGCGATTTTGCTGATCGACCGTGAAATCTTGGGATCAAGTCGACTCTGGCACCATTCCGGGTGGTGGATCAGCGATCAGGTCTCATTCCGGCGATGTGATTTCCCAATTCAGTGATGAATCTTCCGCTCGGTCTGAAGACGATGAGTTGTCCATCCAGATCATTCCCGACAACACCGGCAAGGATGCCTTGTTTCGGAAATGCATCGAGAATCCTGGGAGCAAGCCGGGATAAAACCTCAGCGGGTGCCCAAGCCATCAGATAGTTAATCAGGCAGTAGATGGGACCACGGGTGGGATCGGCCAGGTCGAGCCCAAGGGGGACTGCCTCATGGACTTTACTTGTTATGTCCTGGATCGCCGGCCGGACTTCATGCATCCAGGCGGAAGCGCCAATCTGTTTGACCACGTCCTCGTGAAAATAACCGATCTCGTGAAAGGTATATCGATCAAGCCATTTCCAGTTCTTCTTGAAATAGCCGGTCTTGTCCGTGTAGAAATGATCATCCAGATGGTCTGTCCAGTTTCTGGTGTTGAAATCATCTATCAGTCGGGCTGCCATACGATCGGCTTTCGCAATGATCTCAGCGACCACGAGGTGCCCCTTGGTTGCTCTGTCCGGTACCACTGGAAAGCCCACAGCGCATCGTTCGTTCACCTTTCGGGAGAAGCCCTTTTTACAAGTATTTCCTGATCCGATCATCCATTTCCTTTTGATCGGCGGTGAACGACTGCAACGCGGCGTAGTTGAGCATGGTATCGATCGCCAATTCGCCGGCGGCGATGCGTGCGGCCCAGGTCGCGTGTTTCGGGATCTTGCCGTCCTTGGCGATGGTTGCCCACTCGGCGTTGGACATCTGTGGGAAGAGATCGCCGACGCCGGCGGTTTGGGCGCGGGCCACCAGTTCATCAGCGGAGGTCGGTGGGGTGGCGCACAGGTCACCCGCCAACGACACATCGGCCTGGCTGATGTCCCACAGTGTTTCGGCGCGGATGGTCGCCGGATCGACGCCCGGAGCCCAGGTCACCTGATAATCCTGCTGCACCTGATTGGTGAACGGCGGCTTCAGTTCCTTGAGCGATGCGGCGGCGACGGTGGTTGGCATGGTGTAGACATCGATGCCGGCGAGGTCTGCCACTTGGCTGGCACCGCGCAGACTAGCGGCGATGTGTTTGGTGCGGCCGCCGCTGACGCGGGTCACCGCGCGCTGGCTGGCGAGCATGGCCTTTTCACCGACCAGTTTGCCGTCGCCGAGTTTGTTGTCGGACACATACGCGTTCACGCGACCAAGGAAGACGTTGCAGTACGCCGGCTGCGTGAACGCCGCGGCGAGGTGGTTGTGTCGCGCGCTAAAGCCCAGGGTGAAGTTGATTGGGATGCCTTCGAGGCGCAGCGTGCGCGCGGAGATCAGTCCCGCGGGCGTCAGCGGGATCTTGACGATAAAGTGTTCCGGACAGATCGCGAAGTAACGCCGGCCGTAGTGCAGCGAGCGTTCGATGTCATTGGCCAGATCGGTGTGTAGCTCGACCGAGACCTTGCCACCGAAGGTCTGCGCCAGACGCAGGCCATGGCGGGCGTTGAGGATGAAGGCGATCTCGATGACGCGCGTCTGTTCGTCGAGGTCCTTGAGTTCCTTGGCCAGCGTGCGCACCAGCTCGTCGTAGGTGCCCTTCTGCACTTCCTTGTTCAGCAGCGTGTTGTTGGTGGTCAGCGCGGTGAACTCGCTGGTGTAGAGCGGCGTCGCGGCTTCGATGTCGCCGGTGTCGAGCCACAGTTCGCTGCCGACGTCCTTCAGTGCGGCCCACAACGGATGCGACGCGGGTGTGAGCCGCCCGGTCTTCAGGTCGATGCCCTGCTTGGCGAGCTCGGCGATGCGCGTGGCGCGCTCAGTGGAAATCAAGGCTGCGGACATGGGAAACCTCCTGCGAGTGGAGGCACCCTCGCCATCAAAGGCTGAGGGTCAATGAACGGCTGATGAATATCCCGCAGCGGACACGGCGTGGCGGAAACGTGGCACGATGCCCGTTTTCAGAATTCGTTCTGGATCTTCTTGTACCCGCGCACCAGTTCGAGGTTGGTGATCGCCACGCTCTCCGAGAACGTCGACACGTCGGGGCTGACCAGCGGCAGCTTGGCCAGTTCTTCGTCGTTGTGGATGTTCGAGCACGACGGCACGTGGAAGTTCGGCGGCACGTGGCAGTTCTCGACCACGCTGTTGTGGCGGATGACCGAACCGCTGCCGATCGTACAGTTGAAGACCACACTGTTGAAGCCGAGGAACACCCGGTCGCCGACCTCGCACGGCCCGTGCACGATCGAGCGGTGGGCGATCGACGAACGTTCGCCGATGGTGACTCGGCCGCCGGCCTTGGAGTGGATGACGACACCATCTTGGATGTTGGAGTTCGCGCCGATGGTGATCGCTTCCATCTTGCCATGCTCGTCGGTCTCGTCAGCGCGGATCACCGCGTAGGGTCCGATGAAGACGTTTTCACCGATGATGACCTTGCCGCAGATGATCGCGGTTGGATCGACGAAGGCGGACTCGGGGACGACGGGCAGATCACCGGACGGGTTCTTGCGGATCACGAGGGGCTCCAGGTTGGGCAGGCGGGATGATCCGGGCTGTGGTCGCCGACTCAACCCGGCAATCTGTTCAGCGCCGTTCAGCGCATATCCTGCGTGGTTGCTTCCCGCAACAGTGGCTGAGCATCCGCGCATGCGTCGCACAGCCCTCATCACTGGCGCGTCCTCCGGTATCGGTGCCGCCACCGCGCTGGCCCTGGCCGGGAACTGGGATCTGGTCCTGGTTGCGCGCCGGCGTGCGCGGCTCGACGAGTTGGTGGCACGGATCGCGGCGGCTGGCGGTCGGGCCTGGGCGGTGGATGCGGACCTGATCAAGCCGGAGGAGGCCCAGCGCGTCGTCATCGCCGCGGTGGGATGTGCTGGCGGTCTCGACGCTCTGATCAATAACGCCGGCCTCTTCACCGCTGCCCCGGTCGATGCCATCGATGCAGCGCATGTCGCCACCATGTTCCCGCTCAACTTGCGAGCCCCGATGTTGCTGGCTGCGGCGGCGATCCCGCACCTGGCGGTGCGCGGCGGAGCGATCATCAACGTCACCTCGGTCGCGGCTGATGCGACCTTTGCCGGTTGTGCGGCCTACGCCGCGACCAAGGCCGGGCTGGAAGCCTGGAGCCGTGTCGCGCGCGAGGAACTGCGCAGCCGTCGCATCCGCGTCGGCGTGATCGCGCCCGGTGCGACCGACTCCGAGGTGTGGCCGGCAGAGACCACCTTCGATCGCGCGCGCATGTGCCGTGCAGAGGACATTGCCGCGGCCATTCGTCTGATGCTGGAAGCACCGACTACGGCGAGCATCGATCGCTTGGTGGTGACGCCTCCGGGTGGTGCCTTCTGAATGCGGGTCCGTCGCTGGTTGGTGCTGACTGGCAGTGCGGTGGTCTCCGCCGCCATCCTGGTCCTGGGCGCGGGTGGTTGGGACTATCTGGTCTGGCGCTTTGGAGAACGCGTGTCGGTCGCTGATCGTCTCCAGCAGTTCGCACCCAGGGTCGAACCGTTGTGGCAGGCGCGCTGTCGTGACGCGCAGCTCGCCTATCCGCCGGCACGTGTGCGACTGCTCGGCCTGAAGGCGGAGAAACGCCTGGAGGTCTACGCGGCTGATGCTCACGGCGCGTGGAAGCCGTTGGTGTCCTACCCGGTGCTCGCGGCCAGCGGTGGACCGGGACCGAAGTTGCGCGAAGGCGATGGCCAAGTGCCGGAGGGGCTCTACCGCATCGTCCTGCTCAATCCCAACAGCCTCTTCCATGTGTCACTGCGCGTCGACTACCCAAGCGACGATGATCGTAGCCACGGTCGTGCTGACGGACGCGAATCGCTCGGCAGTGACATCATGATTCACGGCGGGCAGGCTTCGATCGGCTGCCTCGCCATCGGTGATCCGGCGATCGAGGAGGTCTTCACCCTCGCTGCCCGTGTCGGCATCGCCCAAGTCGACACGCTGATCCTGCCGCACGATCTGCGCCGCGATCCACGGTTCCCGACCCCGGTGCCGGCGTGGATGACCGCCCGTTACCAGCACCTGCTGGTCGCGGCCCAGGGCCTGCCACACCTGGGGCAGTGAGCGCACCTGCATCTGGCGGTTGCCGCCCCCGGCGACACCATCCGGCGGTGACGCTCAATGGCGTAAAGCTAAACCTTTTGAGACAGCACCTTGAACAAGAGAAACGGAGGAACGGAGGTGAAGGCAGGAAAAAAAACTATACGACCCCTGTCTTTCTCCGTTCCTCCGTTCCTCTTGTTCAATCTGGTTGGCTTAGCTTTACGCCATTGGGTGCCGCTCCCAGGAACCTCGCCTAATCTGCCCAAGGGAACGCATCAGTGACCATGCAGTCAGAACCCTCACCGCGTAGCGACCCCAGCGCCAGCGCCCTGCTGCGCGTGCGCCTGGTCCAGGTGTTGACCCGTCATCAGCTGATGATCACGGCTTATGCCCGTGCCATCACCGGGGATGCACAGTTGGCGGAGGACGTCTACCAAGAGGTGGCGGTGATCCTGGCGCAGGATCCCACGCGTATTCCGCTGCCGGACGACGAGGTCGCCGTGTGGCTACGCTCGGTGACCCGGCGCAAAGCGTTGGAGGTCGGCCGTCAGGCTCGACGCACACCCAGACTGGCCGAGGACGTTATCGATTTGGTGGGCGAGCAGTTTGGGGCTGGGCCGAGCGATGGCCTGGCGGTCCTGCGTGAGGCGATGGCCTCATGCCTGAGTTCGTTGCCGCAGGATCAGCGCCGCATCATTGATGGCCGTTACCGCGACGACCTGACCTGTGAGGATATCGCCTCCCAGGTCGGTCGCAGTGTGCAGGGGGTCTACGCGGTGTTGAAGCGCGTGCGCGTGGCCTTGCAGGACTGCGTCGAACGGCGGCTCGGGCCAAGCAGCGGTGCGGCATGAGTCATCCGGCGGATCCCTTAATGGCAGCCTGGTTGAGCGATGACCTGGATGCCGACGGCATGCGTGCCTTGGAAGACCACCTGCGCAAAGATCCGGCAGCACGTGCTCGCTTCGCGCGTTTCTGCCAGAGCGAGGTGGTCTTGCCACAGGCACTGAAGGTCGCGCCGGTGCGACCTGGGACTACCGGGATCCGCCGTGCGGTACGCAGCACACGGCGGATGCGCGTGCGTCGTCCGGATGGGCGCTTGAACTGGGTGTTGCCGACCGCGACCGCGGCTTTGATTGGCGTGGTCATCATTCTGTCAGTGGTTGGCCGATCAGGGCCGATGGTTCCGACGCCGACCATCGCGACACCAGCCCAGGCTCCGCGGGATCTGTCGCCAGATCAGGGACCGCTCGAACTGCTGCGCAGCGATGGTGAGGTACGGTACGCTGGTAAACCACTAACCAGCGGCATGCAGGTCCCGCGTGGTGCGTTGGTTGAGGTGCTGAGCGGCACGGCCGAACTGCGTTGGCGCAGCGATGGCAGTCTGTTGACGGCGGCGGCTGGCAGTGCCCTGCGCGTCGATGACGGCGCTACCAAGGTGACTGTCCAACAGGGGCGTCTAGACGCTCACATCACGCAGCAGGTCGGCTCACCGTTCAGCATCGGCGGGCCCCATGCCACCGCTATGGTGATGGGCACGCGTTTCTCCCTCCAGGTTGCCGATGGCGTGACCGACCTGCGCGTTAGCGAAGGTCGTGTACGCTTCACCGCCGTTGCAGATCGCACGGCGATGGAGGTCATCGCCAGCGAATCCGCCCAGGCAGATAGCCGAGGCCTGCGCTTGCCGCCCGATCATCACGTGCGCGGTTTTGTACCCACGGCTCATGACATCACGCGCGATCTCGGCGGACGGATGATCCGGCGTGGCACGCTCCGTCTGGGCGAACTGGCTAGCAGTGGTTTCAACCTGCGTCTGGAATGCAGCGCTGAGGTCCATTCGGTATCCATCACCATGGAGGACATCGAACAACGCTTGGAGCAGGTGCCGGCCTTCCACCTGTTCGGCGATGTGAAGGAACAGGCGTCCAAAAAATGGAACCCGCGTTTGGGCACCTTCACCATCCACGCGCAGCCCTACCGTGATGTCGAGGGCCATCAGGCGTTGGGTCCACCAGTGCAATTCGAACTCGCCATCGTGCCCTGACGTTTGGGTCGGATAACTACCGCACGGGGGTGTGTGCTGCAGCGATGGTCAGTCGTGAGTGCGATCCGCCTAATGGTGCAACCAAGGCGCATTGGTGGCCACCGGAGGACCACCCTATGCGCCCGACCAAGTGCCCGACCAAATACTCGAATAAGTGCCCGACTCTTATCCGTCTTTGTTTGATCAGTGCCGTTGCCGGCGCTGCTATCGCTGCTGATGTCACCTCGCTGACGCTCATCAACGCCGTCACCGATCAGCCAATCGCGGGCTATGATCCGATCCCCGCAGGTGCGACGCTGAACCTGGCAACGTTGCCGACGACGCAGCTGAACATGCGGGCAAACGTCAACGGTGCGGTCGGCAGCGTGCGGTTTGTCTGGAGTGGTGCCGAGTCGGGTGCCCAGAACGAAACCTCCGCGCCGTACGCGATGAAGAGCGATAGCAGCGGCAACTACTATCCCTGGACGCCGGCAATCGGGAATTATTCGCTTACCGCGACGCCCTATACCGGCGCGGGTGCCACCGGCAGCGTCGCGGGCGCGGCGATCACGCGCGCGTTCACCGTCACCAGCGGGTCGTCTAGCGGTCAGGATGGCAACGGCAACGTCACCATCAGCGGCGAATTGAAGCGCTGGCACAACGTCGTGCTGACGCTCGCTGGGCCGTGGGCGAGTGAAAGCGGGACGCCCAATCCCTTCACCGACCGCCGCATGGACGTGACCTTCAGCAATGGTGCACTGACCTACGTGGTTCCTGGGTACTTCGCCGCCGATGGCAATGCGGGCGAAAGTTCCGCCACCAGCGGCACGACGTGGCGCGCACATCTCTCACCCGACACCACCGGCACGTGGACCTACACCGTCTCGTTCCGCAGCGGCACCGATGTGGCGATGAATGGCGGCGGGGCGACGCTCGCGCCGTACCACGGCAAGACCGGCAGTTTCACCATCATCGAGAGTGACAAGACCGGCGTCGACTTCCGCGCCAAAGGACGGCTGGCCTACGTCGGTGCGCGTTACCTGCGCCATCGCGGGAACAACGAATGGTTCGTCAAGGTCGGCGCAGACTCGCCGGAAAACCTGCTCGGCTACAGCGATTTCGATGGCACCTCCGATCACGACGGCGGCTCGCTCAAGTCATGGTCGCCACACGTCGGCGACTGGCAGAGTGGCGACCCGACGTGGAAGGGTGGCAAGGGTAAGGGGCTGATCGGTGCGCTCAATTATCTCGCCAATGAAGGCCAGAACGTGGTGAGTTTCCTGACTTACAACGCTGGTGGCGACGGCAAGGACGTGTGGCCGTTCACCGGCCACACCGATCGTCTGCGCTACGACTGTTCGAAACTCGACCAATGGAATGCGGTGTTCACCCATGCGCAGCGGCGCGGCCTGTACCTGCATTTCAAAACCCAAGAGACCGAGAACGACAACGGCACCTGGGGACTTGATGGCGGCGATGTCGGACGTGAGCGCAAACTCTACTACCGCGAGCTGATCGCACGTTTCAGTCATCACCTGGCGCTCAATTGGAACCTGGGCGAGGAGACCACCCAGACCACCGCGCAGCAGCAGGCGATGGCGCAGTTCTTTGCGGCGAATGATCCCTACCGTCATAACGTGGTGCTGCACACCTACCCAGGCCAGCAGGAGCAGATGTACCGTCCGCTGCTCGGCAGTGCCTCGGCGCTCACCGGCGCGTCGATCCAAATCAACTGGGATGCGGTGCACGGCGAGACGCTGCAATGGATCAACGAATCCACCGCCGCCGGCAAGGTGTGGGTGGTGGCCAACGACGAACAGGGCAGCGCCAACATTGGCATCCCACCGGATGCCGGTTGGCCTGGGTACAGCGGAGCCATCACCCAGGACCAGGTGCGCAAGGCGACGTTGTGGGGCAACCTGATGGCCGGCGGCGCGGGGGTAGAGAGCTACTTCGGCTACCAGACCGGCGAAACCGATCTGAGCGCGCAGAACTTCCGTTCACGCGATCGCTGGTGGGACTACTGCCGCTATGCGCGCGCCTTCTTCGTCCAGCACCTGCCGTTCAGCGAGATGGTCAGCCGCAACAACCTGGTCGGCAACACCGCCAACAGCAACGCGCTCTATTGCTTCGCCAAAACGGGCAGCGTCTACGCCGTGTACCTACCCAGCGGCGGCACGACCAACCTCGATCTCAGCGGTGTCAGCGGCACGTTCGCCGTGCGCTGGTATGATCCGCGGAACGGCGGTTCGTTGCAGACCGGCAGCGTCGCAAGCATCACCGGCGGCGGGCAACGCAGCCTGGGCAACGCGCCGAACAATTCGACGCAGGACTGGGCGGTGCACATCACCGTGTCAGGTGGTGGCGGCAACGTGGCACCCAGCGTAGCGCTGACCAGTCCGACGGCCGGCCAGCAGTTCACCGCGCCGGGCGCGATCCGCATCATCGCCAACGCCAGCGACAGCGATGGAGCGGTCAGCAGGGTCGAGTTCCTCGCAGGTGGTTCGCTCATCGCCACCGACAACTCCGCGCCCTACGACTGGACCTGGAACAACGTCGCGGCCGGCACCTACAGCATCACTGCTCGTGCCTACGACAACGCCGGTGCCAGCACCACCAGTGCGCCCGTGACGGTGACGGTCGGTGCGGTGAGTGTCCCGTTCACCCTCACGCTGATCAACGCCGACAGCGACCAGCCCATGCCAGGATTCGATCCCTTGAATAGCGGTGCGACCATCGCGTTGTCGTCGTTGCCCTCACCACGGCTGAACCTGCGTGCGAACGTCAGCGGCGTCGGCAGCGTGAAGTTCACCTGGAGCGGTCCGGAGAACGGCACGGCGACCGAGAACGTCGCACCCTACGCGATGAAGGGCGACACCAACGGCAACTTCAACGCCTGGATCCCGACGCCGGGCACCTACACGCTGACCGTCACCACGCACAGCGCGAGCGGAGCGGGCGGCACGTTGCTGCAGAGCCGTACGCTGACGTTCACGGTCAGCGACCCAGCACCGGCGACCGGCGGCATCAGCGCGAGCGTGATGCCACCGGTGAAGTGACCTTCCGGGTCATGGCGTGGCCACGGGCGGCACCGCCAGCAAGCGCGCCATCGCTGCGCCCGGGTCATCGGTCACGTGGCTGCCATCGTGCCACAACTCGACCAGGGTCAGTTGGCCCATCGGCAGGCAGCGTTTCGCCACCTGATCCGGACTGATGGTCCACCGTCCGACCGTGCGATCGGTCGGCCACATCAGCGAGGTGTAGACCTGATAAACCAGTTCGGAGCAGACGATGCGGTTGGCGGTCTCGACATCGAAGTTAAAGTCGTATGCCTTGCCAAGTTGTCGCAGACTGCGGCGGACGATGTCGCGTCGTGCGGCATCACTGAGGGTTTCTTGCCGCAGTACACCCAGATCGTCGATGTTGAGGAACCGCGCCAGTGGACTGAGTTGGACGCCATCGCGCAGTGCCTCGACCACGCCATCGCCAGCGGTGAGCGCGGCGGCATGTTTCTGCACCAACGGATCATCCCACATGGCGAGCGCCCGCAGGTCGGCTTCACCGCCGATCCAGATCGCCACGTGGCCATAGTGACCAGGGATGAACTTGTCGGTCAGGCGGAAGGGGGTTTTCTCCAACAGGATGTCACCAGGACGCAAGACGCCGCGGATGTCATTTTCGATCTGGGCATCGCCAAATAGTTTGCCGCGGCGCGTTGCCACCAAGCCAATGACGTTGCCGAAACCCTGAGAGGTCCCACCAACCACGTTGTCGCCCAGTGTACGCAGGTCTGAGGTCAGCAACGTCCAGCCCGCCGGCGCTGCCTGATGCAACGGGATGCGGCGCGTCACGGTCAGCAGTTTTCCGCTCGGGCTGTCATTGATGCGCGTGCGCAGAAAAACCGCATGGGCGTCATCGCTGGTGGTCCAGGTTTCACCGGCGCGGGTCAGGTCGCGTAGGCAGCGGTGTACCCGGGTGCGCCGACCATAGGACAGGTAACTGCGCATAACGGCGTCGACCTGATCCTCGGGAAGATCCAGCCCGGCATCGCCCTGATTGAGTGCGTGTCTGATGGCTTCGTGGCCGATCACCAGTTCACAGTTAAGCAGGTAGGTGTCATACATGGCCAGTGACGCCGCCCCGGACAAGGCGATGCCTGTCAGACGCATCGATTCTGGCGGCACCACCACCGTGCCATCATCACAGGTACACGCATCGACATGCCGCCACTCGGCGTGGCGCGCGGCCAACGGCACCAGCGTCCGCACACTGGTGAGCATCTCGGCGAAGGTACGGTTCAGCCGTTCAATGTCGGCACCACTCAGCGGTTGACCGTCAGCGGTGTTGGCGCGGGCGATCAGCACCGCGTTGGCGAAGGCGGTCCGTCGTTCAATCAGCGTCTGCTCCTCGAAGGCGAACTGCACGACTTCCCGTGCCAGCAACTCATCCATGGCTGCAACGGTCTTCGCCTGCCGCAGATCGCGCCACAGGCTCTCGGCCTCGGCATCCTCGTCGACCTCAGTCGCATGACGCGTGCTACAGGACCACAGTAGGAAGCCGATACCAACCAGGAGGACAATGAGCGTCGTCAGTCGGGTGCGCATGGTGCCGCTTGTACGCCAGTCACCCTTTTTGTCACGGGTTCAGCGGGGCGGATGTGCCCAATGGCGTGAAGCCAATTTTGAAAACCGGAGAAAATTCCGCCACGAAGTCACGAAGTCACGAAGGAATAACACTCGCTAGTGGTCGAAACGCCCATCTTTTTTCATCTTCGTGCCTTCGTGTCTTCGTGGCGAAAAATCCGTTTCGTTGGCTTTTGGCCATTGGGATGTGTCCCCGGTGACCTCAACGCCAGACGAACCAGTACACCGCCAGCACCAACGGGATGGCGATGAGGTTCAGCAGCGCACCCCACCAGGCCATGGTGCTGACGCGGAATTCGCCACTGGCGAAGGCGATGGCGAGCGGCGGCGATCCCATCGGCAACATGAACGCAAGGCCGGCGGGCAAACACACGGCAAGCGTCAGGTGCAGCGGATCGACGCCGATCTGCGGAGCGAGGCCAAGCATCAGCGGCACCAACACGCCGACCACGGCAGCGTTGCTCATCGCCTCGGTCAGGAACATTGCGACCGTGGCGACCAACAGGACGGCGAGCAGCGGATGGCTGCCGAGCCATGGCACCAACGCCTCAGCGGCGACGTGGTGGGCGCCGGTGGTCTCCAACGCTTTCGCCAATGCGAGCGCCGCGCCATACAACAGCAACAGATCCCACGGCACGTTTTTGGTCAGGTCCTTCCAGCGCACCAGTCCGCTGCCGAGCAGCACGGCTGCCACCGCCAACGCGACCACCGCGATCATTTTGTAACCCGCCAGCGCCCAACCGAGCACCGCGACCACCAACAGCAGCGTGACGGCAATTTGTTGCGGACCGAAGCGGCCGAGTTCGCGACGACGTTGCGCCAAGGCCTCGCGCGCCTCGCTGATCGAATCGAGATCGACCGGAAATGCCCGTTCCAACAACAAGCTGGCGATCACCGCGAGCGGCAGCGCCAGCGGCAGGCTGTAGCCCATCAAGGCAAAAAAGCCTGGCGCATCATAACCGCTTTGGGCCAGGAAACCCATCGCCAGCGGATTGCGACCACCTCCCAGGTAGGTGACGATGCCGCCGATGGTCGCGCCCCAGGCCAGGGCAAAGAATAGGCCGGTCACATAGGTGCTGCTGCCGGGTTTGCGTCCCAGCGCATCGCGGATGCGGCAGGCGAGCGGAAACAACATCGCCATTACCGCGTGTTCACTCATCAGGAAGGAAGCGAAGAACGCGCTCCAGAACAACACTTGTCGCAGTTTTCTCGGACTGGTGCCCATGCTGTCGATCAGGCGCAGGGCCGCGTGGTCGATGACGTGCGATGATGACAGGCTGCCGGCGATGAGGAACGCGCCGAGCAGGAAGAACACGATGTCCTTCCAGTACCATGAGGCGATGTCGGTCGGTGAAGCGATGCCGGTCGCCGACAAGCCGAGAAACACGCCCATGGCAGTGACCACCAAGGGCACCGCGCCGGTCACCCACAAGGTCAATGCTGCACCGAACACCGCGAGCACGCGCCAGGTCACCGCCGGCGTGTTGCCAGCCCCATCGGGGACCAACAGGTGTACACCGACCACCAGCCCGAGCAGCAGGATCACCAGCATCGCCCGCCAGCTGCGCGCCAGCAGCAACAGCGGCAGCGGACGTGGATCGAAATCAAGCGGTGAGGTCATGTGCGCTCCCGCACACGCAACCAGCGGCGCACATTGGCATACAGGCGATCGCTGAGTGACGGCACATACGGCTCAAAGCCCCACAACGTGCGCGAGAACCCACGCACGCGGCTATGCCATAGACCATGTGCCCGCATCAGGTCGCCGCGTTCCGCGCGCAAGGCGAGGATCGGCTCGGTCGGCACCAAGGTGCCGGCGGGCACATCATCTTCACCACCAGGCAGTGGACGGAACAAGGCAAGGTTGGGCACGATGCCTTCCGTGGTCAGGCGTGGCAAGGCAGCCGAGACATGTTCGAGCGGTTCGAGGCCCAGCAGCAGATCAGTCGACACCGCGCCGCGCGGAAACACCCGGGCAGCCGCCCGCAGGCCATCCATCAAACGGTCGTGGCTGACGAAGCGGCTGCGGATCGGCGCGACCTGCGCCGCAGCTTCGGCGTCGAAGGCCAACAGGTGGTAGCTGATGGCATCGCATCCGGCGGCGTACAACGCGAGCGTCTGACTGGCGTTGATCGGCGGCAACGCCGAGACCGACACTAGGGTTGGCAATGCGCGTTTGAGCGCGCTGATGTACGGCGACAGGTCAGCGAGCCCGCCGTCGTCACGCAGCAGATGACTGGCCTCCAGGTGGACCAGACGTGCGCCAGCATGTGCCCACGCCGCTTCAGCACAGGCGACGACCTCGTCGACCGACCATTGTCCCTTCTGCAAAGGACGCAGCGGCGGCAAGCCCAGGAAGCGCCGCGGACGATCGACACCGATGCCATCGCGTGCGGCAAACGGTGCGACCACCAGCCACCGTCCATGGACCGCGCCGATGTCGCCGCAGCTTACGCCGCTATGGGTACGTTGATGGCGGAAGCGCGCAGTATCTGGCACGTTGACCGGCACGTTGCCGTGGCGCGGATGGCGCAGTTCAAGCGCACCGCCGTGGCCGAGCGCCAGCACGTACGGTGAGGTGCGGGCGTACCCTGGGGCGATGCAGACATTCGTGCACCAGCCGCCGGGCAGGATCAGATCGATACCTTCCGACGCGTTGCCGTTGCCGTTGCCGTGGCCATTGCCGTTGCCGTTGCCGTCCTTGGCCAGCGCCAAGTCGAAGCCGGCAGCGATGACGTCATCCCCCAGACGCACGCCCTGATTGGTCAGGTCGAGTCGCAGGGCCGCAACCTCTGCCGCAGCCACCGGGGCGGCGGTCGCGGGGGCAGCCATTGCTCAGCCGCCCGCGATCGCAGGGACGATGTCGATCAGTTCGCCATCCTTCACCGCGGTCTTCTGACCATCGAGGAAGCGGATGTCCTCCTCGCCGACGAAGACGTTGACGAAGCGCCGCAGCTTGCCGGTCTCATCGCACAGGCGCGCCTTGATCCCGGGATGTGCCGCCTCGACGGCAGCCAACGCCTCATCGATGGTGGTGGCCATGACCTGGATGGTCTCCTGACCTCCGGTGAGGTTGCGCAGGACGCTGGGAATGCGGATCGACACGGCCATGGCGAGGCTCCTTCACGAACGGGCGGGGATGATGGTGCGGTGGGGGGGGAAGAAAAGAGGGACTAGGGGCTAGGGGCCGGAAGACAGGGTCTCAGGTCGGGTGCATACGTCGCTGACGAACAGGATCGGCAAAATGTGGATCGCGGTCTCACCGATGGTGACCGGATCACGATCGCCGTGATCACTCGACCCTAGCCCCTAGCCCCTAGCCCCTGCCTTCCCTATCTTCCCGCCCATGCCCGTCGGTCCTGAACTGCTTCCGCTCACCATGACCGCCCTGATCGGAGGCCTGGTGGTGTTCGCGCTGCTGCTGCTCACCGGCACCGTGCTGGTGCGCTGGCTGGCCCTGCCGCTGGATCTGCCGGAGGGACCACGTTTCGAGCCGCCGCCACCACCGACGATCACCAAGGGCGATCGTGCCACAGCGGCGGTGGCCGCGGTGGCACAGACGCGCCTGCGCACGGTCTATGAGGAGGCGCACGTGGTGGTGCGCCTCGCCGGGGAATGCCAGGGTCTGCACCAGCAGGTGGTGGCCGCCGGCGCGGGCGAACCATTCGCGGCGGTGGCGCTGGTGACCGAGCCGTACAGCGTCAGCGCAACCGAGCACTCGAACGCACTGCACAAGGCGTTGACGGCGTTCGATCAGCGCCTGCGCACCGAACGCAGTGCTGTGAGCGGGGCGGACATCGACGCGTTGCGCACGAGCATCGCCGAGCACGCCGCGACCGTGCAGGAACTGTTGCGGCAGACCCGCGAGGCGCTCAAGCCGTTGCCAGATGGCGGCAATCGCCGGCTCATCCTGCTGGTGGTGATGTTGGTGGTGATGATCGCATGGGTGGTCACCATGCGCCTGATGCTCAACAAATAAGGAACGGACCATGGCGCTGGTGCTCGAATCCGCCCTGCGTCTGCAACCCGAGACCGTGCGGCGTTTTCTCGATGCGGCGGTGGTGAACGATCAGCCAAGTACCGACACCCTGGTCGCCGCCGGAGTGCCCCATTACGAAGCGACGCTCTACTGTCGTCGGCTACACGCCGCGGGCGAGCTGATCGACGGCACTTGGAACGGCGATGCCCGCACCGGGTATCGTCGCCTGCTGACGCCAGTGGAACCGGCACGCAAACTCGACCGCCTGCACGAACACGACCGCCCGCGTGAAAAAGCCCTGCACAGTGGCATCCAGTCGCTGAGCGACACCGAACTGCTGGCGCTGCTGCTCCGCACCGGCGGCGATGAAGGCGTGCTGGAATTCGCCGACCGCCTGCTGCTCGAACACGACGGACTGCTCGGTCTATCGCGGCGCGAGATCGACACGCTGCTCGAATCACGCGGCATCGGCCCGGCCAAGGCAACCGAACTGGCGGCGGCGTTCGAACTCGCCAACCGCGTCGCGTCGGCGGCCCGTCGGCGTGAACGCCCAAAGCTGACCTCGCCGGAACTCGCAGTCGAACACCTGCGCGAACTGGTGCTGCTCGACCACGAATGTTTCTGGTGCCTGCCGCTCGACCCACGCAGCGGCCTGATCGGCGAACCGCGGCAGATCTCGCAGGGCGATGTCGACGGCACCGATGCCGGCCCACGCGCGTTTTTCCGCGCGGCGCTGACCGCCGGTGCCACGTCGTGCATCGCGGTACACAACCATCCCACCGGCGACCCGTCAGCGTCCCCCGCGGATCTCGCCGTCACGGTTCGTCTGGTCGCCGCCGGCCGTACGCTCGACGTGCGGTTGGTCGATCACCTCATCATCGGTGATCAGGGACGGTTCTGCAGCATCCGGCGGAATCATCCGGAGTGCTTCCGGTGACCACCGCTGGCCACGTTGCTCCCAGTAAAGGTCCGCTGTGATGATACTACTCGCGGTAGCGTCGGTGGTTGGCCGAAACTTCAGTCACCGGTTGGCAGTCCGGTCGGCGGAGAAGAAATCCACCGCGACCGCCGGCGCACCACTGACCGTCGGTGTGACCATCGCGCCAGCATCCGACTCGCAGGCGATCACCGGCGTGCAGGTGTTACTCGCCTCAACGACTACGCCGAACCGGCCTCGACCACATCGGCCGTCTGCATCTGCGAGGCCGCCATCATGAGGTGGGCAGCACTTGTGGGTGCCCGGGGAGTAATCTCAGCAGAGAGGAACGTCCGCTTACCGACCCGCATCGAGCCGCACGATGCGGCGTGGCAGCACTAGACCCGACAGCAGGTTGCCGTTCACTGCCGTTGCCATGTTGCCGGCGTCGAGCACTAGGGTGGCTTTGATGTTCTGGGTCTTGCCGGCGATCAGGGCCTCGTGTTCCCAGGTGCAGACCAGATCGCCACCGGTGCCGCTTTTCGGCTGACCGGCCCGCAACAAGCGGAGGAAGCCCCATTCGCCGGTGTCTTCGCGGTGTTTCCATTCCCCGCCGACGGCCTGGAGTGAGATGCGTGCGCCGTACGGGCCGCCGTGGGTGAGCTCGACCAGGTAGCGTGCATCCGGGCGTTCATAAAGGGTATTGGTGGTGGCACCGAACTGCACCCGCAGGTCACGTACATGTTCACGCTGCTGCATGCGGTAGCCGAAACGCAGGTGCAGGGTGGGCGACGATCCGACAAAGAACAACGCACGCAGGTCTTGCGCGTTGCGCAGGACACGTGGGTAGTCGTCACTGAGTGTCACCGCCGGACGGCCGAGCACGGTGATGTCGCGCATGGTTTCGAGCTGCGCCAGGACCGTCCACAGCGTGCCGTTGGGATTGAAGAACGCCGCAAACTCGACCAGCGGAACCTCATCGGCGGCGTCGCCCGCAAAGGGGAAACGTTTGGCCAGATGGGCATCGAAGGGCTGGAAGACCTGTTCCGACCACACGCGGTCGAGTTCATCGACGTGGCTGCGATCGAGGTCGGCGACCAGGCTGCGCAACAGTCCGTCGAAGCCGGCCTGGATCGCCGTACGGGTTGCCGGTGGTTCAACCTGGGCGATCAATTCACCGATACGGGCCGACACGGCATTGAAGCGGCCGATCAGCGTCCGCAGGCGCTCGACGTCGGTGCTGCGTTTGGCGAACGCCATCGCCTGCTGGTAGTCGATGACATCACTCCGCAGCGAGCTGATGGTCTGCAGGCAGGGCCGCACCCACGTGCTGTCGGTCGCGCCACGCGTGGTGGTGTCGGCGACGTTCAAGCGCAGGTGGGTGAGCGCGCCGGCGATGAAACGTGGCACCGGAGAATCTTCACCACACAGGCGATCGATCTGGCCGGCGGTGTCGCGGAAGTCGCGCACCTGGGCGGCACGCATGCTGGCGACGACGGCCAGCCAGCGACGTTGGTGGTCGTCGACGAAGCGCTGACGCAATCGGCTGATGACCGTGGCGCGGTCATGTGGCAAGGCGAGTTTTGCCAGTGCGACCACCAGATCGCCGGCCCGTTTGTCGATGGCGCGTGCCACGGCGCCATCCCAGGCCTCCTGACTGTAGAGCAGACTGACATTGGTGGCCGCTCCCAGGGCGCTGTACTGCGGTTCGCTCAGCAGCGTGGCTGGTGCGACCACGCCGAATTGTGGCGTGAGGCGCTGGATCAGCTCGCCATAGGCCTGATCGACGAGCAAGCGGTCGCCGATTTCCTGATGCAAGGCGTCGACCAATGGCCGATCGATGTCGATACGCAGCAGACCGGCAGGCAGCAAGGTGGTAATGCACAGGTCGAGCTGTTGACGTGCGAGCGCCTCGATGCGGAACTCGCAGGTACCGCCACCCACCGGATCGACTCCCCGGAACCAGCGCCGTTCATCGAGCAGGGTCCGGGTGATCAACGCGGGGTGTGCGTCGAGCATGCCGCCGAGCATCTGGTAGGCGCGCAACAAGTCGGCATCGCCGTGTCCGCCCACCGGCGCAGGCGTCGAGCCATGTCGCAAGGAAGCGAGCTCGGCGCGCATCGCCTGAAGACAGGCGTCCAGCAGGAGCGGCCGCAACGCGCGCACATACTGTTCGCTGGCCGCTTCACCGGCCTTGCCCAGTCCTGAACCGTGGTGTGCCAGCGCCGCGCCGAGCGCCGTACCGAGTTGGTCGATCGCCAGCAGGTGAGTGGTCGTATCGCTGGGACTGCTGCGCTGGTTTTCACGCAGTGCCGCCTGTGGTTGGCACAGTCCGTCGATCAGGTTGAGGCCGCGCCAAGTCGTCCAGACGTTCAAGGCGACGAGTGCTGCGACGACCAGGGGGATGACCACCAGGCACGCCGTCCGCATCTGACGCCAATGCCGGTGTGCTGCCGCAGTCATGGACGCGAGCGAGGCATCCACCTTCACCACGCGGGCGAACAGCTCATGCACGAACGATACGAGCGGGCGATCCACCGCTGGGACCGCTGCGGGAGTCGCTGGCGGCGCTTGACGCACCGTCCCTGGTGCGGCAGCCGCGGACACCGCGAAGAATAGACTCTTGGGCAGCGCTGCGTCGGCGTCATCGCTAGTCACAGGTGCTGGCGGACGTTGCGGTGGCGGCAGGATGCTGGTCAGGCACACGCTGCGCAGGGTCGGTTGCCCATCCTGGGATGGGCGTGCAGCGATCGCCAGGTAATCGGTGAGGTACGGTAGCGCGGCACGCAATTGCGCGGGGAACTGTATCAGCTTGCGTTGTGCGGGCTCCACGTTGCTGGCACCAAGTGCCAGCAGGCGGCGGTCGCGTAGGCGGTCCAGCAGACGTTCATATTCGACCGTGACGCCGTGGACCGGATCACGCTCGGGTGGCCACGGCATGGTCAGGCCGAGCACCTGCTCACGCACGTTGGCATCGCTGGCGGCGAAGAATTCCTTGAAGCCGCCGAGTAGGTCGGCCTTGCTGATCACCACGTAGGTCGGCACCACCGTGCCGGTGAGATTGGTCATCACCTGCAGACGATCACGCGTCAGCGTCGCGTCGGCGGCGTTCTCGGTCGGCGTGCGGCGGAACTGTTCCGCCAGGGGTTTGACGATGAACACGCCGCGCAGTGCCAGGTACCGGCGTTCGCGGTTGATCAGCCACAGCAGGGTGCGCCAGTCGTGTTGCGCATCGCCGTCACTCAGCAGACGTCCGGCGACTTCGATGAAGACAGCGCCTTCCCCCAGCCAGAGGGTGAAGGCATTGCTCTCCGCCTTGGCCGTGGCGTCGGTGGTGATGATCGGATCAAGACCCAGTCCGGCATTGGTGAGCAGGGTGGTCTTGCCGGCACCGGCGGGTCCGATCACCAGGTACCAAGGCAACGAGGTGGACCGCCGATGAGCAGGTGACGCCCGTATCACCGCCATCGCGGCCTGCCATTGCTGGCCGAGCCGCTCCACTCGCCTGGGCGACTACCTATACGGTCGATGCCCGCGGCCCACGCGCGGTCTGGCATGTGGTCGCTGCTGATGGCAGTGAAGTTCAGGTGCCGTTCCGCTACATCCCGGCGGGTTCCGCGGATATCGGCAGCGATCTGGATGAGACTGGTCGCGAGAGCGATGAACAGCGGTTCCGCCTCCATCTGAGCCGCGGTCGTTGGATGGCTGAGAGCGAGACCACCCAGCTCGTGTGGGCGGCGGTGATCGGCACCTGGCCGGCGACCGACCGCGATCCACAACGACCGGTGGAGCACGTGTCGTGGAACGACGTGCAGGAGTTCCTGACGCGCGCGCGCGCGTTGGCTGCGAACGTGCCGCTGCGTTTGCCGAGCGAGGCGGAATGGGAATACGCCTGTCGTGCCGGTGGCGCGGATCCGGCCTTTGCGTCGGGTGATCCGGCGACACTCGATCGCCAAGCGTGGTATCGTTCCACCAGTGGTGATCGTAGCCAGCAGGTTGGTCGTCGTGCCGCCAATGCCCTCGGCCTGTACGACCTGCTCGGCAACGTCTGGGAATGGTGCGAGGATCGTTATGGAACCTACCCGCTGGGCGAAGCCACCGATCCGCTTGGCACCGAACGTGACACCCGCGTCGCTCGTGGTGGCGGCTGGGGTGACCGCGCACCGCTGGTGCGCGCCGCCAATCGAGTTGCTCTCGATCCGACAGTGCGCAGCGCTAGCCTGGGTTTCCGCTTGGTGATCGATGCCGAGGAAACGGTAGCACCCTAACGGGGCCCCGCCCAATGGCGTAAAGCTCTAAAGGACTCCAGCGGCGCGCGCATCAGGGAACGGCACCAGCGCCAGATGGTCAGCGGTGTGCGGCAGAAGCGCTGGCTGGTTGTGGCCCCTTGCCAACTGGCCGACCGACCTAGCCTCGCGCGAGTTTTTGCCTCACCGGCGGTGCCGGGGCTGCGGAGCGGATCCGTGGACTCCTGGGCGTAGCTGGCGGGCCCCGATGCAAGTCGTGGAAACTAAAGGGACTTACATCATGCCGAAGCGCACCGACCTCAAAAGCATTCTGATCATTGGGTCGGGTCCCATTGTCATCGGCCAAGCCTGTGAATTCGACTACTCCGGGACGCAGGCCTGCAAGGCGCTGCGCGAGGAAGGCTATCGCATCGTGTTGGTGAACTCCAACCCGGCGACGATCATGACCGACCCGGAGATGGCGGACGCCACCTACATCGAACCGATCACGCCGGAGTGCGTGCGCAAGATCATCGAACGCGAGCGCCCCGACGCGGTGCTGCCGACCTTGGGCGGCCAGACCGCGCTCAACACCGCGATGGCGTTGTGGGAGAACGGCACGCTGCAGGAACTGAACTGCCAGATGATCGGCGCGACCCATGAGGTGATCAAACGCGCCGAGTCGCGTGAGGAGTTCGCCGCGATCATCAAGAAGCTCGGCCTGGGCATGGCGCGTGCCTTCAAGGCCACCACCTGGGAAGAGGCGCAGGAAGCGGCGAAGAAGCTGCACTTGTGGGAACCGGACGGCCCGACCGCGGCGATGATCCGTCCGTCGTTCACCATGGGTGGTTCGGGCGGTGGTCTGGTGACCACGCCGGAACAGTTCGAGACCATCGCCAAGCGCGGCCTGATGTTGTCGCGCACCAGCGAGCTTTCGATCGAGGAGTCGCTCTACGGCTGGAAGGAATTCGAGCTCGAGGTGATGCGCGACAAGAAGGACAACGTCGTCATCATCTGCTCGATTGAGAATCTCGATCCGATGGGCATCCACACCGGTGACAGCATCACCGTCGCGCCGATCCAGACCCTCACCGACCGCGAGTACCAGCGCATGCGCGATGCGGCGCTGGCGATCATTCGCGAGGTCGGCGTCGAAACCGGCGGCAGCAACATCCAGTTCGCCACCGATCCCGCGGATGGCCGCATGGTCGTCATCGAGATGAATCCGCGGGTGTCGCGTTCATCCGCGTTGGCGTCGAAGGCCACCGGCTTCCCGATCGCCAAGATCGCCGCCAAGCTGGCCATCGGCTACACACTCGACGAGCTGCGCAATGATATCACGCGGGAAACCCCGGCGTGTTTCGAACCAACCATCGACTACGTGGTGACCAAAGTCCCGCGTTTCGCCTTCGAGAAGTTCATCGAAGCAGACGACACCCTTGGCTACCAGATGAAGTCGGTCGGCGAGGTCATGGCCATCGGCCGGACGTTCCGTGAGTCGCTGCAAAAAGCGATGCGCGGCATGGAGATCGGCGCCCACGGCTACGGCCCGCGCAAGGACGACGACTACGGCGACCCGGCGAAGAAGGCCGATCTGCTGGAGCGCATCAAGCGCCCGACCTCGGGTCGGTTGTTCGAAGTGCGCCACGCCTTCCAGGCCGGCGCGACGCTGGAAGAGATCCAGGCCGCGACGCGTATCGATCCGTGGTTCCTGCGTCACCTGCAGACCATCATCAATCATGAAGCCGCGCTGAAGGCCTCGTCGTTGGACAAAGCAGACAAAGGCGTGTTCTGGGCGGCGAAACGCGACGGCTTCGGCGACAAGCAACTCGGCGTATTGTGGAACCAGAGCGAAGACGCGGTGCGCGCGAAGCGCTGGGCACTCGGCATCCATCCAGCCTACAAGCTGGTGGACACCTGCGCCGCCGAGTTCACCGCCTTCACGCCGTACTACTACTCGACCTACGAGCAGGAGTCGGAAGCGCCGACGTCGACCGCACGCAAGATCATGATCCTGGGCGGTGGACCAAACCGCATCGGCCAGGGCATCGAGTTCGACTACTGCTGCTGTCATGCTGCCTTCGCGCTGCGTGAAGCGGGTTACGAAGTGATCATGGTCAACTCGAACCCGGAAACGGTTTCGACCGACTACGACACCTCGAACCACCTGTTCTTCGAACCGGTAACGACGGAAGACGTGCTGGAGATCAACCGCGTGATGAAGCCCACCGGCGTCATCGTGCAGTTCGGTGGCCAGACGCCGCTGAACATCTCGCTCGCGTTGGAAGCGGCTGGTGTGCCGATCATCGGCACGTCGCCGTCGGATATCGATCGCGCGGGCGACCGCGAACTGTTCAAGGACATCCTCGACAAGATCAACCTCAAGCAGCCGCAGAACGCCATCGCCCGTACGTACGAAGAAGCGATCGCTGCGGCCAACCGTATCGGTCTGCCCCTGGTGGTGCGTCCGAGCTTCGTGCTCGGTGGCCGTGCGATGGAGATCGTGCACAACCGCAACGACCTGGCGCGCTACATCAAGGCGGCGATCGAAGCGAGCGCGAGCGCGCACAAGGCCAACGCGCCGATCCTGCTCGACAAGTACCTCGACAATGCGATCGAAGTCGACGTCGACGCGGTGTGCGATGGCGAACAGGTGATTGTCGGCGGCATCCTGGAACACATCGAAGAAGCCGGCGTGCACTCGGGTGACGCGTCCTGCGTCATCCCCAGCTACTCGCTGTCGATCCGTTCGCTGAACCAGATGCGCGAGATGACCACCGCGTTGGCCATGCACCTCAACGTGCGCGGCCTGATGAATGTGCAGTTCGCCATCCGCAACGAAGAGGTCTACCTCATCGAAGTGAATCCGCGCGCCTCGCGCACCGTGCCCTTCGTCAGCAAGGCCACCGGCCTGCCGCTGGCGAAGATCGCTGCGTTGATCCAGGCGGGCTTCACGCTCAAGCAGCTCGGCGTCACCGAACGCCCGGATCCCGAGCACTTTTGCGTCAAGGAATCGGTGCTGCCGTTCAACAAGTTCCCTGGTGTCGACACCGTGCTCGGCCCCGAGATGAAATCGACCGGCGAGGTCATGGGTATCGCGGCGACCTTCGGCGAGGCGTATTTCAAAGCGCAGCTCGGTGCCAACCAGCCGATCAAGCTCAGCGGCCGGGTATTCATCAGCGTACGCGACGCGGACAAGCGTCTGGCCATCGCCTTGGCGCAGCAGATTCACGACCTTGGCTTCGAACTGTGCTCGACCCGCGGCACGGCGTCAGTGCTGATCCGCAACGGCATCCCGGTGAAGGTGCTGAACAAGGTGAAGGACGGTGGCGACACCGTGCTTGGCCACCTCAAGGAGCTCGCCTTCCTCATCAACACGCCCAACAACAAGGGCGGCCGCAGTGACGAAGGCAAGATCCGCTCGGCCTGCGCGGTGTCGAACACCCCGTATTTCACCACGCTCAACAGCGCCGCCGCCCTGGTGTCGTCGCTGCGTCAGGTGAAGCGCGAGGGGTACTCGGTACGCAGCATCCAAGAATACCTGCCGGAGCGCGGCGTGTGGCGTCCGGCGGCGGGTGTTGCGAAAGCATGATCACGATGGGTGCGAAGTGCGAGGTGCGAGGTGCGAGGTGCCATCGAGTATCGTACGCCAGGCGTATCACCGACGGACCTCGCCATCCTGACGACGCGGTGATCTTGGTTGGCGTGGCCAAGAACCACCTCGCACCTCGCACCTTGCACCTCGCACCTGCGAGCGTCAGCGAGCACCATCCATGAACGGCCTCGGCTTCGTCCTGATGATCCTCGCGCCGCCGATCCTCGGCCTGGTGTTCGGCCTGATCCAATTGCTGGTCTACGTCGTGCTAGCCAAGGCCGGACGCATCACGGCGGAACAGATCCCATTTTTTCCCATCCTGTGGCTGCGGGGCATGCTCGTCGTGGTGGTGCTCGGCGTGCTCCTGGCGGTGCTCCAGCACCTCGACACGGCCGGTGCGGTCTGACTCGGCACAGAGAGCTGCCAGCCATTTTCCTGGGCACTGTCAGCAACACTCTCCGGCCGACCGGATTACCGTCTGGTGCCCAGCGGTCGGGGCCATAGGGTTCCGCCCGCCTCGCAAGAGGATTCACACCCACCAGAAAGGGATTTCCCATGCGTAACCTCACCATCATCTCCGCTGCCTTCGTCGCGGTCCTCGGCCTGTCCGGCTGCGGCGACAAGCCCACCGAAGCCCCGAAGCCGGTCGCTCCCCAGGTCGACGTGAAGCCCGCTGACGCCGCCCCGGCCACCACGACGACCACCACGACGACCACCACGACGGCCCCGGCCGCCACCACGACGGCCCCGGTCGCCGCTGATGCTCAGGCTGCCGCGGATGCTGCCGCCAAAGCCACTGCTGACGCTGCAGCCACTGCTGATGCTGCTGCCAAGGCTGCTGCTGACGCTGCCGCCAAGGCTGCCGCTGCCGCTGCCGCTGCCGCTGCGGTTCCTGCCGACCCCAAGTGATGGCCATCGCCGACGCCTGACGTCAGCAAACGACACGGCCCGCCACGCATGTGGCGGGCCGTTCTTTTTAACGCTTCGGGCGAACGTGCTTATTTCGGCGCGTCGGTCCGGAATGGCGACGCCGGCAAACCGTCTTTGTTGAACAGCGTCGCCGGCGGGTTGTTGGCCCAGCCGTAACGCACTGCGGTCGGCTGCTCGATGCCGGCACCGGTGACGATGACGTTGGCGCCATCGATCCGTGCTTCGCCGTGAACGAACTTGCCGTCCGCACCGGCGATGGCGAAACCAGCGAGCTTGTCGCCGCGTTGCTCCAGGCCGCCGCCGACGTGGTCGAACACCAGACGCACGGTATTGCCTTCGATCTTCATCTCTTTGTAAAGCGGGCCCTGGTGGACGAGCTGCTTGCCATAGGTCTTGGCCAGGGCTTCGAGCGCCAGGCGCTTGCCCACGTCCTGCTTGTTGCGCGGGTGGATGTCCTTGGCGTCACCGATGTCGATGGTCACCGCGATGCCGCAGTTCGGCACGTTCATCGCCGTCCACAGTTGTGCTTCACGTAGTTCGGCCCAGCCGGACTGCACCGGATCGTTGGTCGGCTCCATGAAGTTGGCGAGCTGGACGATGTAGAACGGGAAGTCGCCGACGCCGAAACGTTGGCGCCAGTCCTTGATCATGGTCGGCAGCAGGCGGCGGTATTGATCCGCGCGGCCGGCGTTCGATTCGCCCTGGTACCAGATGGCACCCTTGATCGCGAAGGGTTCCAGGCAACTGATCATGCCGTTCGACAGCACGGTCACCGCGTTGGGATTGTTGTCGATGCGGCTGGGTGGCTGGGTGACCTCGCTGAAGGGCTTGGTCATGTTCCAGCGCCATTCACCAGCGAGGGCGATGGGATCGCCGCCGGCGCGTTCCAGCTGCAACTGCTCCGGACGACCGTGGAAGCCGCCGCCGCCGCCGGTGTCGAGCACGCGCACGGCGATGGTGTTGCGTCCGGTCTTGAGCAGTTTCTTCGGCACCTTGTAGACACGGTCGTGGTTCCAGTCGTTCATCTCGCCGACCTTGGAACCGTTGACCCAGGTGGTGTCGCGATCGTCGATCGCACCAAGATGCAGTTTCACGTCCTTGCCCGTCCAGTTTTCCGGCAACTCGAAGTCGCGACGGAACCACACGATGCCATCGAAGTTGGGCAGGCCCTGGCCTTCCCAGTGTCCCGGCAGGTTCATGCTCTTCCAGTCGTTCACTTCGACGTTCGGATCGGCAAAGCCCAGACCAGCGAGGCTGCCGGGATCGTTCTTCTTCCACCACTCGGCCATGATCTGTTCGAAATCATCCTGGCCATTTTTGGCCGTGCGTTCGAAGTCCTCGACCGCGCCTTTGAAGTCGTCCATGGTCTTGAGCGCACCAGCGCTGGTCCAGGCCTCGGCGACGGTGCCGCCCCAGTTGCTGTTGATCAGGCCGATGGGGATGCCGGTCTGTTCATGGAGCAGGCGGCCGAAGAAATAGCCGACCGCGCTGAAGCCGGGCACGCTCTCAGGCGAGCAGACCTTCCAGTCGGCACTCACCAACGACTGTGGCTCGGTGCTGATGCGCTTGGGCACATAAAACAAACGGATCTTCGGATGATTGGCCTTGGCGATCTCTTCGTGCGAATTGTTGGAGCTGTGGACGCCCCACTCCATATTCGACTGGCCGGAGCAGATCCACACGTCGCCCACCAGCACATCGCCGATCTTCTGTTCCTTCGGACCGCTGATCACCAGTTCATGTGGTCCGCCGGCGGCGAAGGGTCCGAGCTTCACCTGCCAGCGACCATCCGCACCGGCGGTGGCCTTGGCGCTCTTGCCGGCCATCGCCACCGTCACTTCCTTGCCCGGTTCACACCAGCCCCACACCGGTGCCTCAAGGTCGCGCGGGAAGACCATGTGGTCATTGAACAGCTGATGGACGTAGGGGCGTTCCTCGCCGGCCACGACCCAGGCAGAAGCAGAGAGGACGACCAACATGAGCAGACGGACAGCAGACATGGAGCACTCCAAATGGCGCGGCGGCAATCTCACGTGGTACCAGAGGTGAGGAAGGGTGTTGAGGCGACGGCGGCGGCCGGTGGATGGTGGACACATCACTTACAGTGCGACCACCGCATCGATCTCCACTCGGCCACCCTTGGGCAGGGCAGCGACCTGGACGGTGGCGCGGGCCGGATAAGGGGCCTCGAAGAATTCGGCATAGACCGCGTTCACCGCTTGGAAGTCAGCCAGATCGACCAGGTAGATGGTCAGGCGCAGGGCCTTGCCCAGGCTGGTGCCGGCTTCACTGCAGATGGCTTCAAGATTGTGCAGCGCCTGTCGCGCCTGCTTGGCGGTGTCGTCGGCAACGAATTCACCGGTCGCACCGATGCCGAGCTGGCCGGAACACCACAGCAATCCGCTGTGTTTGACCGCCTGGGAGTAGGGACCGATGGCCGTCGGCGCATCGCTGGTGGTGACCGTTACGCGCATGGGCCGGCATCGTGGCGTACGGGAGGAGGGGGCAAGAAGAGGGGCGGGCTACAGACCACAGGCTACAGGCTACAGGCTACAGGCCACAGGATCGTGTGATGAAGTCCTGCACAGACCCGTTCAGTTGGTCATGAACTGCGATCAATCGACCGGTGGCCTGTAGCCCGTGGTTGTAGCCCAGCTGATTGATCTTGTAGCCCGAGACTAATGCAGAACCGCTCAGCCGCGTTAGGGTCCGCCCTCCGACCAAGGAGCGACGTGTCCAAGACCGGCCCCAATGAGCCCTGCTGGTGCGGCAGTGGCAAGAAGTACAAGCGCTGCCACCAGAGCCTCGACCTGCTGAAGGACCTGCGCGGCGATGCCGGCAAGCCGTCTCCCGATGGCTTGGCTCCGGACGGCCGTCCGCTGGTGCGCGCGGGCACCGTCTCGCCCAGGCGTACGGTGCCCGTGCACATTCCGCGCCCGGATTACGCCGTCAGTGGCCGGCCACCCGGTTCTCGTTCGCGTCAGGTGGTGAAGAACGCCGACCAGATCGCGCGCATGCGCACGGCCTGCGCCGCTGCGCGCCAGGTGTTGGAGATCGCCAAACAAGCCGTGCGCCCAGGCATCACCACCGACGAGATCGACGCTATCACGCATCAGGCGTACATCGACCTGGGGGGATATCCCTCGACGCTCAACTACCACGGCTACCCGAAGTCGCTGTGCACCTCGGTGAACGAGGTCATCTGCCACGGCATCCCGGATTCACGTGCGCTTCAGGATGGCGACATCGTCAACCTTGATGTGACGATCTACCTCGACGGCATGCACGGCGATCTCTCAGAGACGGTTGGTGTCGGCACCATCGATGATCATTCGCGCAAGTTGATCGCCATCACCCACGACTGTCTGATGCGTGGCATTGGTGTGGTCAAACCCGGTGGTCGGGTGTGCGACATCGGTCGCGCGATCGAGGACCATGCCACGGCGGAAGGGTATGGCGTGGTGAAAGCCTTTGTCGGCCATGGCATCGGCGAGCAGTTCCACATGGATCCGCAGGTCCCGCACTACTTCGATCCCGGGCAAACCGCGGCGTTCATCCCAGGCATGGTTTTCACCATCGAGCCGATGATCAACCTGGGCGACTGGCGTCACGTGATGTGGGACGATCGCTGGACCGCAGTGACCATTGATCGCAATCGCTCGGCGCAGTTCGAGCACACCATCCTGGTGACCGAAAAAGGCGTCGAAGTGCTGACGCTGCCGCGCGGTGTCGAGCAGCCGTTCGCGCATTAGCTGCGCGTGCGCGTCAGTCCGACTTCGCCGCTGCGCTGCTCGCATGCTGCGCATGTCGCTGCTTCGCAGCGATCGTCCTGACACGACCCCGGCATTGCCGGGGCATCCCGCTGCGCGGGATCACGCTTGTCCCCGCTCGCGCGCGCAGGCGCGCTCGGGCGATTGTTGTTCGCGGGACTTTGTCCCGCTACGCCCTACCAGGGCCTCGCCGGCCCTGGACCCGCACTTTTGCACTTTTGCACGCCGCACGCCACGCGCCGCACGCCAAATTATGGAAGGACAGGCGCATAGTGGCGCAGTCAATTTGTGTATGTCCTGAATGGTTGCCGCACCTTTATTATCGCGTCCTTTACGGCCGCATTGGCGGAGGGGGAGGGGCGTCTTTTATTGGCTATTGGCTGACAATCAATTGAGTCAACGCTTGATATACAGTTCCGATTACGAGAAATGTAAACGTGCTTATGCCAACCGCATCCTGGCCCTCCGATCGTTTTGCTACCTGCCTCTGCAGCGTCGGCAGCAGGAGCCGCAACGGCAAACGTCCCGTCGGAATCTCTGCCTGGGCGCTGCTCTGCCTGCTGTTGTACGTATGTCCGGCCCTGATGGCAGAGACGACCAAACCAGACGAAGTTCCTGCATCCATTCGTGATTTCGGCCTACGGAAATCCACCTCCATCATCACGGGATATTGCATCTGTGATCTGAAGGCGTTGCCGCGGCCTTTCACCGTCGAGCGCCGCGGTCTCGACATCCTCATCAATCAACACCTGTTCAGTCGTGGTCGGGAATGGCCACCGTTCTCGTACGCCGTGGAGGTCGACCCGGGTGATCCACCGCCCGGTTCGTCGCCACTCGATCCGGTTGCTCCAGGTCAGGATCCACGCTCCGGATACTGGTCCCGCAAGGCGCGGTTCCTGCTCGGCCATCACAAAACTGACGAAGCGACAGAATTAATGGTGGAGATCATCCGGAAGACCGGGATTTTCTTCCAGGTCGAGCACGATAAGCGACTGGGAAGATCCTGCTGACCGACAAGGACGGCAAGAAGACCAGGACCAGTCTCCACGTCGCTGGGCCGACGCTCAGCGAACACGTCGCAAGCTCCAAGCAGGCCAATGAAGACAAGGATGCGATCCTGAAGCAGGCCGATGAGGAGATGAACGATATTGTCCGGTGGCTGGAAACCGGCGGTTTACTCAGTTGGGTGACTGGCGGTGGATGGGACTACGCCCTGCCACCGGAGGCGGCAGAACGATTCGATCGTGCTGTCGGAGATCTGCGAACGCCCGAGCACATCGTCTTCCGCATCCGCCAGGAGAAATTGTTCCCTCACGACGACGAGGAAATAGCCGACGAATTGAAGCGACTCTTCGCCAACGGATCCTATTTCGAGGTCTATCGAACGAGCAGGCAGAGCATCCCTCCGCCATCGCTCACATCTGCGACGCAGGCCTCAGAGAAGCCCGCACCACCTCCCAGCGCCACACCAGCTATCCCCACAACTCCCGGGCAAGGCAACCCATCGCCGATAACACCCGCAATCCCACGATGGGGCTGGCTGCTCGGCCTGCTGATTGTCGTCATTGCAACCACGCTTGTCGTTCATCTCCGCAAACGAACCCAGTGACAGGAACACCCATGCATCCACTTCTCCGTTCACTCATCTTCGTCATCTCGCTGCTGATGCCCCTGCCTGTTTCGACACTGGCGGCAGCCGCCATCTGTGAAAGCCCGTACTCGCAGCGGTTCACCACCTGGGATCCGTATCTGCACCATGCCAATTTCGGAGGCAACTCCTTCACCAGCATCCGCCGCAACGTCACAGGGCCGAATACCCAGAGCTACATCCTGGACCGCCGGCACACGTCGTAGAATGGACGAATGACCAGATCCCGGTTCAATCGTTTCGCTGGCCAAGCCGGCATCGCGCTCCTGAACACCCACGCCTACTATGATGCCAATTTCAATTTCATCGCCAACGTCGTACTCGTCACGCCGACCCGGCAGCAAGCCGACCAGTTTCTGACGGACGGTCCTGGCAGCACCAATCTGTTCGTCGATTACGACATGTTCCATGCCGAGTATATCGTAGGAGCTGAATACGCCTGGTTCTCGGCAAATTGGCGGGCGACGTTCAATACTTGGCGCACACTCGTCGTCATCTCCGCCTGCGAGAGCGCCCAGACTTTCACCCAGTTCGGTGGTCGTTCCCAGATCGGCTTCGATGCCTGTATCGGATCGGTGACCGTCGGAAATTTCCTGAACAAGCTTTTCCGCCGTATGAATGGGATCAAACCAAATGGATCACAGCAAGGAACCAGGCGCTCACTAGCTGAGGCCTTCGCCCTTGGCGGCTTCAACGCGGGAAAGGAGGGAAACCTGCTCATCGGTGGGGACCTGAACACCAATCTATGTCCATCTGTCGCTCATCCGGCAGTTTTGGGATCGTCGCCATCGACCAACGACAATGTCTACCCGCTTGGCGCGGATGCTCCGCCCCCCTCGCAAAACGGACTCATCACCGGACACGTCAAATTCGATTCGCTCATGGATCGCTCCGTACCTGCCGATTCGGTCTTGACCTACAACATCCGCTCCGGGAAGGCGGCGATCGAGAACATCCGATGGAACGGTAACAGCCAGATCGACTTCGATTATCGCATCGATCAGTATGGATACGGCTATGGCGGAGACAATTCATTCGAGGTCGAGATGACCGTTATGGCATCCCAGGCCCAATCATTCGGCGGTGGAGATCACAAGCTCGATGGCGGCGATATCCAGGACGACAGGACCGGAACCGCCGTCTACGGCGTAGCGCCTAATGGCGATTCCGGATCCGACGACTTCATCTGGGTTTTCCGTCGGTAATCGGCAGGCAGTCAGGACATACGCATATTGACGAACTCAATGTGCGTATCCTTTATTGCCTTCACCGCGCCAGCGACTGCCACATGCACAACATCAGCGTGCGGTGCTCGCCGGTTTCTCCGTCGGTATTGGAACGGCCAAGCGGGTCAGCAACGCACGCGCCTCTTTTGCAGCCAACGTGTCGGCGAACTCACGCATCACTGCGGTGCCAGCTCCGTGGATCTCCTGCAAGCGTTTGCTGTTGGTGCTGGCGAAACGCTGATCGTCGGCACGGCGTTGGGCGCCCTCGACCGCGACCAGCGCCCCGTCGAGTTGGATCAGACGATCAAGCGCGGTCCACGCCGACACTTCGCGTTTGAGCTCCTTGGCTTTCAACCGTTCACGCGCGCTGTCGGCAGCACTCATACCATCGAAGCGGCGTGCCACGGCTTGGTAGGCGGCCAGCGCACTGGGTGGATGGGTGGTTTCCAGACGCTTGGCTTGGATCAGGCGCTCACCGCTGAGTTGGTCGAGTACAGCGAGGATGCGCGTCGCCTCGGCGGCCTCGTCTGCCTCGTCTGCCTTGCCGTTGGTAGTGGCGAGACGGCGCAATTCCTCGATCACCGGTTTGCTGCCGCTGTTCGCGGCCAAACGTTTCACCTGGGTGGCGAGCAGCGTCGATTCTAGGCCGTCGATCACCGGCGGACGGCGTTTGGCGCTCCAGGCCTCGACCGTGCCCGGCAGCAGGCGTGCCCAGTCCTTCACTGCGACGGTGTGGCAGTACTCCTGCCATTTGCGCGCGTAGTCCGCGCTCGGGAACCAGGAGGCGTCGCGCGCATCGCCTGGGAATTCCGCGAACGGCGCGATCTCCAGCAGGCGTTTCACATCGGTTGGCTGTTCCCACTTCCAATTGCCGGCACCGTCGGGAATGCGTTTGCCGGCGACATGCTGGCCGAGCCAGCCGTCGGCTTCGGCGAGTTCCAGCAGTTTCACCGGCGCGACGGTGGCATCGCCATCGGCGGGCACGCGCAGGTAGAAGACATTCTTGAGGAAGGCCATCATGATCTCGAAGGTTGGCTCGTTGGGCCAGTGTGGGCCGTCGGCTTCGATCAGCATGTGCATCAACGCACCGTGTTCGCGGCGCAACCGGCGCACGGTCTCCAATTGGTTCTGAAAATAAGAATGATCGGCCTCGCCCGACACCACCATGCCGGGGATGCGATAGAGTTGCGGCAAAGAGAACTGCTCGCCGAAAGCCGATTTCATCGCCACCCAACCGGCGATGCGCGTCGGCACCAAGGCGGCGAAGCGACCCATGTCGTGTGTTGAGTTCGAGTGGCCGAAGACGAATAGCGGCGCGTGGGCGACCTCGGGATGTGCGCTGCGCATGGCGAGCATCTGGAGCGTGGCGAGCATCGGCGCAGCGTCCTTGTCCGGCAGGCGCTCCTCCGACAGCACGATGCCGCAGTGCAGGTCGCGTCCCAGTTCGCGGATCTGCGCGCCGCCAGCAAAGCCAGCGAAACTACCGTAGCTGGTGAAGAGGAAGAGCGCGCGGATGCGCTTCACGCCGTCCGGTACCCACAAGTGGTAGGCTGATGGCCGACCGTCGCTGCCGGCGACTGTGATGGTGGCGTTCCATTGCTCACCCGCCGCCAAGCGGGTGGACAGGGTGAGCAGCACAACCAGCACAACCAGCACAACGAGCAACTGCGCGGTACGCATGGCTTGTCCTCGTGATGACGACGTCAATCGGTCAGGTCCAGCGCCAAGCGCAAACCGCGACGTTCGTGGTGGAAGCCGGCGGGATAAGACAGGCGATCGTCGGGCGGACACCACACGGGGTAGAGATTGCACGAACCGCCACGCATCACGCGTTGACCGTCCGGCAGGATGTCGGCGCACCATTCCCAGGCATTGCCGTGCATGCCGCGTAGACCCCAGGCGTTCGCCGGGCAGGCGTCCGCCGGCGCCAAGGCGCGAGCGTGGACGTAGGTCTCGCGCGCACCATCGAACGAACCCGCACGTGAACCGGCGTGGCAGGCATACGCCCACTCATCCTCGCTCGGCAGACGGTAGGTGCGGCCATGACGCAGCGACAGACGCCGGATGAATTCCTGGCAGTCGTCCCAGCTCACCCATTCCACCGGCAGGTGGTCGCCGCGCTCGCGGCTGGGATTGTGCGCCATCACGGTGTTCCAGGTTGCCTGGGTGACTTCGCTGCGACCGAGGAGAACGCTGCGTGCGATGCTCAACATCCGGCCATCGGCGGTGGTGATGCTGCCGCGCGGGATCAGCAGCAGGTCGACGCCATCGCTCTCCTGCACCAGCGGCAAGGCCGCGAAACGCTGGTGTTCCGCCGTGTTCGCGTGCAGGCTCGTGGTCAACCACAACCCGATGAACGTCGCCGACATCAGCGCCGGCAGCAGGATGAACCACGGATCGATCCGCGCGAGGCTCACGGGACCTCCGCTCCGGAAATCAGGAACGGATATCCTGGGACGGTGGTGAAGCCGGCACATTCAAACGCCGCATCACCTTTCGCGCCGAGTCCGCCGTAGAGCTTGTCGCCCCAACTGTCGATCGGTGCGGTGAGGTAGTTGATGAGCTTGCGGCCCTTGAAGTCAGCGATGCAGACAAACTTGCCACCGCGGTAGTCGCCGGCCTCCACCGCCACCGGATCAGTGAAACGCGGATCCTCCAAGGTGCGCGTGACGGCCGGAGTGTTGGCGATGCGCACCCACGAGATCCGCCGGTCGCCACGACTGACCACTACCACCTGGTTGTTCGGCTTCACCTGACGCGCGCCGTAACACAGCCCGACCGGATTGCGGCCCACCGCCACCATGCCCAGTGGTGTGATCGCGCCGGGTTTCGCCGCCGCCGATGCGAGCTGGCCGACCTCGATCACCACTAGCCGGCCATCGAGCGTGGCGATCATCGCCTTGGTGGCGAAGCTTGGATCGTCACCGCTGGGGAAGCCGGTGGCGAGCGCGGTCGGTTGCGGGATCTTCAGCGTATGGACCACCACCGGCATGGCTTTCGGTGCATGGTCGAAGGTGAACGGCCACTGGTCCGGGGCATCGCCACGTTTGGTGGTGAGATCGTAATTCTGCTGGCTGCCAAGGTACATGCTGCGCAACCAGGTGAAGAACGGCGCGAGGTCGACGAACACCGCCTTGTTCTCGGCCCGTGAGGCGACCAGCACGTAACCGCAGCGCGGCAGGGTCATCGCAACATTGCGGGTGGTGCCTTGTGCGCCTTTGGCCCAGCGTTCGCGCACCTCGGGCTTCGACAGGTCGAAGGCATCCGCCGGGAGATCACCCGAGACCCCATCGGACGACACCGTGTCGGTGGTCGCGGAGATGGCGCTCGGCGTGGCGATCGGCAGGTCGACGAAGCCGAGCAGCTTCATGCGGGTGAAGAACGCGGTGCTGGGGATGAGCATCAACTGATGATCGCGGTTGCTGCCGAGCGCGATCACCGCCAGTTGGCCTTTGAGCGCGGAGACATCCCACACCGCCACCAGCGCCATCTCATTCCCAGGCGTAACGGCGACGGCGGTGGGGACCTTGCCCGCCGGCAACTGCACGGTGAGGAAAGGGTGTTCGCCGTTGTTGCCGGTACCGCTCATGGTGATCAGGCCACTGCGGAAGGCGATGATCGCGTAATTGGCCCAGGCGCAGCGTCCACGTGCGATCGCGGTCGGCGTACGGTTGGGATCTTTGCCGAAGGCGCTGAGGACCGCCTGGCTGCGCAGCGCCGGATCCGGGCTGCCGCTCCACCACTGGCCGCCGTCCTTCTCGCCGATGCCCGGGCGCATGATGTAATCGTGCCAGAACTGCTTGCCGCCGTGATTCTCGTGCACCGTCCAGCAGAACGACACCTTGTCCATGCCGGTGGCGTTCGGCTGTTCAGGCAGGTAGATCACCTGGCCGCCATGGCCGGTCCAGTCGACGCCGTTTTTAGTTGGCTCCTTCCAGATGTAGCGGCCGTTGGCGTTGCGCGGCGCGTCGAGCGGGAAGCCGTCGATCGTCCCTGGGTCCTTCGCCGCCGTGGTCTGCTTGCCTGCCTTGTCCTTGTTCTCTTTCGGCTCTTTCGGCTCTTTCTGTTCTTTCGGCTCTTTCTGTTCTTTCGGCTCTTTGGGTTCTTTCGCCGGTTTCTTCGCCGATGGATGGAAGAAGTCGTAGTCCGGGCCCAGGCGGTGATCGAGGTCCTTGGCCTCCATGCTCGCGGCCATGCGCACATAGGCGGCGCGCACCAGCTTGCCCTTCTTATCGAACAGGCGCGCGTCCCACGCCGCCGCGGAGGTCGGGTCTGCCTCGCCATCGGCTGCCGGCGGCAGCGCCAACGGATCGTCGGCCTCCCCCGCATGGGCGAGACCGGTGAGGAAACTGGCCAGCAGGAGCGCCAGGAGCCTGGGCAGACGGGTCATGCCGGTAGATGGGTTGGAGGTCCTGGTGCATGTGCGCTCTCCTGGGCATCAGTTCACTAGGCGACTGAAGCGACCCGGCAGGGTGCATGGCGACCATGGCGGCAGAACCAGGCCCAATTTACTGCGCGGTGTCGGGTTTCCCACGCCGAGGCCCACGGCGGTTGACCTCTGCCAGCCAGCGCAACGATCCCCGCCCATGACTACTCCGCCTGACAGCGATCTGCTGCTCGAATCGCTGAACGATGAGCTGCGTGCCCAGATGTCCGCTCTCAATGAACTGCACCACCCGGTCTACACCGCTGGTCCGAAGCGCATCGCGGAACTGGAAAGCCGTATCGCCGAACTGCGGGCGGCGATCGTCACCCGCCGTCGCGACCTGGCGCCGGCGCACGCCTGAGCGCCGCGGGCCCAAGCGACCCCGGGGTGAAAACCTGTGCGTGAAAACGACCTGATCAGGAAACTCCGGGAGCGCCTCCGCGATCCCGCAGGTGTCGTCGGCATCGGTGACGATTGCTGTGTGTGGACGCCGAATGGCAGCACCTGCCTGAGCACCGACACCATCGTCGAGGGTCGCCATTTTCGCGCCGACGACTCGCCAGCACTGATCGGCCGCAAAGCTGCTGGTGCCGCGCTCAGCGATCTTGCCGCGATGGGTGCAAAACCCGTCGGCGCGACCGTCGCACTGACTTGCCCGACGCGTTGGGATGCCCTGGCGGTGATGGAGGGCCTGCTCGCCGAGTGCGAGCGTCACGCCTGTCCCGTCCTCGGTGGCGACACCACCGGTGGCGAGGAACTCGTCATCACCGTCACCGTGTGGGGCGAGGCGATTGCCAATGCCCACGGCCCCAGCCGGCTGGTGACGCGCTCCGGTGCAGCGCCGGGTGATCTGTTGGTGGTGACCGGTCCGCTCGGCGGAAGCCTTGCCAGTGGTCGTCACCTGCGCCCTGAACCACGGCTGGCTGAAGGCCAATGGTTCGCCACCAGTCCCTACGTCCACGCGATGATGGACCTCAGCGACGGACTTGCCGCCGATGCGCCGAAACTGGCGGCGGCAAGTGGGTGTGGTTGCCTGCTGCTGCCGAATCAGGTGCCGGTGCACGACGACGTGCCGGTGATGAGCGACCAGGCAAAGGCCGCGTGCTGCGACGGCGAAGACTTCGAACTGCTGGTCGCGGTGGCGGCGGAACATTGGCCAGCCCTGCAACTGGCGTGGCCGTTTCCGCGCCGGTTGTCCACCGTCGGTTGGCTGGTGGATCAGCCGGGAGCGTTCCGCGAGAACTCCCAGGGTCGTGTGGTGCCGCTGGAGTGGAGCGGCTTCGAGCACACCTGAGCCGGCCCTGTCCCAATGCTGATATGCTAAGGCCCCGCCCACATCAAATCCGATTGAACCGCCACGACGCCACGACGCCACGGAACAATAGCGACTTGCTTCGACGAACCTTTCATCCGTCAGGCGATCTGGTTGTTTGCTCCAAACGGTTGTTTCGTGGCGTCCTGGCGTCGTGGCGGTTCCTCTTCTGCCGTTTCTAAGTTCATTCGCCGTAGCTTAACAGCATTGGGCCCTGTCCCGGAGCAGCTGGCGCGACTGTGTAACGCAGTGTCTGGGGTGACTGGATTGGTCTGACAGGGCACCTGGCACAGCACCATTGAAGTGTGGCACGTGACGTGTGCGTCCCCGTAACGCTCTGGACGTGCTGAGGGACAGGCGCGCGGGCTGGGTCTGGGACGCGGTCTCAAACGCTTGCGGCAAAACCGGCAAAAACTGTGTGCAGGGTGCGAGGGTCAGGTAGAAAAGCCTGTCAGGATCGCCGTTTGACAGCCAACCTTACAATTCTGGTAGGGAGATAGTCCTGCATGTCGATGTCGTCTGATCACCGCACGCTCCGCACTCCCTGGCTGATGGGCCTCGCCCTCGTCATCGGTGGGGTGTCGTCGGTGCTTGCGGCCGACAAATCAGTCGTCCATGCCGCCTTCGAGAAGGACATTGTCCCGCTGCTAAACACCTACTGCTACGGCTGCCATGGCGAGCAGAAGCAGAAGGGTGATCTCAACCTTCAGGTCTATCGCACGGGAGCCGCCGCCGACAAGGCGCGCAAAGTGTGGAAGGAGGCCTTCGACCAACTGACCTCGCGCGAGATGCCGCCGGAGAAGGAGAAACAACCCTCCGACGCCGAGCGCGCCAAGATCACCGCCTGGATCAAATCAATCAGCGTCGGTGATGCGAAGGATCCCGGTCGCGTGACCGTTCGCCGCCTCAACCGCCTGGAATACAACAACACCATCCGCGACCTCGTCGGCATCGACTTCAAGCCAGCTGACGACTTCCCGGATGACGACGTTGGTAATGGCTTCGACAACATCGGCGATGTGTTGTCGCTGCCGCCGCTGTTGATGGAGAAGTACCTCATCGCCGCCGATCAGATCCTCGAACGCGCGATCGTGCTCGATCCGCCGGACATCGATGTCGACCTCACCACCTGGGAATACGTCGTCGATGGCAAGGTGAAGGACAAGCCGGCCCCTGATCCTGAGGCTAAGGGAAAAGTCGAGGGCATCACCATCACCGAGGCCGGCGAACTGCGCGGCTTGGTCGCCATTCCCGTAAGCGGAAAATACAGCCTGAAGATCAGAGCGGCTTCCG
This sequence comes from Planctomycetota bacterium, assembly GCA_013816485.1. Lineage (GTDB taxonomy): Bacteria > Planctomycetota > UBA11346 > UBA11346 > UBA11346 > BOG-1363. The sequence continues at coordinate 108,067 of JACDEI010000011.1, forward strand.
AACCGGTCGGCACCGAACCGGCGCAGATGGGCGTCAAGATCGACAACAAGATGGTCGCCGACACCAAGGTCACGCCCAAGAAACCCGCGCCGGTGTCGCTTACCATCGACGCACCGCGTGGTCTGCACGTGATGTCGATTTCGTTCATGAATCCGTTCAGCGAGTCCCCTGAGGCTGAGCCGGCGAAGGACGCCAAGCCGGCCATTCCTGGCCAGAAGCCGAAGAAGCCCACGGTTCCGCGTGTGCGCTTTCTGCAACTGGTGTCGCTGGAAATGAAGGGCCCGCGTCAGGGCACCCAGACCCCGGCGCACCGTGCGATCTTCATCGCTAGGCCGGATCCCAAGAACAAAGATATTGCCGCGTCGGAACGTGATGCGGCGAAACAGATCCTCGCGGCGTTCGCCACCCGAGCGTATCGTCGTCCGGTCAGCGACGTGCAACTCGACCGCCTGATGACGCTTTACGATGTGTCGGCGAAGAACGGCCAAGTGTTCCAGGATCGCGTGCGTCTGGGACTCAAGGGTGTGTTGGTATCACCCAGCTTCCTCTTCCGCGTCGAACCAGATCGTCCAACCAAGGACACCAACGGCGTGTACGCGCTCGACAGCTACGAGATCGCCTCGCGCCTGTCGTACTTCCTGTGGTCGACCATGCCTGATGTGGCGCTCTTCGACTTGGCCAAACAGGACAAGCTCAAGGATCCCGCGGTGATCCGCACGGAAGTGGCGCGCATGCTCAAGGATCCCAAGGCGCGCGCGCTGGTGGATTCCTTTGCCAGCCAGTGGCTGCAACTGCGCAAGATCGAGACCATCGCGCCCGATACCAAGGTCTTCCCGGAGTTCACCCCGGAGATCCGCAAGGCGATGTACGACGAAAGTATGTCGTACGTCGAAGCGATCATGCGCGAAGATCGCAGCGTGCTCGAACTGATCGATTCGGACTACACCTACCTCAACGACAAGCTGGCCAAGCTCTACGGCATCCCAGGCGTGGTCGGCAACCAGTTCCGCAAGGTCCAGCTCACCGACCGCAACCGCGGCGGCCTGCTCGGCCAGGGCGCGGTGCTGGCGATCACCTCGATGCCTGGACGCACCAGCCCAGTGAAACGCGGCAAGTGGGTGATGGAGGAGATCCTCGGCGATCCGCCGCCGCCGCCGCCGCCGCTGGTGGAGTCGCTGGAAAAGCAGGCCGAGGATCATGCCGAGGTCGCCAAGCTCTCGCTGCGTGAGCGCATGGAGAAACACCGCGCGGATCCCACCTGCAACTCCTGCCACAAGGTGATGGATGCGATCGGTTTCGGCCTGGAGAACTTCGACGCCCTCGGCCGCTGGCGCGACAAAGATGAAGGCGGCAGCCTCCTCGATACCGCCGGCAAGATGCCGAGCGGTGTGTCGTTCCGCAATCCGGTCGAACTGAAAAAGATCTTCATGGACGCGAAGGACCAGTTCACCGGCAACATGGCCGAGAAGATGCTGACCTACGCCCTCGGTCGTGGGGTCGAGCACTTCGACGACCCGACCATCGAGCACATCGTCGCGACCATGGGCAAGAACGAATACCGCTTCTCGGTGTTGGTGGCGGAGGTCGCCACCAGTTATCCTTTCCTGAACCGCCGCGCACGCTGAACCGTTCGACTACCAGAAGGAAAACGCCATGAGTAAGAACTGGCTGATCTCCCGCCGCACTGCCCTCAAGGGCCTCGGCGTCGCCATCGGTCTGCCCCTGTTGGAGCAGATGGGCTGGGCTGAGACGCCCAAGAAAGGCGGCGCTGAACGCCTGCCCGTGCGCGTGGCGTTCATGCACTGGGCGCTTGGTGTCGACTACCGCCACTGGTGGCCGTCGACGGCCAAGGGCGCAGCGCTGCCTGAGACCCTGCGGCCGTTGGAAAAACACATGGCCGACGTGCTGATCCTCGGCGGCTTGGCGCAACGTGCCGCGACCGGTGGTCCGGACGGCGCTGGCGATCACGCCCGCGAATGCGGCACCTACCTCACTGGCATGCGTCTGCGAAAAACCAATGGCGCCGACATCTACAACGGCATCTCGGTCGACCAGGTGCTGGCGCAGAAGGTCGGTGCGTACACCAACCTGCCTTCGATCGAACTGTCGATCGAAGGCGGCCGTGGCGGTGGCGACTGCGACTCCGGTTATTCGTGCGCCTACTCGACCAACATGTCGTGGCGTTCGCCGACCTCGCCCATGGCCAAGGAGACTAATCCCAAGTCGGCCTTCATGCGCCTGTTCGCCGATCGTAGCGCCAGCGCGTCGGAAGCGGCCAAGGCCGCGGCGGCGTTGGAGAACAAGAGCCTGCTCGACCTCGTCTATGCCGACGCCAAGGGCCTCAAAGGCAACCTGGGTGGCAACGACGGGCGCAAGATGGACGAGTACCTCGACTCCATGCGTTCGCTCGAAAGCCGCATCCAGAACATCAGCGGTCGCGATGACGGTGACGACGCCGGCACGACCAAGAAGAAGGGCGAAGGTTTCACCGTCCCGCAGGGCATCCCCAAAACCTGGAAGGAACACGCCAACCTGATGTACGACATCATGGCGCTGGCCTTCCAGAGCGACGCCACGCGCATCGCCACCTTCATGCTGACCAACGGCGGCTCCGGTCGCGCCTACCACGAAATCGGCATCACCGAAGGTCATCACGACCTCTCGCACCACGGCGGCAATGAGGACAAACTCGGCAAGATCAAAAAGATCAACATCTACCACATGGAGTCGTTCGCCTATTTCCTGGATAAGCTCAAAGGGATCAAGGAAGGCAAGGGCACGCTGCTCGACAACTGCATGCTGCAGTACGGCTCCAACATCGGCGACGGCGACCGCCACAACCACGACAACCTGCCGATCCTGCTGGCCGGTCGCGGCGGTGGTTCGATCAACTCCGGGCGTTATGTGCAGGGCTGTCGTGGCAATCTGTGCGACCTGTACTTGGCGCTGATGGCGCGCATGGGCGTCGAGCAGCCGACGTTCGGCGATGGGACGAAGATGTTGCCGGATCTGGTTTGAACCGGAAGGCAGGACAACTAGCCGCAGAGGTGCAGAGGTAAGAAGAGGGCCGCAGAGCGGACAGGGCATGGTGGGTTTCCACCATGCCATGGTTCTTTGGTAAGCGTATCAGCGGCGTGAGCTAGTCGTCGTGCGCAACAATCCGGAGCCAATCTCGCCGGTGTCACATCGACATGCCGCCACGACTAGGACAGGTAGGTATATTTTTGCACGGAGCATAAAAAGACCCCTGGCGGAAATCCGCCAGGGGTCGATCTACACCAGCGTGGGTGTAATCGTCGTTCTTACGGCCCGCTGATGGTGAACGTCATGTTCTCCGTCGAGGTCAGGTTGAACGAGGCGTCATAGATGGCCAAGCTCAGCGAACCACCAGTCGGCACGCCACTGGCATTGAAATCAATGGTCCAAACGTAGCGCTCAGGTGTGCTCGTGTCTCCGTCCAATTCGTAACCAGCCTCGCCGCCGAGATTATATTCGTAGTAGCGACCATCCCAGAATTCAAAACGGCGCTGCGTTGAGCTTACATATCCACCTGACGGAAAGCCCATGGCGCCCAAATACATATAATACCCATAGACGTGGACGGTGTCTGCAATGGAAGTGGTGGCAACTCCGAATGCACCCTCCAGTACGCCTCCTGCGGTAACAGTGCTGACCGTCAGATCATAATTTGATACGCTGGGGAAGAGCGCAGCCATTTGGGCTTCTGATTTGAAATTATTTGCTGCAGCCGAGATCGTCTGGCTCGTTTCGTAGTTGCGGTAGGTGTATGACGTAGATTGAGGAAGGCCCGAGGCGCCCAGCTCAATCGCTACCGTTGCAAATGCACCCGGAGCATCGCCGATGTCGCCGTAGGTATCGTCGACATACTCGTAGCTGTAGCCGCCGCCCTTGAGGGTGGTCCCATCCAAATACATGGCGTCGATGTAGATGCCGTCATTCCAGTTGTACGTCGCATCCATATAGACGTAACCGTAGGTGCCCAAGTTGGGGCTGTTGCTCCAGTCGTCCAACTCCAGGGCGACGGTTTCACCCACGTACTTGCTGGTGACCTTGGAATTGCCGCCAGAGAACTTCGTCGTGCGGCCATAGAAATAGTTCCAACCCTGATCGAAAGCGCCTGAGCCAACGATGGGGTGCAGCTTCACCTTGAAGGTTCCCGTCTCGGTGCCACTGGTGCCCGAAACAGTAAGGATGACGCTGCCACCCGCGAAGGACATGGTGACATCTTCATTGATCGTAGCGGCATCCAGCGCGCCATCCGTCAAGCTGTAACTATTGGTGCCCATGTAGGTCTTGGACGCGGGGTCCGCCACCAGGGTCATACCTTCAAAATCCACATCGCCACCAGACGGCGCGACGTAGACGTGCTGCGTGTAACCTGGGATGGCGTAGTGGTTGGTCGCATAGAGACCAGAAGCCGAAATGACTTCGGCAACCCAATACCCTTCGGGAGTTTCGGTTCCGGTGCCGTCAAATTTAAGTGCGCCACTGCTGCTGCCGCCGCCGCCGCCGCTGCCGCTGCCGCAGCCGCCAAGCGCGAGGCTGACGCCGGCAAGCGCCACGAGGCCAAGTGAGAGTTTAGGAAGAGTCATAGAGCCCTTTCTGGGGTTGTTGGGGAAAATGAGACGATCAAAAAATATGCGAACGGACATCAGCCGTTACGTCTTGGCAGTTGGCGATTATCATCGCGGATTTGTACCCCATTAGGATCCGCATTGAGATGCGGTGCGTGCGCACGTTGAGCTGGGCGCTGCAACAGCGGACGATGATTGACCGGAATGGGGCGCCCGTCGGCGGTGAAGCGCTGAGGTGCGCTTGAACCTGGTGCCGTGGCATCGCTTTTCGGAGTCTGGGCGGGATCGCCAGACTGGGCGGGCTCGCCGGCATTCGGAGCGATTCCAGCAGGCAGCGATTGGTCCTTGGCCTCTTGCGATGACGGGACGGTTGATTTCGGCGTGGCGGCAGCGGTCTGCATGCCCTGCTCCAGCGTCGATACCAAACCCGCCATGCGTTGGTCATTGCGGGCGATCATTCGTGCCAGGGTCTGATCGCCGTCCGCGGCGGTGGGGGCTACCGTTTTGTCGGTATTGTCAGCATTCCCGGTCTTGCCGGTCGTGCCTTTCGCCTGCGTCGTCATTGCGGCGGCTGCCAGAAGCTTGGCATCCGGAGTAGTGGTCGCACTGGCCGCAGCAGAGCGCTGATCACCGGCGCCAGAACCAAAAGCAAACCAGGCAATGCTTCCTGCGGCCACCAGGCCGATCGCGGCAACCGCCAGGACCCCGAGGTGGACACGGCCCTGGCGGCACGGCGATTGCCCGACAGTCAGGCAGTTATCTAGCGATTTGGGTGTGGTCAGGTAGGTGGGCATCATGTAGGTGGGCATGTAGGTGGGCATATAGGTGCAGTTCCTCAGGTCGTCGCGGTTTAACTCAAACGGATCGAAGATTTGTTTAACTGGTTCTGAAGCCTGTCGGCTTTGGTGGAGTTGATCTCTCGGGATTGGCTCGCAAGTCAATACAAAAGACGAAGACCGGCAGGGTTTGATTGGAGAAACTGCCATGTCACCAGGAACAGGCTGGTTCGCAGGCGGCAAAACGAGGGGGTGCAGACCGTCTGTCGCCGGTGGTGGACTGGACTGATGGTACACCGCGATTTCACGTCTGATCAGGCTTTTGCTGCCCTCATCTCCGCGAAGATATTCTCCAGCAGCTTCTTGGTCGCGATGATGCCGTCGGCTTCCTTGAGTTGGCTGCCTTCGTACTCGACGCCGATGTGGCCTTTGTACCCGGCGGCCTTCACGATCTTCAACATCTTGCGGTAGTCCGTGCGCACCTCGTCGCCAGCCTCGTTGAACTCGTGGCTCTTGGCCGAGACGCCCTTGGCGAAGGGCATCAACTCGGTCACGCCCTGGTAGCGATCGTACCACTCGTCCGGATCCTTCTTGGTGCGGAAGTTGCCGAAGTCGGGCAGGGTGCCGCAGTTTTTCAGGCCGACGGTGGTCATCACCTGCGCGAGCCACTTGCCGTTCGACGACAGGCCGCCGTGGTTTTCGACGATGACGTTCAGGCCGAAGGTGGTGGCTTTCTCGCTGAGTTTGCGCAGTCCGTCCGCGGCGAGTTTCACCTGTTCATCCCAGGTGCCGGCGCTGGCGGCGTTCACGCGAATGGAGTGGCAGCCCAGGGTCTTAGCCCATTCCAACCAACGGACGTGGTTCTCCACCGCTTGCGTGCGTTTGGCATCGTCGGCGTCGCCCAGGTTCCCTTCACGGTCGCACATGATCAGCACCGACTTCACGCCCTGGTCGTCGGCGCGTTTTTTCAGGTCCTTCAGGTACGCGTCGTCGTTCTTCTTCTCAGCGTAGAATTGGTTGACGTATTCGAGCGCGCTGATGCCGAACTGGCCCTTGGCGATGGCGGCGAAGTCGAGCGGATCCTTCTTCTCGTAGCCGTCGCGACCGAAGAACGTGCGGTGCAGCGACCACTGGGCGAGGGAGATCTTCCAGCCGAGGACGTCATCGGCGCACGCCTCGCATTCCTTGCGGGCGGTGGCGCCGCATCCAGGTAATGCCAATGCGGCGAGGGTGGCAGTGGTGGATTGGAGGAAGGTGCGGCGGGTCAGGGGCATGAGGGGCTCGGTGGTGGGTGTAGACGGAAAGGTAGGACGTGAGTAGGTGCCTCGGAAGGTTTGATCGGGCAGGAGCAGTGGAACTGTCGCAGCAGGGTGAGGATGCGCGGCAAGCCGATTGCCGATCGCCAGCCGCCGATTGCCGATCGCTTGTTCCAGGGTCACGCATGTGCCGATTCAAGAGCCGCCAACGGCGGCGACGCCCCGCCAGCCAGGGGCTTCAGCCCCTGGGGACTGATGTAATGTTGGGGCAAGTCGCGACGCGACGACGCACGGTGCCGGGGACGGAAGTCCCCGGTTCATCGAACGCCATCATGCGGGCCACGGCGTCGGCGTTGAAACGCCGCCGAATCGGGCGTCGTCGCTTCGCGACTTCAATTATTGATGAACGGTCACCAGTCACCAGGGGCTGAAGCCCCTGGCTGGCGG
>JACDEI010000012.1 GCA_013816485.1 Planctomycetota bacterium
AGCGCAACCGTAAGGTGATGGAGGAGATCATGGGTTGGGCGAAGAGGGCTCATGAGGCCCGACGAATTTTTTACAAGCGATTGTCAATTAGTATTTTACGGAGGGTGCTAAAACGAACGGCATTGGCCCCTGCCCCCGCCGCGAAGGCAGGGGCAGGGGCAGGGGCGGAGTGGAGCCGACCGAATCCGAACCGTCGAGCTGGTGGCACAAGCCGAGGCCAGACAAACGGGTAGAAGCCGCAGGTGGGAGATTCGCGTTGCCCCGCTTCACCGGCCTCGGGCTAGGGAAGTCGGGGTTTCATTTTCCGAACGATACCTACCATTGGTAACTACCAGCGAGGTAAGTCATGACGAGTCTCAAGGCCGCAAAGACTTCTCGGACGAGAAGCGTGAAAACCTCCGCTCAGCGCGCGAAAGTGTTCTGGACCGGTCGCAGCCAAGCAGTTCGCCTACCCAAGGAATTCCGCTTCTCCGGTGATGAAGTCACCATCTACCGCCAAGGAGCACAGATCATTCTTGAACCGACAGCGGTGGAACGAGACGCCAAAGGCTGGCCGCTCGCATGGTGGCAATTGGCCGGCGCGGCACCTGAGTTTGCGGTGGGAGAGCGTCCGTCCACCCATGAGCGCGCCGACGTGCTCAGCGATCATTAAGCGGTAACCACGATGACGCTCAGGTACTTGCTCGACACCAACATCGTCAGCTTCCACATCCGCAAATCGTCAGCGGCATTGCAGCGTCATCTGAAAGCGGTCTCGGCGGCGCAGGTCGGACTCAGCGTGATCACGGAAATGGAACTGCGTTACGGCTTGGCCCGCAATCCAACCTTGCGCATCGCGCCATTGGTCGAGTCGTTTCTGTCAGGCATCACGATCGTCTCCATCGATTCCACAGTGGCGAAGGAATATGCCAAGGCCCGGCACCAACTGGATGCGAAGGGTTTCCCGATAGGCCCTTTGGACTTGATGATTGCCGCGCACGCGTTGGCTCTGGGCACGATTCTGATCACGAACAACCTGCGGGAATTCCGCCGCATCGACGGACTCCGCTGCGAAGACTGGTCGACCTGAGTCGCCCTCTGTCGTCGATGTTGTTGCTGGTTCGGACGATAGTCGGCTGCGCGTTTCTCGTAGACGGGTCAGTCACGGCATAAACCAAGACCCACCAGGAATCTGGTGGGTCTTGGTCACGCTTGGCGGACAGGGGGGGATTCGAACCCCCGAACGAATTTCTCCGTTGCACGCTTTCCAAGCGTGTGCCTTCAACCGCTCAGCCACCTGTCCAAGGTCTTTTTGCGTAGCGGGGCGGCACTATCATGGGCAAGGCCGCAGGGTCAAGAAACGCGGTGATGCCGGAAACACGCGGGATGTCCTTGGCCCAGTGGGTTGCCGACCTGCGTAAGCGCAACGGATTGCCCCGTGCCGGCTGGCAGCCGGCGCTCCCAGGGGGCAACCATCCGAGCACGAGCATGCAGTGCCGGGTCCAGGGGCAGCAGAGCCCCTGGCAGGCGTGAGCTACCAGAGTCCGCGAACAACAATCCCCCGAGCGCGCCTGCGCGCGCGAGCGGGGACGACGTTTGGTTTCGCGCAGCGAAACACCCCGGCGTAGCCGGGGTCGCAACGGCGCGATCCCACCGAGCTTATCTTTTAGGACTGGCACTTCGGTTCACCCACAACGCCGCGCCGTGGCGCAAACGTCGCTAACGAATGAACGATTCGCTCCGCGGCACCGAGAAGTCGTTCATCACCCCGGGCCGGTGATCCCCGGTGCTCGGCACCACGCCGTCGCCGAAGACCGGATCATGCGCACAGGTGATGAAGCGCTTCACGCGGTCCTTGAGGTTCTTCCATTCGAACGAGCCATAAGCGACGAAGCGGTACATGTCGGCGTGCAGCTCGTAGTACTCCTCTTCGGCGTGCAGATAGAAACGCTTGAGGTCGGCCATCAGCAGTTCGCCGTTGGCGATGTTGCTGCGCCAGAAACGTTTGACGTCCTCGCCCAGCGGGCGGACTTCGCGTTCGTAGATCTCGAAGAACGCTTCGACGTCGGCCATCATGCGCGGCAGCATCTCGACCTGGTAGTTCTTGTAGCGCCGGATGTCGTCAGTCAGGCGGTCGAGTTCCCAACGGCCCTGGACGCTGAAACGCGTGAGGTCGGCGCGCAGCTTGGCTAGTTCACGTTCGCGGTACTGGGTGAAGCGCCAGACGTCGTCGATCAGCCGTGGCACGGTCGCCACCTCGTAGGCGTAGAACGCACGGAAGTCGGCGACCATGCGCTCGCCTTCGATGAAGGCGTGCAGGCGGAAGCGTTCGACATCCCACAACAGCTTGTCCCAATCCTCCATGTTCACCGCGAACCATGCGCGGCCATCACGAATGAGTTTGTTGTACTCGCGCGAGCGCCATTCGAGGAACAGATACACATCGACCTGGACGTTGGCGAACTCCCATTCGGCTTTATCGAAGAAGCGCTTCACGTCGGCGCGCAGCGGCATCACCTCGCGCAACTGGTACTCGCGCCAGATCATGATGTCCTGAACCAGATTGCGCCATTCGGAGTCGGCGCGCGCGAAGAACCGTAGGACGTCATCCTTGGCGCGCGGAAAGTTCTGGATGTTGTAGCCGTAATAGCGCGCGACGTCCTTGGTCATGCGCTCGATGTGCATCCACTCGAGATTGTAGTGGTAGGCCAATTCGGCCTTGAGGTTCCACCACTCGCGCTTGCGCCATTCCACGAAGTTCGCCACGTCGAGCGGCACATCCTTGGCCACCAAGGCATTGGAGATCACGAAGCGCTCGATGTCGATGACCGCCAGGGCGGTTTCACGTTCGGCGTGTTTGACGAAACGGGCGACGTCATCGACCGCAGCGTCGCGCTCGCGACAGCAGCCCGTGACCAGCACCGCCATGACGGCACCGATGAGAAGGAGACCTGGACGGAACATCGACCAGGAGCCTAGATTCCGCCCCCCCTGCCACCAATCCGCGGGCATGGCGGCAAGGGTCCGTGTGTCATTGGCAGATCGTGCGGGCCTGCGCAGTTGCAACGCATCCAGGGAGTTGCAGCGCTGATGGAGGTCACCGGCAGCACGTTTGACTCGCCCTGGGTGCTTTACATGATCCGCGCCGCACAGCCGGAACCTGGGAGCTGAGCACCGCCGAATCTGGTCAGGCCTTGACGGGAGCAGCCATAAGGCCGGGGCAGGCGTCCCAGGAGCTCTGGCTGTGCTTTTTTTAACTGGCCGTCCGGCCCTGCGGGGCCGGACCGCGCCTTTCAGGCGCTTACACTCGGCTGCGCCGAGTGGGCCAGTTCAGCAGCCAGGGGTCTGGCGACCCCCCGGCAACGTTCGGCTCCCTCGGCTTCGCCTTCGGTCACCTCACTGCCCCCCTTTCGTGTACGTACGATGACCGGGCCGCGCTCGGGCGCGGTTTTTTGCACTGCGTTCGCTTTGGTCGCTGCGCGACCTCGCTTTGGTCGCTGCCGCTTTGGTCGCTGCGCGACCTCGCTTGGGGTGGCAACGACGTCGGTGCAAGCCTGCAAGCCGTGGCACGGGCGTCCCGCCCGTGAGCCTTTGGGAGTTGTTCAGCCGTCGAGCACGCGCAGCACGAAGCCCTTCAGGTATTCACTCTCGGGCACAGCGGCCAACACCGGGTGATCTGGGCTGGCGCCATGGATCGCTTCACGGCGTAGCGTGCGACCGATGTCCTGCGCGGCGTCGATGATCATGTCTTGGAAGATCGGGGCACTGATGTGGTGTGAACACGTGTACGTCGCCAGCAGACCGCCTGGGCTGAGCATACGCAGGGCGCGCAGGTGGATCTCCTTGTAGCCGCGTAGGGCACCGTCGACGGTGGCGCGCGAGCGAGTGAAGCTCGGCGGATCGAGGATGATCAGGTCGTAACGCGTGCCGGCGGTGTCGAGATCCTTGAGCACGTCGAAGGCGTTGTCGCAGCGGGTTTCGCAACGTGCGGCGACGCCGGCCCAGTCGGCGGCTTGGAGCGCACCGGTGATGCTGTCGGCGGCGGTGTCGATCGCGAGAGTGTGTTCGGCTCCGGCCTTCAGCGCGTGGACGCCGAAACCACCGAGATGGCTGAAGGTGTCGAGCACGCGCATGCCAGGGCGCACAAAGGTGGCAACCTGCTCCCAATTCACCTGCTGGTCGAGGTAGAGGCCGGTCTTGTGCGGGTCGAGCGGATCGCAGGGGAAATCAGCTTGGCCGACGCGCACGCGCAGTGTTCCTTGGTGGTCGCCGACCAACACGCCGCGACGATGGGGCAGGCCTTCGTAACCGCGCACCGCGAGGTCGTTGCGCTCAATGATCACCTTGGGACTCAGCAGTTCCTGCAGCAGCGTGACGATCTCAGCCAGGCGACGATCGATGCCGACCGTGGTGCACTGCACCACCAGCGTGTCGCCGTACTGGTCGACAATCAGGCCTGGCAACAGGTCGCCTTCGCTGCTGACCAAGCGACGTGCCGGGCGTCCAGGCAACACACGGTCACGGTGGGCGATCGCGGCTTGCAGACGTTCGCGCAAAAACGCGGTGTCGATCGCGCGTTCCTGGCGGGTGAGCACGCGCACGGCGATCTTTGAGGTGGAGTTGAAGAAGCCCCAGGCGAGCGCACGTCCGGTGCCGTCACGCACCGCCACCACGTCACCGGAGGCGGGATGGCCCTCGATGCGCTCGACCTCGGTGGCGTACACCCACAGATGCCCGTTCAGCAGACGATGGGTGACCTTGCGGTTGAGTACGACGGCGGGGGTATTCATGGGGGCGCGGACCATTCACGCTGTCGGCAGTACCGCAAGCGCGTGACGCACCTGGGACATCGACGCGCTGGCGAGTGGATCGCGGCTACGGGCGATCGCAGCATCAAGTGCAGCAACCAATGGGGCACGCAGCGCCAGCGGACAGGTAGCGACCTGCGTGGTCAGCGTCGCGCCAAGTGTGAGCCAGGACGTTGGTGGGATCCGATCCGCCTGTACGGAGGTCAGCAGCCCGATCCAATCGATGGAACCGGCGGTGGAGGGCGGCACGGCGGGATTGTCCATGACGAGAGCCCGACGACGGACCACGACCACCGCCAGCGCTGCGAGCGCGATGAGCAGCAACACGCCCACCGCCCAGGCGAACGATTGAAGGATCTGCAGGTCACGCTCAGTCATGCGCCGGCACGGTGCTGGCGCCAGGGAAGCCCGCAACCGCACGTGCCCCACCGCCAGGTCGGATTTTCCGCACCACACACTGAGCCGTGGTGCGACAGCGGTGGCGAAATGTCGCAGACGGTGCTGCCATGTGGGTTGACGCAACCGCTGCAACGAACGTTTCTGTAGGGAATTGGAACCACGCCAGCGCACTGGAACAGCCGCTGGTGGTAACCACCTCTTCATGGCTAGTTCAGCGTCACCTGATGAACGAGAACCACCGGATCGTGCGCCCTTCCAGCGCAACAGATGCAAGTCGGGTGTCTGGTGCTACCCTGCGCTGGCGTCCGGAGGCATGAGCGCCCCGGGTTCTGGGATCCGTCCACTCTGCTACTCTGCTACTCTGCTACTGCCTGCGACCCCATCGGAGGGATTTATGCGCACCTTCTTTCTGGCCCTGCTGATGTGCACTGCTGCGAGCGTGAGCGCAGCTGTGCCGCTTGAGACGGTGCAGTGGACTCCTGATTCGGCCAAGCCGACCGAGGCCGGCATGGCGAGACGCGTCCAGGTCTATTTCCTGGTCGACTACACCGAACAGGTGGGGCGTGATAAATACTGGGGCCTGCGCGACATGGCGCGCGATCCCAAGATCGCCAGCAAGTTCGAATACCTGCATTTCCTCGTCGCGGTGGGCGGTGCGATCGAACAGCCCAAAGAAGGCGATCCGGTCGAGAACTGGTGCAAGGGTGTGAGCAACAACAGTGGTCTGGTGCGCGCCTTTGGCGGTGATGCCACCGCGGTGATCGTCCTGGTCGATGGCAACGGGCGCATCACCAACATCTCGCGTCTTGGCGATCCCAACAAGGAAAAGAAGGACATCGAAGCGCTGGCATCGACCGCTAAACCACTGGTTGCCGACCCCAGCCAATTCCCGCTCAGCTGCAAGGTGCCGCTCGCTGATCTGCGTGTCGGTGACATCAATCGCTCGATGAAGAACCTCAAGAAGGCCGGCAATGATGCTCCGGTCTTCGTCAAGCTGCTGACCGACCGCGTCAACGAGATGGTCGAACTGGATGTCGCCCTGCTCAACGACCCGGCGACCATGGCGGCCGACAAGATGATCGCGCTCAATCGGCTGAACGGCATACTGGCTGAGTTCCCCAAGGTCCCGGCTGCTTCTGCCGCGGTCCTGGCGATCAAGAAAACCAAGGATGACAAACAGCTCGCCAACGAACAGACGGCCTACGCCATGTTGACCAGCTATATCGAGGCGATGAAAAAGGTTTCGGCCAAAAAAGCCAAGGACGTCCAACTCCAGTGGATCCCTGGCATCACTGCGAAGTTCGGCGGCACTTATGCGGCCGAGGTCGCGACCATGATCCGCAAGGCCTCGCGCCTTGATCAGACTGACGAATAAGCCCGTCGACCAACGCGTAAAACACACGAAGCGCAGCCGACTGGCTGCGCTTCGTGTGTTTCTAACCGTGATGGCCGTCAGCCGGCGAGTTCCTTGATCTGCCCATTGCTGTCGGCAAACGAGTCGAGTTGCAAGCCCATGCGGATGGCGATCTCGCCGTAGAGGTTCGCCAGCGGTGTGCCGTCCTTGCACTTGATGTGACGGCCGGGCTTGATCGTCCCGCCACCTTTGCCGGCGAGGAGCAGCGGCAGATCGCGCGGGCTGTGCGCATTGCCATCACGCAGCGCCGAGCCGAACAGCAGCATCGAGTTGTCGAGCAGAGTACCGGAACCTTCCTTGATCTGTGACATGCGCTCAACCAGGTAAGCGTACTGTTCGACGTGCCACGCCGTGATCTTGGCGTAGCCGGCGAGTTTCTCGGCGTTGTTCTCGTGGTGCGAGTGGTCGTGGTGGCCACCTTTCACGCCGTCGATGAACGAGAAGTTCCGCCCGCTGACCGAGTTGCCGAACATGAAGGTACCGATGCGCGTGGTGTCGGTCCAGAACGCCAGCAGCATGATGTCGAGCATCAAGCGCACTTGCGGCGTATGGTTTTCACCGCGTTGGCCACGACCGGTGGTGCGGATTTGTTCGTCGAGCACCGGCAGGGCCTTCATCGCCAGCGGGTCGACGCGGCGCGGTTCCTTGGAACGTTTGAGCTCCAGCGCCATGCGCTTTTCGACATCGCGTACCGAGGTCAGGTATTCGTCGAGCTTGCGCTGATCGGCGACACCCAGGCGAAACTTGAGCGCCTGACTGTCAGCCATCACTGCGTCGAGCACGCTCTTGTCATCGAACGGCGTGAGCGCAGTCGGCGCCAGACCCTTCGTCTTGTCCTTGTCGTCGGCTTTGCCTTCACGGAACAGGCGGTCGAACGCCTGACGCGGATCGATTTCGCACGCCAGCGGCGTAGTGGCACTGCTCCAGGCGATGTGGTTGGAGTAAAGTCGCGTGATGGCGACGTTGTTGTCCACGCCTTTGGCCGGTGATTCGATACCGAGCTCGATCGATGGCAGTTTGGTGCTCGATCCCAGGTGGGCGGCGAGCAACTGATCGATCGACGTACCACCAGCGTTGATGTCCGCACCCACGGTCTTGTTGATGGTCATGCTGGTGAGGAACGACGCATCCTTGAAGTAATGGCCGTCGCCCGAGTTGCACTTGGAGTTCCACAACTGCGAGAGCACCAGCACGTCGGCCTTCACCTTGTCCATCGGCAGCAACTGCTCCGGCAGACCCGTGGTGAACGGACCCACCTCCGCCGGCGTCCACTTGTGCGGATTCACACCGTTGGGGAAGAACAGCACGCCAAAGCGCACCGGTGGTCCCTTGCGGACAATGACCTTGGGATCAGCGCCGTAGAGCGGTCGTGGCACCATCGCGTCGAGGAAAGGCAAGGCGAGAGCGACGCCAAGACCACGGAGCGCGGCGCGGCGCGAGATCAACCATGATGGACGGCTCATTGCGAGACCTCCTGGGGGGACGAGACCGGCTGGTTACGTTTGTAGCGGAATGGGAAACTTTTGGCTATGCCAACGATCAGCGGCTGAATCTTGTAGCCGTTCTGATCGAGGCCCTTCATCAGTTCGTTGACCGTCGGTCGGTCATAGAATTCGAGTCCGCGGCCAAGGGCGAAGGATAACAGACGTGAGGTCACACCGCGGGCGAACTCGGCTTTGCGCGTCATCAGCACCTTCCGCAGTTCGCCAACGCCAGAAAACTTCTCGCCGTTGATCAGTGCGCCGTTGGCGTCGATCGGCGAGCCGAACTCG
This sequence comes from Planctomycetota bacterium, assembly GCA_013816485.1. Lineage (GTDB taxonomy): Bacteria > Planctomycetota > UBA11346 > UBA11346 > UBA11346 > BOG-1363. Next base: position 8,373 of record JACDEI010000012.1, read on the forward strand.
TCGCGTGCGCGCCAGCCGCCCATGAGGTCGTAATGCTGGAGCGCGAAACCGAGCGGATCGATGCGCGCGTGGCAGGTGGCGCAGGTGGGATCCTCGCGGTGTTTCTCCAGCCGCTGACGCAGCGTCAGATCTTTCTTGTCGCCCTCCTTCTTGTCATCGAGCGCGGGCACATTGGGCGGCGGGGGCGGCGGATGGCTGTTGAATATCTGCTCCAACACCCACACGCCACGCAGCACCGGACTGGTGCGGTGCGGATGCGAGGTGACGGTCAACACGCCAGCCATGGTCAGCACACCACCGCGTTTATCGTCTGGACGTTTGACCTCGCGGAACTCGTTGCCGCGCACGCCAGAGATGTCGTAGATCTTTGCCAGGTCCTCATTCACGTAGAGGTAGTCGCTGTCGATCAGATCAAGGATGCTGCGGTTCTTCGCCACCAGCTCGTTGAAGAACACCTCCGGCTCATCGCACATCGCATCGCGCATGCGATCGTTGTAAGCCGGATATTTGCCGCTGTCCGGTGCTTTGCGTCCACGGCGCAGCTCCTCGGTCTTCAGCCATTGTGGCACGAAGATGCTGCCCAGGGATTTGGCCTTGGGATCCTTGAGCATACGCGTCACCTGCGCTTCGATCACCGCGGGCTCGTGTAGCTTCCCCTCATCCGCGAGTTTGAACAACTCGGCATCGGGCATGGTCGCCCACAGGAAGTACGACAGGCGCACCGCCATCTCGTGCTGGCTGATCTCATATGGTTTGGCGTCAGGCCGCTGGCCTTCGATGCGGTAGAGGAAACTCGGCGAGACCAGCACGGTCTTGAGTGAGAGTTTCACCGCATCTTCGTGGTTAATGGTCTTCTTCACCGCCGCGTCGTAGACCTTGGCGAAACGTTCGACCTCGGGATCCTTCACCGGACGACGGAACGCTTTCTGCGTGAAGTCGCTGAGAATGGCCTTGGCCGCCGCACGCTGCGATTTCGGTTTGTCGTCCACCGGCTTGTGGGTGAACAACGTCTCCGGTTTAGCCAGACCCAGCACATCACCAAGCGAGGTCAGCATCTTCTCGACCATCACCGGTGGCACGAAGAGCGTGTCCGCGTTGTTGTCGAAACCGCCACCGCCACCGGCGTCCTCGGGGAAGGTGTCCGCTGGTTTGTTGTCGACGCCCAGCAGATCGCGAATGGTATTGTTGTACTCCACGCGCGTCAGGCGGTGCAGCACCACGTGACCAGGGTCTTTGGGGAAGTCCGCCGGATCGAGCGTGTCGAGCGCGTGCGCGATCCAGCTGCTCAGGCGTTCGCGCTCGGCCTCGGTCGGCTGACGCTTGGCGCTGTCCGGCGGCATCTCGCGTTCGGACACCGCGCGCTGGACTTCCTGCCACTGCAGCGCGCCGCGTTGGATGGCGCGTTTGTCGGCGAACTTCTGCAGGTCGATCCCACCCTTGGCCTTCTTCTCACCGTGGCAGTCGTAGCACAGGGCCGTCATCAGCGGCTTGATGTCGCTGTCGAACGTCAGACGCGCCGGGTCCTCGGCGGTAGAGGCCGGGAGCCAGAACCCCATCAGGGCGATGATTGAAAGGAGGCGTGGCTGCATGGGCGAAGTAATACGGTAAGTCGGCTCGAATGCTGAGGTTGGATACGGCGGGAGAGAACCCTCCCGTGGGCTAATGGCATGGCCGGAGGTGGGATGTCTGAGTTCGCGCTCAGGCGGTCGTCAGCGTACCAGTCACGCTCGATCCATCCCCTGGCGCCGCAGGCCGATCGGCCAACCATCCATACTCCGATGCCGCGCCCACCCCGCTCCTCCCCTCCACCCACGCCAGGCCCGGCCTCCGGCAACCAGGCGCATCAGCATGACCTCGCGGATGGTCCGGCGCTGCGGCTGGTCAGCGAGGCCCGCATCACCGCCGGCAGCCGGGTGCTGGAGGTCGGTCCCGGCCTTGGTGCCCTGACCACCGGACTGCTGGCTGCCGGAGCCCAGGTGGTGGCGATCGAGCGCGACCCCGGACGGGTCGCGCGCCTGCGCCAACGCTTCGCCGCGCAGGTGGCTAGCGGCCAGTTGACCCTGCTGGCAGGTGATGCGCTCCAACTCGCTGCGGCCCTGGAAGCTCCCTGGCGGGTGCTGGCCAACCCGCCGTTCAGCCTCACCGCGCCCTTGGTGCGCCGCTGGCTGCTTGAGAGCCGGCCAGCACCGATGGCGATCGACCTCGTGCTGCAACGCGAGGCCGCACTCAAGCTCACCGGCGGCGAGGGCGCACACACCCGCTCCAGCATCATCAGCCACCTGTGCGGCACGCCGCGGGTGGTCCGCCACCTGCCACGTGATGTGGTGACGCCTCCCAGCCGGGTCGATCTGGCGATCTGGAGCCACCGCCGGCACGAGGACTGCCCGCCAGCGGATGAGCTCGTCACCATCGATCGTCTGCTCGATCTCGCCTTCGCCGGGCCACACACCATGAGCGAAGCCTTGCGTGGTCTGGCCACCGGTGTGCAGATCCGTCGTCAGGCCGCGGAGCAGGGTTGGCAGGCAGACGCACATCCACGTACCGTATCGCCCGCCGGCTGGCGTTCCCTGGCCCGGTTGCTGGTCACCTGTGGGCGCTTGGGTGCGGCGACCCGCAAGCCGCGACGCTGATATACCGCCAGCGGGCGTCCGTGTTGCGTAGGCTGTACAGCACTGGAGCAGATTCCGGGCTCGCGCTTGCGTCGCTCGACCCGAAGAGCTTGATTCGTCCCATGGACCACGGGAATCGACCGCCACGCTTCGCGCATCGGCTGCTGAGCCTGATGCTTGCCGGCACGTGTGCGACCGCACTCGTCACCAGCGTCGGTGCGGTCGAGGCCGATCCGCTGCTGCCCAAGCCCGACCCGCTGGTGCCCAAACCGGTCGATCCGAAAACTCCGCCGACGACCACGCCCGTCGTTCCGCCAACAGCACTGGCACCGGCACCGGTGCCGGCACCGACGAAGAAGATCGTGTTGTTGCCCGTGCCGAACGAGGCGACGCAGAACACCGCGCTCGAAGCGTTGCGCGAGACCTTCAAGGACGAGTACAGCAAACGCAAACCGAGCGATCGTCTGGCGCTGGCGCAGACTCTGCTGGAATTCGGCAAGACCCCGAGCACGCCAGCCAACGAGCGGTTCGCCGCGGTGCGCGAAGCAATCGATCTGGCGACCAAACAGGGCGAGATCGATCTGACCTTGGAGGCGGTCGCCGTGCTGGCGAAGGCCTTCGCCGTGTCGGAGCGCGAAGAGACCGGCCGCGCCTTGAGCGCCCTGACCCCGAACCTGGCGGATGCGGCCACGGCGCAGACCGCGGTCTTCGCCATGTTGTCGCTGATCGATTCCTGTATCGCCGCCGACGACTACGCCCTGGCGATGCGCCTGAGCAAGGACTGCGAAACCATCGCGCGCAAGCTGCGCGACCAGTCGATCATCGCCCGCGCCAAGGCCCTGGGCGAACGCACCAAGGAACTGCACGACGAGTTCGCCAAGCTCGGCGAGCTGCGCGACCTGCTCGGCGACATGACGCCCGACGGCCATCGGCGTCTGGGCCAGTTCCTCTGCCTGTTCAAGAACGACTGGCTACCCGGCCTGCTGCACTTCGCCGCCGGTGACGACAAGGCCTGGGGCGACCTTGCACGCAGCGACCTCGCCGCCCACGTGTCGCACGACAAACCCGGCAGCGATGGGTCACAGGCGACCGCGGCGGCGGAAGCCTGGCGTACGCGCGCCAGCGATCTGCCGCGTGGCACCCAGCGTGAATCGGGACAACTGCGCGCACTGACCTGGTACCGCCGCGCGTTGCCGCTGCTCGCTGGCACGGCCAAGCCCAAGGTCGACAAACGCATCAGCGAACTGGAACGCGCGCTGGGCCCGGTGGCGCAAGGCAGCCTGCCGCTCTATCCGCCCGGTTCGGCGCTGCTGCTGACCTTCGAAGCCGAAACCCTGTCGCTCGCCGGGACACGCCTGACCGGCGTGGTCGACGCCAGCGGTTCCGGCCTGCGTTTTCCCGCAACCGGTGTCAAACCGGTGCGCGGCCCCTTCGGCATCGCCCTGGAGTTCGACGGCACCGGCCAGATCGACGTCGGCAATCCCAAGCAGATGCAGATCGCCGGCAACCAGACCATCGCATTCTGGATGTGGACGGCGGTGCTCGACCTCCGGCGCAATCCCTACAACAAGTCCTACACCGCCGAAGGCACCATGACGCTCGAACCCAGCGGCGTGGTGAACTACTTTTACGGTCCGCAGAGCACCGGGCCCTACGACAGCGTGGGGATGAACATCGCGGTGACGCCGAAGACCTGGATACATCTCGCCGTCGTGCGCGACTTCACCAGCAAGACCGTCACTTGGTACCGCAATGGCAAAGCCATCAACACGGTGGCTACGGTCTATGCGACAGCCTCGATCTCGAACCAGCCGTTGTTGATCGGCAACGGCTACACCGGCAACGGATTCATCGGCCAGCTTGATGACGTAGCGGTCTGGCCGCGGGCGCTCAGTGCACCGGAAGTATTGGGCCTGTACTCCGCCACCGCCACCGGGCGGTGAACGCCGGCAAGGTCGTCATTCCTCGCGCAACACCGCGAGCGGATGCTGGGTGAAGACACTGCGACAGGCGGCGAGGCCGGAGAGCACGCCAATAACCACGATACCCAACGCGATCGCCAGCAGTTCGTTCCACGGTTCGACTACCTCCAGGTCGAGGAAGAAACCGAAGGCGACATGCGCTTGCAGCACGCCACACGCGAGGCCGCACAGCGCGCTGATCGCTCCCAGCGTGGCGAACTCGGCGGTGATCGATGCCACCAGGGTGCGCCGGGTACCACCCAGTACCGCCACCAGTGCGGCATCGCCGCGCCGCTGACGACCAGTGCCGATGCCGATGCCGATCAGCACGAGGATGCCGGCACCCAGACAGAACCAGCCCAGGAAACGCACCGCTAGGCTGATGCGTTCGACCACCACCCCGAGTTTGCCGCCCAGTTCGCCGATATCGAAGGCGGTGACGTTGGGGAAACGCGTCGCGAGCGCGGCGATCAGTCCCGCTCCACGTCCGTCCGCCGGTAGTGGTATCGCTGCGATCCAGGTCTGCGGCGCGTCGGCCAAGGCGTACGGACTCAGCAAGATGAAGAAGTTCGGTCGCAGGTTGAGCCAACGTACCGCACGGATGCTGGTGACGGTGGCCTGGAGCTGTACCCCTTGGATGTCGAGGGTCAGCACATCGCCCAGACGTGCGCCGACGCTGCTGGCGAAGCGTTTCTCCAACGACGCCTCGACCTGCTCGCCGGTCGCCGGCATCCAGCGGCCAGCAACGATGGTCTCATCCGGCCCCAGCTCGGCGCGCCAGCTCAGACGCTGTTCGCGTCCACGCATGAACCGATCGCGTTGGGCTTCGTGGGTACCGCCCTCCACCTTCTGGGGCTCGCTCCCATTGATGCTCTTGAGCCGTGCCATCACCATCGGACTGAGCAACGGCTCAACCCCGCACTGCTGCCGCACCACGCGGGCAAACTCGTCCACCTGATCGCTTTCCACTCCCAGACAGAACCACCCGGGTCGCTGACCAGCGCCACCCTGTTCGATGTCGGCGGTCAGGCTCGCGCGGTAGGTTGCCATCGCGCCGAGCAGTTGCGCCGCCATCGCGATCGCCACTACCGCCGCCAGGGGACGGAAGCCTGGGCGCGTGAGGTTGCCCAGACCGTGCCGCAGACCGAACGCGCCCTGGGGAAAAACCATCCGTGCCAGGAGACGCGGCAGGTACAGGACCGGCCAGCAGATCAGCGCGGTCACCAGGCCGCCGAACAGCACCGGGATCACGATCGCCGGTCCAATGCGCCAGGAGCGTGCTTCGTATCCGGCCACCAGCAGCACCGCCGCGAACAACAGGACGGCGATCACCCAACCCCGCCAACCACCGGCGGCGGAGGACTCGTCCCGTAGCAACGCCGCCGGCCGCATGTCGTGGACCGCGACCAAGGCCCAGGCGGCGAAACCCACGCTGGCAGCGACGCCTAGCGCCACGCCCCAGGCCATCGCCGGCAGATCGATGCCCAGTTCAGCGGGCACCGGCAGGTAGGAACGCCCGAGCGCCAGCAGCAGGTTCTGCAGACCGCTGCCGGCCAACGCACCAAGCACCCCGCCAGCGAGACCGACCAGCGCGCTCTGCCACAAGAACACCCTGAACACCCGTCCTGGAGTCGCACCGAGCACCTGGAGCACCGCCACGGTGTCGCGGCTCTCGCTGAGGAACCCACGCATCAGGCTGGCGACTCCGATGCCGCCGAGCAGCAACGCCGCGAGGGCGATGATGCGCAGGAAGTCGCCCACTCGTTCGTAGATGCGCGCCGCTGATCCGCTCGCCTGCGCTGCGGTGCGCAGCGCGACCCCCTGTTCGTTTTCGACCCGGCCACCGAAGCCGGTGTTCATGCGTTCACTCAGCGACCAGCGTTTGCGCAACGTCTGTGCCACTCCATCAAGCGCATCCGCATCGAGTGCCACCAGACGCGCATGACGCAACCGCGCACCACCACCATCCAGGCCGGTGTCGGACAACCGCGCACGTGCCATCAGCACCCGCGGACCGAGGGCGAACATGTTGGCACTCAGACCGGGTTCCTCCTCGATCACGCCGGCGATGCGGAAGCCTTCCGCACCCAGGCGAACGGTGCTGCCGACCTCGGCATCGAGCTGGTCGAGCAGTTCCTGTTGGACGAAGATCACCGCTTCAGCGCCGAACAACGCGTCGAGCGAAGCCACCGTGACGCGAACGCTGCCGTAGAGCGGATGACCAGGATCGACGGCCCGCACTTCGACCGTGCGCGCCCGCCCGCTGTCCTGCGCCAGGGCCATGGTGGTGAAACGCACCTGCTGCGCGGTACGTGCGGTCGCGGGCAGGATCTCACGCAGATCGGCGTCCTGCTCCGCGCTGAGCGGCTGATTGCTGGCGATCTCCAGATCCGCACCGAGCAGCGGACGCGCCTCACGCACCAGGGCACGCTCCAGCGCCCCGCTGAACGAGCCGACGCACACGCGCGCACAGACGCCGAGCGCAATGCAGGCGATTAGCAACCAGATGCGCGCGGACTGTCCGCGCGCCAAACGCCAGGCCAGACGCAGGGTCAGCATGCGGTGGGATCGGCCGCGGCTATGTGATCCGCGACTATGTGGTCGGCGACAATGGTGTCGGCGACGATGCGTCCGTCGCTCAGCTCGATCCGTCGACCAGCACGTGCGGCCAGCGCGAGATCGTGCGTAACCAGCACCAGCGTCGCGGCGGATTCCGCCACCAGCCCGAACAGCAGGTCGGTCATCGCCGCACCGGTCCGGCTATCGAGATTTCCCGTCGGCTCATCGGCGAAAACCAGCGCCGGCCCAGGAGCAAGAGCCCGGGCGAGCGCCACGCGCTGCTGCTCGCCACCCGAAAGTTTCGCCGGCAGGTGATCGGCGCGAGCACCCAGGCCGACTCGTTCCAACCACGCCTGTGCGGTGGCGTGGGCATCGCGACGACCAGCGAGGTCGAGCGGCACCGCGATGTTCTCCAACGCTGTGAGCGTCGGCAGCAGGCGGTAGGACTGGAAGACGAAACCCATGCGTTCGCCGCGCAGGCGTGCGAGCGCCGACGGTGACAGGCCGGCGAGATCACGTCCCTCCACCACCACCCGTCCGGCATCCGGCGCGTCGAGTCCGGCCATCAGCCCGAGCAGTGTCGACTTGCCGCTGCCCGACGGCCCAACCACCGCGAGACGTTCGCCGGCGGCGACGCTGAAGCTGATACCATCGAGCACGGTGAGCTGACCGCTGCCGGTGCGGTAATGCCGGGCGACCCCGTCGAGCAGCAGGACTGGCGTGTTCATTTCGTGGACTCCGCAGGTGCTTCGACCAGTGGGCGCAGAAACGCGTAGACCCCGCGCGCGAGCAGTTCCTGGCCCTCAACCGTGGGATGGATGCCATCCGCTTGGTTCAACCGCGGGACGCCGCCGACGCCCTCAAGCAGGAACGGCAGCAACGGGACTGCATGCTCCTGCGCCACCTGTGGGAATACCGCGGCGAACGCCGTGCGGTAATCCTCGCCGTAGTTGGTCGGTAGACGCATGCCACCGAAGGCAACCTTGACGCCGGCAGCGCGGAAACGTCCGACCATGGCGACGAGGTTGTCATGCGTGGCGTTCGCCGGTTGACCGCGCAAACCATCATTGGCTCCGAGCGCGATGAAGACCCAGTCGGGTTTGCCCTTCACCAACCACGCGACCCGCCGCAGACCACCGGCGCTGGTGTCGCCGCTGACGCCAGCGTTCACCACCGTCCAGTCGAGCTTGTCGGCGACGGCCAGACGCTGCATGACCGCGGGAAACGCCTGGTCCTCATCCACACCATGACCTGCGGTCAGGCTGTCACCCAGGCAGACGATGGTGGCCGCGTGGACGCTGACAGCGATCGACCACAGCACGATGATGGTGAGCAGGCTGCGCATGCGCCCGGATGCTGCGACACCTGTGCGACGGCCCAACGACTATTCCGCACGATTCCACCGCAGTGTGCTGAAAAAGTACACTGCGTGGGGGTAACAGGGGGGCGTCTGCCCCCCTGGACAAAGAGCCACTGCGGATTTTCCCGGGGAAAATAGCGACCGCAGGTCGCCCCCGGGAAAGTCCGCAGCAGCGGGTCACGCTGGCCATGCCGGGCGCACAGCGCACCATCAGCCGCTGAGGGAGATCACCGCCATGGCCACCCCCGCGCTCATCCTCAGCGGCACCATCGCGCTGTTGGGTTTCGTCCTGGCGATGGTGGAGATCCAGGCCATGGGCATCCACGGCTGGGCCGCGTCGCTGCCGACCACCTGGCGCATCGAAACGCATGTCGTGCTCGACTGGTGTTGCGCCGGTCGTCCCTTGACCGCGTGGCATGCCTGGCTGCTCGGCTTCCTGGTGATCATGGTGCATCTCCCGGCGGCGTTGCTGGGGGCCTGGAGCGTGAAACTGGAAGCACGCGCACTCGGCACGCTGGTGCTGCTGTGGCTGGCACGCGACGTGTGGTGGTTCGCGCTCAATCCCGCCTTCGGTTTCAGTGCGCTGACACCCGAGCGCGCCACCTGGATCAAGCAGTGGTTCCTGCATCTGCCCGCGGATTGGTGGCTACACGCGGCCGTCGGTGGCCTGCTGCTGTGGTGGTCGTTCCGGCTCCACGTTCGCGCCACCACCACGCCGGTGGTGACCGAGGAAGCGCTCAGTCCGCCGCGGTGAGTCCGCGTGCGGATCGCAGCAGCTACGGTTAAGTACGGTTAAGTACGGTTAAGTACGGTTAAGTACGGTTAAGGTTTGGCCGGTGTGATGAACTTCACCGCCTGCACCTGGGTCTGGTTCGCTGGCGCCTTGCCGTCGATGACGCGCGGATCGATCACCGTGACCTGATCACCCTGAACCACCACGTAGAGCGGCTGGCCGTCGGCGCCCAGCACCTGCACCACCTGGGTTGCCTGGGCTTCCGGCGTGGTGCGGGTGGATTGCATGCTGGCGAGCCACATCCACAAACCGGCGGCGGCAACCAAGCTGGCGGCCAGTGCGGCCGGCCACGGCAGGAAGACCTGACGGATCACCGCGCGCCGTGCCGGTCGACGCGCGACCCCGCCGGCAACCACGCCTGGTCGTGTGACCTCCAGCGCCACCGTCACCAGGTCGTGACGCATCAGCGCATCCTGACAGTCGCAGCAACGCGCGAGGTGCATGAACAACGCCGGATCAACGTCGGCATCGAGCGCGCCATCCGCCACCAGCGGCAACAAGGCCTCGACCTCTTCGCAGGTGAGTGCGCGCGACGGCAGGACATCCTGCTGCTGGTCGGTCGGGGATCCGCTCACAGCGCACCCCGCATGATGTCTTCCAACTGGTCCTTGAGCGCCGCACGGCCACGGCAAAGGCGGACCTCGACTGCCTGACGGCTGATGCGCAGACGTTCGGCGATGGCCTCGTGATCGAGACCTTCATCGATGCGCAGGACCAACACCTCGCGTTGGCTGGCGGGCAACTGATCGAGCGCACGCCGGACGGCGGTGACGCGCTCACGCGAGAGGAACTGCTCGCTGGGGTTGCGCCCGAGGTCCCCGCTGGCGGTGTGTTCGGCCAGGACGTCATGCGACAGACCCTTGCGGCGGTCCTCGCGCCGCAGGTAGTCGAGGCAGGCATTGCGCGCGAGCTGGAACAGCCAACCGCGCAACGCCGCGGGATCGCGCACGCTGTCGATGCGCTTGAGGACCTTGATGCTGACTTCCTGATAGACGTCATCGACGGTCGCCGCATCGCGCACGTAGCGCTGGATGATGCGACGCAGAGCGCCCTCCTCACGCGTGAGCAGTTCGACCGCGGGATTCCCGTGCGCGCCCGAGGCGCCGGTGAAGCCGGCGTCGGCGAAGGCGAGCGGGGCGCTGGTGCTCACTAGGGGTGCCATCAGGGGAGGTGACGACAGCACCGGTGGCAACCTTACCTCGGCCTTCGACAGGTCGCTCTGCTGGTGTTTGGTCTCTTCCACAACTCGTTATCCCGCTTGGGTTTCTGAGCCGAGTGCCGGTCGAGGGTGACTGCCGTCAGTCCAGCAGTTGGGGGATGGTGACGAGGTCGCGGACCGAGGCCTTGCCCCGCAACATCGCAACCGTGGCCTCACGGGCGGCGCGGTTCTGTGCCCGGCGTAACGCGCTTTCGAGTTCACCCACCACCTCGCCGAAAGCCCGGCTGCTGGGCTCGCTGCGTTCGCTCACCACCACCAGGCAGGCGAGTTTGTCGGCCATGAACACCGGCGACAGTTCACCCGGCTTGATACTGAAGACCACCTCGTCGAAAGCCGCCTGGTAGGTGCCGGGTTCGACCCAGCCGAGCAGGCCGCCATCGGCCGCTCCTGGACCTTGCGAGACGCGTTTCGCCGCCTCGGTGAACGCGGCGAGATCCTTGCCCAGCAAATCGCTGCGCAGTGTTTCCAGTTCCTTGCGCGTGGTCTCGGCGTCACGCAGGGTCGCCGCGCGGGCTTCGACCTCTGCCGCCTGCTTCACCAGCGCGCGGGCACCGGCATCGAGATCGGCGCGTTCCGCCTGGCGGGAGATCTCCTGCACCGCTTCGCCCAACAGCCGCTCTTGTTCATCGGCGGCAGCCACGGTGTAGGCTTCGATGCGGCTCTCGCTGATGGTGCGGATGGTGGCATCGCTGACATCCTGCGCCGCCTTGAAGATCGCTACGCGTGCTTGGCGCACCTCTTGACGTTCCCCAGGACTGCTCGGCCGCAACACGATCTGGTAGACCTTCGCCCGGGCAGGACGACGGAACTCCTGCTCGCGTTCCTTGTAGCTGCGTTCGATGTTCTGCGGTGAGATGTGCGGGATGCGGCTCTCGAAATATCCCGTCACCAGATCGATGATCTGCTGGCGTTCGATGTAGCGGCGTTCCTCCGCCTGTTCACGCAGCGATCGGCCACGCCCCGACGCGCGGGCACGTTCCATCACCTGCTGCGAGATGCGCTCGTGATCGACCAGCGCGAAACCACGTTCCTCAGAAAGCTGCCGACCGTATTGGATCAGCAATTCCTCATCAGTGAGTTCGTTGAGCGATTGGTCGGCGAAGGCCAGCAATTCCTCACGGTTGCCGGGGCGTGGCCGCCCGCGCCGCTCATACTCCGTCAGCCGCATCTGATTGCGCTGCAACACATCGCCGAAGGAGATCACCGAGTCGTTGACGTAACGCAGGGTCAGATCGGCGGTACGCGCGCGTGCCGCCGGGGCCTCGCCAGCGCTCAGCGCCGGCGCCGGCGCCATCTGCAGCAGCATCAGCATCAGCATCGTCATCAAGCAAGTCCAACGTCGCATGACGGCATGCTAGACCCGACACCGGCAAGCCAAGGAGCAGTGCAGCAACCCACGGCAGTGAAAACCGTGCGAGGTGCGAGGTGCGAGGTGCGAGCATCTGGACCACGGCGAGCGATGGCGGAGTTCCGCTGCCACAGCGCTGCAAAAGGATCCCGCACAACGACAACACCCTCCGCAAGGCGGAGGGTGTCGCAGGAAACAGCCGGAAAGCCGTTCAGTTGCCGAGGTAGATCTCGACGCGGCGGTTGGACGCCTTGTCGCCACCACGCGGCGCATGTTCGCCACGGAACTGGCCCTGGATGCGCTTGGCGCTGACACCCGAGGACTGAAGGGCGCGGATCACCGAGGCGGCACGAGCGCCGGACAGACCCCAGTTGTCACCGAACTTCTCCTTGGTCGAAGCGCGCGCGACCGGGGTGTCGTCGGTATGGCCTTCGACGATCACCTGCGAGCCGGCGTATTCACCGCTGTTCAGGCGTGCGGCGAGCTTGCTGATCGAGCTCTTGCCTTCCGGGCTCAGCTCATCGCTGCCTTTGGCGAAGGCGAAATCATCGTTGAGTGCCAAACCACGTTCAGTGGCAGAGACACCTTCGATGTCGTCACCCTTGAGGATCTGGTTGAACTGCTGGCCGGCGGTGGGCGCCTTGTTCTTGGCCAGCGCATCACGCGCGCTCTGCAGCTGCGCCATCAGCGAATCGTTCTCGCGCTGGAGTTGGGTGACCACACCGGTCAGACGCTGGTTCTCGGCCCGCAGTTCGTCGCCGACCGCGGCGTTCGAGGCTCCGCGGGTACGGCAGCCGGTAAGGGCCACCAAAGCGATCAGGGGGACGAGGAGGGCGGCACGGGTGACGTTCATGGACTGGCTCCCAGGGAGGACCGGCCGGGGCGTGGACTCATGTCACGCCACCACCGCCGGAATGCGCGGCACCATAGGTGGCCAGCGGAAGTGGTGCAAGAGGCTTGAAATCCGCCTGTCCTGAGCGCGGCAGCCCGGTGCGGTTAAACACCATGAGGTGCGACCGGTGGTCGCACCTCATCGGCGCATGGCGGTCCGATCCAGCGGATCGGCCAAGCAGCTTTTTCAGAAGCTGCGTGCTGGTTTGCTTATTTGGGGAAGCCGAGGTCGAGGTGCTTCTCGTTGATCGCACCCTTCTCGCCCTGCATCTCGACCTTGGTCTCGGTGACGCTGAAGGTCTGGCCGCCCTTGGTCTTGGCTTTGCCGTCCTCGCTCACTTCGACGACGATCCACGAATCCAGGCGTTCACCTTGCTTGGTCGCCTTGCCGCCAAGGTACTCGTCCTTGCGCCACTTGGCCTGGCGGTCCCGTTCGGACGCCATGTCGATCCACTCGCCGCTCTCGTGGTTGCGGGTGAAACGTGCCTTGTCGGGATCGACCGAGAATCCAGCCCAGGGCGAACCCGAGGCCATGTTGGTCCAGCCGTTGTCGTCGAGGCCGCGAAGAACGTTGCCAGCAGCGTCCTTCTCATCCGAGGGATGCGGCATCATGGCGATGAAATAGTACGGCAGGATGAAGCCGGCGCCGACGATCACCGTCAACGCCATCACCAGCGACCACGCCCAGTGGATCTTGACCACTTCGACGCGGGCACGGTTCGAGCGCACGCTGCGGCGCGATGCGGTGCCAGCCGGGCCCTGCGACTCGACCTGCGAGGTGCTGAATTCCACTGGACCGGTGGTGCCACCGACCTGGGTCTCGTCGACCGCGGTCATCACCGCGGTGTTGGAATCGGTGAAGCTCAGGCCGGAGTTGGTGGCCTTGGTCTTCTCGAAGTTGAGGTCCTTGGTGTTGCCGTCGTCGAAGCTCACCACTTCCAGCTCATCGCCGAAGGTGATCGATTCGGTGGCGCTGCCAGAGTGATCCTTGCGCGGCTGGACGATGGTTTCGCTGGCATCGTCAACCACCTTGCCCAGGTCGATGTTCAGCTCGTCGCTGTCGCCGGTCAGCACGATGGTGCCGTCATCGTCCCGCATCTTCATCACATCGTCTTTGTTGAGCATCAGCTTGCCGCCGACCCGCTGGGCCCGGATGGCACCGCCATTGATGTGGCCGTTGAGGGCGGCGTCATCGCATCCCAGCAGGCTCTTGGCTTCCTTGGCGTCGATCATATCGGCCATGACGGGTCTCCAGTCGGGCATTCGCCCATGTGAGCCGGCGAGACTAGATGCGTGGTCACAGGGCAACAGCCGCCCTGGTGGTCGTGCGGAGGATCCGGCTCATACACTCGTCAGACAAAGGGCTTAGGGGCTAGGGGTTAGGGTCGTACGAACAGCGGGTACACCAGGGACGGTGGCTCCTGGAACGGATCACGGGGACAGGGCCCTAGCCCCTAGCCCCTAGTCCCTAACCCCTTGGGGCAATTTCCGGCCCCTCGGCCAACCACGCGAGGTCGAGGGCCGTGAAGCCCGCCTGCAGACGCCCAGGACGGTCGAGCGGCGTCGGTCCGGGGACTTGGCCTGGGAAGCGCCTGGCGACCACCGCCTGGAAATGGATCTCGCCGTCCACGCCCTGGCGCGCGCACCACCAGCGGTGCCAACGGCTGCCGCTGGCGACGTGGCCGATCTCGTCGTGGTAGATCACGGTCAGCACGGCATGTGCCGCCGGATCGAGCTGCGCGAGACGGGGCAGCAGTTCAGCCGAGACATCCAGTCCACGCGCTTCGAGGAAACGCGGCACCGCCACCAGGTGTTCGCCCAGGTCGGCGCACGCCAGCGCGGTATCCCACAGCCGGTGATGTACCGGCTCGTCACCCGGCGCGAGACCACGGGCGGCGAGCAGGTCCTCTAGCAGGCGCGCATGACGCGCTTCGTCGCGCGCGATGGCGAGGAAATCCTCATGCAGCGCCGCCGGAGCACCGCTGGCGCGCAGGCAAGCGAGCACCGCCAGATCGACCGCCGACAGTTCGATGTGGTGGATGGCGAGCAGGAAGCGGTTGCGCGTCCCGGCGTGGCTGAGCGTGCGTCGCCGCCGCGGTGCGATGTCGCTCTCGCGCCACCCCGCTGGACGGCCCGGGCGCGCCGGCAATGGCGGCAACTCCCAGGTCGCGCCATCCACAGGCGGTTGGCAACGTTCGAGCAACGCGGCCTTGTCCGTCGCGGTCGGCGCGGCGATCACCGCCAACAGGTCAGCGACGTACTCCACGGTCGTCACCTCACCGCACCGTCAGTCCACGCGCGAGCAGTTCCTTGCGCACGAGGAAACGCAGGCGTTCCAGATCGATACCACGCCCAGGACAGGCGGTGGATTTCCCAGGTACGTCGCGATGGCCAATGATGCGGCCGACCGACAACGTCGGGATGCGATCAATCAAGTGCGCGCACAGTTCGACCAGCCGGCGTTCGGCATACGGGTCGATCGCCTGCTGTTCGTAGTTGCCGATCAGGCACACGCCGATGCCATCGGTGTTATAGGGCTTTTGCAGCGGCAATGCACCCGCGTGCGCGCCGTGACTCTGCTGCCGCCAACGGAAGGTCGCTTCGATGCGCCCGAGCGGCATGTCGACGCCATTGCCGACAACAAAGTGGTAGCCGATGCCGTCCCAGCCATTCTGCGATTGGTGATCGCGGTCGATCACCTGCGCATCGCCACCACGGCTGGCGCTGTGATGCAGGACGATGAAACGCCAAGGATGGATAGCGGTCGCCGGTGGCGGGGCGATGGCGTTCCACGTCAACGGTTCGTTGTGCCGAACCTGCGGGCGACTGATCACCCACACCAGCACCGCCACCAGGGCGAGCACCGCGACCACGGCGAGGAACCGCGTCGTGCGATCAAGCGGTGGTGCCTCCGCCGCCGGCACCGCGGCCAAGCGCAGCGTGGTGTTGCGTCCAGGTGGACGCGGCTCCTGCGGATCGTGCGGCGGCGGCTGGTTCATCCGTGATCCCGCAGTGCGACGTGCGAGGCGCGATGTGCGAGGTTAAAAGGCAGGCGTTTGCCAGCATCGCGTGGTGCTAGACCTCGCACCTCGCACGTCGCACCTCGCACTGCGTTCTGGACGTTCATCGGTCGATGAACACCGCCACGTCGGCGACCGGCAGCAGGTTGCCATCCGCCAGCCGACGCCCGCGCAGTGCCAGACGCCAGTACGGACGCAGACGGTAGCCCATACCCTTGGCGTGATCGCTCAGGCGTCGATGCGTCAATCCCAGGTCGCGCACGGGACCGCTGTGCGGCAACGACAGGGCGTAGAGATTGCGATAGTCCTCCAGCGTCACGCCGGTGACCGCCACCGGCTGTCCAGTGACCGCCACCCCCACTTGGCAGTCCCACGCCGCCGGCGCCAGGTCATCGGGCGGGACGCTGAACAGCAGACTGAGCGGACCATAGGGCACCAACGCGACACCGCTCAGGCGTTCACGCACACTAGCAGCGAGCGTCAGGGCATCGGCTGGATAACCGGCGCTGGGCACGCCGGCGAAGCGCAGGTTACCCTCCCGTTTCAGTAATGGCTCAACCACCGGCACCCCCTGCGAGGCGCCCACTTACCCCGCGTCGCCACCACAGGCAAGGTTGGAACGCCAACGGGCCGGTCCGCAGCACGGTCCCACGCTCCGTGCGCACCACGTCGAGCGCGTGCAGAATGCCGCAGGACACCGTCGCCCCAGGTGTGGAAGGTCGGCGTACAGCGGACCCCGGCTGGGACTTGCCTCGTCTTGCTGCAGTCCATGATGCGCCTCCAGCTTCCGCCAGCATAAGAACAGCCTGCCACGTAGCGGACGTGGCCTTCCAAATGGAATGTCGGGAACTTGAACGTCCCACATCGCACCAGTGCAACGTCACCCTCTCTTCCTCCGTAAGTCTTCCTTCTTCTGCGTCCGCCGTGTGTTCGGTGTACGCGCGTACAACCCCCACCAGTGAGGTAATCCAGTGGCTTCTACCGGTACTGTCGTCCGTTTCGATCGTCGTCGTGGTTATGGCTTCGTGCAGCCGGATGACGGCGGCGAAGACGTCTTCGTCCACCAGAACAACATCAACATGGAAGGCTTCCGCTTCCTGCAGGTCGGCGAACGCGTGACCTACGAACTGGAAGTCGGCGAGAAGGGCATGAAGGCCGTGTCGGTCGCCCTGGTCGAACCACGTGCCGCCCGTCCGGGTCGTGAAGACGACTTCGGTGGTGGTGAAGGCGGCTACGACGATCGCGACGATCGCGACGCGAGCGGCTACCAGCAGCAGGAGCAGCGCGCCCCGCGTGAGCGCGAAAGCCGTCCGCCCCGCGCCGCCGCCGACCGCGACGCACCCGTCGCTGCCAGCAGCGACAAGGCCAGCCGCAAGCTCGAACGCCTGATCAGCCTACTGGTCGAAAAAGGCGTGCTCGCCCCCGGCGAGATCGACGGTCTGGCCCAGGGTGCCGTTGCTGGCGCTCCTGGCGCTGATGCCTGAACGCAGACCAATCGTTGTCTGAATCGTGATGACCCCGCGGCATTGCCGCGGGGTCGTTGTGTTTGGTGCGAGGTGCGAGGTGCAACACTCCAAACTCCTGCACGCACCCCGCATGGCACCTCGTCCGCCATGCGCAGGCTCTATTGCGCGACTTCACCCGCCGAATCTTGCGCCAACCCCGCGCTGGCCATCCTTCGTCGCACCATGTCAGCCAACGAACTCACTCAGGTCATCATCTTCGGCGCCTCGGGTGATCTCACCGCGCGCAAACTGGTGCCGGCGTTGTTCGCCGCCCACCGCGAAAAGTTCTTCCCTGGGCATTTCCAGCTCATCGGCGTCGCCCGACGTCCGTGGGATGATGCCGGCTTTCGCGAGGTGCTGGATACGACCACGGCCAAGACCAAGGACCATGATCAGGCGGCGTGGGAGGAATTCCTCGGCCTCACCAGTTACGTGCAGACCCATCTCGACACCGCCGCCGACTACGCCGAGCTCGGCCGACGCCTGAACCAGATCGCCGGTCGCCCGGCGAACCGCGTGTTCTACCTCGCGGTGAAACCCGAACTGTTCCTGCCCTCAGTGCAGAACCTCACCAGCGCCGGGATGCTCGACCAGTCGGCTGGACATTTCCGCCGGCTGGTGGTGGAGAAACCCTTCGGCACCGATCTGGCCAGCGCGCAGCATCTCAATGGCGAACTGCTCAAGCTCATCCACGAGAGCCAGCTCTACCGCATCGACCACTACCTGGGCAAGGAGACCGTGCAGAACCTGCTGGTCTTCCGTTTCCGCAACGCGTTCTTCGAACCGCTCTGGAATCAGAAGTACATCGAACTGGTGCAGATCACCGTGGGCGAGACCGTCGGCATGGAAGGTGGCCGCGGCGGCTACTACGATACCTCGGGCGCCATCCGTGACATCCTGCAGAACCACCTGCTGCAACTCGTCGCGTTGGTGGCGATGGAGCCGCCAGCGACACTCAAATCGAAATCGATCCGTGACGAGAAGGTCAAGGTGCTGCACTGCCTGCGTCCGCTGACCGATATGCCGGAGGTGGAGAACCACATCGTGCGCGGCCAGTTCGAGGGCTACCGTACCGAACAGGGCGTGAATCCCGCGAGCGAGACCGAGACCTACATCGCCTGCCGCACCTACATCGACAACTGGCGCTGGGGTGGCGTGCCGTTCTTGCTGCGCACCGGCAAACACCTGCCGGCACGATACACCTCGATCACCGTGCAGTTCCGCATGCCGCCGACGACCTTGTTCGGCAGCTACAACGAATGCCATCTGCGACCCAACCGCATCACCCTGCGCATCCAGCCGAACGACGGCATCGACCTCGACTTCGACGTCAAGGAACCCGGTTCGGGACTGGTCGTTCGTCCGGCGAAACTGAACTTCGACTACAACGACTACTTCCACCACAAGCCGAGCCCGGAAGCCTACCAGCGGCTGTTGCAGGACGTGGTGCTCGGCGACCAGTCGCTGTTCATCCGCAGCGATGAAGTGGAAGAAAGCTGGCGCTGGGCCGACAGCCTGCGCCAAGCGATGCAACAGACTCCGGTCCACACCTATCCGAAGAACACCTGGGGGCCCGCCACGGCCGACCAGTTGTTCGGCGAATGCGAAGGCCGCTGGACCACCGGCTGAGGCGAGCCGGGCGCGCCTGACTCAGCCAGGTTTCTTGGTGGTGTCGACGTTGGCCTTCTTCTGCGAGAAGGATCGCACCATGCGGTCGGTGCCCTTGCGGATGCGGGTGGTGATCGGACGGATGATGCGCGCAGTTCCGGCCAGGACCGCGCGACCGATACGACGGGTGGCGTTCTTCACCGGCGTGGTGCGCAGCAGGAACAACACGCCCGACAACACCAGGATGCCGGTGAAGGCGGTCAGCAGCATGCCATACCAGGTGTCGAACAGCCCCTGGTTGGCGAGGTAGTTCATCACGCCGCCATCGGCGGTCTTGGCTTTGGCGACCCCAGCAGGCTGCGTAGCGGCGACCACTTCGGTGGCGGTCGGCATGCTGTATTCACTCGGTTCGAGCGTGGCCAGCGCCTGACGCGCAGCCATCACCACCGCCGGATCCTCCGCACGCGACATCGGCTCGATCAAGTCGAGCGCCTCCGAACGTTCTCCCCGCATGCTGGCCAGGGCCTGAATCGCCGCGATCTGGGTCTTCGCCTCGGGAGCGTAGAGAAGGTCCGCCTGCACTGCCAACCGCTGAGCCGCTTCGAGGCGGTAGGATTGATACCACGCACCCCACGCTGTGGCGTCGCTCTTGAAATCGACCCGCGTGAGGCGCTGCAGTGCGGCCAATGATGCGCCGGCTACTTCCGGCGGACCCTTGGTGAGCTTGTCGATCAATGCAGGAACCGCGCGCATGTCATCACCGGAACCAAGGCAGGTCGCCGCCAAGGCGGCAACCACCGGCGGTGCATCAGCGAGCAGGCGTTCGATCTGCCCCCGCGCAGCGGTGGAATTCCAGCCGATGACGGTGACGGCGCGCAGCGCACGATCGACCACCTGCGGATCACGGTGGGACAACATCGGCATCACTGCCGGACGTGCGGTGCGCACCGCCGAGATAGCGATGTGCATCAACACCTTGCCGGCATCCTCGCTTGAAGCACCGACCAGGTAATCGTTGAGCTGGGCCAACGCGATCGCATCGGGCAGACGGCTCAGGATCGCAATGGCGTCCTCCGTCGTGCCCGGCGTCGCAGCAGGTACCGAGACCACTGGTTTGGCTCCGGCAGCCACGGCTGCACTCGGAGCGACGGAAGGATCAGCAGCGGTCAGCGCACTCGCTAGGCACAAAGGCAGGAGCAGCTTCATGGGGCGTTGTATCCGACAGAACGGACGTTCCAGGCCGTCGGGGCCAGCATGGACAACGTCGGGGTGGTGGTGGTGGTCGTAGAGGTGGTGGTGATGTCTTTCATCACGCTACCCCACGACAGGCCCGCGAGGGATTCATCATAGTGGAAGCTGAAATTGCCGTTGACCGCACCGCTGAAATCCTTGCCGACGAACGAGCCGAAGAAATTCGAACCACCATTGAATTTCATGCCCGCGTTGGGTGCCAGTACCACCGCGCTGAAGTTGGCGCCACCGTTGAGCGACATCTCGTTCGAGCCGGTACCCGAGAAGGCGGTGACGAAGAGGAAGCGGCTGGGGTTTTTCACATCACCGATGGTGTTCTGGGCGTTGAAGGAAGCCCCCTTGCCGCCGATGTCGTTCTGGTAGATCACCAGTTTGGCCGTGCTGCCGGCAGCGAAGACCACATCACCGACGTTGAACGCGCCGTCGACATAGAGGACCACGGTACCGGAACCGCCGATGGTGAGGGTGTTCTTGTTCTTGTGCACGACGGACGGCGTGCGGAACACCGTGGTTCCGCCACCGACACCGGTCAGGGTTTTATTGGCCGTGATGGCGGCCACCGAGGTATAGCCGGACGTCGGCGGCGCATAAGTCACGTTGGGCAGCGAGGCATTGGCATTGGGCGTGGCCTGACCGTGGACCTTGCTGGTGTCGTAAGCGCCGGAACCCAGCACGCCGTTCGACCCCACATCACCGTGGCTGTTGGGTCCACCGATGGTGTAGGAAGCGGGTTTATTGTACGGCGTGTCGGCGATGCCGTCGCCGTTGCTGTCGCTCTTCCACGAGTCGGTAGTCGCCGCACCTTTGAAATCATAACCGTTGAGGGAGAACATGCCGCGGGTGAACGGGTAGGCCGGCGTCGGAACGCTGGTGGTGGTGGTGGTGGTGGTGGTCGAGGACACCGTAGTCGAGACCGCGGTGATCACGGTTTCGACCCGCTGGCGTCGCACCGAATCAGGACGCGTACGATCACCGCTTTCCGCGGTGGTGTAGACGATGAAACGCTCCGAACCATCCCACACCGAGGGATTGGCGCTCGATGCCACTTTAATGACCTTGGTCGTCACCGAACAGGCATTGCGGCGGCCGGCGGAGTTGGCGCCACTGGTGCCGGTGCTGCTGCTCGTCGTATACGTCCCACCCTGGGTGTAGGTGGAGGTGCCCGAACCCTTGGGCATGAGCGAGGGGAAGACCGCCGGCAGACTAGGAGGCAGCGACGAACTCACCAAGGTCGCGCTGTTGCTGGATTCAGCCTTGGGATACCCTGGGCTGCTAACCGCCATGTTCTTCAGCGCGTCCTGGACGGACGTATTGTTCTTCATCCAGTTGACGGTCTCGTTGGCAGCCGATTCCGTGGCGGCGAGCAGATCGACCTGCGCTTGGCGGTATTTCTGCTCGGTGTAGCGCCCGATGGTCAGGTCGGTGAGCGCGATGGCCATGCCCGCGATGGTGATGATCACAATCGAGGACACCACCAGGGCGCTGCCAGCGCGTGAACGGTTGTGGATGATGGACATGGTGGCCTCCTGGGCTTTCTCAAAGACTGTTGGGCGCTGGCTCAGCGATAACGTTTGGCTTCTTCACTCGTCTCGCCGTCGGTGTTCGCCGCCGAGGCGGTTATGGTCACGGTGCTGGGGATGTCCCCGGTCAGGGTCACCGAATAGGTGCCGTTGCGCGAGGGCCACTGGGCCGCTGGTGGGTAGGTGGCGCGCGTGACCTTGGCCGCCCCGACCGTCACCGTGGAACCATCGGTGACTTCTGTTGAGGTCGAGTTGTCGGAATTCCCCAGGATGACAACGATGCTTTGGGGATTGATCTTCTTGCCGATGGGGGCGGTGAAGAACAACGACACCTGCTGTTGCGGTGGACTGGTGGTCAGCTCAGTGACCAAGTTGCCGAACATCACCGACGGTGCGCTGGTGGTGGTGCCGGCAACGTTGCCGTCCGCATCCGTGGGATTGTCGACATAGGTCACCGCGCTGGAGCCGCTCGACTGGTTGAGCGTTGAACGCAAGAACAGCGTCTGAGCCAAGGCGGTGTAGATGATCTCTTCCTCCGCCCGGGTCTGGCTGCGCAGGGTCAGGGACATCTGCAAGGTGTTGCCGACGCGGGACAGGCTGAAGCCGTCCTCGGCGACATCCTCCGACAGGATCTCAAGGGGGCCGGGATTGCCGGCGCTGTCGCGCGGCTGGAGCAGCAGGCGACCAGGGAGGACGCTATAATCGTAGATGAGCATGCGCTTGTATGGCTCGTACTGCTCCGCCCAGTTCGGGGCGCCGCCCAGCCCGGTGCTCACCGCGTAATAATAGGCGCGCACGTTGGCCGCCTTGCTCGGATCCTTCGCGGTGAAACCGACCGGATAGGCTCCCGGAAGTTCCAGCGAGGTGGCGGGCGTGGCACCGGCGGCGGCCAAGCGTAACTGCATCGCCAGCTTGTTCAGCACATCGTTGGCGCGGTTGTTGATGTCGGTCTGGCGGCTGAAGCGGTCGTTGAAGCGCGTGCTGGTATCCAGGCTCATGCTCACGATCACCATCACCATGCTGAGCAGCGCGAGGGAGATCAGCATTTCCATCAGCGTGAAGCCGGAGATGCGCTGGAGGGTGCGTGGGAGGTGCATGTCAAAACCCCCGATTGGTGACGACGAACACCGTCTCGACCCACGCCGGCCCGTTCTCATCGACCCAGGCGACGCGGAAACGCAGCGGCAGCACTTGGTCAGAGAGGTTAAATTTGTTGGGATTGGGCGCGGTGGCGGTGTCGTCGGGATTCGGATTGGCGAGGTTGGTCACTGTGCCGCAGGTCACCGCACCCTCGGGAATCCGCAGGCCCTGCACATCGAAAGCAATACCCTTGAAGTCGCGTCGCACGCTGTCGAACGGCATATACTGGAGCGACTCGATCTGCGCCTGGATCTCTTCGTAGGCTTTGGCCTGGTTGGTCGCGCGATCATTCACGCGCTTCGAGGTGATCATGCTGTCGAACAAGGTGCTGAGACCGATGGCGAGGATGACCATGGAGATCATCAGTTCGACCAAGCTCAAGCCGCTGCGAGGTGTCAGGTGTGGTTTCATCGGTTGATCCTACCTCAGGATCCTGCAAAGCGCAGGCCGTGCCGTAGCGATTGCATCGTTTCCAGGGGTCGCAGCCCCTGATCCGGGCAGTTCGGCCCCGGAGCGGGGGCCATCTGGCCCGCCCACGCGCCTTGGCCGTTCCGTCCTGCCCAAGTTGGGCGTACACTCCTGCCAATGCGCATCCTGTTAGTAGATGATCATCCAGAAGTACGGCAGAGCCTGGGAGCATTCATCGAGCAGCTCGGCCACGAGGCGCTCCAGTGCGACAACGCGCCGGCGGCCGTCGCCACCGCCCGCAAGGAACGACCGGATCTGATCCTCAGCGATCTGCGCATGCCAGGTATGGACGGCCTGCATCTGCTGGCAGCGTTGGAGCAGCTCGATCATCCGCCGCCCTTGGCCTTGATGACCGCCTTCGGCGACGCCGACACGGCGATCGCCGCACTACGCCAAGGTGCGGTCGACTACCTGCGCAAGCCGATCGATGTGCGTGAACTCCACCGTCTGATCGAACGCATCAGCAGCCTCACGCCGACAGCAAACGTCATCAGCCCCACCACCACCGTCACGCCGGTGATTCGTGAGGAAGCCGATGGTTTGGTCATCCATGGCGAGAACTTCGCGCGGGTCATCGCGCTCGCCGACCGTCTGCATGCCGCTCATGACCTGCCGTGCCTGATCGAAGGCGAAACCGGCAGCGGCAAGGAACTCATCGCCCGGCGCATCCACCACGGCGGCAAACCGCGCATCAGTTCGCCCTTCGTAGCGGTCAATTGCGCGGCCATCGCACCCGGGTTGTTCGAGGCCGAACTGTTCGGCTACGCCGCCGGTTCCTTCACCGGAGCGCTCGCCGGCGGAGCCCAGGGCAAACTCGCACTCGCGAGCGGTGGCACCCTGCTGCTCGACGAACTCGCCGACCTGCCGCTCGATCAGCAGGCCAAGCTGCTGCGCGTGCTGGAAGAACGCACCTGGTATCCGGTCGGCTCGAACCAGTTGCAGCACCTCAAGGCGCGGGTGGTGTGCGCCTGCAACGCCGACCTGCTCGATCTGGTGGGACGCCACCGTTTCCGCGAGGACCTCTATTACCGGCTGAAGGTCGGCCACGTGCGCATCCCACCGCTGCGTGAACGACGTGAAGACATCGTTCCGTTGGCGCAGGTGTTCATGGGCCGCATCCGGCGCACCCGTGGACGCGGATTCCAACGCCTGTCCAGCGACGCCGCCCAGGTGCTGATCGGTTATCCGTGGCCGGGCAATGTGCGTCAGCTCCATCACCTACTGGAGCAGGCCGGCATGCTCCATGACGGCGCGGTGCTGGACGTCGGCCCCCTGCGCGAGCTGCTGCCCGAGCTCGTGCCACCGGCGGTGACCGGCACCGCAGCGGTCCTGGTGCCCGCCGTGGTCACGTCACCAGTTGCGGCGATCGCCAGCGCGCCGGCGGCCAGCAACGGAGTGATGAGCGCGCCGCCACTCGATCAGGCCAGCATCGTGCTGCCGGATGGCAATTTCGACCTCGACACCTGGACCCGCACGGTGGTCCAGGCCGCGCTGGCGAAACACCATGGGTCGCCGGTGCGCACCGCCGCCTACCTCGGTGTCACGCGCAAGGTGCTCTACACGCTGCGCAAACGGTACGGCCTGATTGATGTGGGTGAGGAGGAGCCGACGTGAGCACGACGGTGCAGCCACGCCTCGCGGGAGAACGTCCACGCCTGCTGCGGCATTGGCCGCTCCTGCTGGTGACCCTGGGCGTGTTGGCGGTCGGTTGGGTGGCGCGCACCTGGATGCACAACAACGTCGAGATCGTCGATCACAACGACGTGCCGATGCTGAGCGTGGCCGACACCGCGCTCAACACCGCCATCGGTTGCGCCTTGCTGGTGGTGGTGATCGCCCACCTGCTGCTCGATCGCGAACGGGCACGCATCGAACGCGAACTGATCGACGCACGCGCCGCTTTGCGCACGCAGCTTGAACAGGAAGCCCAAGCGCGACGCACCGGCATGCTCGGCGCCTTGGCGGGTGGCTTGGCCCACGAACTCGGGCAACCCCTGTCAGTGGCACGCGTCGGCATCGAAGGGCTGCATTACCTGCGTCAGCTCGGACGCGAACCCTCGCCCGATCAGGTCGAGCAGACCCTGGCACGCGTCGGCATGAGCCTGGTGACCATGACCCAGACCATCGAACACCTGCGTGGTCTGGCGGCCAGCACCGGGCCGGCGACGCTCAGCACGCTCGATCTGGTGCAGGCGGTCGAAGCCTTGCTGGCTGATCGCGATCAATGGCTGCGTTATCAGGACACCCGCATCCAGTTCGATCGTCCACCCGGGCCGGTGCCAGCGATGGGCGATGCCGCCGGCGTACGGCTGGCGCTGACCAACCTACTGCGCAACGCGGTCGAAGCCGTCGCCGGCCAAAGCTCCGAACGCCGCCTGGTGCGCATCACCGTCGGCCCAGGTGCGACCGTGGCGGTGCACGACAGCGGCCCCGGCATCCCGCCCGAGATACGCGACCGGCTGTTCGATCCGTTCTTCTCGACCAAGGACGGTGCGCTGCGCGGCATCGGCCTGTCGCTGGCGCAGGCGTCGGCCCAACGCATGGGCGGAGAGTTGCAGGCGACCTCGCAACCTGGTGGAGGCGGTTCGTTCCTGCTGCGCCTGCTCAGCCCGGAGCAACACCGTGAGGCGAACGAGGACTTCGGGTCATGAAGAGCCTGCGAGCCCGCATCGTTGTGCTCAGCGCCCTGATGGCCATAGGCAGCGCGATCATCTGCGCGGTGGCCGCCATGCAGGTCGCGCGGGGCAACCTCCTGGCGATGGAGGACCGTCAGGCCGGTGAAGCGCTCGCCTCGCTCCACCGCCGGATGCAGCAAGCCAGTGATGGCCTGGCCTTCGAAGCGAATGACTACGGCAATTGGGATGAACTCTTCGCTCAGATGCCCGTACCGGAAAGCGGATGGGCGCGCATCAACCTCACACCAGGCAAGGTCCACGGCGCGCTCACGCAGTTCATGATCACCGGCGAGGGACAACGCATCACCGGCCGTTTCCACGACGGCGATGTCCGCAGCACCCAGACCTCGGCGCGCGATCCCGCGACACCGGCAGCACTGGTGTCGTTGCTCGGGCAACCTCGCCCGCTATCCGGACTCGCGCTGCTGGTGGGCAATCCAGCGCTGTACGCCGTCACGCCGGTCAGGCCCAGCAACCGGCAAGGAGAACCACGCGGTCATCTCATCGCCCTGGCCTACCTTGATGACGCCCTGCTGGCACGTCTGCAACCCGACGGCTGGATCCTGCGATGGGAGGTCCAGCACGTCGATACCGCGGGACGGCCAGGGCCAGCGCTCGCCTGGGGCCAACCGCGGATCGAACGCGAGGGCATGCGCCTGATCGTCACCACCGTGCTCACCGCTCACGACGGCAGCCTGCGTGCCGTGCTCACCACCGATCGCACCGCGGGAAAACGTATCGGTGATCAGACCGCGCTGGCGATCCTGGTCGCCGGCCTGGGTGCGGCGGTGATCGCGCTGCTGCTCGGCACCTGGCTCGGCTGGCGCTGGTTGGCACCGATCTCGGCGCTGGCGAAAGCCTGCCGACAGCAGCTTGACGACCCGCAAGCACGCCTGCCGGGGAACACCGGCTTGAGCGAAGCCGACGTGCTGAGCGACAGCATGCATCAGCTCATCATGCGTCTGCGCATCGGGCAGGATGAGCTGGCGCACGCGCTCGACCGCGAAAGCGTCAGCAACGCTGTCCATCGTCGTTTCCTCACCCAACTCGGCCATGAGTTCGGGCAGCCGATCCGACGCATCATCGCGCTATGCGAACAGATGGAACGCCGCGCCGGTCACCTCGACCCGGTGGAGGTCGCCGCGGCCAAGAATCTCGCCAACGAACTGGAGCAGCGTTTCCAGGAGATCCTCGGCATGGTCGCCCTGGAGCAGAACGAGATATTGCCCAACCGGCCGCTCGGCATGCACGATTACCTCAGCGGCCTGGCTGACCTGATGCGACCACAGGCGGAGAAGGCCGGCATCACCATCCAGGTGGAAGCCCCGCCCGATGCCGTGCAACTCGATCCCGCGTTGCTCAGTCCGATTCTGATCAACCTCTGCGCCAACGCCCTGCGTGCGGGGATCAGCGGTGGACAGGTGTGGCTCAAAGGGCGCATCGATCAGCAGCACGGCGAAATCCAGTGGACGGTGCAGGACAACGGCCCGGGCCTGGCGGAACCCCTCGCCGTCCGCCTGCGCGAGGCTTTCACTCGCGGCGAGGTGCTCCCAGGAACACCTGGGATCGGCATGGGACTCACCCTGGCGTTGGCCAATGCGCGCACGCTCGGTGGTTCGCTGGCGCTGCTCAACCAATCAGAGCCCGGCGTGACCATCCTCATCCGCCTGCCGGTGCCGGACAGCGACCGGCAGCAGACACCGACCGCCTCGGAGCGCATCCGCCGGCGACGGTGAGCGCCGCGCATCCGCGCCGTGCATGACCGGGCGCAGGGATGTGTATTGGACCAGCCCAGGGGACCCGCCACTGTGCGCGACCGCAAGGGAACCCGCCATGTCCGAAGTGCTGAAGAAAAAAATGCAGACCGCCACCCTGGTGGAGAAGACCGTCCTCGGCGGCGGTCGCCTGGGCGTGTTCAAACTGAAGCCGGACAATGGTGTGCGCTGGTGGTTCCAGGCCGGGCAATACACCACCCTCGGTCTCGACACCGCCACTCATGGCTTCGTGCCGCGCGCCTATTCGATCGCCGGCAGCCCGCTCGATGAGGGCATCATCGAGTTCTACATCGCCCTGGTCGAGAACGGCCAACTGACGCCGACGATCTTCAGCCTGGAGGTCGGCGCGAAGTTCCACTACCTGACGCCCAAGGGCAAGTTCACCCTCAAGCAGGCGGGCAGGAAGACCATCGTGATGGTCGCCACCGGCACCGGCCTCGCGCCGTTCGTGGCGCAGATCCGCACGTTGTGGAAGTCGCACCTCGCCGGCGTGCCGTCGCCCTACCGCGTGGTGTTGTTCTACGGCGCGAGCTACAGCGATGAGTTCGGCTACCGTAGCGAGCTGGAGCAGATGGCCGCGGCGAAGAAGGACGGCTTCGACTTCACCTTCATCTGCACCTCTTCGCGCCCCGACGCCGCACGCGGCTGGACCCCGGCGATCGCCAAGGGCCGCGTGAATGAAGTCGTCCGCCATGCCTTCGGCTGGCCGGTGCCCGAAGACCGCACGGTGTCGCTGCCCGAGGGCGTCGATGCGGCGGCACTGAAAGCCCACGTCTTCGCCAATGGTGCTGCCGATGTCGGCTTCATGGCCTGCGGCAATCCCGGCATGATCGAAGACCTCAAGGAACCGATCGCACACGCGGGCGTCGGGACGTACTTGGTTGAGGAGTTCTGGAAGGCGTGATGTCACCTGCGTAACGCAAGGCGAGCTGGGGCTCGCCTCTCCCAGGAGGTGCCATGTACAGCGCTGTGAAAACGGTTGCTGACACCGGCCCTGGCAAGCACGCTCGCCGCATGACGACGCCCCCTGGGAGAGGCGAGCCCCAGCTCGCCTTGTCTTTGTCACGCCACCGTGGCTGGCACCACCCGCGGAATCTCCCACATTTCGACGCCAAGCTGGCAACGCAGATGATCACCTATCGGCTGGCGGATTCCTTGCCGGCAGAGGTGGCCCTCCGACGTCCAAACGAACGCGATACAGATGGCCAGCAGCGTTATCGCAAACGTATCGAATCAGCGTTGGATGGCGGCCTTGGCAGTTGCTGCCTACGAATGCCCGAGATCGCGGATGAGATCATCCTAACTTGGCAGCACTTTGTTCCGGAACGCTACCGACTGCTCGCCTGGGTGGTGATGCCCAATCATGTCCATGTGATGATCACGGTGCTGCCAGGATGGCCGCTGGCGAAGATCGTGCAGTCATGGAAATCGTGGACGGGGAAGGTGATCACGAAAAGGCAAGGCGAGCTGGGGCTCGCCTCTCCCAGGGGGTGGCAGCGTGATTATTGGGATCGCTTGATCAGGAACGAGGAACACTTCTGCCGGGCGCGGGACTACATCCATCACAACCCCATCAGCGCTGGACTTTGCCAATCGCCGCAGGATTGGCGATGGTCGTCTGCAGTGGTCGGATGATACCCCTTCACCCCGTCGCTGGCGGCACCGGCGGTATCGCCGCCACCACCTTCGCCTGCGCCGTCGCCGTACGCTTACGATTCTTCAACACGTGGCTGACCTGATCGAGCACCACCGCGGCGAGGATTACCGTGCCGATGATGACGTTCTTCCAGTTCTCGTTCAGGCGCCAGATGACCTCCTGGCCGGCGGCGTTGGTGGTGACGAGTTTGAACATGTTGATGCCGTTCTCCATCACGCGGATAATCGCCGCGCCGATGAAGATGCCGAGGATGGTTCCTTCGCCGCCACGCAACGAACAGCCGCCGAGCACCGCCGCGGTGATGGCATACAGTTCATAGGCCTCACCGACCGAGTGCGACATCTGACCGATATAGGCGGCGTAGGTGATGCCAGCCACGCCCGCGAGGCCGGCGGAGATCACGTAGGTCGTGCACTCGATGCGTTTGACCGGCACGCCCGAGTAGAGCGCGGCATCGCGGTTGCCGCCGATAGCGTAGAGGTGACGGCCGAAGACCGAGAAATGCAGCACGTAGGTCGCCACTGCGGCGACGCCGAGGAAGATCAGCACCGGCCACGGTATCTCCATGAAGCCGAGGTTCAGTCCTTCGTCACCCAGCGCGCGGAACGGATGATTGCCGAAGCTGATGTTGCCGCCGGCAGTGATGGTCTGGGAGATGCCTTTGATCAACAGCATGCCCCCGAGCGTGACGATGAACGGCTGGAGATTTAGTCGCGTAATCAGCAGGCCCTGCGCTAGACCGATCGACAACGCCACGCCCATCGCCACGCAGATGCCGACCCAGATCGGATACCCAGCACCGGAGGTCACGCCGTCGGCAACCGGCGCGCTGATGCTGGCGATGACCACGCCGGTGAGGCCGATCATCGACCCGATCGAAAGGTCGATGCCACCGGAGATGATGACAAATCCAACGCCGATGGCGAAGATGCCGAGCATCGCCACCTGGCGCGTCGTATTGGTCAGGTTGGCCGCATTTATGAAGTCCGCGTTGGAAATGCCGATTATCAGGCACATCGCCACCAAGGCACAGAACATGCCGAGTTCTTTACGCATACGGAATCCTTGGGCGCTGCGAGCTGCGAGCTACGAGCTGCGAGTTAGAAAAAGACAGCGATCCGATGACCAGGATGAACGAACCCGCAGCTCGTAGCTCGCAGCTCGTAGCTCTATTTCTACCCATGGCTCACCAAGCCCGTCATCAGTTCCATGATATTGTGTTCGCTGAGCTGATCCTTCTCCAGGATGCCGCTCAGCCGTCGTTGGCTGAACACCGCCACGCGGTCGCTCATGCCGATGACCTCCTCCATTTCGGAGCTGACCATCAGGATGGTCAGGCCCTGATCGGCAAGGGCACTGATCTTCTTGTAGATTTCGGCCTTGGCGCCGATGTCGATGCCGCGCGTCGGTTCATCGAGGATCAGCAGCTTGGGCCGCATCGCGAGCCACTTGCCGAGCACGACCTTCTGCTGGTTGCCGCCCGAGAGGTTGACGACCTTCTGCGCCACCGACGGAGCTTTGATTGCCTGGGCCACGAGCTGCTCGTTAGCCACCACCTGCTCACGTTCGCGTTGGAGCCACCACACCGGTTTGTAGGTGTGGATGTCCGGCAGGGTGACGTTCTGCGCGATCGACATCGGCAATACGACGCCGTGTTGTTTGCGATCCTCGGGCACCAAGTAGACACCGCGATTGATCGCATCACTCGGTCGGCGTGGCGTGAAGGACTGACCCTCGAAGCGGATCGTGCCGCCAAGCGGTTGATCGACGCCAAACAAGCAGCGCATCAGCTCGGTGCGGCCGGAGCCGACCAGGCCGGCGAAGCCGAGGATCTCGCCTGTGCGTGCGCTGAAGGAGACCCCCTCCGTCGCGCCTGGGACGAGCAGGTCTTGGACCTCCAGCGCCACCTCGCTGGGTTTGCCGACGCGCGCCGGGAAACGCGTGGTGAAATCACGGCCGATCATCATCGACACCAGCTTGTCGTGGTCGGTGTCCTTGGTGATCAGGTCGCCGACATAGCGTCCATCGCGCATGACCGTAATGCGATCGGTGATGCGCAGGATCTCTTCGAACCGGTGCGAGATGTAGACGATGCTGATGCCATCAGCCTTGAGGTCAGCGATGATGGCGAAGAGCTTCTCCGCCTCGACCGGTGTCAGCGATGAGGTCGGCTCATCCATGATGATGATGCGCGCATCCATCGCGAGCGACTTGGCGATCTCCACCATCTGCATCTGCCCGGTGGTCAGGTTGCGCAACGGCGTGGTCGGCGGCAGATCAAGGCCGACGCGTTTCATCATCTCCGCCGCTTTGCGGTTCATCGACGCGCGATCGAGAATCCCGCCGGCACGCAAATGTTCAGCGCCCAGGAAAATGTTGCCTGCCACATCCAGATTCGGTGCCAGCATCAATTCCTGGTGGATCAGCGAAATACCGTGGCGTTTGGCCGCCATGACACCGTCGAGCACCACCGCTTTGCCATCGATGCGGATCTCGCCCTCATCCGGCTGGTACACGCCACCAAGCACCTTCATCAGCGTCGACTTGCCGGCACCGTTTTCGCCAACGAGCGAGAGCACCTCACCTTTACGCAGCGTCAGCGAGACCTCAGACAACGCCACCACGCCTGGGAAACGTTTGGTGATGCTGGTCATTTCCAAAAGCAGCGGGGGATTGGTCATGGTCGTTGTGGGTCCGATGTCCGATCGTTCGCTGCACTCACTCGTCCGATGTCCGATGTCATCTCGACATCGGACATCGGACATCGGACATCGAACAGGTCGTTCGGCTTATTTCTTCAGTTCCGCCAACTTCGCCTTGAACGCCGCGACGTTGTCCTTGGTCACCACTTCGACGCCGGTGTCGATGATCGGGCTGGCCGGCAGTGCCGATGCGCCCTTGGTCGAGAGTTCGTACAGCAGCTTGGCCGAGCGGTAACCGAACTCGAAAGGCTTCTGCACCACGGTGGCCTTGACCATGCCATCTTCGATGCCCTGGAGCGTGCCGTCTTCTTCATCGAAGCCGGCGATGGTGAGTTTGTCCGCTTTGCCGCTGGCTTTCACCGCGGCGACGATCGACGGGGTGTTGTACGACCACAGACCGATGAAGGCAGTGATGTCCGGCGAGGAGTTGATCACGTCCTCAACGTTGGTGCGCGCCTTGGTCATGTCCTTGTTGTCTTCCTTGGTCACCACCACCTCGACCTTGCTGCCGACGAGCGCGTCCTTCACACCCTTCAGACGCTGACTAGCGTTGTCCGCCGCCAGGGTGCCGACGAACGCAGCGACCTTGCCACCGTTCGGCAGCAGTTTCTTCAGTTCATTACCCAGGACCTTGCCGGCTTCGTAGTTGTTGGTGCCGATGTAGGCGAGGCGCTTCGATTGTGGGCCGTCGCTGTCGTGGGTGATGACGTTGAGCTTGGTGGTGGCCTTGTCGATGTCGCGCGTCTGGTCGGCGGGCGAGATCAGGCTGATGGCGATGCCGTGGTAACCCTGGCTGATCAGATCCTCGATGATCTTCTTCTGCTGCTCCGGTTTGCCGGTTTCCGGCATCTTGATGTCCATGGTGATACCAAGTTCGGCGTTGGCCTTCTCCACACCCTTTTGCGCGATCTTCCAGAACTCGCTGCTGTTGTTGGTGATGAAGGCGAACTTGAGCGTGGTGCCAGCGGGCACTTGGTGGACCTTGGCCTCGCCGACGGCGACCGCGGGCGCTGCCGTGGCAGTCTCCTTGTTACCGCCGCTGTCACCCCCGCAGGCGACCATGGTAAGGGTGAGGGCGAGACCGGCGATGCCGGTGGCGAGCATGGAAAGGCGGGACATGGCAGAAGCCTCCTGGGAGTGGTCAACCGATGGTCGCGAGACCGTAACGGGCACGTCGGTGCCGCAAGAGCGGCGGAACCCCGCGTGCCGACGCTGGCTCACGGGCCGAACGTGTGGCCCAGACTTGGGAGATCGTCGCGCGACCTTAGCTGCTTTTTCACAGGTCGGGATCGTCCCGTACAAGCTACACGAACGATTGGCGTCGGAGGAGAAGCACATCGGACTTGTCCACTCCACTCGCAGCAGGTGCGTTGTCCTGGGACTGCGGGCGCCTGGCCAATGCTCGAAAGCTAAGCGCGTCCCGCAGGGACGTTGTGGTAATAGCCCGGCACTTCAGTGCCGGGAACCATTTGGGTCGACAGGATAGTCCCGGAGGGAAGGCTGAAGTGCTGGTGATTTCAGCCGTCCCTCCGGGACTTGGCAAATTTTCACTTCTGTTCCCGGCACTAAAGTGCCGGGCTATTTCCATGCCGCCCCGGCGGGGCGGCGACTTCAGGGTTAGCTTTCTAGCATTGGCGACTGGACCGCATGGCGGCCACCTGCGGGCCAGTGGCCCGCGGTCCCAGGGGGGGAAGCCTTGGCACAAAAAACCGGGGCGAGCCATTGCCCGCCCCGGTCCAGGTGAACCTCGCACCTCGCACCTCGCAACTTCGCACCGTCGGCGCAAAGCGCCGACCTCTCAGTCGCCTTTGCGTTCCTTCACCACCACGAAGCGCGTGCCGTCCTTGGTCCACAGGCGCAGCACTAGGTCGCCCTCGCTCTTGCCGATGGCGGCCACGGCATCGGCGGGTTTGTTCACCACCGCACGATCGACCTCGACGATGACGTTGCCGGGTTGCAGGCCGGCGTCAGCCGCGCGTGAGCCCGGGATGACTTCTGCCACCAGCACACCGTTCATCGACGTCGGGATCTCGAAGTGCTCACGTGCCTGGTTGTCGATCTCGCCCAAGCGCACGCCGAGCTTCATCTTGGCCGGCACCTGTGCCGCTTCCGGCGAGGCGTCATCGCGCGGATCACCTTTCAGCTCACCGATGGTGAGGTCGAGGTTGAGCGACTTGCCGTCCCGCAGCACGGTGAGTGTGGCCTTGGTACCCGGGACGGTCTGCGCGCTCTTCAAGCGCAACTGGCGCGGATCCTCGACCTCGCGGCCGTTGAAGGCCACCACCACATCACCGGCTTTGATGCCGGCCTTCGCTGCCGGGCTGTCAGCGACCACGTCGCCAACCAGCACACCACGGTCGTTCTTCACGCCAAAGGCCTTGGCCAGTTCCGGCGTGAGCGGCTGGATCATCACGCCGAGGTAACCGCGCGTGACCTTCCCGTTGGCGATCAGGCTGTCCATGATGCCGCGCGCCATGTTCACCGGCACGGCGAAGCCGATGCCCAGGTTGCCACCACTCGGGGAGAGGATCGCGGTGTTGATGCCGATCAGCTTGCCGTGCGTATCCACCAGCGCGCCGCCGGAATTGCCGGGATTGATCGACGCATCGGTCTGGATGTAGTCCTCGTAATCAGCGAGGCCGACGCCACGTCCACGCGCGCTGATGATGCCGCTGGTGACGGTCTGGCCGACGCCAAAGGGATTGCCGATCGCCAGCACCACATCGCCGACCTCGATCTGGTCGCTGTCGCCCAACGTGATCGCCGGCAGCGTGCCCGCGTCGTCGATCTTGAGCACCGCGAGGTCGCTCTTGGGATCAGCACCGATCAGTTTGGCGACGAGCGGCTCACGCCGATCCGGCAGCGTGACGGTGATGGTCTGCGCGCCAGCGATGACGTGGTTGTTGGTCAGGATGTAACCGTCCTTAGACACGATCACGCCGGAACCGATGCCCTGACGTTCGGGCATGCGGCCGTTGAAGCGTTGGTCCTGATCGAAGAAGCGTCGCATCTCGTCCGGGATGCGCTGGCCTTCCGGCAGATTGGTCTGCATCCGTTTGACCGCACGGCTGGTCGACACGGTGACCACACTCGGCGCGACTTGTTTGACCACTGGCGCGAAGCTGGTGGTGGAAGTCACCACAGCGATCTCGGCGGCCGCCAGCGGCATCATCGTTGCCGAACCGGCGAATGCGATGGCGGCCATCAGCGGCAGCAGGATGGCACGACGACGACGGACCTGGAAGGGAGTGCTGGTGGACATGGTGGCCTCGTGGTGTTTGGCAGTGGGTTGGTTGATGAAGGTGGCGACGACGCGCGTGGTTCCGGGCAGCACGTCGTTCGACATCTCTCCAGACGCCAGGGCCCGGTGCGCCTTTCACCCGTGGAAAAATCCCTGCGGAAGGTTGTGGAACACCAACGCGGCTCTGCTTCAGCCCGCTGGCCATCCGGCAGCCCCACGCAGAGCCGCAGTTAGGTCGTTTATGTCGTGACTGCAGGCTGTGCTCCCAGGGAGTGCCACACCGCACGCCATGGAGCACACAGCCACATGCCCTGCCGGACTTGCCGCAGGGTGGTGATTGGGCGCGACCTAGGCTGCCGTCCCATGGCTACGCCCTCCCGTCCCGCTGCCCGCCGTTCGTCCACTGGCTCAGCCCGCCACGCTGCGGCGCCCGCCGCCAAGTCCGCGAAAGCGGCACGTCCGGCACCGACCACCGACGGTGATGACGACACGCCGAAGCCGACCCAGAGCCCGAGCGCGCGTTTCGCCCGTCCGCCGTCCAACCGTGTGCCGGTCAAACGTGGCGGCATGGGCATCGGCTTCTATGTCGTCGCCGCGCTGGCGGTGGTGGTGCTGATCGGGGTGTTCGCCCTCGGCCCGATCCGCCGCGGCATGGCGTTGTCCAAACTCGACGACTTCAAGAGCGACGCCGCCAATCCCGCGGCGCTCACCGCCGCCGATGTCTTCCTCGAACTCGCCTCCGACCAGCAGAGCCACGTCACCGCCGCGATCTATGGTGATCGCGGACCGGTCGAGGCGCAGGTCTACATGGCCAAGAAGCTCGCGCTGTTCACCTCGCTGGTACAGATTGCCGATCGTCCGCTGACTGGCGAAGCCAGCGGTCGTCCAACCACCAGCGTCGAACAGCGCACGCTGGCGGTGCAGGCCGCCGCCGAGGTCTACAACAGCGAGAATAACGCCAAGGACCTGCTGCCAGATCACCTGAAGGACTGGGCGCGCGATCCCGCCAGCCCGCGTGACCTGGCGCTGGCGTCGATGGCCCTGCTGGTGAAGGCCAAGGCCAAGGACACCTCCGACGTGCTGCACCAGGTGGCGATGGGCAAGGATGCCGATCCGGTGCGCGTCGCCGCGGCGATCGATGGCCTCGCTGAACTGGCTGAGACCAGCAACCTCGGCTTCCTCATCGGTCTGCTCACCGGTCCAGCGAGCGACCTCGCGCTGACTCGCCCGGCGCTCGCCTCCCGCATCATCGCGCTCGCGACGCCCGACCACCTGCCACGGGTGATGGAGCTGCTTGATCATCCCAAGGACCAGGTGCGCGCCATCGCCATCGCAACCCTGGGTGGCCCTGGGATGCGCATGTCGGACACCACCGGCGACCTGAAAAAACGCGAGGACCTCGGCAAGGCCATCGCCACCAAGCTGACGCCGACCACACCGCCGGTCGAACTCGCCGCAGCGATCAAGGCCGTGCGTGGTCTGCGCCTGTTCGGCGCCCGCGACGCGATCACCGAACTGGCGAAGGACGTCGACGCCCGCCAGTTGGAAGGCATCGATAAAGCCGTCATGGCCGAGATCCTGGGCAAATCCCTGATCAGCAGCCTGCCCGAACCTGAGCCGGCGAAGGACGGCAAGCCGAGCGCTGAAGACGAGATCGCCCGCCAACTGCGCAAAATGGGCGAGGAGTCGATCGTCAAACTGACCACCGGACTTGAAGACCCCGCGCTGCGTCCGGTCGCCGCCCAGGCGCTCGGACACATCCGCGACAAGACCTACCTGTCGCTGCGCGACTCGGTCGACAAACTCGCCGCGCACGGTGAGGAAGACGTGTGCATGGACGCCTTGGTGATCATCGTGACCAAGACCTACCTGCGCGACGATGTCGCCAAGCAATGTGGCCGCGACAAGGCCAAGTGGCAGAAGTTCCTCGACGGCGATCGCCCACGTTTCGAACGCATCAAGGAAATCATCGACTGGATGGCCGCCAACGGCCAGTACCAGTTCATCAAGGACGGCAAGGAACGTCTGGCCAAGAGCCGCGACTACCTGACCCCGGCGTCGGAATTCGTCGACGGCCTGCTCAACGAACCGAAGTTCCTGCCGCCGCTTGGCCTGACCAAGGTGCGTATCGAAGGGCTGCGTCAGGACATGAAGATGCTGGGCATGAACGTGCGCAAAGCGTGGTCGGGCGCATTAGATTAAGCCAAAGACTCCCGAAGAAGAAATCAAACAGGAGACGCAGAGACGCAGAGATCGGAGGAGGAGTCGAAAAGCCAATGCTGATCTATCGGCTTCGTTGCACCTCGCCTCTTCCCACCTCCGCGTCTCTGCGCCTCCTGTTTGATTCGTTTCTGCGTGCCCTCGGCAGGCTATTTGCCGTCGACGTTGCGCAGATCCTTCCCGTCGTACGGCGGGTAGTAGATGAAATAGAATTCTGCCGCGTCGGAACCCAGGCGGTCGAGCTGATACGGCGAGCCACGCGGGATCTCGATGATATCGCCGGGATTCACGCTGCGCCATTTGCCGGCCAAACGCACATCGGCACGACCACCAAGCACCACCACGGTCAGATCGTGACGATCGTGCACGCGTGAATCGCTGCGTCCGGCCAAGCGGAAACCATGCACGCTGGTGCCCGACCAAGTGTGCAGGGTCTTCATCGACTGGATCTGCTGCTGTTCCTTTTCACTCCACTCCACCGTGCGGTTGTCGAACCCAGGGGTGAGGATCTGCACGCGACCACCGCCACCGCAGCCGGTGATGAACAGCGGGATCAGCGCCAGGACGGCGGCGAGGCGATGGGACATGGTGACCTCAGGGTGACGGGAGCGGAATGGGCGGAACGGGCAGGTTGTCGAGGCCATCGTACGGCGGCGAGAAGATGGCGTAGACTTCGCTCGCGCCCGGTCCGGTGTTCTCGGCCCAATGCACCACGCCACGCGGGATCTCCATCACGTCGCCGGGATGGACCTCGACCGTGTTCATGCCCAGGTGCAGACGCGCACTGCCCGACAGCAGCACCACCACCAGATCATGGTCCTTATGGATGTGCGGTTGCTCAGCGCCCGCCAAACGGATGAGGCTGACGCTGGTTTCCTTGGTCGAGCGCAGGCGGCGCACCGCGATGGGCTTGGCCTGTTCGGACTCCGACCACAACGGATTCACCGGATCGGGCAGCGTGGTGATGACACGACCACGCACTGGTGGCTGCGGCGACGAA
The DNA here is from genome assembly GCA_013816485.1 of Planctomycetota bacterium. Taxonomy (GTDB): domain Bacteria; phylum Planctomycetota; class UBA11346; order UBA11346; family UBA11346; genus BOG-1363. Next base: position 46,895 of record JACDEI010000012.1, read on the forward strand.
CAACCGATGATGATCAGGGCACACGCCAGCAGAGCAATACGCATGGATGTGGGTTGTGCGGAACCCTTCCTGTATCAGCAACTGACGAAGCGGTACCCACCACAACCTGCGCGACACACGCACGCTCCAGTCCAACGCCCCTGGGAGAGGCGAGCCCTAGCTCGCCTTGCGTTTATCGGCGATGCGCAAAGGCAAGGCGAGCTAGGGCTCGCCTCTCCCAGGGGGTCGCCGGTGTCACTTCAGCGGCTGGTTGCCGAACACCGTCGGCGGCAGCTCCGCCGGCACCTTCAGTTCCTGCTTCAACCGCGCGAGGTCCGCACCCAACTCCTGCTGCGCCGCCGCATAGGCCGGATCGCCGTAGACGCTGCGCATTTCCGCGGGATCGCTGGTGCGGTCAAAGAGGTCGTAGTGGTCGGCGCCGACACCGAAGTAACGCACCAGTTTGTAACGATCGGTGATCACGCCTTCGTGGGGACGCACACGATGAGGCGAGGGATACTCGACGTATTGGTAGAAGAACGCGGTGCGCCAGTCGGCTGGCGTCTGGCCTTTGAGCAACGGCACCAGCGAACGGCCTTGCATACGTTCCGGCGCGGCAACGCCCGCGACATCGAGCAGCGTCTGCGCCACGTCGAGCAACGAGACAATGCGGTCGTTCGTCGATCCGGCCTTCGCCACGCCCGGCCAACGCACGACGAACGGCGTGCGCAGCGATTCTTCGAAGATCCAGCGTTTGTCGAACCAGCCGTGTTCGCCGAGGAAAAAACCCTGATCCGAGGCATAGATGACAATGGTGTCATCCGCGAGACCTTCACGGTCGAGTTGTTCCAATACCGTGGCTACGCTCTCGTCGACGCTTTTCACGCACGCTAGGTAGTCGTGGAGGTAACGCTGGTATTTCCACTTGGTCAGCGCCTTACCGCTGAGGTTCGCCGCGCGGAATGCCGCGTTGCGCGGTTCATAGTATGCGTCCCATTCCTTGCGCTGCTCGCTGGTGAGCGACTTGGGCGGCACCAGCTTGAGGTCGCGTTCGGTCATCGTCACCTCCAACGACATGTCCTGGTCCTTCACCCCTGGGCCACGGTTGGCGTAGTCGTCAAAAAGATTCGCTGGTTCCTCGTAAATGCGATCGTTGTCGAAGTTCAGGTGCCTGAGCGCCGGTTCCCATTCACGGTGCGGCGCCTTGTGTTGGCACATCAGCAAAAACGGTTTGCTGCGATCACGCGTGCCGAGCCACTTCACTGTCTCATCAGTGATGATCTCGCTGACATAACCGTCGATTTTGATCTTCTCGCCGTTCCTGATCATCGGCGGATTGTAGTAGATGCCCTGCCCAGGCAGGATCTGCCAGTGATCGAAGCCGGTGGGATCACTGCCCAGGTGCCATTTGCCGATGATCGCCGTCTGATAGCCCGCGCCTTGGAGCAGCTTGGGGAAGGTCGCCTGACTGGCGTCGAAACGCGAGTTGGTGTTGTTCCAGAAGCCGTTGATGTGCGCATAGGTGCCAGTCAGCACCGTCGCGCGGCTTGGCCCACAGATGGAGTTGGTCACCAGGCAGCGGTCGAAGCGCATGCCTTCCTTGGCGATGCGGTCGATGCCAGGGGTCTTCAGCAACTTGCGCGCATCGCCATAGGCGCTGATCGATTGGGTGGTGTGGTCGTCGCTGAAGAACACCACGATGTTCGGGCGCTTCGCTTCGCCTGCAGTGGCGGTGGCGATGGTCAGCAGCAGCAGGAACAGACGCGGCATGGGTGGCCTCCCAGGTATAGGTATGCGGAAGCACTCACGGCCTTACCGGGTTTCCCCCTGGGCGCGTTGACGCTTCCCAGGCCTCCGCTACGGTCCCCGCCCGAGCGGAACCCATGCACCCGATGACGACTACGCGAACTACTGGCTGAACCTGCCCCTTGGCAGGCCGCGTTGTCGTTTCCGCTCACACCAACACATTCACGAGGTCCCCATGTCCCAGTTTACGCTGCCCGACGGAAAAGTTCTGTCGTTCGATAAACCCGTTTCCGGTCGCGATGTCGCTCTGGCCATCGGCCCCGGTTTGGCCAAGAAGGCCATCGCGGTGAAACTTGACGGAGCCGAGATCCGCGATCTCGACCGCATCATCGAACGCGATGCCAAGATCAGCATCATCACGGCGACCAACGAGAACCCCGACGCGCTGCACGTGCTGCGCCACTCCGCCGCTCACGTGCTGGCCGAGGCGATCTGCTCGTTCTACCCGAAGACGCGCCTGGCCTATGGTCCGTCGATCGAAGACGGTTTCTTCTACGACATGCAGATCCGCAACGCCGCGGATGAAGCCGTGACGCTGACGGACGCCGACTTCGGCCGCGTCGAAGCGAAGATGAAGGAGATCGTCCAAGCCAACCGTCCGTTCACGCGCACGGACTACGCCTGCGACGTCGGCCTCGCCCGCACTGCGAACGACAAATACAAGCAGGACAACGCCGAGCGCGCCATCGCCAAGGGTTCGAAGTCGATCTCATTCTACTCGACGGGTGCTCCTGGCGATCCCGCCTTCGGCGGAAAAGAGCCGTGGGAAGATCTGTGCGCCGGTCCACACGTGCCGAACACGGGTGTGCTTGGCGCGTTCAAAATCATGAGCGTCGCCGGTGCCTACTGGCACGGCGATCAGGCGAGCGATCAGCTCACGCGTGTCTACGGCACGTGTTTCGCCGACGACAAGGGCCTCAAGGCCCACCTCACGCGCATCGAGGAAGCCAAGAAACGCGACCACCGCAAGCTCGGCAAGGAGATGGACCTCTTCCACGTCGATGAGGAAAATCCCGGCCAGGTGTTCTGGCATCCCAAGGGCTGGTCGATCTACCGCGCGCTGGAAGATTACGTCCGCGCCAAGATCCGCGGTCACGGCTATGTCGAGGTGAAAACGCCGGCGATCATGCCGCAGTCGCTGTGGGAACGTTCCGGCCACTGGGCCAAGTACCGCGACAACATGTTCGTCACCGAGAGCGAGAAGCGCCACTTCGCACTCAAGCCGATGAACTGCCCAGGCCACATCGAGATTTTCAAGCAGGGCCTCAAGAGCTACCGCGACCTGCCGCTGCGCATGGCCGAATTCGGCGCCTGCACGCGCAACGAAGTCAGCGGCGCGCTGCACGGCATCATGCGTGTGCGCGGCTTCGTCCAGGACGATGCGCACATCTTCTGCACCGAGGCCCAGATCCCTGGGGAGGTCGCGTCGTTCTGCGCCTTGCTGAAAGAGGTCTACGCCGACTTCGGCTTCGGCGATGACCGCGTGATCGTCAAGTTCAGCACGCGCCCAGCGCTGCGCGTCGGTGACGACGCCACGTGGGATCGCGCTGAAGCAGCGCTCGCCGACGCCTGCAAACAGGCTGGCTTGGCCTACGCGGTGGCTCCCGGTGAAGGCGCGTTCTACGGCCCCAAGTTGGAGTTCACGCTGGTCGACGCCCTCGGCCGTCACTGGCAGTGCGGCACCATCCAGGTCGATTACCAGCTGCCATCACCGGAACGCCTCAACGCCACCTTCGTCGGTGAAGACGGCCAGAAGCACCACCCGGTGATGCTGCACCGCGCCATCCTCGGCTCACTCGAACGTTTCGTCGGCATCCTGATCGAACACTTCGCCGGCAAGTTCCCGCTGTGGCTGGCACCCGAGCAGATCCGCCTGCTGCCGATCACCGATGAGCAGATTCCCTACGCCGAGAACGTGGTGAAGCAGCTCTGCGACGCCGGCATCCGCGCCACGCTCGATCGCACACCGGACAAACTCGGCGCCAAGATCCGCCTCGCGCGCAACGATCGCGTGACGTATTTCGGCGTCATCGGCGGCCAGGAAGTCACCGACGAGACCATCGCCCTGCAGGCGCAGAACGGCGACAAAGTCGGGACGTTCCCGGTCGATGATGTCATCGCACGCATGCTCGAAGAGATCGCCGAGAAGAAGCTGCCGGTGCAGGCCGCCGCGGCGGGCTGATACCACCAGGGGCCAACGTCCACGCGACGTCTTTCCCTGGGGGCGTGGGCGGCCCGCCCGCGCTCGACGTTTTGCGCGGGCGGGCCGCCCACGCCCCCAGGGTGAGCCACCGGTCGTCACAGCGTTCATTGTCGCGCGTTGATCGGCGGACTCCCACTCAAGATCGCCGCATGCGCAACGCCACCCTGCTCGCTCTGTTCACGCTGCTAATCCCGCTGTCAGCAGCAGAAAATACCTGGCTCCCAGCATCGGCGCAGAAACTCCCCCGTTGGCGCGGCTTCAACCTGCTGGAGTGGTTCAACGTCGGCAACGCGCAAGCCTTCCGCGAGGAGGACTTCAAACTCATCAAGGAGCTCGGCTTCAACTTCGTACGCATCCCGATGGATTACCGCATCTGGATCACCGATGGCGATTGGGAGCAGATCAACGAGGAAAAGTTCGCCGAACTCGATCAAGCGGTGAAGTGGGGCGAACAGTACGGCCTGCACGTGTCGCTGAACTTCCACCGTGGACCGGGCTACACCGTCGCGCAGCCGCCGGAACCCAAGGTGCTGTGGACCGATGCCGACGCGCAACGGGTGTGCGCCAAGCACTGGGCCTTCGTGGCGAAACGTTACCGCGGGATTCCCAATGAACGCCTGAGCATCGACCTGCTCAACGAACCGGCGAACGTCGAGAGCGGGGTTTATGCCGCGGCGGCGAAGCTGCTGATCGCCGCCATCCGCGCCGAGGACCCTGCGCGCCTGATCATCTCCGACGGACTCGACTGGGGCAAAAAACCATGTTTTGAACTCGTCGCTGCCAACGTGGCGCAGGCCACGCGTGGTTACGCACCGTTCGAGGTCACCCACTTCCGCGCCGACTGGGTCGAGGGCTGGGAAAAGATGGCTCCGCCAGCGTGGCCGATGCCGCGCGTGGCCGGCGTCATGGGCGGCCCAGGAAAACCAGCGATGAACATGCCGCTGCGCGTTGATGGCCCGTTTACCACGGCGGCGAAACTCCGCCTGCGTGTCGGCACGGTGTCGGACCGCGGCAACCTGATCGTGAAAGCGGATGGCAAACCGCTGTGGGAACACGCCTTCATCTGCGGACCGGGTGACGGTGAATGGGCCGAGGCGATCTTCGTCGCCGAGTACAAGATCCACCAGAACCGCTATGATCGCGATTACGTGGTCGACATTCCCGTCGGAACCCAGGCGGTGACGGTCGAGAACACCACCGGCGATTGGTTGTCACTGCGCGAGATCGGCATCGCCATCGCCGGTACCCGTGAAGCGGTGGCACCGACCACCGGCGAATGGAACGAACCGCCTGGGGTGCTGCGACTGACCACCCCCGACAACGGCAATCCCATGCTGACCTCGACCGGTGGCCGCGATCGCGATTGGTTGTGGCGCACCGCGATCCTGCCGTGGAAGGAGCTCGAAGGGAAAGGTGTCGGCGTGATGGTCGGCGAATGGGGCGCGTTCGACCAGACGCCGCACGACATCACCCTGCGCTGGATGGAAGACTGCCTGATCAACTACCAGACGGCAGGCTGGGGCTGGGCGCTGTGGAACTTCCGCGGCGGCTTCGGACCGCTCGACAGCAACCGCAGCGACGTGATCTATGAGGACTGGAAGGGACACAAGCTCGACAGGAAGATGTTAGAGCTGCTGCAGCGCTACTGAATCGCGGTTGGCCTTCGTCTGACAGGGCGCTTGGCATCCTTTGCGCTCTGCCTCGATGCCGGGAGAGGATCCGCTCCCTGCATCCTGTTCCGTCGGCCCACGGGGCCGTCGCGTTCCCCTGGAATCGCATGCGTGACACCGCTTCCCAGCCGCCAGCCAACGCCACCGGCCCGCCCGATCGTCCCATTGCCGCGCAGGCCGTCATCGGCCCCTACCGGCTGGTCCGGCTGATCGGGCGCGGGGGCATGGGCGTGGTGTACGAGGCGGTGCACCAGGTCACCAACCGCGCGGTGGCGCTCAAGGTCATCGACCTCGACGACAACCAACTCAAACACCACCTCGAACGGGTCACGCATGAAGCCATGGCGATGGCCGCGTTGCGCCATCCCCATGTCATCACCTGCTACAGCTTCGGCGAAGATGGCCGGCACCTGTACCTCGCGCTCGAACTGATCCGCGGCGGCGACACCGTCGGCTTGGTGGCGAGCAGCGGCGGGCAACTGGACGAGACGACTATCCGCACGCTTGCGCGGCAGTGCGCCGAAGGTCTGGACGCCATCAATCGCGCTGGGCTGGTGCATCGCGACATCAAGCCGGCGAACATTCTGCTCGATGAGCAGGGCAACGTGAAGCTCGCGGATTTTGGTCTCGCCTGCGTCGGCCAGCCACCGGCCATGACCGGCGCGGGCGCAGCCGGGATCATGCCCGAGCCCGGCACTCCGGCCTACATGCCACCAGAGGCGATCACCGCCGAGTGCACGCCCGACATCCGCGGCGATCTCTATTCGTTGGGCGTCACCATGTACTACTGGGCGGTCGGACGTTCGCCCTTCACCGGCTCCAACGGTTTCTCCGTCATGCAGCGGGTGCTGACCGGCGAGATCCCGCACCTCGCCACCCTGCGGTCCGATCTGTCGCCGGAACTGGTGGCGATCATTACCACCGCCATGCAGGTCCGACGCGAACTGCGGCAGCAGAACCCGCTGGCCTTCCTGCGCGCGCTGCGCGGCGAGCCGGCCACGGATCCGGCGGCAGCCCCAACATCATCGCCGACTCGTGCCAGTCCCAGCGCCAGCGCGCAGCTCGCGCATCATCCGACGCCGCCCGCGCGGCCGACCGGCTCCTGGGTGACGATCATGGGCGTGGGCGTGGGCGCGGTCGCCGCGCTGGTCGCCGTACTGGTCGCCGTGCTGGTGCTGCGTCCGGACTCCACGCAGCCCGTGCGTGCAACGCTGACCGAGCAGATACCCACTGACCCGACCGGACCAGCGCATCAGGCGTTGGGCGACGGCTACCGCCTGCTGTGGCTAGGTGACCCGCTCGTGCGCTTCCGCGAGAACGGCGCGGTCTCCTACGCGCGCTCCGGTCAGCATCTGCATTTGGCCAATGATGCCTGGCTCGATGGCACGCCGGCACCGGCGTTGATCCGCACGCTCGCCGCCAGCGGCGAGTTCTCCGTCGAGCTGGTGATGCAACCCGCCAACCTCACCCAGGAGGGACCCGCGCGCATCTTCGTCATCGGCCTGACGCAGCGCGCGGCCAACTTCATGATCGGACAATCCGGCTCGCGGCTGGAACTGCGCGTGCGCACCTCCGCGACCAACCCGGACGGCACCAGACCACACCTCGTCAGCGAGAACGGCTTGCTGACCGGCGAACTCCAGCACGTGGTCTTCGTGCGCCGTGGGACCCTCCAGGTGCTCTACGTCGATGGCAAACGTTGCTGCGCCATTGATGTGCCCGGTGAGCTGACGTGGGACCCGGACTACCCGCTGTGCGTCGGCAATGACCACCGGGGTGGCTTCCCTTGGAACGGAAGTTGCGAACGGCTCGTTCTCGCGGGTCGCGCCTGGACCGACCAGGAGGCGGCGGCGCGGTACCGCACGTGGGCGGCGGAAGGCCCTATTCCTCCGGCACGATAAGCGCTCCCACTCCATCCCGGACCTCAGTGGAATTGGAGTGGGCGATGATGGACATCTGTATGGACAAGGACGCCGCGCTCTTGGAGCTGGCGCGCAAACGACGGCTGCTGAGCGCTGAGCAGATCGAGCGTCTCAGCGGGCACCGTCGGGGTCGCTCGGCGGCGGTGATGCTGGTGGAGGACGGTTTTCTGGATGCCCAGGTGGTTCGTGCGCTTCGCAGGGACTTGCAGCAAGAGGTGGTGAATCATGCATTCGATGGCTACGAACTAACCAGCAAGCTCGGCAGCGGTGGCATGTCGGTGGTGTTCAAGGCCACCGATGTGGTGTCGCGTCGGGTGGTGGCGATCAAGGTGGTGTCGCCCAAGGCCTCCGGCGACCAGGTGTTCCTCGACCACTTCCAACGCGAGGCACGCTCGGCGGCGGCGGTGGTGCATCCGCACGTCATCGCCTGCCACGGCCTGGGCGAGACCCGCGGAAAAGTTTACATGGTTCTGGAATACATGGCGGGCGGCGACACCCAGGCCCTGGCCGAGCGCCTGGGCGGACATCTGGACGAAAAACACGTCCTGGAAATTGCGGCAGACTGCGCCAGCGGCCTGGAAGCGATCCACGCCCATGGCATGGTGCACCGCGACATCAAACCCTCGAACATCTTTCTCGACGAGCATGGCCGGGCCAAAGTCGCCGACCTTGGTCTGGCCAAGAGCCATGCCCCGAATGATCAGCTCACCCTGCCGGGGATGCGTGTCGGCAGTCCCGGGTATATGGCGCCCGAACAGGCCGGCGGCAGCGGTACGACCGATATCCGCAGCGACATCTACTCGCTCGGCGCCACCATGTTCCACCTGCTGGCCGGGCGCGGACCGTTCGTTGGGCGCTCGCCGCTCGAGATCATCGTCAACGGTCTGCGCCACGACGCCCCGCCGATGCGGCAGTTCGCTCCCTGGGTCTCGCCCGGCATGGCGGTGATCGTCCAACGCTGCTTGGCGCGCAAGCCGGAGGAACGTTACCAGCTCCCCGGCGACCTGCGGCTGGCGCTGCTGGACCTGCGGGACGCGGTCCCGGTCGTGCACACCCGCCCGATCTCCGGGAAGAAGCGACGCACCGGCCGCCGACGGTCGTTCAGCATGCGCGTCGTCGTGCAGGTGACATCCTGGGCGAAGCGCGTGGTCGGGCGTTTCTTCCAACCGCGCGCCTCCGCCAGGAACGGCTGAAGCACGCGGCTCCCCGTCAGGGGAGCCACACAATGGCGTAAAGTTAACGAAACGGATTTTTCACCACGAAGGCACGAAGGCACGAAGACACGAAGATGAAAGAAGAAGTGTCGTTTCGACCGCTTGTGCGGTGATTCCTTCGTGCCTTCGTGGCGGAATTTTTTCTGGTAGCTTGGCTTAGCTTTACGCCATTGGGATCCACGCACCGTCAGCGGATCACCACCCGTACCACATTGCCGGGGATCAGATCCGGCTTGGGCTGATCCAGATCGATGCGCACGTACACCGCGCTGGGATCGGTGATGCGGTCGCGCAACGACGGATGGACCTTGTACTGGATGCCACCGCCAGCGGTGACCTTCCCAGGAATACCGCTGACGCCGGTGGTGGGGTAGACCGTGACCTCGGCGTCCAGCCGCAAGTCACCGGCACGCTCTGGCGGGACGAAAGCATTGATCCACAACTTGCCAGTGCCGGAGACCGACATCAGTTCAGAATCCTTCGGCACATTGCTGCCGTCGGTGACGAAGACCTCGGTGACCACTCCATCTGCGAGGGCGCGGACCTCGGTTGGTCCGGCGAGCTTGCGCAGATGCGCCTCGCGCGCTTCGAGGCTGATGATGCGTGAACGGATGTTTTCGATCCCGCGACTGCGGATGCGTTCCAATTCCGCACGTGCCAGTTTGTACAAGGCCGAGATCTTCTCGACATAGGCCTTGCCGGCCTGCACCGCCGCGCTGCCGGACTCCTCCTCGATTTGGAAACGTTTGCGCTCGTTGGCGGCCACGGCGATCGTGGCTTCAAGCTGCGCCTTGGCGTCATCGCGCTCGAAGCGCGCCAGACGCTCCGCTTCGAACGCCATGACCTCTTCGACCGGCAGGGCGGCCGCGACCTGGCGCAGGCCCCGCACCTCGATCAGACGCTTGCTGCGATCGGCGACCACCTCCTCGCGAAACGCCAATTGGCGCGCGAGACGATCACCTTCCAAGGCGTTCTGCGCTTCCCGATCGCCGCGCGTCTTGCTCAATCCTTGCGCGCGCAGTTCGAGTTCGCGTAGACGCGCGCGGGCGTTTTCCAGGTCACGCTGCTCCACCGCGGGGTCGTCGAAGGCGGCGTGCTCCTGTTCGAGCATGGTCTCGAGGATGCCGCGCTGCTGCGCCAGGATCTCCTGCGCCTCCTTGAGTTCGGTCAGGCCATCGTCGGAGACCAGCACGCACAGGACGGTGTCGGCCGCGATGCGGTCGCCCGGTTCGACATGGACGCTGACCACCCGTGAGCGCACCGGCGCGTGGAAGACCTCCACGCCGGTCGCCACCACGCCGTAGCTGTAGATGCCGGTACGAGTGAAGAACCACCAGGCGAGGGCGAACACCAGCAGCGCCACCACCACTCCCAACGCGATGCGGCCGACCGGCACCGGCTGTGGCCGCGCCAGGCGCATCGATTCCTGCACGGGCGAGACCACGGGCTGGACGTGGCCATTGCGAACAAAGCTCATCTTCATGGCTGCACCTTTTTTAACGGGGATGATGGCGGATCAGCGATGGGTGGGACGGTGGCCGGTGCAACTGTGGCCGGTGCAACCGCGGCCGGCGCAACCGCGGCCGGCGCAACCGCGGCCGGCGCAACCGCGGCAGCTGGAACAGCAACGGGGGCCGTAGCCGAGTCCGGAGCCACCGACGGCACCATGCGCCACAACCCATTCGCCAGTCCCTGCGACTGGACGATGCGGACGTAGCGTTCCGCGACCTCGCGCCAGACATCGGTTTCCAGGCGTTGCGCCAAGCGCATGGCGCGCTCGAAGCCGAGCAAGCCGGTGACGGTCAGGCTGGCGACGCCGGCCTGTTCGCGTTCGGCGCGCAAGCCGGCGATCCGCCATTGCTCCTGCGCGCTGCGCAGCTGGGCGCGCTGCGTCAGCAGCTGGCCACGCGCGTGATGGTAGGCGGCCCAGGAATCCGCGAGATCGCGACGCAGTTCGAGCGCCGCCGCTTCTTCGCCGGAACGCAGGGCGGCAGCGATCTGGCCGAGGTAGTCGCCCTGCAGGTCACGATCCTTGAACCACGCCAACGGCAGGTTGCCGCTCAAGCCGAGGCTGACGAAATCATCGATCGCCTCGCTCCCAGGTTTGCCGGAGATGGCGTAGCCCGCGCTCAAGGCAAGCGAGGGACGGTAGCGTGATCCCGCCTGGCCGGCGAAGAAAGCTTCGCGCAGCGCTGCGTGCGCGGCCCGCAGGCGTGGATGGTTGAGCAGCGCTGTACGCAGCAGGACGGGATAGTCGTCGACTACCACCGTCTCCCAGGGCGTGGGCACGGCGAGCGGGACGCTCGGGCAGGAGTCGGCCAGTCCGCAGAGTCCCTTGAGCCGGTCGAGCTGCACCCGCTGCCAGCGTTCGTCGCTGGCGACGTCGGACTGCCGTGCGACCAGTTCCTGTTCCACCAGCAGACGCTGTTCGCTGCCGGCATGTCCGGCCGCCTGCTGATGCGCCTGCGCCGCGGCTGCGCGCTCGGCCACGGCGAGCAGTGCGCGATCCTGGACCAGCCGCAGGTGCAGCGCCTGGTAGGCGATGAAGGCGAGGGCGGCCTCGGCTTGCTGCTGGTTAAGCGCCTCGGCGAGGGCATCGCGGGCGATGGTGGCGCGCACCCGTCCGGCCGCGCTCAACGCATGGTTGCGATCCCATTCGAGCAGCGGCTGCATCACTCCGATGAGTCCGCGCATCACGCCCTCGGCGAGGTAGTCGCCGGAGAATCCCACTGGATCGGTGAACACCCCCACCACCGGCGTGTAGAACGCGCCCAGGCTGATGGTCGGCAGATTGGCGAGGCGCAGCTGATGGGCCTCGATCAAGGCGGCGGCGAGCAGGGCACGGCGACGCATGACGGCGGGATTGCGCGCCTCCACCAGCGCCGCCACCACCGCCAGGGTCAGTTCGCCCGGGATTTCCGCGACCTGCGGGGCGAACCCGTCCGCGCCGAGCGCGAACACCACCGCCGCGCGCTCATCCCCGGCCGGCGTGGTGATCTCCCACGGCACCATCGCGCCACTCGCCAGATCGCAGCGGTACAAGCGGTAGGCGCCGTCCGGGTTGGCGGCGAAGATCACCCCATCGCCATCGACGCGCACATGACGCGCGTCGAACTCCTGCTGCGCGAGCAACGGACGCGGCGCGCCGCCGTCGGCGTCCAGACGCATCAGGCGGGTGCGCTGCTCGTCGAGCCGGTGCGCGTACACCACGCTGGCGAGCGCCGGCACCGCCACCGGCAGGGCGTTGCCGCCATCGTTGGTCAGACGCACATGGGCGGTCGGCGTGATCGCCGCGCCAGCGATGGTGAAAGCGAAGCGGAACACCTCGAGCGCGCTGTCACGGATCCCGAGGGCTTTGCTCACCAGCACGCCGCGATGGACCACGCAGGTCCCGTCCTGCACCAGGTCCAGGCGCATGCGCCTGGGATCGAGCAGGTACACCGCCGTGCCCTCGGCGCGTTCGAGTGCGAGAAAGATCACCACCTCCTCGCGCCACGCAGCGGCCGCATCCGGCGCCGCCAGCGGCGTGGCGCCGGACGGGCTGACGGTGAAGGCCATGGTACGCGTGCGCGCACCGGGCAAGGCGGCCAGCAGACGTTGATCGCCATCCACCAGCGGGTGCGCCAGCCCAAGATAGACGCGGCGCTGCGCATCGACCTCCATCTGCTGTTCCACGCCGGCCTGGTCCCGTCGTGCGCAGGCGACGGTGATCAGGGCCAGCGTCAGCACCACCAGACACAGCAGCGGCCGGATGAATGGCAGGGAGGACGAACGGACGGTCACGGTCAGCGCCTCGGCGGCGACGGTTCGATGGGGACGTCGTCCTCGGCCAGCACCAGCACGTCGCTGGCGGTGGTGCCACGTGGGGCCAACGCACCCAAGGCATCGCGCACCAACAGTTCGGCCTCTTTATGATCGGGACCGGCTTCGATGCAGCCGATGACGAGTTCGTGATCAGTGCCGGGAGGCGTTCCGTTGGTGCTGCCGTTGAAGCTGGTGGCGATGCGCTGGCACACCACTTCCGCGCCGGCTAGCTGCGTACCCGGCAGCATCAGGGCGAGCACGCCCTCGCTCCACACGCACGGGATGTCCAGGGTGCGCAGGCCGGTGGTCGCCGCCTGCCACATCGCCTGCACATACGCACCGTAGGCTTCCGCGCTCTCGTTGCGCACATCCTCGAGACGGGTCGAGCGCACCATCACCAACGAGAGCGGCGTGGCGTAACGCCGCAGGCGATCGAGTTCGCGCTGGAGCGAGAGGAGGAAGAAACTCTTGGCGTAGAGACCGGTGAGGTAATTGGGCAGGGCCGCGGCCATGCCATGGCCACCGATATCATTGGCCGCCACCGCCTCGTCAGCCTTGGGCGTGAGTTCGTAGGCGTAGGCCAAGCGCTCGACGGTCTGCTCGGGAGCCACCACCGCCTGACAGGCCAGACAGCGTGCCTGGATGTGCGTTTCCGCCGAGATGAATGAACAGCTGCGGCAGAGGTAGCAATCGCTCGGCTTCTCGTAATCACGGCCGATCTGATGCAGGCTCTTGTGGCACTTCGGACACTCCAGGCCTTCGCCACGGCGGAAGTTCTGCTGCGTGTCGATGTGCGCGCAGGCGAAATGGTGGATCATGGTCTCGCGCACGAAGTCGATCCCGTGACAGCGGGCGCAGGTTTCGCCGTAGACCAACTGGTGACCGGTGCAGGTCGGACACGCGCGCAGACGCTGCGCGACGACACGATTGCAGATGCCGTGCTCGACCAGGCGTTCCATCACCGCGACCGCGTCAACCCCGAGCCCAAAATGACGCAGCACTTGAGGGTAACGCCAGCCGCGCAGATCATCGCTGACCAACTGCGGCTCGACCCGGCGTTCCCCGCGCGCGATCAGCGCCCGCACCAATGCCAAGATACGCTCATCGGCCAAAGGCGGCGTGTGTTTGGCCAGTGACACCAGCAGGAGGCGCTCGACCTCATGCATCAGGCCGCTGCGTGAGAATGGTGCCAGCAGTACCCGGTCGCAGTTCGCGCGCAGGTTGGATACCGCGAGGTCCTGCGTTCCGCTCTCGACCAGATAGAGCACCGTCGGCAGGCTCGCGTGCAGCGCCGGATTTCTGGCCAGCTCGGCGATCGGGGAGGCCCCACTGACCGCGATGATGCACAAGTGGTACTGGCGGTCACGAACACCGATCTCCCAGGTACCGCTCGCGACCACCTCCTCGATCTCAAGGGTGATCGCCAACGGAATCCCCTGTCCGAGCACGGGGTCGATGCGCACCTCGTTGCCGAGCAGCCGACGCACTTCGAGGCCAGCGAGATCATCATCGCAGATCAGCAGCACGCGGCAGGTTTCATTCATGACTGGCTCACTTCAGGGCTCTGGGAAAGAAACACCGGACAGGGATCAGAAACGGACATTGCGCCACGCCGACTGCGGGAGGTAGGCGTCCTCTTGGTTGATGCGCAGGATCTCCAGCACGCTGGCATAGATGCGCACCCAGTGGAAAATGATCTCGTTGTAGAGCGGCAGCAGCGGGGCCCAGGCCAGCAACGCCCACTCCTCGTTCCGGCGTTCGCTGAACACCAGGGCGGTGGCGACGCTGATCAGCGACATCAGCGCGTAGACGCCCAGGCATAACACATAGACCGCGATCAGCAGCGCCGGGGCGGTGATCGCCATCACCACCACATAGACCACAAAGACCAGATTGGCGATCACCGACGTCAGCAGCACCTGCCACAACTCCAACGACAGCCACGCGCCGGGACGACGATCGGTGAGCAGGTCGCCATGTTTGCGGAAGGCCACCCGCACCAGATCGCGATCCCAGCGCATCCGTTGCCGCACCAGGGTGCGCAGGTCCTCCGGCGCATCGGTAGTGGCGATCGCGCGCGGTGCGAACACCGCCTTCCAGCCCGCGCGGCGGGCCTTGAGCGTGTTGTCGAGGTCCTCGGCGGTGGCCACATCGCAGCCGGAAAAACTTTCGACCACCGACCTGCGGTAGGCGGCGCAGGCACCGCTGGCGATGTAGTTGGAGCCGAACAGGTTGAGCCAGCGACGATGCAGGCCGATCGCCACCAAGTACTCGACCGCCTGCATGCGGGTCCAGAAGGTCGCCCACTGATTGCGCACTTTGAGATTCCCGGCGACCACCGCGACCGTCGGGTCGGCGAACGGACCGATCAGGTGCTGCAGCAGATCGCGATCGAATGAGGTATCGACGTCGAGGTAGACTACGAACTCGCCCGTCGCCATGCGCGTCCCCAGATTCAGCGCTCCCGGCTTGCCGCCGCGACCGGTGGCGGCCGAGTTCTTGATCAGGCGGATGAGCCCGCGTTCTGCATACGGCAGGGCACGGGCATAGGTGCGGTCCTCGGAGCCGTCGTCGACGACGATGATTTCGAGTCCGGGATATCCGGTCTCCAACAACGAGCGGATCGCCGATACGATCGCCGCCTCTTCATTGTAGCCGGCGAGCACGACACTCACGCTCGGCTTAGTGGCGAGGAACCGCTCATGGGCGGCGCTGCGATCGCGCGGCAGACCGAACCAGCGCATCACCAGCAGGACAAGTGATGGGCCGAGAAAACGTCGCAGGTCGAAAATGATGAACGGCAGAAACGCGAGCAGCAGCCACCAGCCGTGCTGCACGGCATAACCCGACACCTCCTGCCAGGCGGCAGCGATGACGAAGCGAACCTCATCGAGGAAACGCGTCCCGTCCATGTCGCTCTCTGCTTCCCGGAAGAGGGAATCGAACGGCCACTATGCAGCATTCCACCTGCGCCGTCCAGTTCCCTGCAAGATGCAGGAAATCCGCGGTGAGTGCCGTGCAAACTCACCCGTTCGCATGTCGTCCGTTCGCGCGCGCCGCTGCCTCAACGATGAACAATACCTGCTGCGACAACGTGGCGCCGCGCACCCGTGTGATGGATTTCCTCCTCCTCCTCCTCCTCTTCACCACCACACCACGGCAGCGCTGCCGGCTCGTCCGCTCGCCATTTTTTCAGCTGGTGGGCAACTATCCCATGCGCTGCGACCTCAACGCCGCCCTTTGCCGTTCACGGGTTGTACGCGTTCTCCCCATGCAGCGCGTAGTCGAGGCCGTTGACCTCGTCGGTCTCCGTGGCGCGTAGACCGATCGTCAGATCGACCACCTTGAGGATTATCGCGGTGCCGATGCCGCTGATGATGATGGTGAGCACCATCGCACCGAACTGCACCAGCACCTGGCCACCCATGGTCTGGCCTTCCGGATACCCGACGCCGCCGAGCGTGGCGGTGGCAAAGATGCCGGTGCCGATCAGGCCGACCATGCCGCCAATGCCGTGCACACCGAAGACATCGAGGCTGTCATCGAAGCCGAAACGACGCTTGAGATGGGTCACCACGTAGAAGCTGCACGCTCCTGCCGCCGCGCCGATCACCAAGGCACCGATCGGACCGACGTAACCACACGCGGGCGTGATGGCGACTAGGCCAGCAACCGCACCGGTGGCGATGCCGACCGCGCCGGGTTTGCCAACCTTCAACCATTCGATTATCAGCCAGGTGAAACCCGCCGTCGCCGCGGCGATCTGCGTGGTGTAAGCCGCACGCGCCGCCAGTTCATTGGCCGCGCCCGCGCTGCCGGCGTTGAAACCGAACCAACCGACCCACAACATCGCAGCGCCGGTGATGCACATCGCGGCGTTGTGCGGCACCATCGCCTGCCGCGGCCAACCGATGCGGCGACCAACCAGGATCGCGCACACTAGTCCCGCGATGCCGGAGTTGACCTCCACCACCGTGCCGCCAGCCAGATCCTGCAGACCGAACAACGCACCGAGCGAGGCCGGACCGCCCCACGCCATGTGGCAGACCGGGATGTAGACGAAGGTCAGCCACAGTGCACTGATCCACAACACCGCGCTGAACTTCATACGCTCGGCGAAGGCACCAACCAGCAGTGCCGGCGTGATGATGGCGAAGGTCAGTTGGAAAAAGAAAAACACTGGCTCGGGAATGGTCGACGCCATCGGCGCGGCGCTGCTTGGCGTGACGTTCAGCAGCAACGCCTTGTCGAGTGTGCCGATGATGGAGTTCCAGGAGAACTGGCCGGCGACCTGGCCGGTGGTGTCGAACGCCAAGCTGTAGCCATAGAGCGTCCACAGGATCGTTACCAGGCAGGTGATGGCGAAACACTGCGTCAAAACGGTCAGCACGTTCTTCGTGCGCACCAGGCCGGCGTAGAACAACGACAGCCCTGGGATGGTCATGAACAACACCAGCACCGCGCTCATCAGCACCCAGGCGGTGTCGCCGGTGTTGAATGCCGGCGCGGCGGTTGCCGCGACGTCAGCGGCCGGCGCAGCCGCAGCGGCAGCGGCAGCGGCCTCTTCAGCAAGGGCAGGAACGAAACAGGCCACCAGCAAAGCGGTAGCACGGACCAGGGCGACGGACATGCGAGGTCTCCGGCGAAAAAAGTGACCTCTGCAAATAGCGGCAGTTCGATTTTGTAAATCCGGCAAACAATGAGCGAATGCTTCATGACAAAGCAGTGGAAGACCCTGGCCAAAACCTGGCCGTTCGGATTCAACTCATTGTTCAGCAATCTCTTGAGTCGTTTTCACCAATCGTGACCACCGCCTACTGAACCTGGAAAAGCACATGCGTGGCCGATCCACAGCCCACCTTTCGAGCACCCAGCAGCAGGAAAACCCGCTTCCGTCCCCGTCCTCGGCAACCACCCTGCCGCGCCACTGCACCACAGATTCCCCACGGAGCATCCCATGGATCTCGACTCCCTGATGCGCGGCCTCGGCCCGATCCAAGACACCATGAAAAAAGCGGAGAGCGAACGCGCTGCTGCCCAGTTCGACGGCAAGGCCGGCGGCGGTGCGGTGGTCATCCACCTGAAGGGTGACCTGACCGTGTCCAAGGTGACGATTGCCCCCGCCGCCGCGCAGGCCGCCACTGGCGATCCCAGCATGCTCGAAGACTTGGTGATGGTCGCGATCAACGACGCGCTCAAACAGCACACCGCACGTTTCGGCGCCAGCCCCGACGAACAGATCCAAAAGCTGATGGGCGGCAGCGACCTTGCGTCGCTGATGGGTCCGTTGATGCGTGGGCTAGGGCGCTGACATCGCTGCGACGGACGGTGCCCAGACTCACGCGGGCAGTTCACCGAGCCGCTGACGTACCGACGCTATCCATGCCGGCCACTGACGCGATTCGCTGAGCACCTCGCTCGCCACCGTCATGGTCAGCCGTTGGTCGCGCTGACGCCACCACTCGGGCAGACGTTCGAGTTCGCGCATGGTCGGATCGGCCTTGGCGCCAAGCGCGACCTGCTCGTCGATGAAGGCGAGCACCGGATCGACCATCACCTGCGGTCTCAACCGCCGGATCTCACTCGCTGCCGCGTTGCGCGCCGAACGTTCACGCCACGAGTTGCCCATACGACGCACCGAATCCGCAGCGGCGCCGAGACCAAACTTGGTCAGCTTGGAGCCCAGTTCAGGCAACAACGCCTTGGCGGCGATGCCGATGCCGAGCAGTGGATTGGCGATCGCGACGGCACTGCCGACCACCACCAAGCCACCGGTGACCCAGAAACTCTGGCGATCGATCTCCTCGCCGATGGTCTCCAGACGTTTGGCGAGGTCGGCGTCCAGCCCAGGTTCCTGCACCCGTTCCTTGGCCAGCTTCCCAAGGAGTTGTTCCTCAAGGACCACCACACCCGCGGGATCGTGGACGTGAAAGATACGCACCTTGGGCAGCGAGTTCACCGTGCCGACGCCCTCGGGCAGACGTCGGCGTTCCGCCAACACGTAGCCGTCCGGCGTGGGGATGAGAATGTAGTGGGTTTCGTCCTGCGCCGGATTGCCCACCGCGCTGTCGATCCGCGTGGAGCTGAACAGCCTGAGCGAACCGACGGTCGATTGCAGGTAAGACAGACCACTCTTGGCCCACGCCTGCGCCGCATTCGGCGCGGCGCTGATGGCCTTGATGGTTTCGATCCACGCGCGGTTGAGCAGCGTGGATTCCGCCGGCAGGCGCGGTGGTTCGGAGGCAGGTTCGTCGGGCATGACTAGCAGCGGAGGATGACCATCACCATGCGACGGGCAACGCGTGTCCCGGGAGCGCCGAGCCATTGGCGTTTAGCTAAGTGACCGGGACAGCGAATTGAACAAGAGGAACGGAAGAACGGAGTGAAAAGCCGGAGAGAAAGCTGACTTTTCCTGTCTTCCTCCGTTTCTCCGTTCCTCTTGTTCTATCCGGCTGTCTTAGCTAAACGGCATTGAGCGCCGAGCACCAGCTCGGCCATCGTTATTCAGCCGAGCTGGTGCTCGGCGCTCCCGGGGGGACGCGTTCCGGCGGCTTGAGCTGCACCACCAGGTTCGCCGCCAGCACCAAGCCACCACCGACCAGCAGACTCGCTGACAACGATTCATTGGGATAGGCGATGCCGGCCCAGGCCGAGATCCACCCGGGCATGACGAAGGCGAAGACGCAGGCGAACACCGGTTCGGTTGAGTAGACGATGCCGGCAGCGACCGCGCCGACGCCACGCTGGAAGGTGAACATCAGCAGCATACCGCCGAGTGTCGACACCAGCGTCAGCGCCACCAGACAACCGAGCGCCGGCGCGCTGCCATAGATCAGTCCCAGGTGCTGCCACGACGGCATGGTGCAGAACGTCAGCGGCAGCAGCACCAGTCCGGTGATGGCGAAGGCCAACGCGCTGACGCGGCCCATGTGATTGCGAGCGTATTGTGGGCGTTCGATCCACAGGATCTGGGCGGTGAACACCACCGCTGCGCCCAAGGTCTCCAGTTCACCGCGCCCGAGCTTGAGATCGCTCCAGTCGAGCTGCGCCAACACCGCCACACCCGCCATCACCATCACCGCCGCCAGCAGCACATGGGCGGAAGGAAAACGCCGCACCATCAACGCCACCACGAACGGCAGGAACACACAGTAGCCCTGGGTCAGAAACGCCGACAGCGACGCGCTGGTGTAGCTCAGCCCATCCATCTGCAGCAGCATCCCACCCGCGGTGAAGATCCCGAGGCCGACGGCCTGCGAGACCTCTGCCCGCGTGGTGTCTTTCAGCAGATGGCGACACCACCACGCAACAACCGCCGCGGCGATCAGAAAACGCAGCGCCAAACCCCACGAACTGACGAACCACGACCCGGCCTCGGGAAAGGCCTCGCGCTGCATCTGCGACAGTCCCTTCATCAGCGGAAAGCTCAGGCCCCAACAGACGGCAGCACCGACCAGGGCGAGGACGGCGGTGGTGCGGGGCGAGACGGCGGGCATTGAGGTGGGCAGCACAGCGGAGGGAACCGGTGCAGCAAGAGCAGGTGCCTGTTGTCGCGACGCGCCGTCCCCTGGGAGCGCCGGCGGCTCGCCGGCGCTCCCAGGGGCAATTTTTCTCCGCTGCTTTTCGTCGCTCATCAGCGGAATGGAGAAGACCTGATTGCCCCTGGCCGGCGAGCCGCCGGCGCTCAATGGCGTTTAGCTAACGAAGAAGAATACAGGAAAGGCATTAGCCACAGAGGCCACAGAGGCCACAGAGGCCGCAGAGGGGAAAGCAGAGGCATTCCTCTGTGCTCTCTGTGCCTCTGTGGCTAGGCTTTTCCGCTTAGCTAAACGCCATTGCGCCGGCGCTCCCAGGGGACAACAAAAACGCGCCGCCCATGCGGGCGGCGCGTTCGTGATTCACCGATGACGGTAGCTTACGCCAGCCATTCGGTGTGGATCCACTCACCTGGCTTCTCATTGCGCTCGTAGGTGTGCGAGCCGAACGCGTCGCGTTGGGCCTGCGTCAGGTAGGCGGGCAGACGCGCGGTGGCGTAGCCTTCGATGTAGGCCAGCGAGGCCGACAGCGCGGGCACCGGGATGCCGGCGGCGACTGCCGCGCCGACTACTTTGCGCAGCGCGGGCAGCGTGCGCGCGATGTCCTTCTTGAACTCCGCCGCGATCAAGAGGCTCGGCAGGTTGGGCTGCTTCTTGAACGCGGTGGTGATGCGGTCGAGGAACACCGCGCGGATGATGCAGCCGCCGCGCCAGATGGCGGGGATGCTGCCCAGGTCGGTCTGGTAACCGCGAGCCTTGCTGGTCTCGACGATCAGGCGCATGCCCTGGGCGTACGCCGCGATCTTCGCACCGTAGAGCGCCTTGGCGATGTCGTTGACTGACACGCCCTTGAGCTTGCTGGTCTTGAGCTTCAGGACCTTGGCGGCGACTTCACGTTCGCCCTTGAGCGAGCTGATCAGGCGCGCGTCGACTGCGGCGGTGATGGTGGGGATGGGCACGCCGACTTCGAGCGCGGCCATGGTGGTCCATTTGCCGGTGCCCTTCTGGCCCGCGCAGTCGCGGATGGCGTCGAGCAGGAACTTGCCCTTCTTCTTCGGGTCTGCTTTATCAGCGATGTCACCGGTCAGCTCGATCAGGAAGCTGGCGAGTTCGCCCTTGTTCCACTTGGTGAAGGTGGCGGCGCACTTTTTATGGTTCTGCTTCAGGCCGCGGAACATCAGGTCATAGCACTCGGCGATCATCTGCATGTCGCCGTACTCGATGCCGTTGTGCACCATCTTGACGAAGTGGCCGGCCGAGCCGGTACCGCACCACGTGACGCAGGGCTCGGCGTTGTTCTTGCCGGCCTTGGCACTGATCTCTTTCAGGATCGGCATCAGCTTGGCGACGGCTTCCTTGTCACCACCGGGCATTATCGACGGCCCGATGCGCGCGCCTTCTTCACCACCCGAGACACCCATGCCGACGAAGAAGAAGTTCTTCCCCTGCGCGAAGGCGTTGCGGCGATCAGTGTCGGCCCAGTGGGCGTTGCCGCCGTCAACCAGGATGTCGCCCTCTTCCAGCAGCGGAGCGATCTGCTCGATCACCGCGTCAGTGCCCTTGCCGGCCTGCACCATGATGATGATGCGGCGCGGACGCTTGATCGACGCGACGAAGTCGGCGAGTTCCTTGCTGGGTACGAAGCGGGCGTTCTTACCGTGCTCCCACTGCATGACCTCTTCGGTCTTCTCGTAGGAGCGGTTGTAGATCGCCACGGTGTAGCCGCGGGATTCGATGTTCTTGGCGAGGTTGCGGCCCATCACGGCCATACCGATAACACCAGCGTCAGCAGTCGCAGTCATTGGAAGTTGTCCTTGTCGTTGGGGAGGGCACAGCCTGTAAGGCACCCCTGCGACGTCCAGCGACAGGTGGTGTCCGCCGGGTATACGCGCCACGTTGGGGCAATGCGGACCCCGCGAGAATCCGCGCGCTTTGCGCAGATCGCGAGCGCCAGACCCACGTGCTGGACGCGCCTCAGAACGCCGTCAGGACCCCGCCGCGCAGACGCACCAGTTCCACTGCTGCCGCCTGCCGCTGGGGTTGGAAGCCATCGGCGATGATGGCCACGCAGGCTGCCTCATCGATCGCACGCCCGGCAAGATGGCGGACACCCACAGGCAACGGATGGGCGGCCAGCCAGCGGTCGACGGCCTCGGCGTCGGGCCACGACAGGTCGTGATCGGGGTCGGGGTCCACGTGGTCATCCGCCGGGTCGTCGTTCGGGCCGTCGTCGGCCACGTCGTCCTCCACCGCGCGCGACAGGCCCTCGTCATCGAGGTCCACGCCGGTGATGAGCGAGACCATCGCGCCGGCACAACGGGCGTGCACGGGATCACGCAGGCAACGCGCCAGCCACGGCAGGACCAGCGGATCACCCCAAGCACCGGCCAACACCAGCGCATCGCCCCGCCGGGCACGGTCGGACATCAGCGGATGCAACCAGCCGGCGTGGCTGCCAGGAGCGGCGCAGCGCCCGGCCAATGCCAGAGCGGCGTGGCGCAGCGGTGAACGCGATTCGGAGAACCAATGCAGCACCCGCCACGCCGCCGACTCGCCACCACGCAGCGCCAGCGCCCGGGCCGCCGCGAAACGTGTCGCAAGGTCATCGCTGTTCAGCAATCCGCGCAAGGCCGGTTGCCAGTCGCGCTCGCCCAGCACACCAGCGGTGTCCGCCGCTGCCGCGCTGGTGCGTGGATCGGCCAGGGCGCGCACGATCAGTCCGGCCGGTGCCTGCCGCACCTGCATCGCCGCACCCAGGGCCAGCAGGTGATGACGATGATCATCGGACTGCTGACAAAAGGTCAGGAGTTCCTGTGCAGCAGCGCGGTCTACCCAACGCACGGCGATGCCGGCACGATGCCAGAGCGCCGGAGCAACCGGCGCCAAGGCGGTGAACGCAGCGCTCAGATGCTGCCGCACTTCGCCCGGGACTAACAACGCCTGCACGACCACCGTGGTGGCCTCGCCGATCTCGGGATTCGCCGCCACCGCCGCGCCGACGATCGCACCGGCCGCAACGCCCGCTTCGCGCAGACCGTCAAGATGCATGGCGATGCGCTCGTCGAGCTGCGCCAGATGGCGAGCATGGTAACGCGGCGACTCCACCGCATGTGAGCGCAGCATGATGAGCGCAGCGATCTCGGCCGCATGCTGCTCCACCAGCGCGGTGATCACCAGCTTCATAGGATGCGCGTCCAGTCGGTGCCGTCGAACTGCATGACGTCTTTGGCGCCGATCGACCACAACAGACCCTCGGCGGTCGACAGGTGGTTGCAGGTGGACGGTGGTTCGCCGTCGAAGTCGATGAGGGTGAGATGACCGTCTTCCAGCGTGTGCAGGCTGTACATCGTCGAGAGCCACAGTTTCCCATCGAACCACTCCAGATCGAAGATGTCGTCCTGCATGTCACGGTGATCGATCAGTTCCCAAGTCGCACCACGGCCACGGAAGAGGATGCCGCCCTGTCCTGCAGCGTAGACGTTCCCATCCTCGGCACACAGCACGCGAAAGAAGGCCAGCGTGGTGGGCTGGGCGGCAAGCTTCCACTTTCCCTTCGTCCGTTTGCTCCGTTCCCAGATCTCGCCCTTCCAACCGACGGCGTAGAGTTCGTTGGCGTTGAAGCCGTGGATGGATTCCAGACCGGGAAGGCCTTTACCGCCAGGCGGCAGCCCCTGATCGAAACGTTCCCACACCCCGGCCTTCGGTCGGCGGAAACATTGGCGGTTGATGCCGACCACGTACGGGATGCCGTCGATGGCGCGCACTTCGCGCAGGTCGCCGGAGCGGTCGTCGGGTTCGGGGATTTGTTCGTTCAGGTCTTCGCCAGAGCCTAGGAGGTTGATGTGGCCGTCGTCGCCGAGCGTGACGCATTGCTCCTTCGGCTTGGTTGCGATGCAACAAGAGACGGCAGTCCATGAATAGACTTCTCCGCCGATGTCTACCTTCTTGCCGACAGATTCTCTCGTAAAGTAGAGCGTGTGACGAAAATCTGGATGTGCGCTGTCATCTGAAGTGATGAAGTAGCTCAATTCGGAATTTCTTATCGCCGCAGAACGGATGCTGCAGTCGTCCGTAAACTTCTTCATTTTATCTACTCGCTTTCTTCTTTGTCTGATTTTTGTCCACGGTGTTTTGGCGGCCTGCCAATTCATTCTTATTAAACTTCTCCCACTGACTACCAAACCGCTGCTCCCTCGCCCCCGATGGACTGCACGCCACCTCGGTCCCAGGGGTGATGCCCATCTTCTTGTGGTTGTTCACCAACTGGTTGGTCAGGCAATCGGGATCACAGTTGCTCAGCGGAAAGATCTCCTGGATGGCACGCACGCCACACGCGACGGCCTCGCGAAACGTCCATTCGTCGCCCCGCTCATACCGGCCTTCGGCGATGATCTGGCGCTGCTTGAGATGCAGCAGGCCATGCGTCCCGGTGTTGTTGTCATTGCCTTCGGCACAGACACACAGGGCTTCGTCCATGTTGTACCCTTCGCAACCATCCCGGGTCTTCCCCCTTTCTTCCGCTCCCCAGGCAGCAAGAACGACGACACATCGACCACATGGTGTGACGTCTGCGGCGGACAACACGAGGTCTTCTTGTACGGCGACAAGCCACAGCGCAGCGCATTGCGGCAGTCATCCCGCGACAGCTCGCGCGCGTAGGCTTGGTATTCCTTTTGAGTATCCGCTCGTTCGTCCGCTGTTTTCGTGCTGAAATCCTGGTCGCTGATATCCGGATTCTCCGCACGAACTTGTTTGCGTTTCGTTCGCAGGCTCTTCTTGGATTGGTCCAGCTTCTTGGAATCCGGACACGGAGATGGCTTGCCATCCTCGCAGTTGTCCGCCACTGCCTTACGTGAGGTTCCGCACGATCCACCGACCGCGAAGGTCGAGGTGCTCATCGATGCCATCGCCGGCATCGGCGGTGTGCTGCCGGGAGTGCTGCCGTGATTGGTCGTGCACAGATCCAGATGCCGCACCACCTCTTCACCTTCGACGTACACGTTCGGCGACCAGCTCTGGAACCACGCCGTGCCGGTGATGGTGTGGGTGATGACGCTGCCGCCAAAATTGCGCGTCGCCGCTTCGTCGCCGGTGATCTTCTTGATGTACGAACTCTCCCGCTTGATCACCGGCTTGCCCTTGATGAGCACCTGCCGGCTGCCGTTCGCCACATCCGCCGCCTTGGCGAAGTTCGGATACGGCAGCGGGATCGGTCCGGCGGGCGGGCCTGGCGGCGACAAGCAGACATCGGGGAACGCGGCAAGGACCTTGCCGGTGGAGACCGCGCACAACACCTCGCGACCGTTGGCGAACACGTGGCTGGTCATGCGACAGAGACCACTTCGCTTGGATTGCGCCGGCGACCACAGACGGCGACCGAACGAACCGCATCGCCGGCGCCCGCATGCAGCAGGACGTGATCCCCAGGAGCGTAGCCCTTGCGGAAGGCCATCCATGCCACGGCCAGCAGGAGCGGCACGGTCGCCGCGCCGACCAGACCGGTGGAACGGCACGGTTGCCACAGCGGGCAGCGTTCGCGCGTCTGCCGACTGAGGCGACGATGCACCAGGGCCGCCTCCTTCAGCGAGCGTTGATCCATCTGGCAGTCAGCGATGCGCCAGGCGATGTCGTGCATCGCCACACCGGCTTCGGCGAGCGCCTGACGTCCGGCGTTGGTTAAACCATCGGCTTTGAGCGGCGTGCGTCCGCCACGACGCGCAGGTTCCGGCGCGGCGGCGACACCGAGACAATGCAGACCCTCGCCGTCATCGCAGCACAACACCGCAGCGGCCGCCTCGCCGGCGGTGGCCTGGGAAATGCCGGTGGGACCGATGAGCGTGCCGTCATCAAGCAGCGGCATGATCGCGGCGGCGGTGAGCAAGCTGTCGACGCCAGCGATCACGCACGCAGTCACCCCCAGACGTTCACGCACCTCAGCCCATGCGTGCAGCACGGTGAAGCCCTGCGGCTCCTTCACCTCGACGGCGGCGACCGCCGGGAAACGCTGACGCAGGTGATCGGCGAGGTCATCGCCCAGGTCTTCATCGCAACCCGCAGCGGTCGGGCGCAGCAGCACGATCGCTGTACGTGCGCGACCGGCGGCATCCAGGCAGGCCACCACCGCTGGTTCGAGCATCGCCCACCAGCGATCGAACCCATGACGCTGCGCCTCGTCCGGCACCGCCGCCACCCGCAACCAATCACTGCGGCCATCGTGGAAGCGCGACTCGACCACATGGTCCAGGCCACAGCGGATCGCGGCGCAGGCCGCGTCGACATCGTGTCCGACGCTGCACACCAGGCCGGCAGCGGTGATGGTGGGCAGGCTCATGGCCCCGCCCCGGCCGGCGTCGCCGTGTGGGGACGCCAGCGTTTGCCCAGGCGACGCGCGGTACGCCAGCCGGCGGAGACCGGCCCGACAACCACGCGCTCGATCTCCTCGATCTCCCCCGGCAATGGGATGGCGGCGCGCGCAGTCAGCGTCACCCGACGGGCATCCGGCTCGATCACCACGGTGTCGACCACCAGCGCGGCAGACAGCGATTCACCGCGGATGGGGAAGACCTCGACGGCCTCGTTCAGCGTCGGCAGCGCGAAGGTCCACCAGCCGTCGGCGGTGAGGTTGGCGAGGTCCACCACTTCGCCGCCGACCGGGAAGGGCATCTGCTGATCGGGTGGCGCGCTGTTGAAGTAGCGTGGTGAGAAATCGGCCGGCAGGAACGGCGCGCGCTGCTCCTGCCAAGCCTCGTCGTAGGTTCCGGCCAACGCGCGACGCGGAATCCAGCCACGCCCGATGACGCCAGCGGCGACCGCGCGGTGTTCGACCTCCGGTGAACGCGGCGGATCCTCGATTGCTTCGAAAGCGGGCAGCACCTGACCGGTGATGAGGTCCTTGGGTGCATCGCCGAAGAATCCGAACCCGATCGGGTTGCCCTGATGCATCCGCCGACGCGTGTGGTCGGGGTGCAGCACGTCCATGCCGCCAAAGGCTGAGCCGTAATGCAGCGGCACCCGGGTGAGCGGCGTCGGCTCGCTTGCACGCCAGCCGAATAGCCGTCGTTGCCACGTGCGTTCGCCGACCACCGCCCAGGCCTTGTCGATCGGACCGCAACGCAGACCGGCGATGCAACGCGTCGCATACGGATCCGCCGCCAACGGATGGGCATGGCCGATGATGATAACATCGCAGGCCGGCTTGGTCGGCGTGAAGTCGGTCTCGAGCAGCGGTGCGCTTGTGGCCGGATCGCCGGTGAAAACATCCGCTTCTATCCACGTTGGCGGTCGACCAGCGCGCCACGTGGTGGTACCGAGCGGCTGTTCGAAGGTGGCCTTCGCCGCCACCACCAGCGCCTCGCTGCCATCAGCGAGCGTGGTCGGCCAAGCGCGTGCGCTCCGGGTCGTGCGGTTGTCGATCAGCATCCGCTCATATCAGTCGAGTCGCACTGTGCGCCCGACGATGCGGTTCACGCCGTTCGACCACGAGCTGACGTAGGCGCCGCGCAGCAACACCTTGCCCGCCGCGGTGAGCGTGAGCGACGCATTGCCGCTGCGCAGAACGAGCTGCTCGTCAGCGACCACCTCGCGACGAGCGGGAGCGGTGAGCGGCTGGAGCAGGCCGACGACGCGCAACCCTGCACCACTGGCACTGACCACCACCGGCACACCATCACGTTCGGCCTGCGCGATGACCGTGACATCGAACTGGCCTGGGCACGCTGCCGCGTGGGTGTCGTTGCTGCCATCCAAACGCACCTGGACCTGACCGTCGGCAGCACCGCCGATCAGGCGACCGGTGTACAGCGTTGCCGGTGGCGGCAGAGGCGGCGAAGCCGCGCGAGACGGCGAGGACTGACGACGGCTGCGAGTGGCACGGGGCATGTGAACCTCAAGGCGGGCACCGTGGATACGCTCCCCGACTTGGCAACTGGTGAGCGTCCCCGGTGTTCGTGGGCATCGCGACTGCGTCACCGGCTCCACGGTTCATCCATCAGGACCGATATCAGAAGTCGTTGGCATCCGGACGCGGCTTGTCCGGTTTGACCGCCGGCTTGCCGATCGGCTTGGCGGTGGCGATCTTGGCGAGACTTTCCGGGGTCTGGGTCTCGTACCATTTCAGCAGCGCCTTGCAGGTCGGCGTCTCCATCCAGTTGGGATGTTTGGTCACAACTTCCTGGAAACGCTGTTTGGCCAGGGCGTGGTCACCGGTGGTCATCGCCACCAGACCTTGGAAATAGTAGAGGTCTTCGCCGTCTTTGATGGTCGGCACGCGCGCGACGCAGTCTTCCCACGCGGCGGCGCTGGACAGCCAGTCGAGCACCAGCTCCTGCCACGGCTGAAGACCGCCGTTGCGTTGGATGCCACGTTCGACCTCGGGCCAGTCGGTCTCCTTGCCATCGAGGCGGTTGAGCACCGCCCAGTCGAGGCGAGCGAGGTTCAATTCGGCATTGGGCATGTAGCGGTCGCCGGGACCGCCTTCACCCATCAACTTGCCGAGTTCGTCACGCGCGGTGCGCAGATCACCACGATCGAGTGCGGCATATCCGCGCACGTAAGGCCACAGGATGTCGTTGCTGTTGCGCGCGCCGATGGCATCGACGACCTCCTGCAGCCGGCCGGCCCGGCGCAGGAGGTTCACGGTCGAGGTCAGTTCCCAGCCATTGGCCCACAGGTCGGGGTGTTTGCGCATCAGCGCGATGGCGCCGTCGACCTCGGGCGGATCGCTCCACAACAGGCACTGGGAAGCGCGCCGACCGGCGTGGTGTTCCGGATTGAACTCTAAAATGGTGCGGAAGAACGTCAGCGCCTCGGGATAGCGGTTGGCCTCCCACAATTCATTGCCGGTGAGGTGCTGCACCCGCAGGTGCCACGGCAGCGCACGAGCATACGCCAACTGTTCTGCGTTCGGCCCACCGGTGCGCGGTCGGTTGGTCTGATCGAATCCATCGGCAACCAGACCGGCTGGGCCGTCTGCCCGCTCGGCGAGTCTGTCCGCCGGGATCGGTACCAATCCCGTGCCTCCCGGTGGCAGCCACAACAGGCGGCAACCGGCCTCACCGCCACCTTGGGCGAAATCCAGGGTGAGCGGCAACCAACCGGGCTCCAGATCGGCGCGCATGCGACGGATGCGCATCGCATGATTGCCGCTGTTGTCGACCACCACGTCGCCGATCGCCAGCCGGCTGCCGTCGTCGGATTCGGTGGCGAACACGTAGGAGCCAGGCTGATCGATGCGCAGCGCACCGGTCCAGCGGATGGCGAAACGCTGGCTCAGTTCCAGGTTCGGCCACGGCAGCGTGCGATTGTCTATGGTCGCGTCGCGCCAGGAGCGGAATGGTTTGCGTTCACCCAGTGTCAACATGGTGTTGTCGGGCGACCATTTGTGCAACGCGGTACGTAGGTCGATGTCCAGCGGCGCCGCCTGCGACCAGTGACGCAGCGCCGGCAGGATGAGCGGCACCTCGCCGCACAGTTCGGCGGTGCTCATCAGTCGACCGAGGGTCATCCGCGGCAGTATGCCGTCATGGTCGGCGACCACACGACGCAGCAGGTCGGCCGCCTGTCCCGGACGCCCGATCGCGAGCTTCGACAGCCCGGTAGTGATGATGCCGAACCCGTGGCCGTTCTTCCGCTCTAGTTCCTGGGTGATCGCCGTGGCGAAGGCGTCCCATGCTGCCGGAGAGGCGTTGTCGTTGTTGGCGAAGGTGTTGCCCTGGTAGCCAAGGATGTAGCGGCAGATGATCATCGATTCCGGGATGCGCTCGCGCAATTTCGCCAGGAACGCCTGTTCGGTTTTGGCGAAGTCGCGGTGTTTTCCCCGTTCGATCAGGTAGCCAAAGAACACCGCCAAGTACAGGCGGTCGCGATTCCACGCCGCCAAGTCGCCAAGACCGTACAGACGCAAAACGCCATCCGTGCCGATCAAACCGTGTTCGTGCGCGCTCAGACGGTCGCAGATCACCAACGCCGCGCCCAGCGCCGTGGGATCCGGCTCATCAATCCGACGGCAGGCCGCAAGCACGCGACGCCAACACTCCTGACGCGACAAGGTCGGATCCATCACCGCGTGCACTGCCGCGCCCAGCTCCAGCAATAAGGGCATCGCGGTGGCATCGTCCAGGTCGGTGCTGGCCAGCATCCAGGCACTGAAGGACACCGCCTCGCGCACCATGGTCACCGGATCGCCCCAGCGGCTCGCTCGCCAGTTCATGTGCGAGACTAGAAACGGGTTGTGGGTCGCCTCGCGCAACGACAGGTGTTCGAGCAACTGGTAATGTCGTACATCGAAGCCCGTGCGCAGCGCCGCGTAGCGTTCATGCAGCGTACGTGGTTTGTTGGTCTGGAACGGTCGCCAATCGGTGGTCGCAAGCACCTTCAGCGCCAGGTGGCGCGGCGACTTCACCTCCTGCGGCCAAGCAGCGAGAGCGGTGGCGACCTCGCCACTATACCCGTTCAACAACCGCACCCACAGTTCCGGTTCGGCGGTGGCGAAATCACCGGCGGATTTTCCGCCACGCGCTGTCATTCGGCGCTCGGCCAAACGGTTGGCATAAGTCAGCCACGGACCGTGCGCGCCTTCCTCCTCCGCCTCGCCGCTCAAGCTCAGGTTGACGTAACACATCAACGCCAAGCCCAGCAGGTGCTGATCGTCGGGTGACTTGGCCAGCAACGGCCGCAGTTTCGCCAGCGCCACGATGTTGTCGGTGGGATGCAGCGAGACGTAGGGATCGGGCAACGTTTCATCCACCGCGTGGAGCGGCAGTGACAACAGCAGCAGGTTCAGGATCAACAACCAGGACGTGCAGCGGGCGGGGTGGCGCATACGACGAAGCTAGCCCGCCCTGGAGAGAATCCCAGGCCCGCATGCACGGATGGTGGAGGTGGCGACGGGCACAGCGGACGGCACGTCAGCATCCATAGCTGCCCCGCGTGGTGTGCGCCTAGTCAGCGCACCACGCTCACCACAAACGACGTGGCGTACAATCGTTCGACCACGCCGATCGCGCCGATAACGACAACCATCTCGGTCAGGATCCGACGACCCGTGGTGCTGCACCTCCGCACCTGCATGACGCTCAGCAGCAGCGAGACGATCAGCAGCACCAGGATCGCCATCGCCGCATCAGGTTTGTATTCCTGGCCTTTGCCATCGACCACGTACGGCGCGATCAACCGCGCAAAGGTGAAGTAGGGCCACAACAACAGGCCCTGCGTAATGACCGCGACCTCCCACGGATGACCGGGTCGGCGATAGGCCAACAGCCAACAACGCCAACAACGCCAACAACGCCAGCAACGCCAGCAACGCGATGAACGTTGGCGTCCGCTCAGTTGCGGACCTGCGAGTAGCCGTTGTCGATCAGGTACTGGATGGCGCGGGTCTCGCGCTTCTCGTCGACGATGACTTCCATCCGCACGGTGTTGCGATCATCAATCTTGCTCAGGACCTTGCGCACCCCGTGCAGTTGCTCCAACGCTTTCTCATCCTCCAGCATCGCCTGCTGAGTCATGTTCTGTTTGGTGTAGGTGTAGCCGACCCTGGGCGCGCCACAGGCGGTCAGGGTGAGCGCAAACGCGGCAATGACGCACAGGATGGCACGCATGGGAGGACTCCTCGGCCGGCATAGTGGAGCGCTTGGGCCGCGAGCCAAGGTGCGGGTGGCGCCGCGTAATTCCCGCGTGGGTGGGCCCGGCGGATGCCGAACGCCGGCTGACCGAAGGCCTCGCCGACTCTGTGCCCATCGCCGCTTCGAGCCCGAGACCAACTGGGGCAAACCAGTCCAGAGAAGGCTAAGTACACCGATGCCGGCAGACCACCTCGCTGTTCCTCGAATGGCTCGAGGGTACGCAAAAGAAGGGGATCAACCTGACTCTCAATGCTGCGTCACGGAAGAAGGACAACGTGCGCGAGGTGTTCACGCGTGGGACCGGCGAGGATGTCGATGCGTTATGGCGGGAGTACATCGGCAGCGTGAAGTAGCGGGAAAGGCAAGACGGCTAGCCGCAGAGACGCAGAGGTGGGAGGAGGGCCGCAGAGGAGAGTCGGCAAACTCAGAAGAGGCGTCACGGCGAGGTCCCTTGTTGATTGCTCCACCGGCGTTTTCTTGGTAGACCATCGGTATGGTACATCCCGACCATCAAAGTGCCGCCGAAGGGGAAACACCGCTCGATGAGCGCGCGTTACGGCGTTATCGGTGGTACACGCGGATTGGCGTCATCGGTCTGCTGTTGGACGGGGTGGCGACCGCATGCCTGTTCCTGGGCGTCCTGCCCGACCAAGGCCCCCTCACCATCACAACGATCCTGTTCCTGGCCGTGACCGTACCGACGTTTGTCGTCCTGCTCATAACCGGCATGAGCAAAGGTCGTGATCATCGACCGAGCGTGATGCAGATGTTCGGTGCAGGTGGGCGGCGCTGATCCTGACGCTCGCTAGAAACGCGGGCGGGCACAGCCAGAATTCGTCTCTGCGGCCCTCCTCCCACCTCTGCGTCTCTGCGGCTGGTTGTCCTGCCTTCCGGTCTGTGCTTCGCTTCACCATTCCATCAGCATGAACGGCGTAGCCGGTGAACGGAGGGTTGTTACGGTCGGTACCAATCTGCCGTCCTGGAGGCTGCATGGCTTGGTGTACCCGTCTGACTGCCACGGTTTGTATGTTCGCGGGCCTGCTACCGCTTGGCGCGGCTGAGACCTGGGCGCCTGAAGAGTTCACCGTCATCTCCGGTCCGGCCTCGCCGCGAGTAGCGTTGGCGGTGCGGCGCGATGGTCCCCGTCTGTCACTCGCCGTCGAGGCCGCCGCGCTGCCGGGCAGCGAGCCGAGCGTGAAGCTGGGCGTTGCTGCGGGCAAGTCGGTCACGCTTGATGCCACCGCCGAAAAACCGGTCGGCACGGTCCGGCGTTTTACCGCCACCATTCCCGCCGCCTCGCTGGTCGCCAATGACGCCGAGTGGAAACGCCTGCGCATCGCCCTGGCGACCACCTGGAACGGCGGGCCCGACAACCAACCACGCCTCAGCGAACGATTCCGCCATGTCGGCGGCGCGGCGCATCGTGGACTGGCGAACGATGCCAACGCCTGGCAACCGTTCGACCTCGACGAGAACGCCACCCAGGTTGCCGATCGCAAGAACCGCATCGTGGTGGCGATCGATCAACCCGTCGATGGACGAGCCTCGGTAGTGATCGAATCGCCGGATGGCAAACGCCTGCGCAATCTCGTCGGCGGCATCGACGTGGCGAAGGGTAAACACCAACTCGTGTGGGATGGCTGCGACGACGACGGCCAACCGCTGCCACCCGGAACGTACCGCTGGCGCGCCGCCCATCATCCCGGTTTGACGCCGCGGTACCTGATGAGCTTCGGCAATGGCGACAACACCCAGGCGGATTTCAACGGCTGGGGACCGAACCACACCATCCTGACCGCAGCGGCGGCCTCGAGCGACTGGACGGTGGTGTGTTCGCCGATGACCGAAGGTGGCGATAACATCGTGGTGCTCAAAGCCGACGGCACCAAGTCGCAGGGTTACGTTTCGCCGCACGGCACCGGCATGTGGGTCATCTGCCCGACGATCATCGGCGATACGCTGTATGCCGCCAACGACGGCATGGCCTGGGGCGACCACTTCGACGCGAAGAAACCCGGCGCGGTCGGCAAGCTGAAGATCGGTCTGACGCGTTTCGATCTCAAAGCGGATCGTCTAGTGGAGTACAAAGGCAAACGCTTCACCGAACTCTACAGCGTCGATGTCGGCCCAGGAGCGGCGGACAAGGACTGGGAGAACGTCAGCCTGACCGGCATGGCCGCGTTCGGCGACAAACTCTACGTCGGCAATCGCCGGTTGAATGCGCTGATGGTGATCAATCCAGAAGACGGCGCGGTGCTGGAGCAGATCCCGCTCGCCGCCCCTGGTGTGCTCGCCGCTACCGCCGAGGCACTCTATGCCATCAGCGATGGCGCGCTGGTGCGCGTCGATGTCGCGACGAAGAAAACCACACTGGTCATCGCCAAAGGCGCGAGCGATCCGCGTGGCTTGGCCATCGATGCGCAGGGACGTTTCCTGATCACCGATGGCACCACCCACACGTTGCGGGTGTTCGACAAGAACGGCAAACCGGTGAAGCAAGTCGGCAAACCCGGCGGCCCGTACGTCGGCGCCTATGAACAAGCACGTCTGGTGAATCCGCGCGGCCTCGCCGTGGCCAAGAACGGCTGGGTGTGGATCTCCGAAGATCGTCCGGATCCCAAACGGGTCTCGGCGTGGGACGTCGAACGCGGCAGCGTGGTGTGCGAGAAATTCGGCACGCCCAACTACGGCGGCTCGGGTGCGGGTATCGATCCCAAGGACCACACGCGCTGGATTGGTCTGGGCTGCGAATGGAAGGTCGATGTCGACAAGAACACCGCGGTACCGACCTACGTGCTGGGCAAGGCTGACCACCCGCTGCACTACCGCTACGTCTACCAGTTCGACGCGACGTGGGTGGTCTCCATCCAGGGCACCACCGGTTTCTACCGCCGGTTGGAGAACGGTTCGCTCAAACACGTCGCGGAGATCGGCCAGGGCCACCGCCTCTACCACTACCACCATCACAAACCGCCGCAGGCCTACATCGACGCGTTTAACCGCGCGTACCCCGACCGTCCCGGCAAACATGAGGAGAAGGGCCCAGGGTTCCTCTGGCTCGATCGTAGCGGAGACGGGCAGATGCAGAGCGATGAGTTCGAATTCTCGGTCGGCCTGCGCGAGTTCGGTGGCAGCTACTGGGGCCACGATGTCGGTACCGATCTGACGCTGCGCCTTCCGATCGAAGTCGAGGGCAAACGCAAACTCCTCTCGCTCGTCCCCGCGGGTGTGAAAGACGGCGTTCCGCAATATCCGACGATCGCCGAGGCGGTGAAAACCGCGGTGCCGATCGATTTGAACACCACGGGGCAGGAGACCTGGGTCGACTCGCGCGGCACCTTCATCGCCAACAGCGATCCGGAGATGAAGGCCTTCACGCCGGATGGTCGCCTGCGTTGGAGTTATCCCAATCGCTGGAGCAACGTGCACGGTTCGCACAAGGCACCGCTGCCGGAGACTGGCGTGATGCAGGGTTGCCTCTTTCCGCTCGGTATCGCGCCACTCGATAAAGAGGGCGACGTCTTCGTCATGGTCGGCAATCACGGACGCTACTTCACGCTCACCAGCGACGGCATCTACCTCGACGAATACTTCAAAGACGTGCGCATGGGTGGCAGCCGCGACGCCAACTATATCGGCGGCGAGGCCTTCGGCGGCAACTTCGCAAAATCGGCCAAGGACGGGAAGTACTACCTGCAAGCCAATAGCTATCGCGTCTACCGCATCGACGGCCTCGATCAGGTGACGCGTTCCGCGGGTACGTTGAACCTGACCCAGGCGCAAGCCATCGCAGCAGAGCGTATCCGCGCACAAAAACAGGCAGCAACGGCGGCACCGAAAATCGCCGGCATCCCGTTCCTGACCAAGGCACCCACCATCGACGGCAAGGACGACGACTGGAAAGGTCAGCCAGTGCTCGAGTGGGATCGCTCGAACCAGTTCAAGGTGCAGGTCAGCCTCGGCCACGATGGCACCAACCTGTATGCCTGCTGGCGCGTGAACGATCCCTCGCCGTGGATGAACACCGGCAAGGACTGGACGCTGCTGTTCAAGAGCGGTGACTCGGTCGATCTGCAGATCGGCACTGATGCCAACGCCAATCCGCAGCGCTCCGGCCCGGTGCCGGGCGATCTGCGCCTGATCATCGCGCCGAGCGAAGGCCAGAATCTTGCCGTGCTCTACCGCCACCGCGTCCCAGGCGCGAAGGATCCGGTGACCTTCACCTGCCCGTGGCGCGCGGAAAAAGTCGATGAGGTGAAGAAGCTCAGTTCGGTAAAAATCGCGGTGGCCACCGATCGCGACAAATACCGCGTAGAAATCGCCGTGCCGCTCGCCGACCTCGGCCTGGGCACCGACGCTGCGCCACGGCGCTTCGATGTCGGCACGTTGTTCGGCGATCCGCAAGGAACTACGACCTCGCTGCGCTCGTACTGGGCAAATCAGAACACCGGCCTCGTGAGCGATGTGCCAGGGGAGATCATGTTGTTCCCGAATCTGTGGGGCACGATGACGATGGGAGGCAAGCCATGAAGAACGCCCGGGGTCCGGGGTCCGGGGTCCGGGGTCGTCCTGGTACGGCGACTCCCCTTGCTCTCTACATCGATGGACCAATCACCATGCGTTGCGCTCGCCTGAAATCCTCGCCCACGAGACTCCGGACTCCGGACTCCGGACTCCGGACACGCGCGATCGCGCTGTTACTCCTCGCTGTCGGTATGTCACCAGCCGCAGACGTCGTGTGCGACGGCGTCCTCGGTAACTCCGGTGAACAAGGCCCTGCGCTGGTTCGTTTCGGCGAGCAGAACGCCCGCGGCATCGGTGTGGTCGTCGACCGCTTCGGTTCGTTGTGGGATCGCGCGGGCAAGGGTGTGCTCAACCGCTACGCCGCCGATGGTCGTCTGCTTGGTTCCTACCGCATTCGGACCAACGAAAATGGCAACGATCAGATCGCCCTCGTCGGCGACACGCTGGTGCTGCTGCTTGGTGGACGATTGCACACGCTCGCGGTCACCGCGCCGGCGGGTAGCGAAGCGACCGCGCTCAAGGTCGAAGCCAAGACACTGTCGTTCGCCGCCTACAAAGGCCGCGTCGCGCTCAGCCAAGGTGACAAGATCGGGTGGTTCGATCCAGCCACGAACGCGATCGAAGCACTCGTCGAGATGAAGGACGTCGATGCGCTGGAGGTCGGCGCTGACGGCACGGTGTATGCCCGCAGCAAAAACAACCTGCACCGCGTCACCGGCGGCGGCACGACGTCGGCAACCAGTGGCTGGCCGAAAGCCGCACCGGGAGAACGTCCGCAATTCCTCGACGGCTGGTGGTACGGCCACGCCTGGCACGGCACCATCCGGCGCGCGGATCAGAACCTTGATCCGAATCCCGGTGTGGTGCTGGGCGGTGCCTCCGGTTCGTTCATCGGCCACCTCGACCAGAACACCGAACTGTCGAACTGCCGCGGCATGGCCAAGCTGTGGGATGGCGCGTTCGCGCTCTCCGGCATCGGCGGCATCCTGCAGGTGGCATCGTGGGATGGTGCAACCAAACAGTTCACGATCGTTCGCCGCGTCGGCGCGGTGCCATCGTGTCGCGGCCTCGGCCTCGACCGCGACGGTCGGGTGTTCCACCACACCGGCGTGTGGCAGTGGCACGACGGCCCGGATGTGCCGATGAAGTTTCAGATCAACCCACCGGAAGGCCTCGGCCAGGTGGTGATGTTGGATGACGAACGCATGGTGGTGGCGACCAACCTGTGGGGCAAACCCGCCTTCATCCGCGGTGACCTCACCATCGAGGCGAAAACCGACCGCATCGAGAAAGACTGCGCCCTGCCGAAGGACACCGTCGGTGCCGCACTGTATAAGGGCGACGGCGGCTGGACGCTGCTGACCGTCACGCCGGACGGCAAGGCCAACGCGTTTGCGCTCGATCCGGAAGGCCGTTACCGCGCTGATCGTGCGGCGGTGTCGCTCAGTACTGCGCAGCCGGTGAAGGAATGGACCTCGCTGGCGATGATGGGCGACACTTTATTGGCTGGCGCGGATGGCCAGGTCATCAACTTCGCTCGCGATGGCGAGGGCTGGAAGGAAGCCAAACGCTGGAATTCCTGGGGCGACTCCGCCGAGCAGAAGTTCGGCGTGCGAATCCACATCAGTGGTGACGGCACGACGCTGGTGGTCGCGGACCGTGAACGCCACCGCGTCCTGGGCTTCGCCCCTGAGGGCGGTGTGCCCCTGTGGAGCTTCGGAGCGGTGGACAAAGCCGGCACCGACTTGGCGACCATGGAACACCCGGAAACCGTCGCGATCCGCAATGCGCGGGTGGTGGTGTACGACGCGGGGAATCAGCGCCTGCTGAAATTGCGCCTGACGAACGCGCGGTGAACCGCTGTCGCCCGTGGTCGTCGCCGGAGTGGCGGTCAGCTCAGCCCCGGCCAGGGGTCGTCGGACCAGGACGATCTCGGCGATGGCCCCGCCGAAAAACCGGCGGGTCTCCCATCCATCCCAGCCTATGTGATTCGCGGCGCGTTCGAGGGTCGCTGGCAGGACCGTCCGCCCTCGCTGCGTGGTCACGCCATCCCAGCGAAACTCACCGCTGCCATCAGGCCGTGCGATCATCACCCCCATGGTGGGCCCGCTCTGCGGCTCAGGGGTGGCACCAACCATGGCCAGCAACGCATCACCCGGCCCCGGACCAGTGATGTCCATCTGGCAGTCGTGCAGGCCAAACCGGATTGCCCCGACCTCGCCGTTGCCCAGCTCCAGCATCATCAGTTCGGTCTTTTGCCGTTCAGTCTGGTCGAGCACCACAAAGGCGGCCGTCAGCCCGGCCGAAAAGTCACGAAAGCCAGCCGGCTTTTTTTCGCGAACGGTGCCGGCACCTCATGTCATGTGGTCACGGCGCAGGCACGAGCTTGAGCACGCCCCAGTTGAGCGAGCGCCAGCGGGCCTCGGTGGGGATGTCGCTGGTCATCCAGGTATCGAGGTTGTTCCAGCAGGCGCGCTGGACGTTTTGGGTCCCGTTGCCGCGGATGATGCCGACGTCGCCGAGGATCACCGTCTTATCATGATGCCAGTCCTGCTTGCCGAGGTTATTATCGTTAACCGGGCCCCAGGGCTTGTCGGACTGTTTGTGTCGCAGGACGCGGTCCCTGGGCAACGAGAACTCGAAATTGCCCTTGCCGTCTTCGGCGAACTCTAGCCCGTCGGTGATCTCGGTGACCGATTGGAAGACCTCCCTGCCGATCGGCGAGACGAAGATGCATTCCTCGCTCTTGGCGGCCGAGGGCGCCAACGGGCGGTAGAGCACCGCCGTGGGTTTGCCTTTGATTTTGGCGATCAGGACCCGGCAGTCGCCCTCTTGGTAGGGATTGTTTTCGTACAGGCGGCCCGGGTCGCATTTTGCGCCGAAGAACAGATCGATGGCCCCGCCGAACTTGAACAGGTAGCGCGGGTCGGCGGCGACATTGTCGAGCAGGGTGGGATCGTTGGTGCGGTAGCTGCCATAGATCTTGCCGTTAGCGAACCACAGCGCCGCCTTGGTGCGGGTATCCACATCGGCGGTCGCGACGGTCTTCCACTCGTCGAGCTTGCCATCGACCACCGGCGCGGTGCCGCCAAGGGGGACTTCCAGGGTTTTGCGGGTCTGGTTGCTCACCGGCTCTTCGAGGATCTCGGGCAGACCCTTGAGCATCTCGGGGGTGATGGTGATGGAGCCGAAATCCTTGCGCTTCACCGTCTGCAGACCGTCGATGCGCATGATGCTGACGTGCTCCTTGCCAGTGACGAGGTAGACCTCGCCGTCTGACCCCTGGTTGAGGGTGATCATGAAGCACTCGTCCTCAAAACTCACGCCATCAACGGTCATGCCGCGCTCGGCCGTGGGATAGCGCCACAGCGGGGTGGTCCGCACATCGCCGCCGAGAGTCTTTAGGAACAAGCCGTCCGCGGTGAACATGTAGGCCGAGCCCTTATCACTGGCGGTTGACCAGATCTCGCCGGCCTCGCCAGCTTTGGGTTTCACCATGCGACCGAGACTGCCGAGACCGGCAATCAACTGGCCGGGGTATTGCGGGACATTCCAGATGTTGCTGTACTTATAGCTCCACTTGAGCGCCCCGGTGGCGCGATCGTAGCCCTGGGGATTGCTGAAGTACTCCCAGCCCATCGCCCCGAACACGTTGAAGTCGGTGCCCAGCACCGGCGTCTGGCTCTGATGGTACATCGTCGTCATATCGCGAATGCCGAGTGGGGTGACCTTCTTCAGGTCCCACTGCGGCACGCCCTTAGCATCGATGGTCGGCGCTGGGACCATGCCGCCGTTGATATGCCACGCGGCGAAGGAGAGATCGTCCTTGATGTAGGACCCGGCCACGCCGCCGTATTGCAGCTTATCGCCGGGAATGGTGTAGAACTGGAGCTCATCGGCGGTGACCTGCTGGTCGCTGTTGCGGTCGCTCCAGACGAACCCGTTGGCGCTGACCCCGTCACGGGCCTTGAGAATCGCGTCGCGGTCCGCCGACTTGTCGAACAGGCCCTCCTTGTCATCGCGGAACATGTCGCCGACTGTGCCGATGATGGCGACCGGCACCGCGATGGCGTCCTTGCCCTCGTCCCAGCGCCAGATGATGCTGTAGAAGGGCGTATCGGCGCGGTAGCCGCGATTGAACAGGTAGCGGTGGCCGGCGGTGTGCACCGCCATGTGCGGCGAGCCGCTTCTGCGGACGTTGAAGGCCGCATCGTAGGACGTAAACACCCGCTCTTTTTCCTCGGGGGCATCGGCGTCCAGTACGTGCCACTTCTGGGCCAGGCGGCGGCCGGACAGCGGGGTCCGCATCGCAATGTCAGTCAGCTTGTAGGCGCCGGTCTTCCAATCGATTTTGAACACCATCAGCGCCTTATCGGTCCAATTGGCGAGATGCGGGTAGTAGAAGATGGTCTTGTCGGCCGGGTCGAGGGTGCCGCCGCCACCATATTGCGGTCCGCCGTAGATTGCCTTTTTGAAGGCCCCGGTCTTGGCATCCCAGACGCTGATGCGCTTGGGTACCGCCGTCTGCTCGGCCACCCACAACTCTCCGGCGGGCGTCACCGCCATGCCGTAGGGGCGGTCCATGCGCTGCTCATCATATTTCCCGATCTGCGGGCCACCGGGTTTGCCGATGGTACGCAGCTTTTTGCCGGCCTTGTCGAAGACCAGGATCTGATGAGCGTCGCCGAATACAGAGATGTAGAACTGACCCGCGCTGTCGATGAAGACGCGCTGGGGTGAGATCAGGCCGGTGATGACCTTGGCCTCTTCGACCAGGGTCTTCTTGGCCGCGTCCCATTGGTAGCGGACCAGGTTGCCGTCGATGAGGGCGTACAGT
The DNA here is from genome assembly GCA_013816485.1 of Planctomycetota bacterium. GTDB lineage: Bacteria > Planctomycetota > UBA11346 > UBA11346 > UBA11346 > BOG-1363. The sequence goes on from JACDEI010000012.1 coordinate 88,013, forward strand.
TTGCCGTCGGTGCCAAAAGCGATGCCACGGCTGACGCCGGTGACCAGGTTGCAAAGTTCCGTCTTGGTCGCGAGGTCGATCACCAGCAGGTTGCCGGTCGTGGTGTCTATGTTCGCCCGGTTGTCGCTTTCCGAGAGTACCGCGAGGCCGCCGTACACCGCCAGGTCTGGGTGCGCGTAATCACCCAGCACTGGCAGGGGCTTCTTGCGGGTCGGCTTCATCAGCACCACATGGCGGTCGTTCTCGCCCAGGGTGCAGAGGCCGTTGCCGTTGATGAAATACAGCTTGTTCGGGTCGGCACCGGGCTTGCGGTCGTTCTTCACCGAATCGGCGCCGCTGAAGTTATCGCTGTTGACGCCCTTGTATTTCTTGCCGGTCAGATCGCAGAACGAGAAAGCATGCCCGGCCTCGGCGCAGCCGGTTGCCAGCACCAGGGTCGGCTGGCCGTTAGGCCCCTTGTCCAGGAACAATACGTCAAAGGGATTGCCGTGGTCGCCCATCCAGGTGCCGGACATGTCGGCGGTCTTCCACGGCGGGGTGCCGGGGCTGTAAACCGACTGCTCGTATTTCATCACGATGCCATCGTGGACCAGGCCGCGGACCTTGTAGGTGCCGGGTTTGACTAGGCGGCGTACATAAGGCTTGAGGACCTCGACCTCCTGGTCGCCCTGCTTGACCTTTTCCCTGCCAGGCTGAATGCCGACGTCGTAGAAGTCCCAATTGAAGGTCATCTTGCCCGCGGGCGATTTGTATTCGCTGACCAGGTTGCAGGCGCGCAGGCCGTTCTCGTCCTCGATCACCGCCGTGAGGTAGCCCGGCTTGTCGAGAGTGATGGGTACGGTGATCAGGGGCAGTGCAGCTTGGACGACCGGTTCTGCGGCCCATAGCGCACCGCTGGCAGCAGCCATCACCGAAGACAAAATAACGCGAAACTGCATAGGTGGTTTCCTGGCAGAAGGTGATCGTGCCCTCATAAAACGATCACCCGTTAATTATGTGACTCTTGTATTGAATTAACTTCGCCCCATGGATTAGCAGCCACCTCAAGGCATTTTGTGCCAGGGACTTGAACTTGCTGAAGCGCATTGGCCCAGGAGCACGGTTACAGCAAGCCCACGTGGCCTCATCGCGTTTTCACAGGTCTGCAATGTGATCTTCCCCACAAAAGGTGATCTTCCCCACAAAAGGTGATCTTCCCCACAAAAGGTGATCTTCCCCACAAAAGGTGATCTTCCCCACAAAAGGTGACCTTCCCCACAAAAAGGGGCTCTCCTCCTTCTCTGTCGCGTCTGTGGGAAAGGATGAGAGCCGTGTTGGTCAAGGTCCCGAGCTCCGCCGGGCGACACCTTATCATTTTGAACCTTGTGTCACAATTCGAAAGAATCGCCGTTATCTGGTGTTCCATACCAAGTACCAGCGTAAGGATCCTCCCATGCTGACACTCACTGCAGCCTTGCGTCACGCCATCGCCCCCTCACTGCTTAGCTTGGCCCTGACCACTACTGTCACCGCCCTTGAGCTACCGATTCCAACCGGCGGCTATAATCACTACTGGAGCGATACATTCGGGGTCAACGTCAAGCGCGCTGGTGGCGGTTTTGAAAAAAATGATCAACTCCAGGCGGTGATGATCGCCAGCAACGTCATCGCCAACATCCTGCATCCGGGCGAGCAGGGCACGTTCACGATTCAGCTCAGCAATCTGACCGACCGCGAGATCAGCGGTGAAGCCACCGTCGAACTTGTGCGGTATGAAATGATAACCATACCGAACCAAGACATGTTTCACGTCGCCCCGAAAAAGCTGGCCGACGTGGGATCAACCAAGGTATCGATCAAGATCGCGGCCAAGGGCTTTCAGGACCTAACGATCAAACCGGTGGTCCCTGAGACTTTTGGCGGGTATGGCTTGGTGCTGACCATGCCAGGCCAGGACAAGGTGTTCCTGGGCGGTCTGGTCCGTTCGCTGGTGCCGGACGCGCCGCGCGATCCACGTTTCCGCCGCCTAGCGGTGGATCTTGAGGACATCCCGACCATCACACGTCTGGGCGCGGCGCCCAACCGCCTTGGGATGAGCCCGATTGGCGAGGATGGGACGGACAAGTCCTGGGCTCATCATTATGAAAAGGCCGCCAAACACCTGCGTGAGTTCCATGCCGCCAAGCTGCCGGTCGTGATTGAGTTCGGCCATGAGGTCCCCGGCCAGGGCAAGATCCATCCGCTGGGCAAGGCCCGTTCGCATTTGGCGGTCAAGACCAAGGCCGGCGAATATAAGCCGTGGAATAGCGTCGAGCCGACTGAGACCGACGGCAAGGCCTACATGACCCGTCACTATAGCGATCTCACTTGGCTGCCCGAGTTCGATTCCGCAGTCAAGGCCAACATCAAGCGTCTGCTCAAAGAGTTCGCTTGGCCCAAGGGCCCGATCATCGGCGTCGATCTTTGGAACGAGCCGTGGAACGGCGCGTCCATCGCGGGCTGGATGGCGGACGACAACCGTTACCGCCAGATCTACACGGTGATGGCCGAGGCGGTCGAGGAGGTCCGCACGGAGGACAAGGCCGAGATCTGGTTGCTCAGTTGTGACTCGTCGTCAAACACCTTCGACAAGTTGTTCCCGGATGGCAAAGACACCTTCCTCCACCGCATGGACATCAGCAGCATCCATTACCAGAACACCGATCCAGCCAGCACCGTGAAGGCCTGGGTCGACCGCAAGGACAAGGACGGCAAACCCGATCCGATCAAGGTCTGGGACACCGAAAGCTGGGTCGCCAACAGCGATGGTCGCATCGCCAGCGTGATGCCGACCAATTATGCATTGGGCATCGAACGGGCGGTCGGCATCTGGTCGAACTGGGGCCGCAGCGTGCTGGCGATGAAGCAATCCATCAAGGTCCGCACCGCTGCCGGCGAAAAGAAGGGTGACATCACCCACGCCTGGTCGGTAGCGGCGGCCGTGGGGGCGCTCCAGCATTTCATCGGCAACCGGCCCTTTGAGCGGATCCTGTGGCAGGGCCTGCCCTTTGCCTACCGCTTCAATGGCTACGCCGACCAGCCCGATGGCGGCTGCATCACCGTGATCGGCGACACCGAAGCGGTCTTCGGCTATGGCCGGGTGCCGTTCTTCACGATCAAATCGCTGGCCGAGATCGCCGCCAAGCAGGCGCTGTTTGACCAGTTGGCGAAGATGCCGCTGGGCAGCGCCGAACGAGTCAAAGCCGAGGGCGAGTGGCGCAAGCGCACGCCGTTCAGCGGGGTCTCCCTGAACTTATCCGAGGAAGCCGGCAAGTTCCGACTGTTCGACTACAACGGCAACCGCATCCCAGCGGTCGGTGGCAAGCTGATTGTACCCGTCGATGACCGCGGCTTCTATCTGGCGACGGATGGCTCGCTGGGCTCGTTCGACGCGCTCAGCGAGGCGGTGACCAAGGCTCGCCTCGAAGGCCTGATGCCGGTGCAGATCGTGGCCCACGATCCGACCGCCGCGATCGGCACCAGGGCGGTCCTGCGTCTGACCGTGCGGAATATGCTCGAACGACCGGTCAGCGGCCCGCTGACGGTTACCGCCGGAGCCCTCACGGTGGCAGCGCCCGGCACGCTCGCACTTGGCGCGCGCGAAGTGAAAACCATTGAGATTCCGCTCAGCGGCACCGCTGATCCCTCCAACAGCTACGCCCTCGCGGTCAGCTTCGATGCCGGCAAAGACGGCAAGGCCCTGCATAGCGAAGCCCTGCGCTGCAATGTGATCGCCAAACGCACGATCAAGATTGATGGCAAGCTGGATGAATGGCAGGGCATTCTGCCCCAGACCATCTCAAGCGATGGGACCGTGGATCGCACCACCGCCGAAGCGGCCTGGTGGCCCGATAAGCCCTTCACCCCGACTGCGGCCCAGGGCCTGGCAACCGCCTGGATGGCCTACGACGACGCCAACTTTTATTACGCCGCCCGCATCGTCGACAGCACGCCGACTCAGGGCGGGCTCCGCTTCGCCGACCGCGATGACGATGCTACCTTCTTTCCCGAAACGGTGATTCCGCTGAAGTACGAGAAGGACAAGGACGGTAAGGACCAGATCGTCGGCGAAGGCGAGCCGCTGACCTGGCCCAAGGGCGTACCGCGCTACACCTACGCCACCTGGCCTTCGCTGCCTTTCGGCGACGGCATCGATAGCGTGCAGCTTGGCTTCAACGTTCGGGCCGAGGGCGACAAGCCGTGGTACAACCACCCCAAAGGCACCTTCCGCCAGTTCTCTGGCTATTGGGACACCGACTACGAATACTCGTTGCACCACGTCAAGCCGAGCAAGGGCGGTGGCACCGAGATCTTCCGCCTCGCCAGTCCTGACCTGCCGCATAAGCACTTCTTCGATCATTCGCCCAAATCCCCGTTCGAAGGTGCGGTCAATGGCGAACTGAAGATCAGCAACGACGGCAAGGTGCGCATTGTCGAGTGCTCGATTCCGTGGACCGAGATGCCGCTGGTGAAGGCCAACCTCGACGCCGGCACGCCGACCAAGATCACCTTCCGCATCAACGACTCGGCCGGGGTCGGCACCCTCGAACTGCCGCGCGACCGCTCGGTGTCGCGCCTCAACGCAAAAGCCCTCAAGCCGGACTGGACCGTCCACTGGGCCAATGAGATCGAGTTCGGCTGGGAGAAACCGTAAACTTACTGGGCTGGAAGAATACGGACGGCGATTGAGTCTTGTATCATATTGCAGGATTCACACCGTGCGCATCCTAGCTATCCAATGACCGAGAACCGCCAGGTCCAAATCCGTCCCACCGTCGCCTTCCGCCGTCTGGCCAAGGTACTGCGGGAAGATATCCAGGCCGGGCGGTATGTACCGGGCGAGGTGATGCCCTCGCGACGGGCGTTGGCACAGACCCACGATGTGACGCCCAACACCGTCAACAAGGCGATCCACGAGCTGATGGAGCAAGGGCTTCTCGAAGCTACTGAGCGTCTCGGCACCCGGGTTGCCAAAGTGATCGCGCACGGTGCCGGTGCTCCGGTGGCAGGTCGGCAGCCGATAGCCCATACCGGCGCCACCACCGGTCTGGTGGCGGTGCTGGTGACAACTGATGATCCACTTGAATCGAGCCTGCCGCAGGGACGGACCAACGATGTCTGGACCAGCACCATCGCCCGCCACCTGGAGATCGGACTCGCCAGGGGCGGGGCGCGCACCAGCTATCATCGAGTCTACCATGACGCCCTGCCGACTCCGCAGGCGGCGGTTGCGGCAGCGCTTGCGACCAAGCCGTCAGCCGTCGCCTTGATCAACATCTACGGCTACGCCGGTTGGGCAGAGGCGCTTCGCGAGATTCCTGAAACCGGCCCCGAGACTCTGGTGCTGACCAGTGTGCCGATGCCCTGTCCGAACGCGCAACTGAGCTACGATCAAACCCAATTCGGTTACCTGGCTGGATCGCATCTGGTGGCCAACGGCTATCGTCGGCTGATCATCCTCAGGCCCTTTGTCGAGCCCTGGCTGGAGCAGCGCATCGCCGGCGTCCAACATGCTGCGAAGCATGCTGGACGCACCGTATCGTGCACGGTGGTGTCACCCGCAACCATGCTGATCGCGGATACCCTACAGCAGGCGTCTCCGGTGGCGCTCACGGTAGCCTTGGCCCCGCTGCTTGCCGATTGGCAACCCGCTGAGGACGGCACCACTGCCCTGGTGGTGCCGTCCGATCGCGTTGGCCTGGCCTTGCTGCCGATCTTGCGGGCGGCAGGCCATGAGCCTGGGCGGAATTTTGGAATCATCGGGTTTGATGACATTGCCGAAGGCCGAGCAGCGGGCTTGAGCACCGTACGACCGCCCCTGGAAGCGATGGGCGATCGTGCGGCGACACTCTTGTTGGAGGCCATGAGGGGCCCCCTGACGCGGACCCTGGAGACCCTGACGCCGTTCCTGCTGCCCCGCCGATCAACCGATTTTGCGTCTGCTCAGGGGCTTCGCCCAATGCTGTTTAGCTAAGGCTTTGGCCGTCGCCGCCCTTCACCTCTCAAGTGCCGTGCGCTGTTGGGCGCACGACCGCCGAGCACTAGTGCTTTGGCAAAACGAAAATGCAGGTTGCCAGTTTGAGGGACTACAGACTACAGACTACAGGCTACAGACCACAGGATCGTGCTGCGACGTCGTGTGCAAACCGGTGGTCTGTAGCCTGTAGCCTGTAGCCTGTAGCCTGTATTCCTCACATCGGAAGCCGGCGTTATTGATCTGACTAAGCACTAGCTCGGCATCGCCTTAATGCCGAGCTGGTGCTTCACGGATTGGACGCAGAAACGCAGAGGAAAAAAGCCGTTTTTCTTGTCTTTCCTCTGCGTCTCTGCGGCCCTCTTATCTTTGTTAGCTAAACGCCATTGGGGCGGCGCTCCCGGGGGACGGACACGGTTGTCCTCTGCCGGTCCGTGAACCATTATGCCGACGTGCAAGACCGCCACGCCGCCAAGCAGGATCGCATCGTCACCGAGCTACGCGACGCCATCCGTGATGGTCGTTACGCGCCGGGCAGCCGCATGCCGACGCGCGCGGAGCTGCAACAGAGTCACGGCGTCAGCAGCGTCACCGTCCAACGCGCACTCGACCGCCTGATCGCCGATGGCTTCGTCGTGCCGCGGGGTCGTCACGGCACCTTCGTGGTTGAGCAGCCACCACACACTTGCACCTACGGCCTGATCATCCCGCGCACGCAGGGCGATGGCCACTGGGTGCGCTTCTGGACTGCTCTCGGCAATGAAGCGGTGGCGATGACGCGCGGGAAACGCGTACAGATCAATCGTTATTATGGCATCGACGGCGAACGCGATCACGACGACTGGCGGCGGCTACTGCATGACATCGCCGCCGAACGGCTCGCCGGCCTGCTGCTCGCGACCGTGCCTTCCGGCCTGACCGACACGCCGGTGATGACCGCCAACCTACCGCGCATCGCCATCACCCTGCGGCCGGAGAAACCCACGTTCACCCCACTGATGCTCGACAACGTGTCGTTCATCGAACGGGCGCTGGAGCACCTGCACGCGCTCGGCCGCACACGAGTCGCCATCCTGGGTGTGCCCGGACATCCGCCGGAGTTCCACAAACGTTTCGCCGAGTGCCTGAAACGCTACGGCATGAACACCCGGCCGTTCTGGTTGCAGCAGGTGACGCCATCGTCGCCCGAACCGGCGCAGGGCGTGGCGCACCTGTTGCTGCACCCTGGGCAGCGCGACCGGCCCGACGCGCTCATCATCAGCGACGACAACCTGGTTGAGCACGCCACCGCCGGCATCGTCGCCGCCGGCATCGCCGTTCCTGGGGACTGCGCTATCGTCGCGCACTGCAACTTCCCGTGGCCGACGCCGAGCGCGCTGCCGATGCGCCGCCTGGGTTACGATGCGCGCGAGGTCCTGCGCACGGCGCTTGAGTCGATCGATCGCCAGCGCCGTGGCGAGCCGCCGGGCACGCTGGTGGTGCCGGCGCGTTTCGAGGATGAGTTGTGAATTGGCAGGCGCCCGAACCCGTGAGCGAAGCCCGCAGCATGCTCCAGTCCTGTGGTGGCATGGGCGATTGCCTGAAGGTCATCAGCCAGCAGTTCGTGGTCCTGCAGTCGCGTTCCCAACTGCTGCTGACCCTCGCCACCATCGTGCTGACCATCACCGGCTTCAGCGGTCCACGCATCGCCGCCAGCGGCGTGTTCGCGCGTTCGGCGATGGCGGTCGGCCTGCTGCTGACGCTCATCGCGGTGCTCATGCTGCTGCTCAACCTGCGCATCCGCTGGCTGACGCAGTTCCAGGGCACCGATCCGCAGCAGGTGCTCAGCGACATCATCGCCTACCGCGAAGGCAAACGCCGGGCATACTTGTGGATCATTACCATGCTCATGGCCGGCCTAGCGAGCTACGTCGCGGCAGTGATCGCCTTCCTCATCACCGGCGAGACTGCCTGATCATTCCACGCCTTCCACACCAGCTGGATCACTGCGGAACAGTTCCCCGCGTCGGCACGTTTCCTGCCTGAACCTCCTTGGAGTCTACCATGCGCCACCTGCTTGCCCTCGTTGCCGTGTCCTTCCTCGTGCCCGCCTTCGGCGCAGACGCCCCGGCAGCCAAGCCGTATCCGCTCAAGACCTGCATTATCAGTGATGAGCCTCTCGACGGCCACGGCGAGCCGGTATCGAAGGTCTACGAAGGCCAGGAAGTGAAGTTCTGCTGCAAGCCCTGCATCAAGAAATTCGACAAAGACGTCGCCGGAAATCTCAAGAAGATCGCTGAAAAAGCCGGTAAGTGACTGATGGCACGGGATCACCGCATGCGTCTACCGTGCCTGCTGTTGTGGTCGTGCACCTGGATGCTTTCGGCGGCGGATCCGCTGCCGTCTGCATCCCTCACTCCGGTTCCGGTGCCCGTTCCGGCGCCGGTCACTGAGAATCCGACCCGGGTCTTCCTGCAGACCTTGGCTCAGGCGCCCGAAGTGCGTGCGCTGATCGCACAGCGTCAGGCCATGCGCCACCTCGAAGGTGCAGCCGGTCGGCTGCCCGATCCCATGCTCAGCCTCGGTTATGCGCGCAAACGCACGCCGATGGAAACCATGCCGATGTACGAGGTCATGCTGGAGCAGCCGCTGCCGCGGTGGGGCGAACGCGATGCGGCGCGCGCCATGGCGGCATCGTCCACCCGCATGAGCGACGCCGAGATCGCAGCCGAGGTCGCGCAACTGGCGTCCGATCTGGCGATGGCCTTGGCCGAGATCGACGGTCTCAGCGCCCTGGTCACGGAAGGCGAAGCGGAGGAACTACGCATCGCTGCGTTGTCCCGCGCAGTCGATGCGCGCGTCGCCAGCGGTGATGCCGGCGTGCTGGATCGTCTCGCGCTCGACACCCGGCGAGAACGCCTCGCGCTGCGCTTGGATGATGCGCGCCGCCTGCTCGCTGACCGCAGTGCGGAGATCCGCGGGCGCTTGGCTTGGCCGACCACGACGGCACTGCCGGTGTTCGCCGCGCCAACGCCGGAGATGATCGATCCCACGCGCACACCGCTGGCGCTCGCGGCCGAAGCCAAACGGCTGGAGGCCGTCGCCGCGATGCAAGAGGCCCGCGCCATGGGCCGACCAGAAACCGCGATCGGGGTGCGTGCCGAACGCGAAGCCGAGGATGGCGGCAACGAGGACACCATCGGCGTGACCATCAGCATCAGCCTGCCGATCGCCCGTGGCGCGATCGCCGCCGGTGAGGACGCCGCGCACGCACGGCTGCGTGCTGCCGAACGGCTGGCCGAGGCCGCACGTTGGCGCACCAGCACGGCGGTCGACGCCGCACGCCGCGCCATCGCGCAGGCCGCACGGGCGGATGATCTCGCCAAGCGGCTGCTCACCCGCGCGCATGCTGAACACCAGGCGGTGATCGCCGCACTCGCCAGCAATGGCGCGGACCTGACCGCCGCGCTTGATCTACACGATCGGCTCGCCGAGTTGCGACTGGCGGTGATCGAAGCACGGGTGCAAGCGCGTCAGGCGCAAGCCAGTCTGTGGTCCCATGTGATCCCTGAGCTTCCCCCAGGACCAACACCATGATCCGTCATCTGCTCATCTTCGTCATCACCGCAGCACTCGGTGCGCTGGTCGCGCTCGTCGTGCGCAGCGCGTTTCATCAGCCCTACGCTGCACCAGCTGACAGCCACGAGCACCCGGCAGCGACCGCACCAGCAGCGGACAAGACCCCCACCAAACCCGCCAACGATCCGCACGCCGGCCACGCCAGCACACCAGCCGCGAAACCGGTGAACGACATCTGCGCCATCTGCGGCATGGACGCCGATCCGAAACTGACCGCGATCTATCAGGAGAAGGTCATCGCCTTTGGTTGCGCCAAATGCCCGCCGAAGTTTGCCAAGGACCCCGAGCGCTTCGGCCCGTACTTCCTGCGCAACCAGGAGGCACCGTGAACCCGACCTTCATTACCGCCATTGCCGGCCTCGCTATCGGCGCGCTCGCCATCACCTTCACGCCAGCGACGGCGCTCTTCCTGCCGGACTCCGTGACGGCTCAGGCCGACGGTGACAGCGGCGAACGCTGGGCTTGTCCGATGCTCGACTTCATCGGCACCCACGCCGGTGCCTGTCCGGTGTGCGGCATGAAGATGGAGCGCATGACCGCGGGTGAGATCACCCGCGAGCAGCGCGCGCGCATGGGCGTCGAGACCGCCACCGTCACCAGCGGCCACGCCCTGGTGACGGTACGTGCCTCGGGATCCGCCGAATACGACCACCGCTCCACCGCCATCGTCATCCCGCGCATCAGCGGCCGTATCGTGGCGCGCCACGACGCGACCTTCGGCTGCTGCACAGTGGTCGCGGCCGGCGAGCCGATCATCGATCTCTACAGCCCCGAAGCGTTCCGCGCCCAGGCGGAGTTGCAGACCGCGGTAAAACTCGGTGATAAGAGTCTGATCGAGAATCTGCGCCAACGTTTCGTGCGTTGGAACCTCACCCCCCTCGCCGACGCGGTGATCAAAGGCGAGGACCCGGTCGACACGGTGACCATCACTTCACCCATCGGTGGTCAGGTGTGGTTCGAGAACATGGAGAAGGTCGACGAGGACCTGCTGGTCGGGCGCGAGATCACCGCCGACACCATGCTGCTGCGCCTGGTCAAACCCAATGATCTGGTGCTGATCCTGCACGTGCCCGAGACCCGCGCGGCCTTCCTGCGTGAGAACCAGCCGGTGCTGCTGTCGAGTGACGACCGCGGCGATCTGCCCGAGGTCAAAGCCGTCATCGGCCGCGTCGCCTATGAGATCGATCCGGAAATCCGCACCGTCGAGGTGCGCATCTACATCAGCGGCGCACGTGACGTGCTGCGTCCGGGATCGCTGGTCACCGCGCGCATGCGCGGTGCGTTGTCGCCGAACCTCCAACCCGTCGATCCTTCGGTCACCGAAGCCATGGGCACGTTCGCGTTGGTGCCGAAAACCGCGGTGTTGTCCACCGGCGTGCGTCACGTTGCGTGGCGCTTGAAGCCGGGCGACACCAAAGGCCCACAACAGTACGAGCCGGTGCCGCTGTGGCTCGGGCCGCGCATTGAAAGCGATGACGGCAAGGATCTCTACGTCGTGCGCAGTGGTTTGAAGGCCGGTGATCAGGTGGCGACGCAAGGCGCGTTCCTGATCGATGCACAAGCGCAACTCGCGGGGACGCCGTCGTTGTTGTATCCCACCGGTGCAGGTGCTCCTGCCGCTGCGCACCAACACTGACGCCATGACCAGAATGCACTTGTCTTTCCCGGGAGCGCCGGCTTCCAGCCGGCAGTGTCGGTCCACGGCGATCATCGATAGTGCGGTGATGAAAGGAATTGCCCCAGGCCGGCTGGAAGCCGGCGCTCCATGGGAGCCGGCACCTCCGGTTGGCATCTCATGATCTCCTGGTGCATCCGTAATCCGCTGTTGGTCTTCCTCGCCACGTTCGGCATCGCCATCGCTGGCGCCTGGGCATGGACGCGCGTCCCCGTCGACGCGATCCCCGATCTCTCCGACAATCAAGTGATCGTGTGGGCGGAGTGGCCCGGCAAGAGTCCCGAGGATGTCGATGTGCAGGTGACCGCGCGGCTGGCGCGCGAGCTGCAGGGGCTCCCTGGCGTGCAGACCGTGCGTGCGCTGTCGCTTACCGGCACCGGCTACGTCTACGTCATCTTCGATGAGCAACGTGACCTCTACGAATGCCGTACACGCGTGCTCGAACGCTTGTCGCAGGTGCAGGCGTTGTTGCCCGCTGGGGTATCGCCGCGTCTGGGACCAGACGCCACGGCGATGGGCCAGGTGTTCGCGTTCACCCTCGCCGGACGGCGCGACGTTGAAGCCAAACGCTACGTGCTCGACCAACTCGTCATCCCGGCGTTGCAGGGTGTGCCTGGGGTGGCCGAAGTCGCGCCTGCCGGCGGGGTGGTACGCGAATACCACATCGATGTCGATCCGACCAGACTCGAAGAACAGGCCATCACGCTCGACATGCTGATGATGGCCGTGCAGAAAGCTGGCCGCGATGTCGGCGCGATGTCGGTCGAGCAATCCGGTGTCGAGACCATGATCCGCGGCGTCGGCTTCATCCGTTCGGTGAATGAGATCGAGAACATCGTCATCCGCGCGAACAAGGAACAACGCGCTGGTCTGCTGCTCAAGGACATCGCCACGGTGACCCTCGGCGGCGCGGTGCGTCAGGGCCTGCTGGCTGACGCGGAGCAAGAACAGGCCGGCGCGATCGTCGCCATGCGCGTGCACGAGGATCCCTCGGCCGTCATCCGCGCGGTGAAACAACGGCTGCTGGAGTTACACCCGGCGTTGCAGCAGGAACACCTCACCGTCATCCCGTTCTATGACCGCTCGCAGCTCATCAGCGAGACCCGCCACACGCTGGTGGGCACGTTGATCGAGGAACTGATCGTCACCGCGCTAGTGGTGCTGGTGTTCCTGCTGCACGCACGCGCCAGCCTGAACGTCGCCCTGGTCCTGCCGCTTGGCGTCGCCGCGACCTTCCTGGCGATGTGGATACTCGGTGTCGGCGCGAACCTGATGACGCTCGCTGGCATCGCCATCGCGATTGGTGTGATGGTCGATTTCGCCATCGTGATGACGGAGAATATCACGCAGCATCTGTGTGCGCTGCAGGCCAGACGCCCGGACGGTATCCGCTCGCCCTTCGATCCCGAAGTCATCACGGCGGTGTGCGATGGTGCGCGCGAAGTCACCCGACCGCTACTGACCGCCGCCGCCACCACCATCGTCGGGTTCCTGCCCATTTTCGTTCTCGACGATCAGGCGGGCCGTTTGTTCGTGCCCGTGGCAGTGACCAAGACCCTGGCGATCGCCGCGGCGGTAACGTTCGGCATGCTGCTGGTGCCGGTGCTCTGCCGTTTCCTGCTGCCGCCGTGGCAGGTGCGGCGGCCGGTGCTGATCGGCCTCACGGGTTTCGCCGCCGGTCTTGTCGGCGTATGGATCGGGCTGGATGGACTAAACATCCCGCGCGATCACGGCCGCTGGCTGGTGCATATCCCTGGGTGGATCGCCGGGCCGGTGGCCGGCACGCTCGCCGCTCTGGTGGTCTGGCGGCTCGGCAACGAACGCCTGGTCGATCCCGAACACAACGCCGTCGCGTATGGGATCCATGTCGGATACGAGTGGGCGCTGACGCGCCTGCTCAAACACAAGGTGGCGTTCACGCTGGCGATCATGCTGCTGGCATCGACCGGCTGGCTCATCGGTTTCGGTTGGCGCACGCTGTCGTGGCCGTTGGCACAGAGTTTCGCCCTGGTGGGTGGCGATCTGCGCACGACGCGCATCGACGCCACGCTGACGCAGACCTTCCCAGGACTCGGGTCCAGCTTCCTACCGCCGCTGGATGAAGGGTCGTTGCTGTTCATGCCGTCGTTGCCCGCCGGTGCCGGGCTAGGCGAAACGCAGCGCGTGATGGCGGTGCAGAACCGCGCGATCGCCGACGTGCCGGAGGTCGCTGCGGTGATGGGCAAGATGGGCCGCGCTGAAACCGCCCTCGACCCCGCGCCGATCGGCATGATCGAAACCGTGGTGTTGCTGAAACCCTACCGCGAATGGCCGGTGCAGGAGATCTCACGCCTCGACGGAACGATCGAACGCCGTCCGCGTACGCTCGCCGAGGTCCGCGCGGTCCTCGCCGCCGTCACCGACATCCCCGGCGTCGCTCCGAGCTGGCTGCAGCCGATCGAGACCCGCGTGGTGATGTTGTCGACCGGCATCCGTAGTCCGCTGGCGTTGCAGTTGCTCGGCGATGACCACGCCGCACTCGAACGCGTGGCGGAACAGGTCGAACCGCTGCTGCGCGGCGTTCGCGGTGCCGCCGATGTGCAGATGCAGCGCGAGGGCGGCAAGCCCTATGCCGAACTGCGGCTCGACAGTGAGCGCTTAGCACGCTTCGGCCTGTCGGTCGAGCAGGTGATGCAAAGCGTCGAGGTCGCCCTCGGCGGCATGCCCCTCGCGTGGTCGGTCGAGGGTACCGAACGTTACGCCGTGCGCATACGTTATGCCCGCGAGCGCCGCGATGATCACGACGAGATCGATCAGGTGCAGGTGCCGCGCGGCAACGGCGAACATGGTGCGATCCCGTTGGCGCTGCTGGCGGCGCATCCGGTGGTCCACGATCTGCGCCTGAGCGACATCGACGCGACCACGTGGCTGCGCCGGCAACCACTGACGACGCAGCGCAACACCACGGTGGTCGCACCGGACCGTGTGCTGCTGACCTTGCCCGCTGGCGAATCGCCGACGAAAACCATCACGCGCACCAGCGGCACCTGGACCGTCACCGGGACGCGTCCGGCGGAACACGCTTTCACCTACGTCATCGGTCCGATGGCCATCCGCAGTGAAGGGGCGAAACGCACGCAGTACGTCTTGCTGCGCGCCGATGGCCGCGGTGAGGTCGAGGTCATCACGGACGCCGACACGGTTCTGCGCCGTGCCATCGACGAGCAACGGATCACCCTGCCCGCTGGTGTGACCTGGCGCTGGGTTGGTCGTTACGAACAGCAGGTCAAGGCCGCGAACACCATGCGCTGGGTGCTGCTGGCTTCGGTGGCGATCATGCTGGTGCTGATTGTCATCGGCACACGCTCGTGGCTGGTAACCGGCATCATCGTCGGCGCGAACCTCTCGGTGACGACCGCGGGCGGCTTCATCGCCGTATGGTTGGCCGGCGCGGAACTGACCACCGCCGTCGCGGTCGGGTTCCTGGTGCTGCTCGGTGTGATGTTCAATGACGGCATCCTGCTGGGCACCTACCTGCACGACCAGTTCAAGACCCTGCCGAAGGATGTGGCCGACGCGCACCGCAAGGTGTACCTCGCCGGTGTGCGTCGCCGCCGGCCGGCGCTGATGACCAACTGCACCACGCTCCTGGCCCTGATTCCCGTGTTGTGGAGCGATGGCCGCGGTGCCGAGGTCATGCGCCCGATGGTCCTGCCGGTGATCGGCGGAATGATAGCCGACCTCATCTCGCTCTTTTCCGTGCCGGTGTTCTACGCATGGTTCTGGGAATGGCGCCTGCGACGGAACATGGAAAAGCGGTGAACAGGTGCTGTCCCCTGGGAGCGCCGGCTGCCAGCCGGCCAGGGGCAATCTTCTGAGGTGTCACCGACTAACGGACATCACCGGGGTCCCACTCTGCCGGCTGGCAGCCGGCGCTCCCAGGGGACAGCCATGACTCCTCCCTCCACGGACGATGTGCGTGCGTACCTGCGCGGCCAACTCAGCGCTGAACGCTACAGCGAAGTCGACTGCTGGCTCGACCAGCATCCGGAGCTGGCGGAAAAATTATTGGAAGAGGCCGGCACCGACGACACCGGTGCGCTCGCCAGCGTGAAGCCGACGGCGCGCGATGGTTTCGTCACCGACGGCGGCGCCGGACGGCTGCGCACCGATGGCGAACTCGGTGTCGGCGGCATGGCGGTGGTGGCCTCGGCGCGCGACCGCTCGCTCGACCGCGTGGTGGCGCTGAAATCGCTCAAGCCGCGTCTGCCCGCTGAGAGCCTGGAGCAGTACCACCTGCGCGAGGCGGCGTTCCGCCGTGAAGCCGCATTGACCGCCGCGCTCGAACATCCGGCGATCGTGCCGGTGTACGATGTCGGCCGTTCGGATGGCAAACCCGCCTTCACCATGAAGCGCCTCGAAGGCGAAACGCTGCTGGCAGTGGTGCTGGCCGGCAAACGTTCGCGTGTGGCCCTGGTCGAAGCACTGCTGCGGGTCGCCGAAGCGGTGGCCTTCGCGCACAGCCGTGGCGTGGTGCACCGCGACCTGACGCCGACCAACGTGCTGCTTGGTGATTTCGGCGCGGTGTACGTGCTCGACTGGGGCGTGGCGGCTAGCCGTGGTGAAGGCGGCGGAGTGACCGTCGGCACGCGCGATTGGATGGCTCCAGAGCAGGGCAGCGGCACCGCGGCGGATCCGCGCATGGATGTTTTCGCGCTCGGTGGACTGCTGATGTTCATCCTCACCGGCAGTGGACCGCGGAAGGATAGCGCAACCGACCTCTCGCCCCTGGCGAGCCGCGAGGTCCCGCATGGTCTGGCGGCGCTCGCGCGTCGCTGCCTGAGTGAAGATCCGACAGAGCGGGATGCCGATGCCGGCGTGGTGGCGGCGGAGCTGCGCCGCTGGCTCGACGAAGGCCTGACCCTCGCGCAGCAGGCGGGGCCGCTGACTCTTGGCTGGATGCGCCTCCGGCGTTCGCGCCGTGCACGCACCATCGCCCTGGTGGTGGTGATGCTGGTGGTCTCGATCGGCACCGGCCGGTGGGTGGTGGACCGGGAGGCGCTCATCACCGCGCGCAAACGGGTCGCCGAGATCGCCGCCACCGTGCCGCTCCACGATGCCGAAGCGGTGTCCGTGGTCTTGGCGGACGTACGCACGATCGCCGCACGCCATCCGACCCTTACCGAAGCCAGCGAACTCGCCGTGCGTCTGCAGGCGGCTCTCGACCTCGCCAGTGAACGTGCGGCCGTCGCCGCGCAGCGCGCACGCCTCGACACCCTGCTCGCACGCACCCGACGTAGCGGCCCATGGGCGGAAGAAGTCAGCGACTGGCGCACCACGTTGGGCAAAGCCGGACTGTCGCTGACGACTCAGCAACACCCGTCGGATCTGAAACTATTGGCGGATCATCCGCTCCGTATGCTGCTGGTCGAAGGCCTGGTCCATCTGTGGCACGCGGCGGCGGCGATGGGCGAACCGGACCTCGCGACGTTGGCCGCGCACCTGGTCGCTGACGGTGGCCCATCAGTGGGTTGGCGCGCGCTTGGTGGGTTGTTGCTGCGCACCGAGTTCCAGGCGCACCAGCCGGTATTCTGCGTCTGCACCGAGTCCGATGGCGCCTTGACCGATCCGGCCAGCGCGGCGGTGCTGCTCGCACTCTACGGCCCCGACAAACGGTTGATCGAGTTCGCCCGTCAGGAACTGATGCGCGACCCCGGCGCCTTCTGGCCACTGATAGCCAGCGCCCGCGCGGCGTTGACCGCCAACGATCTCACCACTGCAGAACGTCAGGCGCTGATCGCCAGTGGCGGTGAACCGGCGAGCCTGTTCCCGCAACTCATCCTCGCCTACGTTGCCCTGGCGCGCGGCGACTATCCGGCGCTGCTGATCGCGGCGGAGCGTGGACTGGCGGCGAATGACCAGCACAGCGAACTGCTGGTGCTCAAGGCCGTCGCGCTTGCGCGCAGCGGCAAGGCCACGGAAGCGCAGACGATCGTCGCCGAACTCGACGCCGGACACTTGCAGTACCACTTGGCCCACCGCGTCGGCCATCCGATGGAACGTGGCGTCGACGCGCTGGTTGCCGCTGGGGTCACCATCCCCAAGGCCGATCCCAAATTAGGACCGTTGGTGCCTGGGCATGAGCATCATCATTAGGCTTCGGACTACAGGCTACAGGCTACAGGCTACAGGCTTAATGAGCCTCATACCTTCTTCTCGTCCTTCGCTCCCGGCTGCGCAATCATCGCCTTCATCACCAGTCCAATAAACACGCCGATGGCCAGCACGATCCAGAACAGCCACGGGCTGGCGACGTGTTCCAGACCGCTGGTGAGTTGCATGCCGAATACCGAGGCGACGGCGGAGAGCGGCAGGAAGACCGCGGCAATCATGTTCAAGCGGTGGCCGGCGCGCGCCATGTCGGCGGAGGCCTTGGCCATCTCTTCGCCCTGACGTGCGACGGTGAAGTCGAGGCCGTGCACCGCGTCGGCGTGCAGGAGTTCGCAGGCACGCTCCAGATTGCCAGCTTTGTCGCGCGCGACGATCAGTTCGCGATCGTTGGTGACCAGACCACGCGCTTCCTGCAAGGCATTCGCGAGGTTGCGCGTGGTGCGCCCGAGCGGCGTGACGTGTTGCAGGATGCTGAAGTAGTCACGTGCGTGGTGGGCGTTTTGCAGACGGTCCTCCAGACCATCGATGACCTTGGCGAATTCCGCTAGGTGCTTCACCAGACCGGTAACGCCGCCGCCGAGCGTCGACGAATCCCATTTCCCATCCGGCGCGCGCCACAACAGGCGGGTCTTGCGATCAGGATCGTTGGCCTTCGGCACTTCGTGCAGCACCAGCAACAGATGGCCCTCGGCGAACAACGCACGCTGACGACCACCTTCATCGCCGAGGCGTGAACGCAGGGTATCGGGGAGTTTCCAATCGCGGGGGATGAGATCCATGGCGGGTTCCTCTGTGCCGACAGGGTAGCCCAGGCGTCCGCCGCGCCACTGGGGGACCGCCGCGCACGTGGGATGCACCATGCGCTCGGTGATCACCTTGCGACAACCTCCGAACGCTGATGCTGCGACATGGGAGCCCACCATGTCGCTCGAAACCCAGGTGCAGAACCTAGCCGCCGAAACCGCCCGACGGTGGAAGACCATGCGCGGACGCGGTGCTGACCCCACGCGTGCGACGGCCCGCGACTTACTGGCCAAACTGGCGTTCGGTGCGTGGCTCTTGGCCGGCAATCTGCTGCGCGAAGCCGTCGGCAGGCGCGCGCAGCGACAGACCCTATCGATCCGGCGTTTCCAGAGCCGGCTACGCGAAGCGGATGATGTCCATCTGCTGGCCCAACTCGATCACGCGGTGGCCGCGGTGCTCTGGCACCTGATCGTCGCTCGCCGCGATGGCATCCACCTACGCCGTATCGAACAGTTGGTAAGGGATTTTGTCGATGCTGCCGAAGCGGATCTGATGAAACTCAATCGCGTGGTGAAGGGCTGAGCGGCGGTCTGGAAACTGGAGAATGACATGGAGGACCGGAGAACCGGAGGAGCAGCGAGTCAAAAAAACATGGGCTCCATGCGGGAACTCTGCTTTGGGCTTTCCCTCCGGTCCTCCGGTCCTCCATGTCGGATCATGTCTTTCTTCACCGCCTCTATGGAATCAAGGTGGCGAGACCTCGCGCACCGTCGCGCCGGCCTGGTCGTGGCTGATGAACAACGCCAGGCGTTTGCTGGCGCGCACCGATCCATCGCCGAGCGACGCGTAGTCGAAACGTCCGCGCAGGTCGGTGTAGCCGTCCTTGTGGAAGACTACCCGCCCGTCGGCGAGTTCGCCGTAGACCTTCACGTAGGTCGCGGACAACGCCTTGCCGGTCGCGGCATGAAAGACCTGGAGCTGGCCGCTGCCAGGTGCTAGGCGCACGTCGAGCGCATCGGCGAAGGTGGTCAGCAGCTGCGAACGGCCGGCGGCGACCACCTCGATCGCCACCGCCTGATGCTGCAACGCGGCCGGAACGGCGACGCTCGCCTGGCCATCCGCGGCGATGACCACCTCCTGTTCGATCGGCGCACGCACGCGCGTCGACCGCGCAGCGGTGGCGGTGGCAAACGGTGCCCGCGAAAACAGCGGCTCCAGATCCAGACGATGCCAGCGCACGGTGCAGCGCTCCAGGTTGGTAGCGCCAATCGCCAGCGTTCCACCATCCACCAGACGCGCCTGGAAGGTCGGTGTGGCCGCTGCCTGCACATCCTGGCGGCGCGCTTCACCGAGTGCCGCTTCACGCGTGGCCGGACGACCGGCGATCTCGTCGAGCTGCGCCAGCACCTCGCCGAAACGCAGACGCCAGTGGGCCACCGGATGATCCTTGCCGCTCGCGGCGAAACGCGCGGCGGCAACCAGGTCGCCACGCCCGAGGGCGAGGTACGCCCCCAGGTAATCGTATTGCAAACGCGCGGCGAGATCATCGCGGGTGATGCGCGCGAACTGCACCGAGGCCTCGGCCAGACGGTCCTGAAGCGTCAGGGTGTAGGCCAGTTCCAGACGGTCGCGTGCTGACAAACGCGGTACCAAGCCCAGACGATCGACCAACGACTGCCAACGGGTGACCACCTGCTGCGGCAGGTTGGATGGTGCGCCGGGTTGACGATGGGCGCGGGCGATGGTCAGCGGCGTGATGTCGGCATGCAGCACGCCACCGTCGTCGAGTGCCTCGATGGTCAGCCAAGCGCTATGGACGGTACGCCCCAGGCGTTCGACCAGTTCCGGCTGCGAGCGCAACCACACCGCCATGCGTGCGGTGTCGCGGTGTAGCAGGCTGGCCGACCACACGGTGTCCTCATACCAGCGTCGCCGTTCGAGGATTTCCACACAGGAACGCCAGAAGCCGGCATCGCTGAAGCGCCAACGCAGAGAATTGACGTCGCTTTCGTAGCGTGGTCGGGTCGCCAACTGGTCGAGGATCACCTCCGGTCGGGTGGCCTGCGCTCCAATCGGTGTCGGTGCGGTGATGCCGCCGACCACGCAGCGGGTCTCGCCGGCCGCCGCATACACGCCAGCACCGGCCTGCACATGCGTCGGGTACTGTTGAAAATCACCCACCTGCGGGAAGTAGAACGGCTGGTCGATCTGCAGGTGCTCGTACGGTTGGATCACCTGTTCACCGATGGCCGTCGCCGGCGCACCACCCATGGCCACCGCGCCGGTGGGGATCTGCGCCAGCAGAGCGATGGTGATCGACTGCGGCGTGGGATTGAGCACCACGGTGCGCGTGACGTACAGGGTTCCCTGGGCGAAGGCGCCGGTATGCGGGCTGGCCTTGTCAGCGTGGATGCGCAGCGCCTCGGCAAGGTAGTGGCGTTGCTGCACCACCACCGCACCGGCCTGGAGTGGCTGCGGCACCACCTCTTCGCTGAACAGCAACGCTGGCGTGGCGACCTCCACCTGCCGGTGGTCGGCCGTCTCGCTCCAGCGTGCTTCGGCGGCGGCGAGCGGCAGGTCGCACAAGGCCAGGACCACCAGCACCTCGTTGAGGTGGCGTGCCAGCAGGCAACCGGCGGGCAGGAACGTCGCCTTGCCATCCCAGGCAGCGAAGTCGCGCCAGAATCCCGAGGCAGTGAACAGGGATGTCGCGTCATCGTGTTTCCCAGGGATGTGGTACCACTGCTGTTCGATCACCACCGTGGGATTGGTGTGGTCGCGGTAGTCCTGGATCGGGGCGTTGATTTCCATCTGGTTCTCGGCCTGGTTCTCGTTCAGTGCGCGCTGCAACGACAGTTCCCGCGCCGGCGCTAGTTCGACTTCAGCCTCCGCCTTCACCCGCCCAACCACGGTCCCCTCACCATGCGCGACCAGGATCGCCGCGATGTGCTCGCCCAGCTCGGACTGTTCGTCGTACAGATCTGCGAAGATATCAGCCTGGAGGCTGGCGAGTTCCTGTGCTCCCAGCACCCCGCCCAACCGTCGGGCGAGCAGGATGCGTTCGCACAGGTTGAGCGTGCGATGGCGGTCGGCCGCGAGCCACGGCGTCAGGTCGCGTTCCAGCAACCACTGGTCGATGAAGTCGGGTTGCAATTTGTTGGCGAGGTAGGAACGCACCACCGCATCGAAGAATTTCCGGTCCTTGTGCCACAGGAACAGATGCACCTCGTGGCAGGCGTGCGCGGAATACCAGCGGCGGCGTGCCGCCTCGTCCAACGTGGCCCAGCGACCCAACGCGTCGAACTCCTTGAGTGGCAGCGTGGGATCGAGCGCCTGATGCAGGTGCAGCAGGTCCTGCACCGTGGCGCACAAGCGGCTGCGATCGAGTGTACTGCGGCGCACGACCGCCTGTCCGCCAGCGGGCAGGACCTGCGCCCGTCGTTGCACGACCAAGTGCTGATCGACCGGCAGACCAGTCATCAAGCGTCGTTCACGCAGCGTCAGGTCAGTGCGCGGCAACGTGGCCAGCGTACTGAGGTCCTGCGTCGCATCGCACACCTGGACCACCAACGCCCGGCTGTCCCCGAGTTGCGCTGCGGTCAGCATCACCGCGCCGTTCGCATCCGGCACTAGGTTGGCAAACACCACGCCGGGACCGCTGAGGAAATCCAGCACCGTGTTACGTGCGCTCAGCCAGTCGGAGGCAGACGCGCCGCCCCCGGCGGACACCGCGCGCCGGCGACCACCCCCCATACGCTCACCGACCATCCCGGCGCTCCCGTCACCGGCACCGATGGCGGTGAAGGAGTCGTCGACCCACGGATTGAGGATCAGCCCAGGACGCTCCAGCATCACCCCAGGCAGCCTGGGTGCGTCGGCACGAGCGAGGATGTAGCCCAGCTCCGGATCGAGCGGACGCCCCTGCTGGTAGTTCGCCCCCGGCCACGCACGTGGCCACCATCCCTGCGTCGGGAAACGTGGTCTGGGGAAGGACGCCAGCTGCGCCGGATGGAAACGCAGGCCGGACACATGGACGCGGGTCGACGGCGTGCGACCGACCACTTGGATGCGTACGCCGTCACCCTGCGGCAGGACCGCGACACCAAGCGGTGCCGGCGAATCGAGGCGATGGATGGCCGTCGCCGCCAACACCAGCGTCCCCTGTCTGGGACCGGCGACCACCCGTACCGTGGTCGAGCCGCTCGGCGTACGCACGTAGTAACGACCTGGCGCCAGCGCCGGAATCACCAACACCGGCACACCGTGCTCGTCCTCCAGCCGCGCCAGCGCCGAGACGTCCTCGGCGTAGGTCTCCTCGTTACCACGCCACACCGACCAGGGCTTCTCCATCACCACTCCACCTTGGCCGATCGCCGGCAAGCGCAGGGTCTCTCCCGCCTGGATGGTGATCTCCTTCGGCAGATCCGTGTGATGATGCAGGTCCCACAGCCGTTGGTGTTCGCGCGGAGAGGTCGGTGTCCCGTCGTAGCCGTACCGCGCGAGCCGTGGCCGCAGCCAACGTACGTGGGTGAAACCGTCGAGCGGTCCCAGGTGCACACGGCCGGTCGCATCAGTGGCAAGATGGACGATCAGCGGATCGTTCAGCCATTGATGCTGCAACGCCAGTTCGAGCGGTTCGTCAGCCAACGGTTCACCCGCGCGACCGAGCAGCGCCAACGACCAACCAGTCGCAGCGGATTCCAGGTAGGCATCGTACAAACGGCTGGAGACCAGATCACCATTCACCCAGGTGGTCTGTTCATCACGCAGCTGCTGGTCTTCACCTCGCGAGCGGTTGCGCACCGTCGCCGACAAACGCGTCTCGACCGAGATCACCCCCTCATCGCACGGGAACGTCACCCGCCATTCCGCCAGCGCCGGATCACCCGGCGGCAGCACGGTGGTGACGCGGCGCATGCCCGCGTTGGTCGTGGTGGTGATCTCGACCCGCACGTCGCGTGCGTGGCTGAACGGCAGATCGTGGCCACCCAACTGCAACCGTGGGCGCAGCAGCATGGTCGCCTGACTGCCGGCGATGAGCTGCTCGCGTTCGAGCAGCGCACCGGCAAGCAACGACCAATCCTCGGTCCGACGCTCGTATTTGACCAACGCCGTGCGCCCACCACCGTTCAGCACCAAGGTGTCGTGGCGCCGTTCCAGCACGAAGGGCAGACGCACGCTGCCGTCGGGACCGGCACTGAAACGCTGCTCACCGATCCACACGGCGGCCTCGGGTACTAGGCGGTCGGCTTCATCGACCACGTGCAGGTGTTGGCCATCGGCCTGGATCGTGCTGCTGAACGACAATGCGCCCTTGCGCACCACCGCGCGGGCGACCTGGCGACCACCGATCAGTTCGACCAGCCACAACCCAGGACCAGCACATTCCGGCAGAGCGAGCACGTGACGATGACGGATGATCGGCGGCTGGGCAAAGGCCACCACGCGGTCGTGGGTCGGCACCACGCCAGCCAGATCAAGGTCGGTACCCGGCTCGACACTTTGTTGACGATAGAGGTTCACTGCGTCCAAAGCGAAGATGCGCACCCGCAGGGTCGGCACCTGTTTCAGCACCAGCGGCAACGCCACCTGGGCATCACCGGCAAGACGCGACGGTACATCGTGGGCGAAGCGCAACTCGACACGCTCCCGCAACGCACGCCCACGTTCGACATCCTCCGGACGCGTGAGCCAGGTCGCCGCTTCGCCGACACCGCCCAGCAACTTGGCCTCGATGAAGCGCTTGCGCAGTGTTTCTTCGTCACGCAGACCGGCGAGTCCGCTGATGTCCGGTGCATCCAGCAGCACCGCCGTGATTGCTTCATCGATTAGGGCTTCCGGCGCATCGATGTGCTCCAGTCTGGTGGCCAGAAGCAGGCGGTTGCCAGGGGGAATCTCGCGGGGTTTACCCGTCTTCTCATCAGCGGCACCTTGGAAGTCTTCCGGACCCGTCACGAGTGGTCGCGCCAGCACCGCGGCAACCTCGGGCATGGTCACGCGGCCGGCGCGCACCTGCTCACGCAGGTGGTGCAGCGCCACGAAGGCCTGCAACGACTCCGCGACCTTGGGCAAGGGCGCGGCGAACGCCCGCAGTTCGGTGATCCAGGCCTGACGCAGTGCGTCATCGG
Source organism: Planctomycetota bacterium (assembly GCA_013816485.1). Classification (GTDB taxonomy): domain Bacteria; phylum Planctomycetota; class UBA11346; order UBA11346; family UBA11346; genus BOG-1363. Next base: position 112,320 of record JACDEI010000012.1, read on the forward strand.
TCGCAAGCCGCGCCAACTCCACCCGGCCACGCCGCGCCTCGATGCTGGCCACCAGGAAATCGCTGTCCTCCACCAGCGTTGGCCGCGCTGCCCGCAGGGCGTCCAGGTGCGCGAGCGTCAGATGACTGTGCAGCGGGCTGCTACCGAAGTCGCCACCGGGCGCGGCGAGATCGGCCAGCACCACGTCGAGCATCCCAGGAAAGCCGGGCCCGGTGATCTTCTCCAACGCTGCGCGACGAGCCGCGGCGTCCTTCAGGCCAGCGACGCGTTGCCGCAGACCGAAGTAGCTCCAGCCATCGATCCGGCCATTGACCTCAGCTTTGGCGATCAGGGCCTCGGGGGCGTACCACCGTGGATCGAGCACACTCGGCAACCGTGGTGATGCCGCCTGGACCGGTGCCGCCTCGGCCGTGACCTCCAGATCCAACCCCGCGGCATCGGCCAGGCGCTGCGCTCCCACCACTGCATCGCGATCGACCCACAACACTGCCTGACGCAGACGGATGCGATCGATGTGCGGCGAATCCGGATGCAGATCCTGCCAACGCAGCATGAGCGCATCGACTTCCGCCAGCTTGCCCTGGTGCTGCCACACCAACGCACGGTAGAAGAAATGTTCGTCGGTCCCCGGCACTAAGCTGGCGACCACCGCCTCGCGATCGTCAGCGAGCGCGAAGCGTTCAGCCAAGTCGGTGGCGGACTCGGCGAACAACGCCGGGAGCGAGAACAACGACACCGCGACCAGGGTGAGCACATGACGCATGGGAAACCTCCGCGAGACGGGCCACCGGAACACGGCGGCGAGACAACGTCAACGCGCAGGGTGAACGAGGGTTCGGGAAAGAGCGGTGGTTGGAGTGACGGGTGGTGTCAGTAGTGGGTGAACCACGACGCCGAACGCCGAACGCCGAACGCCGAACGCCGAACGCCGAACGCCGAACGCCGAACGCCGAACGCCGAACGCCGAACGCCGAACGCCGAACGCCGAACGC
>JACDEI010000013.1 GCA_013816485.1 Planctomycetota bacterium
AATCGACGCCATGATCACCGAAGCGCGACGACACGCCTATAAACCGCGGCCGGGACGATCATTTCCTCGTGTTTCCAAACTGCCGTTCGGACGCACGGAACGGGGTGGGTAAAGTGAACGGCATTGCTTCCGCCCCGGGCTGGCGGGGCGTCGCCGCTGTTGGCGGCTTTGGAAACGGGCTTCATGCCGGACGCGGAGGTTGGTGGACTCAGGCCAGTGGCGGCTCTTGATGGACCTCCGTCGGAACGGTCGCGGGCAGCCTGCAAGGGTCGGCGCGGAGGCGCTTCGCCGCAGCGGAGCGCTCTTGTGGGCGAATACGTCAGGTACGATGGGGGACACGGGGAGCCGTAAATGCCTGGCGCTTTTTTTCGGAGGCCAATCGCCAATATTGAGCCAGGAAAACAACGAGCACACTGGAAGTAGACATGACTCTCATTTGGTACGAATACAAAGAGCTAACCTCAGCCGATTTCGGTCTTCTCGAATACGTGATGAGGAGCGAGTACGGATTTCATTTCACCCCAGACGAGATCAGCCCACAAGACATCAACCCTTCATTCGATCACGTCCATGGGGAGACAACTCGATTCAAGCTATTCGAGCTAATCGACAAGCACAAGAATGGCCTGAAGAAGTACTGCTATGGGCTATACAAGAAGAAGGGCTTATTTGGGAAATTGGACTATAAGAGTAAAATTCTAAGCATAACCGTTTGTCGTCATAAGGTAAATCACGATCAAAAAACGCCATACGAGTGCATAGACGTTTACGTTGGTGACGATGAGCCGAAGTGGGTTCACGACATGAAAGGGAAACTGATTGGCGAGATCGAACAACGACTGGGCCTGAAGAGATCGGCGGCCAATGACAGATATCTGTACGGGCTAATGCTCAGAAACGAGATAAGGCATGAGCCTTTGCTTAGGATTACTGCCGGTCCTTTCGCCAACAGTGACTACGATGATGCCATTAGCTCTGCCGCGACCTTGTGCGAAAAAGAGTTCCGGGCACATCTTTCTGCCAGTGGGGCAACTCTTAACCCAACTGACACGGGAGTAGATCTGTCGAGAATTGCCTACCACGACCAAAGTGGTTTTTTATCTCCTCCTTATCCGGTTGCTTCCCAAGCAAACCACGGGGCCTTCCTTATGGCTCAAGGTTTTTTTCTATACATACGAAATGGCTTCTCTCATAACCACGTCGCGGGAATTTCCCCCAAGGATGCGTACCACTTCCTTAGACTGTGTGATGATTTTTTATTCCTTATTCTCAACAGTAAAAAGAGATGAGGTAGCTGGGCCGGCTGGTAGCCGATGCTACTGTCATACAAGAGGGCGGTGGGCCAATAAAGGACATACGCATTTCTCCAACGACTTCGCGAGCGCCAACGGCGCGACCTCAACACAGCCCGGGGCAGCGCCCCGGGTTGCCGATGCGACGTTCGAAGAAGGGCTGAAAGCCCGACTGAACCGTGGCTTTCTCACCGACCGCAAGATTGAATCGGGCCTTCAGCCCTCCAGCCATTTCACGCCGTCCACCCGGGGCGTTGCCCCGGGCGGTGTTGAGGTCGCGCCGTTGGCGCTTGAGACAACGCGCTGATCGGCAAGCGAAAACGATTGTCGCAACCTGGGGCTGACATCGTCTTCGCGGAAAAAGAACAGGCCGCATCTCTGCGGCCCTCCTCTTACCTCTGCGGCTCTGCGGCTACCGTGCTCGCGCGCGGTGATTCCCGTGACGGTCTACTTCCCAACCAGCGATTCGAAGTACGCCAGCATCGATGCCAGTTCCTCCGGCTTGAGATTATTCACCAACCCCGGCGGCATCATCGAGTTCTTGTCTTCGCCGCGTTTGACGATGTCGGCGGCTTTGACCTGCATGACTTGGCCGACGATGTTGCGTAGTTCGATGGTCTCGGCGCCTTCGCTGGTGACGAAGCCCATCAGGCGTTGGCCGTCCTTCATTTCGAACCAGCGGGTGGTGAAGCCCTGCGACATCTTGTCGTTCGGTTTGACGATCGACTCGATCAGCTCCGCGCGGCCGTACTGCTTGGCGACTTCACCCAGGTAGGGGCCCTTCTGCGGGCCGTCCTTGGTGATGGTGTGGCAGGCGATGCAGCCTTGTGAGAGGAAGAGTTGTTCGCCGCGTTTGGGATCGCCCTTGGTGCCGAGTGCGCCCTTCATCACGTCTTCGTAGCCGAGGTTGCCGATGGTCTTGGCGTCGCCGGTCTTGGCCGCGGCCTGGGCCTTGGCCAGCAACTCGGCGTCGGTCTGTGCGCCGCCGCCCTTGGCCACGTCGCCTCCGACGCCAGGCGCACCGTCGATCTTGAGTTTGTAGTACTCGATCTGCGCGGTGGCGTGCGCGCCCAGCTCACCGCCCTTGGCGATCTCGGCCTTGAGCGCAGCGGCGATGGCGGGCGTGCCGGCCCACGTGGCGCGGGCGTAGTACGGGCCCTGGTGTTCGGGGCGCGTGCCCCACCAGTGCTTGCGATCCCATTCGCCTTCCTGGTTGAAGAGGTGCGCGAGCGTGGTGACCAGCAGTTTGCGTTTCTCGCTGGTTGCCGCCCCGCTTGCGGAAGAAGCGAGACGCGAGATCAGGCCAGCGACCATCTTCTCGTCATGCAGGTTGCGCGCGGCCCACAAGGTGCCGGCGATCTGCTCCGGCGTGGTCGCCGCATCATAACCGGCGAGCACCGCGTCGACGCCGTTCAGCGCGATGAGCGCACGCACCGCAAGGTGCGGGATCAGGCGATCCGGACCCTTGGCGTCAGCGGCGACGGCGGTCAGCGGCACGATAGCTTTCGCCGCTTCGGTCTTGCCCAGACGGTTGAGGCCGATGAGCGCCTGCGCCACCACGCGTGGATCGCTGTCCTTCAGTGCGGCGGTGTAGAGGTCGAGCGGCACGCCGGCGAGCTGGGATTTGCGATCGGTCAGCGCGCGCAGCACGAACTCCTTCACCGAGGCGTCCTTGGCCAGCGGGATGAGTGCGTCGTGCGACTTCGCGCCGTCGAGCTGCTTGAGGGTGAAGATCGCCGCGACGCGCACCGGCAGGGATTTGCCGGTGGCAGCGAGGGCGGCGAGCGCCTTGCTGGTCGTGGGCTTGGCACCGCGGCGCAGGATCTCGTTGCTCGTCTGCTGACGGCACACCGCGCTGGCGGAGGCCAGGTGCACATTGACCAGATCCACGTCGCTGGCCTTGGCCAGATCGGGGAACGTCGTCGGTTTCTTGCTCTTGGGCGCGTAGCGGATGAGTGCGCCGACCTTGTCGCCGTTGTAGGTGAACACCGCGCCGCGCCACGAGGCGGCGTAGAAGTTGCCGTTGGCGTCGACATCCACATCGGTGACGCGTTCGACCTGTGCCCATTCGACCTGTTCGCCGACGACGAACCCCGCGCCCTTGGCGGTCAGCGGACTGCGGTAGATGCGTGAGGTGCCCCAGTCGCAGGTCAGCAGCGCGTGGGCATCGTCACCGGGCAGGCCGGGTTCGCTGACAAACAACGAACCGACCGCGGAGCCGCCGCCGTAGTCATGCAGCGGCTGGACGATGTCGTCGCTGAAGCGTTTGTAGAGCGAGGGGTAACCGTATTCACCGGTCTGCACGAGCTGGGTCAGGCGGCTGTTCCAGCCGTCGCCGTCGTTGGTGTTGTCGCGCAGGAAGCCGTTGAGCAGCGGGTCCATCGCCACGTCGTAGATGTTGCGGTTGTGCGTGCCGTACAACTCGATCTCGCTGCCGTCGGGGCGCACGCGCAACACGCCGCCGCCGCGCAGCGCGACGGTGGAACCATCGCTGCCCTTCGCATCGGGCAGGCCGAAGTCGCCGATCGCGCAGTAGATCCAGCCGTCGATCGCCTGGCGAATGCCGTTGCTGGTGTGGTCGGCGGGATGTTTGTCGAGGCCGTAGCCGGCGCTGGTGACGATGGCTTTCTGCTGGTCGGCCTTGCCGTCGCCGTCGGTGTCGGTGAACACCGTGATGGTCGGCGGGTGCAGCACGGTCAGGCTCTTGCCATCCCACGACAGGCCGCGCGGCGAATCGACATCCGCGACGAAGGTGTCGAACTTGTCCGCCACGCCATCGCCGTCGCTGTCCTTGGCGCGCACGATCGAGCCGCGTTTGGGTGCCTTGTCGAGCGAGCCGTTTTTGTCGATCGCGACGAAGACTTCGCCGGTTGGGGTCGCGCACACCTGCACGGGGTAGCTGACCTCGGGCGGCTGGGCGAACAGCGTGGCCTCGTACCCCTCGGGCACCTTGCGGGTGAAGCCGCGCAGGTTGTTCACCAGCGGCAACTCGGGGATCTTGCCGTCGGCGGGTTTGGCGATGGTTTGGGGTTTGTCGCCGCTGTAGGTGAACACCGGATCGAGCCAGTCGGCGTGGTCATTGCCGGTGCCGTCAGCGCCGTCGCTGACGTAGAGCAGCAGACGTTTCACACCGTCAAGTTTCACCTCGAAGGGTTTGGCTTCTTCACCCGAGCCGAGCACGCCGCTGCGAAACAGCAGCTTGTCGTCGCCGACGATGGCGAACTCGACCGAGCCGGAACCGTTCTGCGCGTCGTCGAGACCGACAAGGCCTTTGAACGACTGCACCTTGCCGTCGAGTTGCAGCCACAGTTCGCTGACCGAATGGGTGCCCAGGCCCTTGGCGTAGGTCTTCTTCGCCACGATCAGCGGGCGACCGCCGCTGACGGTCTGGTTCTTCTTCGGCGTGTTCCAACCCTGCGCGGTCTTGCTGATGTCGAGGTCGATGAGGTCGATTTCAGCGGTGCGCGCGGTGGGCGCGAGCGACAGCAGGGCGAGGGTGGCGGTCAGGGCGAGCAGACGGGTCATGGAAGCGGCTCCGGTGGGGCTGGGGTCAGTACGTGGAGAGCGGGGTGGGCGTTTCAGGGCAGTCACTGGGACCATGGATCCTAGGAGAACGGTCCAAACGGAGCAGGTGACGTGTAACTGACGCTCAGCGTCAACGTGCGGGTCGAGGGCGGGGAAAACAGGATGAAACGCGGGCGCCTCTGGTGCTGTGACGGGGTGTACTGAGCATCCGCCGCCATGACCGAGCCGTCCTTTACTCCAGATCCGCTCCAGGCCCGTATCGACGAGGCCGTGGCGCGCGTGCGCTTGGGCGAGCGTGACGCCTACCGCGCGGTGATCGAATCCTGTGAGACCCGTCTGCGCCTGGTGGTTGCCGGCGTGCTGCCGGATGCTTCGCTGGTCGAAGACGTGGTGCAGCAGGCGTTCGTGCTCGCCTACACCAAACTCGATCAGTACCAGACCGGCACCGGCTTCATCGCCTGGATTGCCACTATCGCGCGCTACGAGGCGCTCAACGAACGCCGCCGCTGGTTGAGTGAACGCGCCATGCGCAACCGTTACGGCGCCGAGCTGCGCATCGAGCAGTCGCTTGGTGCCACGCCCGAACCGGTGGATGGCCTGGAAGGCGCCACCGTCGCCGGCCTGCACGCCTGCATCGAAGCGCTCCAGGGGCGTGCCGCGGCGGTGGTGCGCGCGCATTATTTCGACAATCGTGACAACGAGGCGATCGCCAGCGAACACGGGCGCAACGCCGCGTGGGTGCGGCTCGTCCTGCATCGCGCGCGCACGGCGTTGGCGGATTGCCTCAAGCTGAAGCACGGAGTCCGTTGTGCCGAGTGAGCAGCATGATCTCGACCGGCTGATCGCCGATCACCTCGCGGGCGACGAGAGCGCTAGCCACCAGCTCGCGGCGCTGGTCGAACGTGATCCGACGGCGCGGGCGCAGGTCGCGCTGCACCTGACGATCGACCGTTCGCTGACGCAGCTCGGGGCCGACGTCATCGACATCAACCAGGTGATGCACGCGTTGCCGCAGGCGCGCGGCTCGACCATGCCGACGCGCGTGCTGCGCCAACTCGCCACGCGCGAACGCAGACAGCGCCGGCAGCAGCGTCAACGCCTGCTGATCCCGCTGGCGGTGGCGGCCCTGCTGCTGCTGTCGGTGCTGGCGTTGTTCATGCGGCCGGGCGCTCCGGCAGCGGTGACGCCGACGCCGGGCGTGATCGCCACGGTCACCCCGGCCGAGGGTCTTCCGCGCGCGATCCTGCGCAGTTCGCCCCACGCCCAATGGCCGCACCGGCGTGCGCCGGTCGATGCCGACGGTCGTGTGACCACGCGCAACATCGATCTGCGCGCGGGTTTTGCCGAGTTGGAGATGCCGTCGGGTGCCACGCTGGTGCTTCAAGGGCCGACGCTGCTGGAGCTCACCGGCAACAACAGCGTGCGGCTGACGCTCGGTCGCCTGGCCGGGTACGTGCCGCAGCGCGCCAAGGGGTTCACACTTCAGGCCGAAGGGGTGCGCGTGGTCGACCTGGGCACCGCCTTCGGTCTGGCGCAGGATGTCGGCGGTATCGCCGATCTGCACGTCTTCAGCGGCGAGATCGAAGCCTCGGCGCACATCGATGGTGTCGACACCGTCCGCCGTTTGCACGCCAACCAGGCGGTGCGCGTCGATGTACGCGGCGGCAGTTGGGCGATGGTGCCGTGTGATCCCTCACGCTTCATCCATGGCCTGCGCCCGCAGGGATTCAGCCTCGACTTCGCCGACCTGGTCGCCGGCGGCGACGGTTTCGGCACCGCGGCGGCGGACGGCATCGATCCGAGCAACGGCGAACTGTACAGCGGCCCGTCGCTCGGCTTCATCGAGGATTGGAAACCGTTCTTCCATCCGGTCAGCGACATCGGTCCGGTCGACGGGGTGTTCATCCCCGATGGCCGCCTGGGCCCGACGGTGGTCGATTCAGCCAACCACCAGTTCCAATTCCCCGAGACCTCCGGCAAGGCTTACGACATCATCCGTCGCGGCGGTACCTATGACACGCCACAGAACGGCGGACGGCCGCAGCAGCCCGGCATCCCACCGGTGATCGGCGGCATCAACTACCGCGCGCCTGGGCGCAACGCGCTCGGCATGCACGCCAACGTCGGGTTGAGCGTCGACCTGCAACACATCGCCTACGCTCACCCAGGGCTGCGGGTCGAACGCTTCACCACCATGCTCGCCAACGTCGGGCGCAAACTCGACCAGGGCCGTGCCGACTTCTGGGTGCTGCTCGACGGCAAGCTGGTCGGGCACTACCCGGAAATGACGCCCGACAGCACGCCGCTCGCACTCGACATCGCCATCGACGGCCAGCGTTACCTGACGCTGGTATCAACCGATGGCGGCAACGGCAGCACCCTCGACTGGGTCACCCTCGGCGATCCGCGCATCCATCTGCGCGAGATCCGCTGAGTTCCTCCGCCACGCTCAGCAGGTCAGACCGACGGTAAGGTGTGGGGAATCCACTGCTGTGGATCTCGACCGCCTGCCACCGCACGGTCGCCGTGATGTTGCTGTAGCCATTCTCGCTCACGAGCAGGGATTGCGTCGCATCACGGACCAGCACGGCGAGGGTGACACCGGCCTCATATCAGTGCCGCCGGAGTGCCGCATCCTCCTGCCGGCCGCTCGCCCGCGGCTTGCCCCCGGCACCCGTCGGCTGACCTGTGGGTCAAACCACGCAACAACAAGTCGACTAGAGCATCGTACCAACCACAGACAGAACAAACAGTTCCGGAGAACCGCTCATGCGCCAGGACAAATCATCGAGCTTACGGGATGGAATGCACAGGGCCCTTCCCAAGGCCTGGACGACCCCGCTTTGGCATTATGGTCGCGGTCCCTCCATGCGCCGCATCGCCCTTATCCTGACGTGTTCGACGGTGGCCGCCCTCACCACCGCGGCGGCGGACACCGTCCTGCACTCCTTCACCAAGACCCGCCTGAGCGATCAGTTCTTCAGCGAAGGCGCGTGTTTCGGCGACTTCAACCAGGACGGCATCGGCGACGTGGCGAGTGGTCCGTACTGGTACGCTGGCCCGGACTTCGCCAAGAAATCCATCATCTACCCGCCGAAGCCGTTCGACCCGAAGGGCTACAGCGACAATTTCTTTGCCTATGCCTACGACTTCAACGGCGACAAGCGCGATGATGTGCTGGTGCTCGGCTTCCCAGGCAAGGACGCCTCGTGGTTCGAGAACCCCGGCACTGACCAGCCGTGGAAACGCCATCTGGTCTTCAACGTGGTCGACAACGAATCGCCGGAGTTCGTCGACGTGGTCGGCGACAAAAAACCCGAGCTGCTGTGCACTACCGACGGCTTCATTGGTTACGCCACGGTTGATTGGAAGGATCCGGCCAAGCCGTGGACCTTCCATAAGATCAGTGAAAAAGGCGGCTGGCACAAGTTCACCCACGGCATGGGCGTGGGCGATGTGAATGGTGATGGCCGCAAGGACATCATCATGCAGGACAGTTGGTGGGAGCAGCCAACAACGCTCGACGGCGATCCGGTGTGGACGCGGCACAAGGCCGACTTCGGCGGCGGTGGCGCGCAGATGCTGGTCTATGACGTTGATGGCGACGGGAAGAACGACGTCATCACGTCGTTGCAGGCACACGGCTGGGGCCTGGCGTGGCACCAACAGCAGGCTGACGGCTCATTCAAACGCAGCCTGGTGATCGGCGACAAGGAAGAGCAGAGTCCCTACGGCGTGAAGTTTTCACAGATGCACGCGCTGGCGCTGGTCGACATCGACGGCGATGGCCTCAAGGACGTGGTCACCGGCAAACGCTACTGGGCCCACGGCCCTGGCGGCGATCCCGAACCCAACGCGGCGGCGGTGCTCTACTGGTTCCGCCTCACCCGTAGCGACAAAGGGGTGGTGTATGTGCCACACAAGATCGACGACGACAGCGGCGTGGGCACTCAGCTCCCTATTGGCGATGTGAATGGTGATAAACTCGTCGACATCGTCATCGGCAACAAGAAGGGCACGTTCGTGTTTACGCACAAGACCATGAATGTCTCACCAGACGCCTGGCGCGACGCGCAACCGAAGCCGCGATGACGAAGGAGTCGCCTCTGGGACCGCTGGCCACTGGCCCGCATCGAGACGAACTGCGGGCCAGTGGCCCGCGGTCCCAGGGGCGACCGACTCCGTGTACCCACATCCATTCTGCTTTTTGAAGGATCTTTCCATGCGCCATTTCTTGACCTCCTCCCTCGCCCTCCTCGCCGGCTGCTCGTTCGCCGCCGACGGCACCGCGCCGAAGGACAGCCTCTCCACCATCACTGTGCCCACCGGGTTCAGTGTGCAGTTGGTCGCAGCTGAGCCGGAGATCCGTCAGCCGGTGGCGTTCACCACCGACGCGCGTGGACGGCTGTGGGTGTTGGAGAATCTCAGCTACCCTGAGTGCCCGGGAAAACCAGAGAACCGCATCGTCATCCTGGAGGACACCACGGGCGACGGCACCAAATGGAAGCAGACGGTGTTCATTGACAACCTGACTTTCGCCACCGGCATCCAGGTCGGTTTCGGTGGCGTGTACGTCGGCGCGCCGCCCAACCTGTTCTTCTTCCCGGATAAAAACGGCGACGACAAACCCGACGCTGCGCCAGAGATCCTGCTTGATGGTTGGGGCCGCGAAGACACCCACGAGACGCTCAACAACTTCACCTGGGGTCCGGACGGCTGGCTCTACGGCACGCACGGCGTGTTCACCCACTCCAAGGTCGGCGTGCCTGGAACACCCGCCGACAAGCGCGTGAAGATCAACGCTGGCGTGTGGCGTTTCCATCCCACGACCAAGCAGTTCGAGCTGCACTGCGAAGGCGCGAGCAACCAGTGGGGCATCGACTGGAACGACCGTGGCCACGCGTTCTTCACCGCCTGCGTCATTCCGCATCTGTACCACGCGGTGCAGGGCGGACGTTACCAGCGCCAGGCCGGCCAGCACTTCAACCAGGCGACCTACGCCGACCTCAAGACCATCACCACCTTCAAATACGAACGCGCGGCGTATTGCGGTTCGATGGTCTACCTCGGCGGTTTGTTCCCGGCGGAATACCGCGACACCCTGATCTTCAACGACATTCACATGTCGAAAATCCGGAACGAGAAACTGGTGCCCAAGGGCTCAGGCTTCACCAACGAGAAACGTCCAGATTTCGCCGTGTGCAGCGACACCTGGTTCCGCACCCTCAGCACGCAGTACGGCCCCGACGGCGGCCTGTTCGTTATCGACTGGTTCGACCGCGTGCACTGCCACCAGCAGCGTGCCGAGACCGATCGCAGCAACGGCCGCATCTACAAGATCGGCTATCAGGGCATCAAGCCCGCGGTGGTTGATCTGAACAATCTCAATGACGCAGCGCTGGTCGCGCATCATCTCAACCAGAACGACTGGTACGTGCGCACCGCGCGCCGCATTCTGCAGGAACGCGGACCCAAACCTGCGGTGCACGCCGCCCTGGCGAAAATCCTGACGGAGAACCCCGACGACACGCGCCAACTGCGCGCCCTGTGGACCTTGCACGCCACCAAGGGCCTGACCGAGGCGTTGGCGCTCGCCCAGCTCAAACGCGAATCGCCGGACGTGCGCGCCTGGGCTATCCAGTTGCTCTGCGAAGAGCAGAAGCCGTCCGCCGCCGCCCTCGCCGAGTTCGCGCGTCTGGCCAAGGATGATCCCTCGCCGATGGTGCGCCTGTACCTTGCGAGCGCGCTGCAACGTATGCCGCTCGACGCGCGTTGGCCGATCGCCACCGAACTGGCGCAACACGCCGATGACAACAAGGACCACAACCTGCCGCTGATGTTGTGGTATGGCATCGAACCCGCCGTGGCTGCTGACCGCAAAAAAGCGCTGACGCTGATGAAGGCGTCGAAGATTGAACGCCTGCGCGAGTTCATCCCCAAACGCGTCGGCGGTGCGGGCGCGGGCGACGACGATCTGTAAGCTGAACGAGACGAGAGACGTATGCGCCCAGTCCTGCTGCTGCTGTGTTTCACCCTGACCGCGCTGGCGCCCCTGCGCGCCAGCGACGCCGTCACGGATCTGCTCAAGGAGATCAAAGGCGCTGACGCCGAGCTCCAACGCAGTCTACTGTCTGGCGTGGTGCAGGGCATGCTCGGCGTGCGCTTCGCGACGCCGCCAGCGATCTGGAGCGACCTGTCGCCCACGCTGACGGCCAGTGACGACGCGCGTGTGCGCCTGACGGCGCAGCACCTGGCGGCATTGTTTGGTGATGCGCAGTCGGTGACGGCGTTGAACGTGGTGCTCGAGGATCGCGCGGCCAAGGTGATCGATCGCCGGCGTGCGCTGCGTGCGTTGTTGCACGTGCGCGCCGACGGTCTGCAACCGCGGCTCATCGCGCTGCTGAGCGATGAGACGCTACGTCCATTCGCGCTGCCCGCCCTCGCGGAACGCGATGACACGGCAACAGCGGGCGCGGTGACGGCGATCTATGGCAGCCTGCCGGTCGAGGAGCGCGTCGTCGCGCTCAACGCCCTTGCCAGCCGCATATCCTACGCCCGTTCGTTGATCGCCGCGGTCGGTGCCGGGACCATTCCGGCGCGTGACCTGACGGCGTCGACGCTTCGCCAACTCACCTTCCTGAACGACGACGCGATCAGCGCTTTCGTCACCGCACAGAAGGCCGGCCCCGACAGCGATCCACTCGCGGAAGTCGCACGCCTGACCGGCGTGTTGACCAAGGACGTGCTCGCCGCTGGCGACCGTGCGCGCGGCAAGGTGTTGTTCGACCGCACCTGTGCGCAGTGCCACGCGTTGTGGGGCGGCAAGGCCAACCTCGGCCCCGACCTCACCGGCCTCAACCGCCCGGATCTGGACTGGACGCTAAAGAACGTCCTCGACCCCACCATCATCATGGGCGCGGAACAACAGATCCTGATCGCGCGCCTCGCCGATGGGCGCGTGGTCACCGGCATGAAACGCGAAGACGCGGAATCGCACCTGTCGCTGCAGAACGAAGCCGGCTTCTTTACCGTGCCCAAGAGCGAAGTCACCGCGCTGGAGGAGAGCAAACGCTCGACCATGCCCGATGGCCTGTTCCGGCCGTTGTCCACCGCTGAACTCGCTGATTTCCTCGCCTATTTCCAGGGCAACGGCCCGCTCGCGCCCTGACGCCCCGTCGAAACGCCTCGTCCTGTCGGAGGATTGTATGCTGCTCGATCATTCATCGGCCTCGACCATCACCGCTGAGCTCAGCGGCTCCGTCACTGCCGACAGCAGCCGCTCGCTGGTGCTGCCCCAGGCACCACGCCGTGCGGTGACCACCAGCGCCCTGACGCTCGGCGTCGACGTGCCGCGCGCCGGCGTCGAGGTGGTGCACGACCAGCAGTTCTGCATCGATCGCCCCAAGGGCTCGGGCGACTACCTGTTCCTGCATTTCCTGACGCCGATCAACATCCGCTCGGTCACCGGCGTCGCGGTCGCGCCCGCCGGGTCGTGCATGCTCTACGCGCCTGGCTTTCACCAATGGTACCGCGGCAATGATGCCGGTCGTAGTGCCGGCTTCCGCCACCACTGGTTCCACTTCGGTGGTGAACAGGCCGATGATCTGGTCGCGCGCTTCGGCGTGCCGGTGAACACCGTACTGCAGCCGGGTTCGCTCGACTTCGTGCCCGCGCTCATCAGCGACATGTGCCGCGAACGCGCTCGGCGCGAGGACTTCGCCGCCGAATCCCGCGCCCTGCTGGTCGCCGAGCTGCTGCTCAACCTCGCCCGCCGCTGCCAGCAGCCGCACGAGGAACGCCTGACCCCGCACCAGGTCGAACTGCTCGAACGTTTCCGCGACCTACGCCTACGCGTGCACGAAGAACTCCATCGCCGCTGGAGCGTCGGCGACATGGCGGCGCAGGTGCATTTGAGCGAATCGCGTTTCGCCACGCTGTTCACCGGGTTCTTTAACGTGAGTCCGACCGAAGACCTCATCCGCGCCCGCATCGACAAAGCCCGTTGGCTGCTGACCAACACCAGCCTGGCGGTGAAGCAGGTCGCGGCGCAGAGTGGATTCCCCAACCTGCACTACTTCAGCCGGTTGTTCCATCGCCGCGTCGGGTGCGCGCCGCGGGATTATTACCGGCGGTTTGTGGCGAATGCGGGGACCGAGGTCGTGCCGCTCCGTTTCGACGCGCGCGCGGGGTGAGTCAGCGCCACCCGCGCCACCTTCCCAATCCCCGTGTAGCGTGACGATGCTAATAAAGTCGCGAAGCGACGACGCCCCGCCAGCCCGGGGCGGGAGCCCCGGGTAAAGTGACGATTTGGGATGAAGTTGCAAAGCGACGACGCCCGGTTCGGCGGCGTGACAACACCGACGCGATCAACCACGTTGCGGGAATCGGGGACTTCCGTCCCCTGCACCATGCGCCGTCGCTTCGCGACTTTCGCGGAAAATTTGCGCTGATCCCGGGGCTTCCGCCCCGGGCTGGCGGGGCGTCGTCGCTTTGCGACTTCATCCAAAATCGTCACGTCTATTCGGAACCGGATCTCGGACTAGATGCCGGCCCTTTACTCGCAGTGGGAGGTGCCGTTCAGATTTGATGTCCGCGCGGGGGTGAGTCAGAGGAAGTAGAGTTCCCTGACGCGTCCGCCTTGTCCGTTCATCGGATCCCGGCGCGTTCCCACGGTCATCAGTCGACCACCGTAGCGGTCCTGCAACGAGATTGGCACCTGGATTTCCAGCCCCTCGATGACGAAGGTTTCCAACGTGTTGTGGTCCAAGCTGGGGCCACAGCAGATGCCGAAGGTTTCGATCTCACCGGGATCCAATGACGAACCGCTTCTCCAGCAGAGTTCGGCCACACTCGGCAACTCTCCCTTCGGATCTCCGTACAGTGCCCGGAGTGCGAACACGATGTAGTCGTGCGCCTCGTCGGTCATCGGAAACGGGAAGGGCCTCATGCGGCGACGAACATACGGAAGTTATCCGCGGGGGGAACCGGACTAGATGCCTTCGTTTGATTGCTGAGCCCTCAACGAGGGCGCCCAACCTCCAGCCCAGCGCGTGAGCGCTGGGAAACAGGCGTGTTTCCCGTCAGCCCTGGAAGGGCGCTGCCCGGCGAGGCGCGTGAGCGGCGCTGCCATCGTCATCCGGCGCTCACGCACCGGATCTACGCGATCGTCCTTCCAGGACTCGCTTGATGACCGTCGTCCACCCAGCGCTCACGCGCTGGGCTGGAAGTTGGGCGTCCCCTACGGGGACTCAGGAGATTGACTAAGCGCCTTTCCTTTGTTTGTCTCTTGCCTTGCAGGAGACAGCATGAGCAGGCCAACACTTTCGCGGCCGTGGCGCTTTGGGAATCTACACGAGATAAACAGGTCAGATGTTTTGCCGGGACAGTCAGGGGCTCAGAACTACACGGTCGTGGGTATCCAGTGGCACATCGGCGTAATTCTACGATGTAAAAAATGTAGGAAGACGTTTGAATTTACAGTGGAAGAACAGCGGCACTGGTATGAAAAGTTGAGGTTCTGGGCAGATAGCGTGCCAGTTGAGTGTTTCGAATGCAGAGGTGCATCACGAACAATCGTTAATTTTCATAAGCGGTTGAGCAAGGTCCTGGCCACCAAGGAGATGACAATCGGGGACTACAACGAGATCGTCGCCATCGCCGAAGGTTTATTATTGCAGGGTGTGCAACTGGGCGGTCGATTGGGGCAAAAGATCCGGATGGCGGCCAAGAGAGCGGACCATCGCTCGCGAGTTATGGTTCTTGAGAGGGTCAAATAGGTCTAAAACACGCCCCAAATGGGGCATTGATCTAATAGACGGATTCATTTTCTACGGCAACGCAAACGCCACCCACGCATCCCCAGCCGGCACATTCAGCTTCCCACCGCCCGTCGCCGGAATCACAACGTACTGTTTCCCCTTCACCGCATACGTCATCGGCGACGTGCTGCCAGTGAACGGCAGCTTGGCTGACCACAATTCCGCACCCGTGGTGGCGTCGAAGGCATAGATACGGCCATCCTTGGTCCCGCTGGCGAACACCACGTTGCCGGCGGTGACCGTCGCGCCGCCGAAGTTTTCGGTGCCGGTCTTGGGGATGCCCTTGGCCGTCAGTTCCGGGTATTCGCCGAGGGGGACCTGCCAGAGTTTTTTGCCGGTGTTGAGGTCGATGCAGGCGAGGGTGCCCCATGGTGGTTTGACGCCTGGGTAACCGTCCTGGTCTTCGAGTTTGCGGTAGCCGTCGAAGGAATACTTGGGCGGGCCGGCTTCGGCTTTCGCTGCTGTGCCGCGGTCGCGGCACAGCAGGAAGTCGAGGAGCTGTTGTTGTTGCTCGGGCGTTAGGAACGGCATCGGTGGCATGGAGCCGCGGCCGGCCTTCCATATCTCCTTGATCTGCTCGTCGTTCAGGCGGTGGCGCAGGCCGCGCATGGGCGGCGCGTGGCCCAGGCCGCGGCGGTCGGGGCCGTGGCAGGCGGCGCAGAAGGTCAGGTAGGTCTGTTCGCCCGCGGTCATCGGCTTGGCCGGGGCGGGATCATCGTCACGGAACACCGTGATGATGTTCGGGCGGTGGTTGCTGGTGACGTAGAGCCGGCCGTTTGCCAGATCGACGGCTGAGCCGGTCCACTCCGCGCCGCCGTGCGTACTGGTGAAGACCGTCGGCTTGTTCAATTCGAAGGGCACGTACCAGCCGTAGTTCGCGCGCGAGATCAGCAGTTCGATGTGGGCGCGGGCTTCAGGCGTGCGGTCGGTGATGTCTTCTTTGCGGAAGTCCTCGCGCGAAAAGTGCTCCGGTAGTTCCGGGAACGGCTGGTACGGCGCGGTGACCTCCCCAGGCAGTTTCGAGGTCGGCGCGCGGCGCAGACGAAAGGGGAAGACGTGTTTTCCGGTGACGCGGTCGACCAGCAGCGTCACGCCGGTTTTGCTCACCGCGGCGACGGCGTCGTATTTCTTGCCGTCGCGTTCGACGGTGACGAGGTTGGGCGGGGCCGGCAGATCGAGGTCCCAGATGTCGTGACGGATCTCCTGCACGTGCCAGCGGTAGGTGCCGTCGGCGGCGTTGATCGCGACCAGGCAGTTGCAGAAGAGGTTGTCGCCGTGATGGCGCGTGCCGTCGAAGTTCGGTTTCGGTGAACCAGTGGTGAAGTAGACGAGGCCGCGCGGTTCATCGAGCGCGATGCCGCCCCAGCAGTTCGCGGCGTTGGTTGGACGACCGTTCAACCACGTGTCGCCGCCGACCGTGCCGGGTTCGGCGATGGTCTTGAAGGTCCACAACATTTTCCCGCTGACCACGTCCATCCCGTACACGTCGCGATCGTAGCCGGGCATGATGAGGACGTTCTTCCACACCGCACCGCCGGCGGTGGCGCTGGCGGGCATCGGCACGCGCCCGCCGGTGCCGAACGACTCGACCAGCTTGCCGGTCTTGGCATCGATGGCGATCGTCGCGCGTCCGCCGGGAAAGATGATGCGCGGCGCGTTGGTGCCATCACCGGGCCAGTAGAGCAGGCCGCGTCGGCCTGGGATCTCGAAGCCACCGGCTTTCGCGAGGCCGACATCGGCCTTCCAAATTTCTTGGCCGGTGGCGGCGTCGACCGCAGCGATCTGCCGCCCCGGCGTCGGCGTGTAGAGCACGCCATCGACCACGATCGGCACACACTGCACGTTGTCCTTGCCGTCGCCGGAGTGGTACGTCCACGCGACGGTGAGGTCCTTCACGTTCGCTGCGCTGATCTGCGTCAGCGACGAGTAGCGCGCACTGGTATCGCCGCCGAGCGAGCGCGTCCACGTCGCGAGTTGTTGCGTCGTCGGCCAACCCTGCGCCGGCGTCAGCTCGGCGGTGGTGGCGGCGGGCACGACCTGGAACTCCGGCAGCGCGGCGCGCGCGGCGGCGTCCTCGACCACGGCTTCACCGGCGATGAGCGCGAACGGCAGCAATGACAGAACGGCGCGAAGAATGTTGTGCGTCAGCAGCATCGGCGGAATCCTAGGTCGGAGTCAGACATACCAAGCGCGAGGGGTGGTGTTGAACACGCCCCCAGGGGGACTACCCGTCCAGCCACGCGTAGAGCGTTTTGCGCGTGATCCCGAGCGTTCGCGCCGCCTCCGACTTGTTTCCGCGCGCCTGATCGATCGCGCTGCGTGCTCGCTGCCGGCGTTCGCTCGCGGAGTCGTGACGCGTGGCGGTGGCGCGTTGCGGTTCCTCCAACGCCAACGCATGGCCGGCGATTATCGCGCCGTCCTCCATCAGCGCGGTGCGCGTGACCACGTGGTGCAGTTCACGTACGTTGCCCGGCCAGGAATGTTGGGCGAGGCGGTGCAGGAATGCCGGACTCGCGCCGCTCACCGTGCGGCCGAGCTGCGCCGACAACCGCGGCAGCAGGTGTTCGACCAGCAACGGGATGTCGGCGGTGCGCTCGCGCAGTGGCGGCACGCGCAGGGTCAGGTGGTTGAGGCGGTAATAGAGGTCGGCGCGGAATCGTCCGGCAGCCACCGCGTCGCTGAGCACCTGGTGCGAGGCGACCACCACGCGCACATCGACGGGAATCACGCGATCGCCGCCAAGGCGGGTGATCTCGCGGCTCTGCAACGCGCGCAGCAATGCCACCTGTCCATGGGCGCTGAGGTCGGCGATCTCATCAAGAAACAACGTGCCCCCGTGTGCGAGTTCAAACTTGCCGAGACGCCGCCGATCCGCACCGGTGAAGGCGCCTTTTTCATGGCCGAACAATTCGCTCTCCACCAGGGTGTCGGGCAGCGCGCCGCAGTTGAGGGTGATGAACGGTTGATGGGCGCGGGCACTCAGCCGGTGGATCGCGGCAGCGACCAGTTCTTTGCCGCTGCCGGATTCGCCTTCGACGCAGACGCTGAGATCCGTCGGCGCGACACGGCGGATGAGCTCGAACAGTCGGTGCATCGGTGGGCTGCGGCCGACGATACCTTCCAGGCCGAGTTTCTCGTCAATCACCTGCTGATCGAGGTGTGCGCGCACCGCCACGTGCTTGAAGCGCGCGATGGTGCCGGCGACCACGTCCTGCACCGGCAGGCGTTCAAACACCGAGCCACCAGCGAAACCATCGACCGCGATGTGGCGCAGGACCTCGGCGAAATCCTCGGCATCGACCACCGGACCACCGAACAGCAGGCAGAGCGGATCACGTCCGGTGGCGCGCACCGCACTGAGCATGCCGCCCAGGTCGGTGATCGCCTGCGACAGCTGATCGCGATGATCGCGGATGTCGGCCCAGCGGCGCGTCAGTCCCAGGTCGAGGACCAGCGCGTCGCAACCGCTCGCGGCGAATCGTGTCGCGGCGTCCCGGTCGAGCACAAAACCGATGGTGGTCAAGCCGTGCGCGCGGGCACGTTCCAGCATCGCCAGTTCCGATGCTTCGCCGCAGCCTTCCGCTTCCATCGCCTGACGCAGTGCGCCATCGACGAAACCGACCGCCGGCCAGTTGACCACGCCGGCGACGCCAATGGCGGCGTAGTGCGCGAGCAGCGCGTCGAGGTCGATGGTCGGATCATGGCCACACACGCCGGCGATCACTGGCACGTCGCCAGCGCGCGGCAGCAGCTCACGTTCGATCAGCGCGCGCGTGAGGTCGTTGGCATTGCCGTAGGCAAAGAACGACGCGAGTGAGCCGACACCCAGGTGACGAAACGGTCCAGCGCTGAGGGCGAGCAGCAGGTCGGCTTTCGCGTCGACGGCACAACGCGTGACCTGGCCATTGCCGGCGACCACCGCGATGAGCGGGGAGCCGGCATCGCGGCGGCGTTGGCGGAGGGTGGCCAGGGACGTTGGCATGGGATCCTGGGGGCGCGGACTTCAGTCTGCGCATCTTTTAGTGAGGCGGTGAATATGGCTGCGCAGACTAAAGTCCGCGCTCCCAGGGGGTCCTGTGTAGGTGTTTCCTATGGTAAACAACTCGCCACCCATCTGGTATCCAGACCGAACATCACCCACGCTGCAACTCCTGTTCTGACAATATCTCGATCAAACCACCCCGCCCTGTTCCCTTTGGCATCATTGTTGCCTAGGAGCCACCCATGCCCGCCATCCACGTCATCGGCACCATGGACAGCAAGGGCCGTGAGTTGGCCTTCATCGCCGAACGCATCCGCGCCGCGGGCGGCACCACGGTGCTGGTCGACGTCGGCACCAAGGACGCGCCCACCGCCACGCCGGACATCGCACGTGAGGTCATCGCTGACGCGCATCCGCGTGGACGTGCCGCAGTGCTCGGCCTCACCGATCGCGGCCAAGCCGTGGCTGCGATGAGTGAGGCGCTCGCGGTGTGGCTGCGTCGTCGCCATGACGCGGGCGAGGTCAGCGGTGCGATCGGTATCGGCGGCACCGGCGGCACGGCGCTCATCGCTCCCGCGCTGCGGAACCTGCCGATCGGTGTGCCCAAGCTGCTGGTCTCCACCGTCGCGAGCGGCAACACCGCAGCATACGTCGGCGCGAGTGACCTAGTGTTGTTGCCAGCGGTGGTCGATGTCGCGGGACTCAATCAGGTCTCGCGTCAGATCCTCGGCAACGCCGCGCATGCGGTTGCGGGTATGGTGGCGAATCGTCAAACCAGCAGCACCGGCAAACCGACGCTCGGACTCACCATGTTCGGCGTCACCACACCGTGCGTCACCGCCGTGCGCGAACGCCTCGAAGCCGACGGCTACGACTGCTTGGTCTTCCACGCCACCGGCACCGGTGGCCGCGCGATGGAGCAACTGGTCGCCGACGGCCTGATCGGTGGCGTGCTCGATCTTACGACGACCGAGGTCGCGGACGAGGTCAGTGGCGGCATCTTCCCCGCTGGCCCCGCGCGCTTCAATGTCATCATCGACAAGCGCATCCCCTACGTCATGAGCCTGGGGGCGCTCGACATGGTCAACTTCGGCGCGCGCGACACCGTTCCGGCCACGTACGCCGAACGGAAGCTGCACGTGCACAATCCACAGATCACCCTAATGCGCACCACGCCCGAGGAAAACCGCGCCTGCGCACGTTTCATCGCGGCGAAGCTCAATCGTGCGCAGGCACCGGTGGAACTCCTGCTGCCGGGGAAAAGCACGTCACTGCTGAGTGAAGCCGGCAAGCCGTTCCACGATCCCGCCTCCGACGCCGCGTTGATCGATGAACTGACGACGGCGATCACCAATCCACTCATCCGCATCACGCGGCTGCCACTCGACCTTAACGATCCCGCATTCGCCACCGCTGTCGTGGCAGCGTTCCAGCGCGTGGCCGCCATCTCTACTTCGTCCTCTGCCAAGGCCTCGACCCCATGAGCAATTCCCGCACCGACATCCTCCACCGCCTGCGCGCCAAGGTCGCCTCCGGCCAGCCAATCATCGGTGCGGGCGCCGGCACCGGCATCTCCGCCAAGTGCGAAGAGGCCGGCGGCGTCGACCTGATCGTAATCTACAACTCCGGTCGTTTCCGCATGGCCGGGCGTGGCTCGCTTGCCGGGCTGATGCCCTACGGCAACGCCAACGAGATCGTCAAAGACATGGCGCGCGAGGTGCTGACCGCGGTCAAACACACGCCGGTGCTCGCCGGCGTCTGCGCCACCGATCCGTTCCTGCTGCGCGACCAGTTCCTGCGTGAGCTCAAAAGCATGGGTTTTTCCGGCATCCAGAACTTCCCCACCGTCGGCCTGATCGATGGGACGTTCCGCGCCAACCTGGAAGAGACCGGCATGAGCTACGCGCTCGAAGTCGAGTGTGTGCGCGCTGCCCGCGCGCTAGATCTGCTAACCACGCCCTACGTCTTCGATCCTGCTGATGCCGTGGCGATGACCAAGGCCGGCGCGGACATCGTGGTCGCGCACATGGGGCTGACGACCAGCGGTGCCATCGGTGCGAAGACGGCGAAGACCCTCGATCAGTGCATCAAGGAAGTGCAGGCCATCGCCGACGCCGCCAAGGGCGTGCGCAGCGATGTGCTGGTGCTCTGCCACGGCGGTCCCATCGCCTCGCCTGACGACACGCGTTACGTGCTCGACCGCTGCCCGACCATCGATGGTTTCTACGGCGCGAGTTCGATGGAACGCCTGCCGACCGAGATCGCCATCACGGCGGAGATGCGCAAGTTCACCGGACTACGCCTGAAGCAGACGGTGCCGTGAACAGCGTGCGCGAGACGCCTTCCCCTGGGAGCGCCGGCTGCCAGCCGGCCAGGGGCAATCCAGTGGATCTCCTCCGTGCGAGAATCGCCGAGGTCCCACTCTGCCGGCTGGATGCCGGCGCTCCCAGGGGACAGCCCGTGCCATCGACGTGATGCCTTGCCCTCTGCGCCCTCTGTGCCCTCTGCGGTTTGATCAGTAGTCCTGCCATTCTGGAGATCCCCATGTCCCTGCGCTCCTCACTCCTGCCCGCCATCGCCGTCCTCGCCGCCGGCGGCCTGCTGAGCATCTGCGCGCGGGCGATCACCGCTGATCCACCCGCGACCACACCTCCAGCGCCGGCGACCAGTACCCTGGGTGCCACCACCATCACCGCGCCGCGTCCGGCGACGCGCATCGTGTTGATCGGCGGCAAGAAGAGCCACGACGCGGGCGAGCACGATTATCCCAACGGCATCCCGCTGATCGCCGCGTTGCTCAAGGCGTCCCCCGCATTCGCGGGCGCGGAAGTGCGCGCCCAGACCGGCGGTTGGCCGAGCGATCCAGCGGTGTTCGACGGTGCCTCGACCGTGGTGCTCTACTTCGATGGCGTGCAGGAAAAACCCGAACCACTGATCGCCGCCGAACGCATCGCGCGTTTGGAAAAACTCATGGCCGCCGGCACCGGCATCGTCTGCCTGCACCAGGCCTCCACCGTGCCGAAGGACAACACCACCATCCCGCTGGTGTCGTGGCTCGGTGCGAAGCGCAACGGCATGGTCGATCGCACGACCGAAACGGTGACGCTCAAACCGGCGACCACCACGCATCCGATCACCTTCGGTGTGGGCGAGTTCACCTATAAGGATGAGTTCTATCCAACGCTGATGTTCAACGACGACGCTTCACGGATCACCCCGATCCTGCGCGCTGCGCTGCCGAAGGAAAAGCCCGAGGACCGCGTGTTGGCCTGGTCCTTTGAACGCGCCAATGGTGGGCGCGGTTTCGGTTTCACCGGCTGCCATTACATCACGTCATTCGATGAGCCATCGCTGCGCACCATGGTGCTCAACGCCATCGCCTGGACCGCGAAACTGCCGGTGCCGGCGGAGGGCATCCAACCGCAGGGCACCGTGGTACCGAAGTCGGTGGTCACCCGCGCCGCTGACCGCGTGAACGCCAAACAGGCGTGGGGCGAACTGTTCTGGCACACCTCGGCGGCGATGAAGAACTCCGCCGTGATGACCACCGGCACGGTGATCATCAAACCCGGCCAGGGCAATCCGCGGCACTACCATCCCAACTGCGACGAGATCCTCAGCGTCGTCAGCGGTCGCATCGAACACACCATGAACGAGGTGACGGTGGTATTGGAAGCTGGCGACACCGTCAGCATCCCACGCGGTGCGCTGCACAACGCCAAGAACATCGGCGAGGTCGACGCCGTGCTGACCATCGCCTTCGACAGCGCCTACCGCGAAGTCATCGGGTATTGAAATGGAGCGCCGGCTTCCAGCCGGCCAGAGGCAATCCGTTCCGACATGCTGCCACGGGCATCGCCGTGATCCCATTCTGCCGGCTGGAAGCCGGCGCTCCCAGGAAACTCCCATGTGGTTACGCTTGCTGCCGATCCTCGCCGCGTGCGCGGTCCTGCCGGCCGAGGACTACGTTCCCGAGCGCCTCGAACTCGAACCGCTGGTGAGCGATTGCGCCGGCGCGGTGCAGCTCCAGGTCGCTGCCGATGGCGACATCTACTTCATCGAACGCGAGGGCCCACTGCGGCGCTGGTCGCCGCGCACGCGTACCACCACCACGCTCGGGCGTGTGCCCACGCAGGTGTTCGCCGAGGCTGGCGTCTGCGGCCTGGCGCTCGCACCCGACTTCGCCACCTCGCGGCAGCTCTACCTGATCTACAGCCGCTCCAAGCCGACGCAGCACATGCGGCTGTCGCAGTTCACGCTGGCCGGTGACCAGTTCGACAAGCTCGATCTCGCCAGTGAAAAAGTTGTGCTCGACCATCCGATCGATGTCAGCCATTGCGGTGGTGGCGTGCACATCGACGGCAAGGGCGATCTGTGGTGGGCGATCGGCGACAACACCCATTTCCATGTCACGCCGTCGACCGACCAGAAACCTGGGCGTGAACACTACGATGCGCTGCGCACCTCGGCCAATTCGCAGGACCTGCGCGGCAAGATCATTCGCATCCATCTGGAGGCCGACGGCACGTATGCGATCCCGCCTGGGAATCTCTTCAGTGATAAGGCGCAAGGCCGTCCTGAGATCTACGCCATGGGCTGCCGCAATCCCTACCGCGTGTACGTCGACGACCGTAGCGGCGCGCTGTTCTGGAGTGAGGTCGGCTCCAACACCGAGGAACGTTTCGGCACCGGCGGCTATGACGAGATCAACCGCACCACCACGCCTGGTTTTTTCGGCTGGCCGTTGTTCATCGGCCCAAACGCGGCCTATCGCCACTACGACCATGCGGCGAACGTGGTCGGCGAGCCCTACGAGGCCAGCGCACCGCGCAATACCTCGCGCAACAACACCGGCGTGCAGGAGCTGCCGCCCGCACGTCCGGCATGGATCTGGTACGGCTCGGAGGATTCACGCGAGTTCCCCATTCTTGGCAGCGGAGGACGTGCGGCGATGCTCGGACCGCTCTACCGCTACGATCCGACGCTGAAATCAGCGGTGAAACTGCCGGCGGTGTTCGACGGACGGATGTTCATCATGGACTGGTGCCGCAATTGGATCCGCGCCGTGCGCGTGGCGGACGACGGCAGCGTCGGCGACATCATGCCGGTGCTCGCCGGCACGCTGCTGCGTCGCCCGATCGATCTCAAACGTGGACCCGACGGCGCGCTCTATCTCTTGGAGTACGGCGAACAGGCCTCCGGCGTGCGTGATGGCCGCCTGTCGCGCATCGTCTACCGCCGGGGCAACCGTGCGCCGGTCGCGGCCATTAGCGCCGAGGCCTTGGCCGGTGCCGCGCCCTTCACCACGCGCCTGTCGGCCGGCGGCAGTCGCGATCCCGATGGTGATGCGTTGACGTACCGCTGGAACTTCAGCGACGGCAGCCCAGCGCAGGAAGGCCGCGAGATCACCTGGACCGGCGCGACCATCGGCGCGCACCTGGCAACGCTGACGGTGAGCGATCCCGCCGGGCAGAGCCATGTCGCCAACGTGCGTCTGACGGTGGGCAACAGCGTCCCGCAGGTGCGCGTGGTCGGCCCGCGCCACGGATTCTTCGACTGGGGTGCGACCATTCCCATTGAGGTGACGGTGAGCGATGCCGAGGACGGCACGATCAGCCCGGCGAACGTGCAGGTGCGCTCCCAGCACCTCGACCGCCAATCCGACATCGCCGGCGGCGATGGCATCGGCAGCGACGGCGCGGCCGGGCTGATGCGGCGCAGCGATTGCCTGTCCTGCCACACGCTCGATACGCCGTCGGTTGGTCCGTCGTTCCGTCAGATTGCCGAACGCTACCGCGGCGACCAGGCCGCCCGCGCGCTGCTCGCGACCAAGATCCTCACTGGTGGCACGGGTGTCTGGGGGACGGTGGTGATGGCGCCGCATCCGCAGCACACGCAGGAACAGACCGAGGCCATGGCCGCGTGGATCCTGGCGCTGCCACCCAAAGGTGGCCGGCTGCTGGCCGGTGGTGGCAACGGCACGTTCACCGCGCCGGGAATTCCCGATCGCAAAGCCGGCGGCCGCATCGTGCTGACCGCCAGCTACACCGACCGCGGAGCCAATGGCCAGCCGGCGCAGACGGGAACAACGCAGGTGATCCTACATGCCCGCCGCACGCGCGCCGCGTTGTTCGACGCCAGCTACGCGGTCGACGTGATGGAGGTCGCCACGTTGCACCGCTCGCGCCGTGTGTGTGCGCAACTCGGCAGCGGCAGCCACCTGCGCTTCGCGAGCATGGACCTCGCCGGCATCGCGCAGGTCGCCTGCGAAGTTTCCGCCAGCACCGGCCACGGTGGCGTGCTCGAACTGCGTTCGGGCGCTCCCGATGGTCCGCTCATCGGCCGCGTCGTCGTCCCGGTCACCGGCCAGTGGGACGAGTGGCGCATGGTGATGATTCCGGTCGTTGATCCGGGCGGCGTCCACGATCTCTACGTGGTTGGCGGAAAAAACGACGGCGGAGCACAGCAGTGTTTCAATATCGATACCCTCGAATTCAGGACGGAGGCAAAATGAGCAGGTGGTTGTTGCTGGTGTTGTTTGCGTGCGGCATGACCGCCGCCGAACCGCAGTCGCTCTTCGACGGCAAGACCCTCACCGGCTGGGATGGCGATGCGCGGTTCTGGCGGGTCGAGGACGGCGTCATCACCGGTGAGACCACGCCGGATCAGACGCTGAAGAAGAATACCTTCCTCATCTGGCGCGGCGGAACGGTCGGTGACTTCACCATCGAGTTCCGCTACCGCATCATCAGCGCGGAGGGCAACTCCGGCTTCCAGTTCCGCTCGGTCGATCGTGGCGAGTACCTCGTCACCGGTTATCAGGCGAACATCGAACAAGGCGGGAAGAACCGCAACGGCATGCTCTACGACGAAGGAACCGGCCGCGAGGTGCTGGCCCTCGCGGGTGAACGTACGCGGGTGGGCGACGGCAAGACGCGACTCGCCACGGAAAAGTTTGCCGATTCCAAAGACCTGTTCGCCAAAGTGAACGGCATCGGCGAATGGAACCACTACCGCGTCGACGCCACCGGCAACCACATCCGCATCACCATCAACGACGTGCTGATGAGTGAGGTCACCGACGAAGGCGAAAAACAAGCCGCGAAAGACGGCATTATCGCCTTCCAACTGCACGTCGGGAAGCCGATGAAAATGCAGCTCAAGGATCTCAAACTGACCCGCGTACCGTAGGCTGTCCGCCCCTGGGACCGCGGGCCACTGGCCCGCAGTTGGTTGTCATGCACCCACGGGTAACGCCGGGATCGTGAGGTCTCTGACAAG
Source organism: Planctomycetota bacterium (assembly GCA_013816485.1). GTDB lineage: Bacteria > Planctomycetota > UBA11346 > UBA11346 > UBA11346 > BOG-1363. Next base: position 25,899 of record JACDEI010000013.1, read on the forward strand.
CACGGACGTCAGGCGGGCCAGTGGCCCGCGGTCCCAGGGGCTGAAGGCACCGTCGATGACGGCCGTTTTTCCACTGCCGGGCGCAAAATTTCCGGGAGATACTTTTTCGAACCGGTGACCAGGAAGTCCTGCGCCAGGATCGCTGTCGCTTCATCCGCCGGCACGTCGATGGTCAGCAAGTACGCATGCAGCAGTTCATATTGCCGCACCTGACTCAGCGCATGCTCCTGCGTGGTGGTGGCCCACATCCAATCGGCGAAGGCCAACAGCGCAGCGAACGCCGACGTCTTGGTCGCGATCAGTCGCGCAATGCCACCACGAAACTTCCCGCTGTTGACGAACACTTCGTGGTAACGCGCGAAGCGCTTGAAGCGCTGCATGGTGGTGAAATCGAAGTCGCGACTGGCGAGCAGGTCGTAGGGCGGCTCCGGGTTGAAGCGCATGGCGAACGGTTCGCGGTGACGCACCAGCGGCGTGCCCTTGAGCAGTTTGAGGATGCCGACCTGGATCTCCTGCGGATCGAGGTGGTGCAGCGCGTCGTAGCTTTCCGCAAAGGTCGCCGGCGTTTCTCCGGGCAGACCGATGATGAGATCGGCGTGGATGTGCACGCCGCTGGCGGAGCGCAGCCACTTGAAGTTTGCTTCGGTGCGGCCGCGGTCCATGCGACGGCTGATCAACTCGCCGACGACGGGCGAGAAACTCTGGATGCCGATTTCGAACTGGACGGCATCGGCGGGGAACTTGGCGATCAGCGCTTTGAGCGCGTCGGGTAGGCGATCGGGCACCAACTCGAAATGCAGGAACAGGCCGTCACGCCAGCGATCGATGAAGAATTCCAGGATCGCTGCCGAGGTGCGCGGGCTGAGATTGAACGTGCGATCGACGAATTTGAAGGTCTTGCAGCCGCGCGCGAGCAGGTCGTCCATCGCTTGCAGAAACTGATCGAGCGGGAACGAACGCACGCCGTCTTCGATGGAGGACAGGCAGAACTCGCAGGTGAAGGGACAGCCACGACTGGCCTCGACGTAGATGATGCGGTGGGCGAGGTCGTCATCGGTGTAGAGGTGGTAGGGCAGCACCACCTTAGCCAGATCCGGCTTGGGACTGTCGACCACCTTGGCCACCGGGCGTCCAGCGAGCAGATCATCGCACACGGCTTTGAACGTCAGGTCCGCTTCGCCGGTGATGAGCACGTCGCAGGCAGCAGCGAGTGGCTCGTTCGCATGTTCATGGGTGACCTCCGGACCGCCGATGACGATGCGGATGTCCGGCGCGACCTGACGCAGGATGCCGACCACGCGGCGGGTCTCGATGAGGTTCCAGATGTAGATGCCGAAGGCGATGATGCGCGGCGATTCCGCCAGCAACTTTTCAACGATGCGCGCCGGCGGATCGTGGATGGTGAACTCACGGATCGCCGCGCGCGGTTGCAGCTCGCCGAGATTCGCCAACAGGTAGCGCAGCCCCATGGCCGCATGGCTGTAGCGCGCATTGAGCGTGCAGAGCAGGATGTCGGTCGCGGGCATGGCGGCGCACGGTAGGTGGTGCCGCACGCGGGGGAACCAAGCACCACCCCCTGGGAGCAGCGAGTCTCAGGGTGTCAGGTACTGGACGGAGGTGGGCTTTCTTTCCCCAGTGGCCGTTCGCCTTCGCTCACCGCCACCAGCACCGCACCGACGGAGTCGCTCAGGACGTTCACGGTGGTGCGGCACATGTCGAGGATGCGGTCGGTGATCAGCACCAGTGCTAGGCCTTCGACCGGGACGCCGGCGTTCTGCAGGATGATGATGATCGCCACCAGGCTCGCCGCCGGGACGCCGGCCACGCCGACCGAGGTCAGCAGCGCCAGCATCAACATGCTGAACTGCTGGGCGAACCCGAGGTCGATGCCGTAACACTGGGCGACAAACAGCGCGGCGGCACATTCATAGAGCGCGGTGCCGTCCATGTTCACCGTCGCGCCCAGTGGCAGGGTGAACGAGGCCACACGGTTACTGACGCCCACACCGTGCTCCAGGCGGTCGATGGTTACCGGCAGGGTCGCGGCGGAACTGGCGGAGGAAAACGCGGTCAGCAGCGCGGGGAACATAGCGCGGAAATGCCGCCGCGGATCGACCCGGGCGATCAGCATCAGCGCGAGTGGCAACACCACCAGCGCATGCAGCAGCAGACCGCCGATCACGGTGACGGCGAACCACGCGATGGCGCCGATGAACACACCGATGCGCGCATCGCCCGCCAGGTTCGCGTACTGCTCGGCGACGGTGGTGGCCATCAGTCCGAAGACGCCGATGGGTGCGACGACCAGCACTAGGCCGGTGATGCCGAGCATGACTTGGTACACGCCATCAATGAAACTGCGCACGCTGGCAGCGGCGGCGTTCTCCAGGCGGCCCAGCACCAGACCGAAGAGGATGCTGAACGTCACTAGGCCAAGCAGCGCGCCCTCGACGCCGGCCTTCAGGATATTGGCCGGGATCAGATCACGGATCACGCCCAGCCAATCACCTGCCGTGCGGTTGCCGCCCGCGACGGCGTTCACGCGGTCGGCCTCCGCGGTGAGTGCGGGTGCCGCGTCGAGCGTCAGCAACGGTCGTCCATCGCTGGTGGCTCCAGGCTGGATCAGGTTGCTCAACCCGATGCCGATGAGGATCGCGATCACGCTGCTGACCGCGTAGTACAACACGGTTTTCCCGCCCATGCGGGCGAACCCGGCCTGGCGTCCGGCCGCCGCTACCGCGGTGATGATCGCCGACACCACCAACGGCACGACCAGCATGCGCAGCGCGTCCATGAACATCCCGCCGAGCAAGCCAAGCACGCGGAAGTCCCAACGGGCGTTCAATACCGTCTGCGTCTTCGCACCGGCGCGCACCTGATCGAGCACGCTGGCACCGATCACTCCGCCGACCACCACGCCCACCACCAAGCCGAGCAGGATCTGCGCTGCCAACGGCCAACGCCACACCTGCCACCACCGACGCTGCGTGGAATCTGGAGTGGCAGTCATAGCGCGTTCCTAGTCGTGGGGCCTGCGCGACGCAATGACCGATGCCGATAACGAGGGTGCCGTGCGCAGGCGAAGAAACCCCACTCGGTCCGCATGCGGCTCCTCAGTCAGAGCCTGTCGCGACTCATCATTGACGTCACCGCCGCGCACGGCGGCAAGCGATTCCAACGGTACGGAAATGAACACTTGAAACTGCTGGTCGAAGGTCCAAGTGGTGGTCAGTCGCCTTTGAAATACCAGCACCTGAGGAGGTTCCCATGCCAGATCCCGCATCCACGGCGTCGCCCACACCCACGTTATTTGTTGATTGGCTCACGTGGTCGTGGTGGAGCCAACAAGCGTGGCTGCATAACGTGATCGCTGCCAGTATCGCGCTTATCCTGGCCTACATCCTCTGGCGGGTGATGTCGCGTGGACTGCTGATGCTGTGTCGGCGCACGGTGTGGCTGCATGAATTGGAATTGCTGCTCATGCGCGGGGTGAAATGGATCTATTGGCTGTTGGCCTCGTTGTTCGTGTTGCAGCAGGCAGGCGTTGATACCGGAAGCCTGTGGACCGCCGCTACGGCAGCAGCAGCCCTGGTCGCCGTCGGATTCGTCGCGGTATGGAGCCTCCTATCGAATCTGGTGGCCTCGGTACTGATCCTCGCCACCCGGTTGTTCAAACCCAAGGATGATGTGGAACTGATGGATGCGCCCGGCGGCGCCTCGGTGCGTGGCAAGGTCAGGTCCGTGGACCTGATGTTCACCATGATCGAGGAAAAACACCAGGACGGTAGTACCTCGACGATCAAGGTGCCCAACAACCTGTTCTTCCAAAAGGTCATTCGCGTGCGTGACAACTAACGGGGCTGCGCCAAATGGCGTAAAGCCAAGCTCGATTCGAAAGGCATGAAGGCTTGCCACAGAGGCCACAGAGGCCACAGAGGGGAAAAACAGAGGGCTTTGCTCTGCGCTCTTTGTGGGCTCTGTGGGCTCTGTGGCTAGGTTTTCTGCCTTTTGGTTTTTCTTCGCTTGGCTTTACGCCATTGGGCTGCTCCCCCACACCCCCGAGTCCTTGAGAGCGGCAGAGTCATGATCCGTGCGCTACGCGCAGCACAGCCACACAAAAACAACATCACCCGCGCCCAAGGGGCGCGGGTGATGGACGAATCAGAGGCGCGTGGGCGTCGGATCAGTTCTGCGGCTTGTTCTTCTCGCGCTCTTCGCGGCGCTTCTGCATCTCTTCCTTGGCCTTGGCCAGTTCTTCCTTGCTCAGTGCGCCGTCCATGTCGGCGTCGGACTTGAGCAGGTAGCCGCGCATACGCTCGGGGGCTGCTTCGAGTTCGGCCTTCGACAGCGCTCCGTCTTTGTCGGTGTCGAATTCTTCGATGTTCGGACGCTTGGGCTTGTCGCCCTCGGCGGCAGAGACAGTGGCGGCGCTGAAGCTGACGGCGACGCCGAGGATGGCGATCGTGCGGATGACGTTCATGGGTGAATCCTTTGTATCCCGGAAGGGGTGGGGTGATGCGGCGATGCAGGGGCATCGTTCCGGGTCCGCTTCATCCTATGATGCGCCCAAGGTCGTCACCGCTTGCCCCGTTCCTGTCAGCCAGCGGTCAGAGCGTTGTCAGGCGGGCGTCAGCGGAATGTCAGGGGAAAGTGCAAGCCTTCAGCCGTTCAAGGCTTCGCCATCCGCCACGTCCACGCGCCGTCCGTCGGCTGCGCGCTCCAGAATACGCGGATACCCTGCGTCGTCGTGATGACCTTGGGATGCGCGATCTCCTCATCGGCAGGCGAGAGGCGTTGTGGCAGTCCCCATGAGACGCCGCCGTCAGTAGATGACTGGCACCAGACCGCCAGACCGCTTCCGTCATTCGCACTGCACGCGACCACCACGTGCTCGCCGTCACCAGCCACACTCACCTGCCGCGCGCGCGGGACGGGGAACGGATGTGGCGCTGACCACGTGCGTCCGGCATCGGCCGTCATCAGGTGATGCACCCCGGTGACGCCGTCGGCACCGGTCCACACCACCGCGTGCAGCACGCGCCGTTCAAGTGAGCCCGACCAGCCGAGGCCACCACCGACGTGCGGGCAAGCTTCGATCGCCCAGTTGAACGCTCCCGCGGCCACGCCGTCGTTCCACGTCGTTCCACGATCGGGTGAGAATAGCAGGCGCATGTCGCGAGGTTCGCTGGCGCGGTAGAGCACCGCGACCACGTCGCCATCCGTGCTCACGGTGTTCCAGCAACATTCGCAGGTGCGTGGATCGAGCACGCGGTTGGTGCGCCAACTGCGACCCTGGTCCTCACTCGCGGTGGCGATCAGGCCTTGTTGACCGCTACGGCCATCGAGCCACACCGCATGCAGTTTGCCGGTGCCGTCAGCGGCGAGGTCGACGAAGGCATGGCCTTTGTCGTTGCTATCGTCGGCGGGATTGGCGCCACGGCTCCACGAGCGTCCGCCGTCGTGGCTGATGGCGGTGACTAATGGGCCTGAGCCCATGAAGCCGCTGCCACTGGTGGTCCACGCCGCCAGCACTTGTTCGGCCCGCGCGGCGATCTGCAGGTCATTGGTGCGCGACGGTGTATGTGGCGGCGCGCCAACGTCGATGACGACGGGCTCGCTCCACGATCCACCGCCGTCCAGTGAACGGCGGTGTTCGACCCGTGCGGGTTTCCCAGGCGTGGCGACCGCGAGCAGCAGGTGCGTGGTCACGCCATCGACACACACGTCAAGCGAGGCCACCCCGTCGCTCACGCCAACCGGGTGGTGGTTATGTTTGGCCTCGCCCGCGACGAGCGCGGTGGCGATGAGCAACAAGATCAACAGGCGCATCAGTACCTCCACTCCACACCGCCGACCACGCTGAGGCCGTCCCCTGGGAAGTACAATGCTTGGCCGGCGACCGCCTGGGTCGGATTGGCAAGATTGGTGGTCGGCACATGGTCCTCATCGGCGAGGTTGCGCGCATCGACGAACACTGTCAGGCCGCGCGCGGCACGGTAACCGGCGCGTGCGCCGATGAGCGTGTAGCGGTCGTTGTGAGTGGTGTTGGCGAAATCGACCGGGAAGCCGCTCTGCCATTCCAGGTTCGGCCCGACAAACCACGCATCCCAAGTCCACAGCAGTTCAACGCGGTAGACGTGCTCGGGCATGCCTGGGATCTGGTTGTCGCCGTAATCGGCATCGTCGTCGAAGCGGAAGCGCCCCCAGGTGTAGACCTGCCGCAGCACGAGTTGATCACCTTTGGCCGCGAGGTCGCGCAGCACCGTCACGTCGAGGCCGGCCTCGATGCCGAGGTGGGTGGTGCGGTCGGCGTTGACGGTGCGCTGGGAACCACCGACATCATAGGCCAGCAATTCGTCGCTGACCCAGGCGTGGTAGACCGTCAGTTCCCACGCCGCATCGCGGCAGGCACCGCGGGTTCCGAGCTCTGCCGTCCAAGCTGTCTGGGCTTCGATGTCGCTGGGGAATTCACCGGCGAACGTGCCGAGTTCACCGAAGCTCGGTGGTTCGAAGCTACGGCTAAGGTTGCCATAAACCTGCGTCGCTGGCGTCACCTGCCAAAGCGCGCCGACCTTGGGATTGAGCGCGTTGTAGTCGATGTCGCCCGACTGGTCGCCGGCGATCAGGTTGAACTCTTCGTCGTACTCGCGCGTCGTGTGGACCGCTTGGAAGCCGACGATGATGGCCACAGCGGGGACGACGTGGAACTGGTCCTCGGCATAAAGTGCGAGGTTGGTCGCGGTGAGGTCGGCATCCGCCTGCAGCGCGCCCTTCTGGCCGCCGACGTTGGTGAAACGCTGGTCGTTGGTCAGACCGATGGCGCCATCCACACCGAGGGTGAAGCGATTGGTGAATCCGGCGAGCGGTGCCGTGCTGGTGAAGCGCACCATGCCGGCAAAGTCGTTCGAATACTGGTCGATGACCTGGAAGATCGGATGGAAGAGATCCTTGTTGGTCCACGAGACACCCGCTTCCAGGCGTGCGGATCCCCAGGTCACCGCCAGCACGTCGGCGATGCGGTAGAACGGATAATCACGCTTCTGGTCGCCGGTGATGTTCCCAGGGTTGGCCTGTTCGGGATCGGCATTGTACTGCGCGCGTGTCAGTGCGCCCGGCAGCTCGCTGTCGCTGTCACTCGCTGCCAGGTACAGGCGGTTCTCGACGTGCTCGGCGATGCGCCAGCCGACGTTGGCGGTGCCGCGGACGTTGCGCTGCTCGCTGTGTTCGCGGTAACCTTCTTGCTGATAGCCGCTGGCGGCGACGTACCAGTCGAGTGCGCCCTGCTGGTCACCGGTGGCGGCGGTGCCGCGCACGTAACCGAAGCTGCCGGCCTCCAGGCGCAGGTCAGCGAGCGGTGCGCTGCGGCCGGTTGGGCTGACGTAATTGATCGCACCGCCGAGACTGGCCGCGCCGTAGCGCAGCGCGTTGGCCCCACGGTAGACCTCGATGTGGTCGAGCGTGGTCGGCTCGATCGCCTGGAAATCACCGGCCCCATCCGCCTGGTTGAGCGAGAAGCCGTCTTGCAGCAGTTGGATGCCACGCAGGTGAAAGGTGCGCTGGATGCCCGATCCGCGGATCGACAAGCGCGCCTCCTCCGCACCGAAACGTGGCTGCACCACCACGCCCGGCGTCCAACCGAGCAGGTCGCGCTGCGTGCTGGCCTTACCGCCCATCCACTGCTCGGCCCCGATGACGGTGGCACCACCTGGGATGCGGCCGAGTTCCTCTGTGGCCGCAGCGGTGGTGGCGGTGGTCAGCGCCGGATCACGCTCGGCGGAAACCTCGATGGTCTCCGCCGGTTTCGCTGGTGGCGTGGGAGCGGGAGCATCCTCGGCGCTGAGTCGGGCGGCGCAGAGCGCGAGCGTGGTGACCAGGATGGGAAGACGGACGTGGCGCGCGGCCACGGGATGGATGGTCATGTGAGCCTGAGGGGAAACGGGGTGGGCCGGTGATCGGTGCGATCACCCGGAGCAGGCGGCGATGGCCGCCGATGGACGACTCCACGACGCCGACGCACACGCGTCATCGCCATGTAGCCGTCGGCTCAGCCCAGCGTTTGCGGCGGTCGCCGCAGTGGATCCAGAGCGATACCCGTCAGTGCCACCGGACCAGCGGTGGACGGTATCACGGTCGCAGTGGTTGCCGGCATCGCCACGGCAACCACCGTCACTACGGCATCCAGTTTCACGGTCTTCTGGGTCTTGCTTGGTGCCTTGCGCTCATCGGTCCCGCGTTCAGCAGCGATACCTGCGTCGACCTGTTTGCAGATCGCGCAGCGGTACTCGCCGCCGAAGGTCATCTCCACCGCCTCGGCGAAGGTGTTGTCCCGGCTGTAGTCGATCAGCATGCCGGTCCACGCAACCACCTGGAGCATGCCCCAGTGCCCGCCGATCAGCAGGACGAGCAGCAGAAAGCTCAGCATGCGGGAGGAATGGGACACGACGGGCACGGTGATACGGGATGCGTCGGGCACCGCTGCCATGTCGGCGTAGTAACCCTCAGCTGTGTGTGCTGCGGGTTCGCATGCCGTTCGTCGCTCAGTCAGAAGGCATTCGAGCTGCCCGGGTAGTCACTTCAGCGCATCGTCCCAGGTCTTGGGATCATAACCAACCACGCCATGGCGACCGATGAAGGCGAAGGGACGACGCACCAGATTGCCGTTCGACGCCAGCAGTTTCAGCGCCTGGGCTTCACTCATCTGCGGCAGCTGGTCTTTGAGCTTCAGCGCGCGGTAGTCCTGGCCGCTGCGGTTGAACAACGCCTTCACGTCGCCATCCAGGGCTTTGAGCATGCGTTTGAGTTCCTCGACCGTCGGCGGGATGTCGCGGATGGGGATCTCCTCGAACTCCTCGCCGGCTTTTTTCAGATGTGCTACCGCTTTGCGGCAGGTCGAGCAGTTCTTGTAGGTGTAGATCTTCATGGGGAGATGTCCGATGTCTGATGTCTGATGTCCGATGTCCGATGTCCGATGTCCGATGTCCGATGTCCAAGGCACTTCGCACGTCGCACTTCGCACGTCGCACGTCGCGCTCTGCACCAGCGAGCGTTGTGAGCGACCACACGGTTACGACTCAGTACGTTTCCACGCGCCGGTGTGCCGTTCGGTGGGACGGTAGCGAACGAGGAAACGGTTCTCGGCATCTTCATCACCGACCAACAGCAGGTCGCCGTCGGCGGGCAGTGGCTGGTCTGGCGGTGGCAGCGCCTGCGTTCCGGTGGGGGTGTCGATAGCCACCACCAAGCAGCCAGTCTGAGCGCGAACGTTGGAATCCTTGAGCGTGCGTCCGACGAGTTCCGGCGGGATCTTCACCCGGATTAGACTGAGGCCTTCGGTGAGCATCAGCACGTTGGTGTGGCGCAAGTGGTTGCTGATCGCGTTGGCACCGAGCGAGGCGTAGGACAAGACGCAGTCCGCACCAGCGCGGTCGACGGTGTTGACGTTGCGGTCACGGGTCACGCGGCTGATGATCTGCATGTCGGGGCGCAGGGCACGACAAAGGATGGTGAGGAAGATGTTGGTGTCGTCGTCGTGGGTGGTGATCAGCACCGTTGGTGCCTGCATGATACCAGCCCGTTCGAGCACCGCGCGATCGGTCGCATCGCCCTCGATCATGTAGGCAGGATCGAGGGCGCGTTGTGGCTGGGTGTCGATCACGCGGTAGGCGATGCGGCGCGTGGTCAGGTGTCGGATCGCTGAGCGTCCGACGCGTCCGCTGCCGATCACCAGCACCGGATCAGGATTGGCGTTGTAGATGCAGAAGGTCTCGTCCCAGGCATCGAGTTGGGCGCGGGTGGCGATCACCACCAAGATGGTGTGTTCCTCGATGCGGGTGTCGGGCCCGGCGGTCTGCATCTTCCCACGTTCCCACACGCAGGCGATCGCCACGCCGAGGTGTTCGCGCAGACGTGCCCCACGCAGGGTCTTGCCGACGAGTGGCGTGCGGTGCACAGCGGCCTCCGCCACCAGCAGATCGCCGAAGGAACCGACCACGTGCGCGAGATTGTCGCCGCCGTGCGTGCGACGGGCCATGCCCATCCCGAGCATGCGCCCGAGGCGCAGCACCTGGGTCTCGCCGGCACGGCGCAGGACCTCTTCGGCGGTGTCGCTGCGCGCGGTGGCGAAGATCGGCACCTTTTCGCTGATTTCGCGCACGGTGAAGGCGATGTTGGTGTTGACTAGTTCGCTGCCGAGGGTCGCCAGCAATGCCGCACGTTCAGCCCCGGCGTTGCGGTAGGTGTGCGGATCGTCGACCATGCCGTGCAGTACCGAAAGTCCGAGGTCGTGCATGCGCAGGGCATCGGGCAGTTCGGGAACAATCAGCACGTACGGCACCTGCTGCCCGGTGAGCTGTTCGATCAGCGTCTCTGCCACCGGACCGTGGTTGACGATGATGACGTGGCCACGCAGGTGGGGCGAAACTTCACGTGGGGCGCGGGCGTTCGACTGCGCCTTCATCCACGGCGCATAGAGAAACTCGATGAAGGTGAACGGCAGCATCACCAGCAGCATGAACACGCCGCTGAACATCACGATAATCGAATAGATGCGGCCGATATCGCTTTTGAAGGTGATATCGCCGAAGCCGAGTGTGGTCATGGTGGTGACCACCCAGTACATGCCGGAGATCCAACTGTGATCCTGGCCTTCCCACACCATCAGGATGTGGAACAGGACGGTGTAGAGCACCATCATCGCCAGCAGCAAGGTGCAGAAGCGCAGCAGCATCCAAAGATTGCCGCGACTGCCGCGATCCATGAGCAGAGTGACGAGAATGGCGGGCAGGAACTTCATCTTAGCGCGCCAACCCGGCGAGGGCTTCGTAGAGTTTCTCGCGCAGGGCGTTGGCCCAGGTGATGCCCGGTGCTGTCCCGCGGTTGAGCAGGATGGCGAAGGCGTAGAGGCGCTGGTCGCCAGCCATCAGGTAACCGGCCAGCGCGCGTGATTCGTTGTGCGTGCCGGTTTTCACCAGACCACGGATGCCTTGAAGATCCTTGTCCTTGAGGCTCGCGCGGTAGCTCGGGCCGAACTCGCTGCGGTGCATCGCATCGAGCAGATTCACCAGGTAGGTCGCGCTGGCCTCGTTGCCATAACTCAGGCCGCAGCCGTCGACCAGCGTCAACGGACCCATGCCGGCTCCGAAGTGGCCTTCGAGCACCTGCACCGCGGCGATGCGGCCGGCGACCAGCGATCCTTCACCGGCCTTGGCCGCGCCGAGCAGGCGCAGGAACTGCTCGGCGTAGAAGTTCTGGCTGCGTTGGTTGCAGATGTTGATCGCCGGCATCAACGGTTGCCGCACATCCACCAGCAGCGGACCGACTGCCGGATCGACTGCACCCAGGCGTACGTTGCCGGAGACCGGGATGCCGGCGTCCGTCAGCAGCGCCTTGAAGTGGTCGCCGATCATCAAGTCCGGATCGCTCTCGATCGCCAGGGGGAACCACGCCGTCGTGCGGCCGCAGGTGCCGCTCACCACCACCGTGTTGCTGTTGAGCGAACGCGAGATGGCGTTCTTGCCCGCGCCGCTCGCCAGCGAGCGCGTCTGGTTAATGACCTTGATGCGCGGCGACCGCGGACGGGTTTCGATGGTGCAGGGTTTGTCGACTGCGCCTGGGATGATGCGCACCTCAATGCAGTTGTCGTTCCAGGCGAAGGCGGAACTCGGCGCACTGAACCAGCGTTGGAGGTTGGCCTGATCGTCCGGCCAAGTCGCGGGCCGGATCGGACCGCTGAACAGGCGCGCATCGATCACTAGGTCACCACCGATGCGCTGCACGCCCTGGCGTTTGAGCTCGGCGGCGAATCCGCGCAGGACGTTGTCGGGGTCGCGGCCCTGGGCGAAGTGTTCATCGAAACACGGACTGCCGCCACCGATCACGCCCAGTCCCGGAAGCGTCCCGTCGCTGCTCAGCGGGCCGAGGCCGACCAGTCGCGTGCGGAACTGGTAATCGGCACCGAGTCCGATCAGCGTCGCCGCGGTGGTGACCAGCTTGGTGGTCGAGGCCAAGCTGAGCGGCTGATCGGCATTGCGTCGTACGACCCACTGGCGCTGATCGAGCTGCGCCATCGCCACGCCGGCCATGCCGCCGGGCGGCACGGTGGCGAGCAGAGCCTCGATGGTCGTCGCCGCCTCGCCTGCACGCGCCTGGGCGACTACGCCCAGGATCAGTGTGGTCAGCAGGATACGCGCAGTCAGGTGCATCTGCGGTAGCATGGTCCACGGCCCCGCCGGCGGCAAGGCTGGACGCCGGACCCGGGGGGCGGAGCATCCCGCCATGCCCGAGACCCTGTCCTGCCCTACCTGCAGTCGCCCAGTGCTCAGTGGCGGCCAGGACCGTCCGCGTGAGTTCCCCTTCTGTTCGGGTCGTTGCCGCGACCGTGATCTCGGAGCGTGGTTCGCTGGACGCTACACCATCGCTGGCAGTGACCTGGAGCAGGTCGATCGTGCCGCCCGCGGTGTCGACCGGGTGGCGGAATGACCTCCAGGGCCATGACACTGTGATCGGGCTGCGCGTATTACATCTGGCTACCTCGCCGGCGGCGGCGGCCGGTGGTGACGTGCTCACGACCATGAACTGGCTGACCACCAACGGTCACACCGTGGCGCTCGCCGCGGGAGGCGACGGGGAGATCCCCGGCGTCGAGATGATCCGTTTCCGCTCCGGCGCGGCGTCGTGGTGGCTGGGCGGCAAACGCTCGCTCATCGACCAGGTGCAGGCATGGAAACCCGATCTGGTGCACCTGCACGGGGCCGAGGCGATTGCCGCCGCGCGCGCCCTGGGTAGTGGTCTGGAATTGCCGGTGGTGGTGTCGGTCGATCAGATCCTGCCCGCGGCGCGCGTGCGCGCGCTGCGTGATGCCATGGTCAGTTGGGTGCTGGTGCCGACCGAGGCTCACCGCGCGCATTACATCGGTCGCGCCAAGCTGGCGCGCGACTGCGTGTCGTTGCTGCCGTTCGCCATCGATGTCGAACATATGGCGGCGGTCGGTGCCGACACCGTCGACGATGCCTTGACCATCGGTCTTGAAGCCCACGCCGACGATCCTGCGCTGCTGCCGCTGGTCGCCGCGGTGGCCAAGCTGCGTAGCAGCGGAGCGCTGGTGAAACTCGCCATCGCGGTCGGCCCCGGCGCCAAACGCGAAAGCCTGATCAACACCCTGGCCGAACATCAGACCGATGGCTGGTGCGAGGTGCTGGGTGCCCGCGGTCACGACGCCCTGATCAGCCGCTGTGATGTGCTGGTGCAACCCAGTGGCGATGAGCGTGGCGTGGCACCGGTGATCGTCGCGATGGCCGCCGGCCGTGCGGTGCTCGCCGCGGCCAACACCGGGATGAACGAACTGGTGAACGACGGTGCGACCGGCCTGTTGGTGGGCATGGGCGATCAGGCGGCGCTCGACGTGGCGCTCATCCGCCTGGTCCAGGATGCTGCGTTGCGTCGTCGCCTGGGCGAAGCGGCACAGGTCCAGGCGCGTGTACGTTACGCCGTCGGCGTGGTCGGCCCGGCGTTGGTCGAACTCTACCAACTCGCGGTCAGCGCCTTGCAGAACCCGGGATCGAAGGGTGATGGCAGCCGGGCGTACAAACGCCGCGTCACTACGCGCATTGATCAGTCGGTCGCGGACGGCTGATACGGTTTTACTCGCATCGCATGCGTGCGACGTGCGACGTGCGACGTGCGACGTGCGAGGTGCGAGGTTGGAAGACAAGCCGTTGCGCCAACTCGCGCCTGCACCCGACAGATGAACTGCTGCCACGTCGTAACTGGCTGGCGTCCAGCTTCGCACGTCGCACGTCGCACGTCGCACGTCGCACGTCGCACGTCGCACCTCGCACGCACTCGCACAGCGAGTGCTCTCCAATCAATTAGCGCAAGCGTGCAGGCAATATCACCATCGTGCGGCCGACCCAGTGCAGGCGTTTCTGTACGGCGTTCGCCGTGTTGTTGTGCAACAGCCAGTGGTACCAGCGTTCGCGTTGGAAGATGATCTTGCCGGCGAAGAACGTCGAGCGTGGGAACTCCTTAGCCACCTCCAGGCAGAGCGTCTCTGCCTCGTCGATCGCATCGGTGCCGATCGCCATGCGGTACGTCGACGGCACGCCGAGGCCGTTGGCCAGCTCGACGTATTTCACCAGGTTTTCTTGTGTGCGTTCGCGCAGATCGTCGACGGTGTCCTGGCCTTTGAACGCGCCAGAGTCGACCACGCCGACCGAGATGAACACCAAGTTCTTGTACACGTGCGGGAAGGTCTTGAAGACGTTGAGCACGGTGTGGATGCCCAGGCCGCCGTAGCCACCCACCAGCACCACCGCGGTGTGCGCCTTGGGATCGAAGGCGGTTTTCGGCAGCGTGCTGGAACGTGGCTGGTTGCCGAGGTCCGCGTAGAGTTTGCGCAGCTTGGCGATGGTCAGGCGGTAGTGCGCGTGGATCAGCAGACACAGCGCAGCAAGCAGACCGGTGGCGACCAGCGCGACCGCACCCCCGCGACCAAACTCCTGCCACGCGGTGACCATCAGGATGGTCGCACAGATGACGAAACCGGTGCCGAACAACGCGATCCGCCGGGTTTTGACCGCGGCGGTATCCTTGGCCCGCCACCACCAGCGCATCATCCCGAGCATGGTCAACGAGAACGAGAGGAACACATTGATAGCGTACATCACCACCAGCATGGTGATGTCGCCGTCGGTCAGCCACAGGCCACCAAGCGCCATCAGGCCCATGATCAGGATGCCGTTCTCGGTGTTGAGACGTTCCGACAACGCGGCGAAACGATGCGGCATCCACGAGTCCACCGCCAGGTTCGCCAACACGCGTGGACCACCGATGAAACCCGCCTGTGCCGCGACCACCAACAGCAGCGCCTCGGTCACCAGCACCGAGATGACGAAACCTTCGCTCCACGGCAGGTAGGCGCCAACTTGCTCGGCGAGCACGGCATTGGAGGTCTTGCCCGGGACATCGGGAATGTCCCACAGTAAGTAGCACAACACCAGGCCAGCGGCGGTGACCGCGAGCGAGATCGCCAAGTACATCATCGTGCGTTTGGCAGTCGCGATGCGGGGCTCGCGCAGCAACGGCAGGGCGTTCGATACCGCCTCGATGCCGGTGTAGGTACCGCCGCCGAGCGAATAGGCCTTCAGCAGCAGCATGATCATACCGAGCACGCCGATGCCGGCCATGTCGGTGTTGAATCCATCCGCCACCCGCTCGGCCACCACGCCCACTTCACTCAGGTGCAACACCAGCCCGCCGCCGATCAGCACCACATGTACCATGACAAACAGCAGGAAGATCGGCGTCAGCCAGACGATCGACTCCTTCACCCCGCGCAGGTTGAGCACGATCAGGCCGATGATCAGCGCGGCTTCACCTGGGAACTTCCACGCCACCAGTGTTGCCGGTAGGAAACTGAACAACGCGTCACCAACCGCCGCGATCGACACGGTGATGGTCAACACGTAGTCGATCAGCAGCGCGCAGCCGCTCACCACGCCGATGCGCGGCCCGAGCATGCGTGACGCCACGCCATAACCGCCGCCGTTGGGAAATACTTCGATCAGTCGGCTGTAGGCCGACGAGATCAAGAACACCGTACCAGCGGTCAGCACTGCGAGTGCCAACGCCAGATGCGGATGGTCGCGGACGACGCGGTAGCCTTCCTGCGGACCGTACGACGACGATGACAACGCATCGGCACCCAGGCCGATCCACGCCAGCACCGACACCAGGGTCAGCGCATGGAACAGTTTGCGATCTTTGAGATCACGCGGCCCGCCGAGCAGCAGTCGGGTGGTGCGTTCGACCAGCGTCGGTGGTTCAGACGTCGGCAGCAGACCACTGCCGGAGGTCGGTTGTGGTCCGCTGGCTGGCGACGCCGGTGGCACTGCGGTCGGCGGTCCGCTCGGATCGGGTGGAGGCGTGGTCATCGGTTCCGCGTCACCACGGGGCGGTGATGCGGAGGGGCCATGCTAGGAGCTTCACCGGCTCCGCAATCCACTGTCGAGAGAGCGTTGCAATCGTCTGTGTTCAGCTGCGTTGCGCAGTTGGCGCGGGGAGTGCGTCGAGCACTGCCTGCCACGCCAGCGGATGTTGTTTCGCCGCACTGGGGATTTCCACCACGTGTACGCTGCCACGACCACGCGGTTGCCAGGCCACGGGAAACGCCGGGTCGTTGTGCCCGGTGAAGGCCACCGTCACCGATACGCCGAGCGCCGCGGCAAGGTGATGGCCAACGCTGTCGTAGCTCAGCGCATGGCCGCAGCAGGCCAGTGCCGCGGCCCACCCGCTGATCGAACCGTGGAAGCGGATAAGTGGGGCATCGGCGAGCGCCCCAGGCGCACACTCACCGATCGCGCGACCAAAACCTTTGCCGCTGTCGTCGATGTCCACCGCGTTCCAGCCGAGCTCCGCCAGCAACGCTTCGCTGTTGGCCAACTCGTCGGTGCCGAAACCACGATCGAGCAGGATACGCCAGCCCAGCTCACGGAGACGCCGCAAGATCAGCACCTCCGCTTCTTTGGGCAGCGACTTCGCCGGATTGCCACCGTGATCGAGTTTCACCGCTGCGAGCGGCGCGGGGCCGAACGCGGCGCGCAGACGTCCGCGGACGATGTCGGCGGCGGGATCCAGGGCGACCCGTGGCGCGACGGTTGGTGATGCGGGCAAGGCGAGTGTACGCGCCAACCACGCATCAAGCAGCACAGCCAGACTCTGCGGTGCGGCGCCTTCGCCCTGAAGATTCTCCCACAGCAGGTAACGCGCATCGTCACCGACCGGCAGCAGACCGAGCTGGTCGAGGCGCGAATCCGGTGCGACGACCAGATCGGCGCGCTCCTCTGCTACCGCTGTGACCACATTCTGCCAACTTGCGAGGCGTTCACGCAGCGGTCCACGGCGGGCATAATTGATCGGCCGCACACGCACCTTGGGTAGGCCGGCGAAAAGACCCTGGAGTTTGCCGTCGCCCAGCAGCACCAGTTCCGCCTGGGGATACCGCTGGTGCAGACGTTGGAGCACCACGCTGGAGAGCAGGATGTCGGCCCCGATGGTCACCCGGCTGAGCACCACGATGCGTCGTGCGTCGGCAGGCGGCGTGGCGGTGTTCGCCCGGATGCGCGCATGGCGTGCCAACAACGCGGCTTCGCTGATGATGCCAGCAGCAGCGAGTGCGGTCAGCAAGGTCGGCGTGCGCGACGCGACCCGCCAGACGATCCGTCCGAAGAACCGCGCATACGCGGCACGTCCCGCCGGGGTGAAACCATCATTGAGCGGCTCCACCAGCCCGCCGAACAACGCCCCAAGCCCGGCACTACGCGTCGCCTCGTCATCGCTGTCCGCCGCGTCGGCGATGGCATCGGCGGCGTTCAACAGCGCGTGCCCGTCCGGCAGGGCCGCCAGATCACGTGCCACCTCCGCCAGCGGACGTTCGCCGACCCAGTCGATGATGGTGCGGGCATGATCAGCAGGCGTCGGCATGGGCGCGGGATGGTGGTAGCACCGGCGTCATCGCAAGGAGCACCATACCATAAGTCAATCGAACGAAGAGACGGCCTGATTTTTCGCCACGAAGCCACGAAGAAGCGAAGATCAGACAGAGATCATCGCTTTTCGCCATTGACCAAGAACCCGACAGGAAGGATGGATCGCTTCGGTCCTTCGTGTCTTCGTGGCGAAAAATCGATTCGATTCCGGGTGTAGGCGGACTTATGGGTAATGCGTAGCCTTAGACAGGTGGAAACGACAGCCAGCGGGAGGTGGGCGATTGCCAGCTGCCAGTTCCACTAGGTTCTGTTGCTGTTAGGTTTTCGCACATGGACCACGTCGATCTCGCTCGTGAGGAGCAATGGCGGATCTGGGCGGCGATGACGCCAGCCCAGCGCCTGCAACTCATGGGTCGGATGACGGCGCAGGCGATCGGTTGTCGTGAAGTGCGATTGCGTGAACTCCATCCGCAGGCAGACGAGGCGCAATTGCGTGAACTGCGTATTGCTGCCACCTTGGCTTCCTCGCCATCGACGTGCTGACGCCGCTCGATCCGGACCTGGTCCGCTTTGCTGAGCAACTCGAAGCGCATGACATCCCGTGCATGGTGGTCGGCTCGGTAGCTTCCACGGTGTGGGGCGAACCGCGCAGCACCCTTGATATCGATCTGGTGGTCGCGGCGAAACCCGAAGACGCCGAACGCATCGCCGCGATCTTCCACGAACCACGCTACTATGCTCCGCCGGTGGCAGTGATGCGTCGCGAGATCGCACGCGGTGGACGTGGCACCTTCAACCTCATCGACACCGCCACCGGCTTGAAGGCGGATATCTACCCAGGCGCGGATGACCCGGTGAATGTCTGGGGCATGGCGCGGCGTGTCCCGGTGGAAACCGGAGTGGGCATCATCTTTATTGCTCCGGTATCCTGCGTGATCGCCGGCAAGTTGCGCTATTACGCCATGAGCCGGCAGGACAAACACCTGCGGGACATCCGTGGCATGCTGCGCCTGACCGCATCTCAGCTTGACCGTGGCTTCGTCGACGAGGTGGCACAACAGCACGGAGTGGTCGACGCCTGGGCTGACTGCCTTGCCCGACCAGGGGTCGAATGATTCCGGATGGACCGTTCAGGAATCGGTCGGCTTCTCGTCCCGACCGGTGATCAACCGCGCATTGCGGTTCCAGGTCAGGTAGTGCCAACCCCATTGCATCAGCACCAGCAGGCGGTTTTCGAAACGCACCAGGGCCATCAGGTGGACGAACAACCACGCCAACCACGCGAGGGTGCCCGAGAGCTTCCAGCGTCCGACCTGCGCCACCGCCAGCCGGCGGCCGATGGTGGCCATGCTCCCAGGATCGCGGTAACGAAACGGCGGTAGCGTCCGCTGAGCGAGTCGTGCCAGGGTGAGCTTGGCGACGTAGGTTCCCTGCTGCATCGCCACCGGCGCCACACCCGGCAACGGTGGCGCGTCGATGCCGCCGACATGGGCGAGGTCACCGATGACGAAGATCTCCGGGTGCGTGGGGATGGCGCAGTCCACGCCGACCACGATGCGTCCGGCGCGGTCCAAGGCGGCAGCGGTCGCCTCCGCCACGGCTTTGCCGATGGGCGCACCCTGCACGCCCGCACCCCACAACACGGTGCCGGTGGCGATGAGTTCCTCCTCAGTGCCATGTCGCAGCACGACGCTGTGGTCATCGATTTTCACCACCGCCGTGCTGATGCGTACGGTCACACCCAATCCGGCGAGCGCGGCAGCGGCATTAACCGAGTGTTCCTCGGCAAAACCCGCCAGCACCCGCGGGCCCGCTTCCACCAGCAGGATGCGGGCGGTGGCGGTATCTATGCGCCGGAATTCCCGCGGCAACGTATGGCGGGCGTTCTCAGCCAAGGCGCCGGCCAACTCGACACCCGTAGGTCCGGCACCGACCACCACGAAGGTGAGCAGCGCCGCGCGTTTGGCGTCATCCTCCTCGCGTTCTGCTGCTTCGAAGGCGGCGAAGATACGCCGGCGCATGCTGGTGGCATCCTCGATGGTCTTGAGCCCAGGTGCATGGGCCTCCCATTCGGGATGACCGAAGTAGTGGTGCCGTGCGCCCGCAGCGACGATCAACGTATCGTAGGGCAATTCTCCATCTGCCAGACGCAGGATTTTCCGCGGTGCATCGAGTCCGACTGCCTTGCCCAGCAGCACACGGGTGTTGGCTTGGCGCTTCACCAGGCTGCGCAGCGGCGAGGCGATGTTCGCGGGTGACAAGGCCCCGGTGGCGACCTGATACAAGAGCGGTTGGAAGAGGTGGAAGTTGCGCTGATCCACCAACGTCACGGATACCTCGGCATGTCGCAGGGCGAGAGCCGCCTGTAGACCGCCGAAACCACCACCGACGATGACCACCTGATGCGCATGAAGACCTGTCATGCGCAGAACCTAGTCGGGCTTTTCAGCGACCCTAGGGTTGCATTTTCGACCAAGCTCCAGGTCTTGTCCTCACGGATAGATGCGACACGTGGACAGCGCAGGCGCAAGCGCTCAGGGAAAGCCAGTGAGATCGGTTGGCGGGACGGATACCGTCAGGCAGGAGCCCCTGGGTGGACGAACACGAACTCATCCGTGCCGCTGTCGCTGGTGATGAAGAGGCTTTCGCAGGTCTCGTCCGCCTGCATCAGGCCCGCTTGCGTGGGCTGGTGGCGTTGTCGCTTAGCGAGCGCGACGATGTGCTGGAAGTCGTGCAGGAAAGTTTCGTCGACGCCTGGCGCTCACTCGATCGTTTCGATCAGACGCGGGAGTTCGGGCCGTGGCTGCGCACCATCGGCCGCAACCGCACGCTCAAGTTCCTGCGTGATCGGTTGCCACGTCGCCGGCGAGAGCTGGCGTTGGTGGATGAGGCGCTCATCGCGGCACCGTTATCGGAACTGGCGGATGATCGTTTGGTGGCGCTGCGTCGCTGTTTGGAGCGCTTGGATGCGGAGCACCGGCGTTTGTTGGAGCAACGTTTCGCCGACGGAATCCCAGTGCAGGAACTGGCGCTCGCACTCGGGAAATCGCCCAACGCCGTGTCGATGATCCTGCTGCGGTTGAAAGACGTCCTGCATCGTTGTGTCGCTGGAGCGGCCTCATGAGCAGGTCCGCAAACGAGCAAACCAATCTGGCGATCGCGGCCTATCACGAGGGTACGCTCGATGCCGCTGGCTCGCAGGTGTTGGTCGAGGCGTTGCGTGGTGCCGATGCCAGGGCGGTGCGCGACCGTCTGGCGCTGGATGGCCTGCTGGCGCAAGCGTTCACCGCCGATGACGCGGTGGTGCGCAGCGTGCGCGAACGTCTGGCGGCCGAACGTTCGGCGAGCGCGGTGGTGAAGGCCGTCCGTCGCTCGCTGCCGAGTCGCAGGCACCGTCAGGTGTCGACCACTTGGTGGTCGCGCGCGGCGGTCGCGGCGTTGTTGGCGTTGGTCGTCGGTGGTTGCTGGTGGTTCACCGCACGCCATCAGGCGCACGTGTACGAATGCCGGGTCGGCTCAAGCGGGCCTCTCGTTGTCGCGCGTGACGGCAGGGCGCTCACCCTCACCAAAGGAGGCGACCTGTTCGCGGAAGATGGCCTGACCATGACCGTGACGACCACCCTGGTGTGGGCGGATGGTTCGCAGGTGGTCTTTGGTTCGGGTTCGCAGGTGGAGCTGAAACGCCCGGCCCTAGGGCCGGGGTTCCGCTTGGTGAACGGCACCGCCAGCGCCGAGATCGCGCCGCAACGTCCAGGTTTGTCGTTTGTCATCGCCACACCCGAAGCGCGCGTCGAGGTGCTGGGCACGCGGTTTCAGATGCATGCGGGCGAGCAGCGCACCCGTCTTGAGGTCCAGCATGGGAACGTGCGGATGACGCGTATCGCTGACGGCAAGGCAGTGATCGTGGGAGCGGAACAACGCGCCATCGTCGCCGAAGGCGAGGACTTCACGGTGCGCCCGATCGTCGTGGCGACGACGACTCCACCCGTGACGGTGCCGGTGGTCCCGCCGCTAGAGGAACCAGCGTGGAAACCGCTGTTCGCCGACAGCGGCTTCGACGGTTGGATCATGCAGCACGGCCGTTGGAGCAACCTGCATGGCCGCATACGCGGTGAGGATCCGCACCACGGCAAGGTGCGCCTGCTCGGTCAGCATCCCTTCGCTGACCTCGAGCTGAGCTGCCGCTTGCGCATCACCGGTGTCGATCGGGCCGAGGTCCAGGTCGGCGACTACAACTGGTTCGCTGAAGTGCCGGCCAAGGGCGGGGAATGGGTGCAGGTGGAGATCACCCAGCGTGGCGACGCCCTGCGTGTCACCGCCGATGGCGTGGCGCTGCCGCTGCACGCCGGCGACGGCCGGCCGATGCGTGCTGGACCGCTGGCCTTCTATGCCATGCCGGGCGGCACGCTCGAGATCTTCGACGCGCGTTTCCGTGTTCCCGTGAGCAACCCAGCGCCGACGAGGTGATCCATGCGTATCCTGCCACTCCTGCTGTTGGCACCCGTGCTGGTCGCCGCCGAACGCATCAACCACGCCGGGCGCATCCTGGGTCCGGAGCCAACCGTCACCACGCCGGTGTTGTTCAACACGCCGCAGGCCGACGCGATCGTTTCGGCGCTGCAGATCATGCCGAAGGACAATCCGTGGAACGAGGTCATCACCAACCGGCCGGTGCATGCTGATTCCGGGATCATCATGGGGCGCATCCGTTCCGATCTGGTGGCGATCAGCAGCAATCGCAACACGCTCAAGGTCTTCGCCGAGATGAACTACGTGCTGGTGCCGCCGGCGCAGGCCAACATCGGCATACGCTTCACCGAGTATCCCGACGACTCCGACTTCAACGGCGGCACCAGTCCGGTCGCGACGTGGCCGATCCCGACGAACATGCCGGTGGAGACCTGGCCGTCCAATCGTCCAGCAGGTGAAAGTAATGAGACCTGGCAACGCACGGTGATCGATCAGGACCGTCATTCCATCATCGTGCAGCCGGGTGCGACACCGCGGCTGTTCGAAACCTGGCAGGCGGTGCTGACCAACAACACGCCGAACTGGCAGGCGTCGAACGGCGCGATCTTCCGCTACGACAGCAACGCGCTGCGGACGGCGGGAGGGACCTCGGGCGACGCTGCTGGGCTGCCGCTGTTCCCGGCGCTCATCCGCTACGACGAATGTGAACGCGGCGTGATCGAGCACGCGCTGCGCATCGTGGTGAACAAATCACGCAAGCAGTACATCTACCCGGCGACGCACCACGCCTCGCCGATCGACCGGCTGAATGATGACGGGAGCATCAATCTGAGTTTTCCCAGTTATCCGGCGATGGGCCAGCGCGTGCGGCTGAAGTCGTCGTTCAGTGTGCCGGCTGGTTGGAGCAAACAGTCCAGGGCCGTGGCCAATGCGCTGAAGAAGTACGGTGCGCTGGTGGCTGACAACGGCGGGTTCTTCTCGGTCTCGGTCTGTCCCGACCAGCGTTTTCCCGCCGGCTGTTTCAACGATGTCCAAACCATCGACATCAACCAGTTCGACGTGATCAGCACCACCGGCGCGAGCGAAGGCCCGCGTGCCGCCGGCGGACCGAACGCGGGCGCTGGTGCTGACCAGAACGTGCAACTCGCCCGTGGTGCGATGTTGAACGGCACGGCCTCCGGCGGTGGCATCACCACCACCTGGAGCCTCTATGATCCGGCGGGCGCTCCCGGCACCGTCACCATCGCGGCACCGTCTTCCGTGAAGTCCACGGTGACGTTCAGCGCCGCGGGGGCCTACACCTTCCTGCTCACCGTCACTGATGGCACCCACACCCCAGCTTACGATGCGGTGGTGATCACGGCGCTCGACGGCGGAGAAGGGAATCCGGAACCGACGCTTTCGGCGATTTCGCCCGAGTCGTTGGTTGCCGGCAGCGGCACGTACACCATGACGTTGATGGGTAGCAACCTGCTGCCGTCATCCGTGGTGACGTGGACGGGCCAAGCGGCATTGTTGCCGATTACCGCCACCGATGGCGAAATCACCGTGACCGTGCCGGCCAGTTACGTCACCAGTGGCGGCAATCCTGAGATACGGGTGGTCAATCCGACGCCGGGTGGCGGCACGTCCGCGGCGTTGACGGTGACCATCACCGCAGCGGTCGGTGGTGGCGGTGGCGGACCGGGTGGCAGCGGATCGGGTGGCGGTGGATGCGGCATTGGTGCGCTCAGTGCGCTGATGATGCTTGGCCTGGGCTTCGGCCTGAGAGGATGGAGCATATGCGTACAACGTTGATCTGCTGCCTGATCATTGCCCAGACGCTGGCCGGCGCGAGCGAGGTTGGGCTGCTGCGTCTGCCCGCCGGCGGCTTGCAACCGCAGGTGACGGCGGATGCCCAGGGCGGCCTGCACGTGGTCTACCTCGCTGGTGAGCCGATGGCGGCGGAGGTCTTCTATGTCCGGCGTGCTGCTGGTGCGGGCGAGTGGTCGGCACCGCTACGGGTGAACTCGCAACCCAAGGCCGCCATCGCCATGGGCACCGTGCGCGGCGCGCATCTGGCACTCGGTCGCGACGGTCGCGTCCACGTGGCGTGGCTCGGCAGCGCTGCGGCCCAGCCACGTCCGGCGGACGGCAGCATGCCGATGCTCTATGCCCGGCTCGATGCCGGAGCCACGGCGTTCACCGAACAACGCAATCTGGTGAACAAAGCCAGCGGCCTGGACGGCGGCGGCAGCATCGCCGCGGATGCCACCGGTCAGGTGCATGTGGTGTGGCATGCGATGGCGGGTGCGAAGGACGAGGCCGGGCGCGGGGTCTTTATCAGTTCATCGAGCGATGACGGAGCCACCTTCGGCCCCGAATTATTGGCGCAGGATGCAGCGGTCGGCGTGTGTGCGTGCTGCGGCTTGGCGGCTGCTGCTGCCGATGGCCGCGTCGCGGTGCTCTACCGCGCGGCCGCCGGTAATACGCAGCGCGACGCCGTGCTGCTGACCACTAGCGATCGGAAACGCTGGCGCGGTACCAGCCTGCAACCGTGGCCGCTCGACCAGTGTCCGATGAGCACTGCCGCGCTGGTCCCGCTCGATAAGGGACGTTGGTTGAGTGCGTGGCAGACCGGACCGCAGGTGTGGTGGAGCGAGATCGCCGCCAACGGCAAACCCGGTCGCGAGATCGCTGCCCCAGGTGAAGCCAAAGGCCGCAAACATCCGGCGCTCGCGCTCCAACGCGATGGCCGCGTTTTGTTCGCCTGGAGCGAAGGCACCGGCTGGAACAAAGGCGGCACGATCCACTGGCAGGAGTTCGACGCCAAGGGTAAGGCGGTCGGCGCCGCCGGCCGAGCCGATGGTCTGCAGGCCTGGAGTCTGCCGGCGGTGGCGCCGTGGGGCGAGAGTTTCGCGCTGATCTACTGAAAAAGCAGTTCAACCGCAGAGGGCGCAGAGGGCGCAGAGGGCGCAGAGGGCACAGGGATCAGCATTTCAGTGGTGATCATGGTACGCAGATTTTTCCTCAGCGGTTGATCCGTTGGCGTTTCCCAGGCCGGAAGGTGCGCTGCCGATGCCGCACACAGCCCGCCGTGTGCGATTGCCCGCCGGATAAATGTTTCTACAAACCAGCCTGCCGCACCCCGACCTGCTGGAGAGAACCATGATCCGCTTCCTCGTCAAAACGGTGATCATCGTCGCTGTGGTGGTGTTCGTCCTGCCGTTCGTGGCCATCGTCGGCCTGGGCCTATTCACGGGCGCCAAGGACAGCGCCGCGGATGGCGGCGGTGATCCGGGCAAGGTGATCTACGACGACATGAACCGGATGATCGGCAGCTACAACGGTGTCGACGGCTTCGGCAACACGCCGGAGGCGCGGGCGATCGCGCAACGTTTCGCCATGGCGATGAAGGAGATCCGCAGCGAAGCCTTCACCAAGGGCAAGGACGGCGCGGTGTCGCTGTCGCAGGGACATTTCATCACCTATTGCCACGGCGATGACAAGTCGTTCGTCCTGCTGTGCCATGTGCCGGAGTTCCGGCGTTTCCAGGACGATGCCAAAGCGGCGCTGATGGGGATCGCCTGGAACGTCGCGCAGAGCGCGACCGCCACGCCGGACGAGAAACCGCGCACGCTGGTGATCGGACTGCGGGGCGTCGCGCTCTACTACCAGTTCTGGTCCGGTACGACGACCGGTAAACCCGCGCAGAAACTCGACAGCAGCGACGGGAAGAAGGTGGTCTACCGGGTGCTGGCTCCACCGGCCAGACCAGCACCAGTGACAGCGCCGCCGGCAGCGACCCCAGCGCCCGCGTCGGAACCCGTTCCGACAGCGGTCGAGGCCAAGCCAACCGGCTGGCGCTTGCACCTCCGTCCGGCCGTCGGCTGAGGTCAGGTTGGCGTCTGGGCGGGTTCTGCGGCGGGTTCTGCGGCGGGTTTGGGCCTGCGTACCAGGGTGAAGATGCCGAGCAGTTCGATCAGTCCACCGACCGCACCGGCGATGATCAGGCCGATGATGATCTGCTGTGGCGTCGCGGTGATTTCCTGACCGACGATCACCACCGTCACCGGATCGGGGCCTTCCAACTGGGTCTGATTGGCGAGGTAGACGTAGACCGCCATCGCCATGATCGCGAGGCCGGTGATCATGCGGATGAGGCCGGAGATGATGCGCATGGGAGTTTCCGTGGTTCGCGCCATCCTGCCGGGTTGATCCGCGAGGACAAGAAACGCCTGAGATGGTCGAGGATGCGCGTAGGATGCGCGTAGGATGCGCGTTGGCGAAGTGTTCTTCCGATCGCGGTGGTTCAGCGCGGTGGACGGGATGCGTCCAGAACCACGATCACCCCGCTTGCCGACGCCACTCGTCAGCCGACCATCTGCGCCGTCGGAGGAACGCGCCATGTTCGTGGTTTGGGTCGATATCCAGGTGAAGCCAGAGCACGTCGAGGCGTTCATCTGTGCGAGCGCAGACAATCACCGCAACACCATCCAGGAACCCGGCAACCGCCGCTTCGACGTGCTGCGCCTCAACGACCTACCGACACACTTCCGACTCTACGAGGTCTACGTCGACGAGGCGGCGTTCAAAGCGCACCAGCAGACCGCGCACTACTTCCGCTGGCGCGACACGGTGGAGCCATTCATGGCGGTGAAACGTTCGGCGGAGAAGTTGACGTCAGTGTTTCCTGAACCGTGGGCGTAGAGCCGCGTCCGGAGTCCGGAGTCCGGAGTCCGGAGTCACCAGACCGTTCGCTTATCGAGGCCCCGGACCCCGGACCCCGGACCCCGGACCTTGGCTCCGCCCCGATCGACCGCATCGTCGCACCATTCGGCGCGCGTCGCCTCGTCGCCGGTCGCCGTGGCATGGGCTGGTTGCTGACCGAGGTCGCTCCGGCGCAATTGTGGAGCAGCCTTACCGGTGCGTTGTGGCTCGACGGTTACAACCTGGTGTTGTTCCTCACCCTGCTGGGTGCGACGGTGGGGGACCTCGCGTGGCTGCCGGTGGTCAACTATGCCGGTATCGCGTTGCATGTGGCGGTGGTGGCGTTGTGGCCGATCACCGGCGACGCCAAACGCGTGTGCGTGGTCAACACCATCATCGCACGATCCATGTGGCTGGGCGTGGTGGTGTGGCCGCTCATCGCCTGGTGGCTGGGATTGGGCACCGGCGCGGTGCTGGCCGGTGTGTTCGTGGCGATCTTCCTCACCGCGATGTTCGGCAACGTCGGGGTCGCGGCCTTCATGACCTACACCGCGGCGGTGGTGCCGCGCGAAGAACGCGGGCGTTTTTTCATGTGGCGCAACCTCTTTGCGTTTGGTGCGGTGAACCTCGCGCTGCAAGTCGTGGCATGGGCGTGGCCGGTGCCGGGGGAGGGCTCCAGCACGGCGGGAATCAACGCGGAACTGTGGTGGCTCATGGGCCTGTTCGCGGTGGCGGTGGTAGTGGTGCAGCTCGGTACGCTGATGCTGGCGTGGGGGCCGGCGATGCCGCCGCGTCACGACGATCACCTGCCGCGTCCGCCGCTGCGCGACGCGCTGCGCGCGGTGCCGGAGTTCCGCCGTTTCATGGTCATTGGGGCGCTCAACACCGCCGCCTTCGCCTGCCTGCTGCCGTACGTGCCGCGGCTGCTCAATCACCTGGGGATGGACGGCAAACATTTCGCCCTGCTCCAGGGCAATGTGCAACTGCCGCTCATGCTGCTGGGCATCGTCATCGCGGGCATTGCCCTGCGGCGCATCGGCGGTGCATCGCTGTTGCGCTGGATGCTGGTGGTGTCGTTCATCGGCGATGCCGTGGTGCTGCTGCTGACGTCGGCCAACCTCGGGTGGTTGGCGCTGGTGTGCCTGGGGCTGATGGGCCTTGGGCGCGGACTGGCGTCCATCGCCTGGATCGGTCGAGTGCAGGAGCTGGCACCCAACCACGATACGCGTTTCCCCATGATCCATATCGCAGCGAATGGCGCGGCGGGTGTGGTCGCCGGCCTGGGACTGATGCTGGTGATGCCGTGGCTCGACGCCCGTCATGTGGCGGATCCGTTGTTGATCGATCCGGCGTGGGCAGCGGTGTGTGCCGGTGTGTTCATCCGCTTGGTGAGTGTGGCCTTGGCCCTGTGGCCCGTGCGACGCTAAGGCCACCGGTGCGCCCGTGCTTGTGTCGCTGCATTCACTCCCAGATTTATGAGCCGGAGCACCAGCCATCGCATGACTGCCAAGACCGTACCGACCCAGCAGGCGACCATTCCGGTGGTGCTGATGCTCACCCTGCATCCCGACGAACGGGAAATGGAGAAGGAGCGCGAGGCAGAGATGCACAGCCTGCTCGACACCGCTGGGCGCACGGTGGTCGGCACCCTGGTGCAACATGTGCAGAAGCCGTCCCCAGGAACCTACATCGGTTCCGGCAAGGTGGCCGAACTGAAGGAGCTGGCGGTTACCTGTGGTGCCCAGCAGGTGGTGTTCGATGTGCGGCTGCAACCGCGTCAGCAGCGCAACCTAGAAGAGGCGATCGAATGCGCGGTGCTCGATTACGATGAGCTGATCCTCGACATCTTCGCTCGCAACGCGCGCACCAACCAAGCGATGATGGCGGTCGAGCTGGCGCAGGCCGAGTACGACAAGGCGCGCCTCAAGCGCATGTGGACCCACCTTGATCGTCAGAGCGTCGGTGGATCGAGCGGCTCGGGTTCCGGCTTCAAGGCCGGCACCGGTGAGAAGCAGATCGAGATGGACCGTCGCCAGGTGCGCAAGCGCATCCAGGATTTGCGCGGTCGTCTAAAGGACATCGCGGCCCGCAAAGACCGCGCGGTCCAGACGCGCCATGAAGCATTCAACATCGCGCTGGTGGGCTACACCAACGCCGGCAAGAGCACCTTGATGAACGCGCTGACCAACGCCGAAGTGCTCGCGCAGGACCGCCTGTTCGCCACCCTCGACACGCGCACGGCGCAGCTGTTCCTTGATCGGCACCACAACGTGGTGTTGTCGGACACCGTCGGATTCATCCGTAAATTGCCGCCGACGCTGATCGCCAGCTTCCATGCCACGCTCGCTGAAGTGCGCGAAGCCGACCTGCTGTTGCACGTGATCGACTCGTCGAGCGCGGTGATGGAACAGCAGATCGACGCGGTGGAAGAGGTGCTGAAGACCATCAAGGCCGATGAGGTCCCGGTGGTGATGGTGTTCAACAAGGTCGATATCGCCTACAGCAAGACCATCCTGTTGGCCTTCCGTCGTCGCTACAAGGAATCGGTGGCGATCAGTGCGCTCAATGGCACCGGCCTCGATCAACTCAAAGAAGTCATCCGCGCGCACATCGATCGGCGTTCAAAGACCGTGACCGTGCGTTTCCCGGTGACCGATGGCGCGCTCGATGCGTTCGTGCGCAGCCGGGCGGCGGTGCAGGAGGAGCGTTACGAGGATGACGATGCGGTGCTGACCATCGTCGCGGATGAACGGTTGATGGCCGAACTGTCGGCGAATCCCAATCTGGTGCTGGCGGTCGTGACCAAGTGACGGCTGGCCGGGCTCCGCGTCCGGGGATGCCGCCTTCGCTCAGGGTCTGAAGCCGTCGTCGCGTTCTTCCCAGAGGTCGTCGTTCTCCCAGGCCTGCGCCTGGGTGGACATGCTGACACCCTTGCTGATATCGACCTTCTCCAGCGAGAACCCCTGGTAGACCAGCACCGGACGGCCCTTGGGCTTGCCAAAGCTGCCAGGCGGGAAGCGCCAGCCCTTGATGGTGAAGAAGGCCTCACTCGGGGTGGTGCCGATCCACAGCTTGCTGATCGGTTCGCCATCGCGTTCGCTGATGACCGTGGCGCGGACCATCAGTTGGTTTTCATCGACATCATCGGGATACTTGGATTTCCACGGCGGCTTGCTGCTGTAGATCTGAAAGGGGCTGGGATCGTTCGAACTGCGACCACCACGAGGATTGTAGAAGACGATCCACTCGAACTCGGTGGCCAGGCTTTCCTTGGTATAACCCTGCTTCTCATGATCACGGGCGATCGCCTCGACATCGACGTTCTGCCAGCGCCACATCGGTAGCACCCAGGGCAAGGCGAACCAAGTGGCGATGAGGATGGGGATCAACACCACGATGGTGGCGATTTTGCTGGTACTGGTGTTCGTGCCGCTGGCCATGTGGGAGACTATCATGGCCTGGGTCGGCACGACAAGGGAATGGTCGGTAGACGTCTGTGCTGTGCACGCACCGCTTCAGGTGTTGCGCAGTGGCGACCACGGGGATTCCGCCGTCCGCGTCGCGGGGCAGACGGTGAAAAATCCTACCGGCAGGAGTCAAGCTTGGTGTGGAACCCTGACCCTCCCCAGCAGAGTGCAGGGCAGGAGCAACCGCCATGAGTTCCAGCATCACCGCTGCGTCGGGTTCCACCCTGCTGCCTGCTGCCGTCGCTGCCGATCTGCACGAGCACCATCCAGTGACTGCCGACCAGTGCGCGCGTTACCGCCGACAGGGATTCATCAAGCTCAAGGATGTGTTGTCCGCGGCGACCCTGCACAGCGCTGGTGCAGCGATCAGTGCCGAGGTCGCGCGCCGCAGCCGCGACGTGCGCCCGATGGCCTCGCGCAGCACCTACGAAAAGGCCTTCCTCCAGGTGATGAACCTGTGGTGCGACGATCCCATCGCTCGGGCCTTCACTTTCAGCCGCAAGCTGGCGCGGCTCGCTGGCGAACTGATGGGGGTCGACGGGGTACGGCTCTACCACGACCAGGCACTCTACAAAGAACCCGGCGGCGGCATCACCCCATGGCACTGTGATCAGCAGTACTGGCCGCTCGCGACCGACCACACCATCACCGTGTGGGTGCCGCTCCAGGCGGTGCCGTTGCCGATGGGCCCCCTGGCGTTCAGCGACAGCAGCCACCGCACCGATTTCGGTCGTGCCCTGGAGATCAGCGACGACAGCGAACACGAGGTCGCGCGCCGCCTGACGCTGGCCGATTTGCCGGTGGACGAGGGAGCCTTCGCGCTGGGCGAGGTCAGCTTCCACTCGGGTTGGACCTTTCATCGTGCGGGTGCCAACCGTTCGTCAGACATGCGGGCGGTGATGACGATGATCTACTTCGCCGATGGCACCCGCTTGGCCGAGCCGGCGAACCGCAACCAGCAGCGCGACCGCGACACCTGGATGCCCGGTTCGCGAGTCGGCGAAGCGGTGGCGACTGAGCTCAACCCGTTGCTCTGGTCGCGTGGCGATTGAACCGCCCACGCAGCGGCTGACAGCCGCACATCCGGCCTCTTGGTAGGCCGGCGCATGCGGGCAGCATCACGCCGATGCCAGCCGCCGAGCACGACAGCCTCTGTGAGATCCAACGGCTCTACGATCTTGGGCGGTTTCCGCAGGCCCATGCCCTGGGCCAGGAGCACTTCGGTGCGCTCGACCACTGGCCGGGATCACGCGGTGGGGTGTTGGTCGGTCGACTGACCAACCAGTTGGGATCGTCGAACCTCTCCCAGCGCCAGCACCTGCGCACTCAGTCAGCGCTGAGCGAAGCCGTCGGGATTCTGCTGCTGCCAACGCCAGCCATCGGCACACATGGTGGCGAGGTCGCGTGTCGCCTTCCAACCGAGCAGGCGCGCGGCCCGCGTGGGGTCGGCGTAACAGGTGGCGATGTCCCCAGGGCGACGGGGGCCGATCTGATAGGGAATCTTCCGGCCCGACGTGTGTTCCAGGGCGGCGACCATCTGCAAAACCGAATACCCCTGGCCGGTACCGAGATTGATCGGCATTGCGCCGTCCAAGGTGTCGAGCCGGTCGAGCGCCGCGAGGTGACCGAGTGCGAGATCGACCACGTGCAGGTAGTCGCGCACGCCGGTGCCGTCAGTGGTCGGCCAGTCGTTGCCATGGATGGTCAGGTGCGGGCGTTTTCCCACCGCGACCTGAAGCAGGTACGGCATGAGGTTGTTGGGAATGCCTTGCGGGTCTTCGCCGATCTGGCCGCTCGCATGCGCACCGATGGGATTGAAATAGCGCAGCAGGGCGATCTTCCAGCCGGGTTCGGCCTGCGCCAGATCGCTGCAGATCTGCTCCATCATCAGTTTGGTCTGGCCGTAGGGATTGGTCGCCATCAACCGGCAATCCTCGGTCAACGGCACGCGTTCGGGATCGCCGTAGACCGTCGCCGAGGATGAGAACACCAGGCGTCGGCAGCCGGCGGCCTGCATGCAGGCGAGCAGGTGGATGGTGCCGGTGAGGTTATTGTGGTAGTAGCGCAGCGGTTGGCTGACCGATTCGCCGACCGCTTTCAGTGCAGCGAAGTGAATCACCGCAGTCGGACGATGCGCAGCGAAGAGTTTCGTCAGGCCATCACGGTCGAGCAGGTCGAGTTGGTGGAACAGCGGCTGCTTCCCGCACAGGCGCTCGACCCGCCGCAGCGCCTCGACGTTGCTGTTGCAGAGATTGTCGACCACCACCACCTGATGACCGGCGTTCAGCAGTTCGACGCAGGTGTGGGAACCGATGTAGCCGGCGCCGCCGGTGACGAGGATGGTGGGCATTTTCACAGCCAGGGGTTAGGGACCAGGGATCGGGGTACTGCTAGCGTGTGCCCATGGTCGCAGGCGCGCAACGTCTGAGAAAATCCCGTGCGTGGTGCCGGCCCCAGGAATGACGCAGAGATCAGAGACGGTTTGCCACCACCGGGAATCCGTCCTCCCACCAACGCCAGGGTTTCTCCGCCCAGCCCGGACCGGCGTAGGCCACGCCGACGCGAGGCCCGCGGCGGCGGCGCTTCACCGGCACCAGCGGTGGCAGCAGATGGAGGTCGCCGTGGTCGAGGTGTTGTCCGTTATGGGAACGATGCAGGCCGAGTAGCTTGGCGACCTTCCCTGGACCGTTGCTGGCGCGCGGATCGATCCCAGGGAGCTCGATCGAGCGGATGAGCACCGCCGAGGGCACATCGACGTCATCGCACACTAGGTTAAGCATCCAGTGCATGCCGTAACACAGGTAGACGTAGAGCGTGCCGGCCCGGGCATAGAGCCCGGCGCTGCGGGGGGTGCGTCCCTTGCTCGCGTGGCAGGCACGATCGCGCTCGCCGTGATAGGCCTCAGTCTCGGTGATGCGCGCGACGTGTGGCCCGATGGCGAGGCGCCACCCCAGCAGCTCCGGGGCGACGCGCGGTGCGGGACGGGCGAGGAAACGGACGGGGTCGTGCACGGGCGTGGTTGTGCGTCGTCGTGCGCAGGCGCCAACCGTCGGCTTGGGTGGTCTTCCACCCAGCATACCGTGCTGCCATGTCCACCGACCTGCCGCCGCTCGACGCCGCTACTCGCTCCGCCATCGCTCGCGCTGAGGCGGATTTTCCCGCCACCCTGGAGCGCTTGAAAGCGCTGGTGCGCATCCCCTCATGCAGTTTCGCCGGTTTCGACCACACGCAGCTTGATCGCAGTGCCGAAGCCAGCGTCGCGTGGTTGCTGGCCGCCGGGTACCCCGAGGCGCGCATCGTCCGTCTACCGGGAGTGTTCCCCTACGTCATCGCCAAGGACCACCGTGCGGGGCCGACCAAGCCGACGGTGCTGCTCTACGCCCATCACGATGTGCAGCCGCCGCTGCGCGAACACCTGTGGACCTCGCCGGTGTTCGAGCCGACGGAACGTGGCGGCCGGCTGTACGCGCGTGGTGCGGCCGACGACAAGGCCGGCATCGCCATCCATTGCGCCAGTGCGGCGGCGTGGAACGCCAGCGCCGGCAGGCCGCCAGTGAACCTCACGGTGATCCTCGAAGGCGAGGAGGAAGTCGGCAGCGCGCACTTCTCGCAATTCCTCGATGCGCATCTCAGCGAACTGAAAGCCGACTGCCTGGTGATCGCCGACGCCGCCAACTTCGATACCGGCTTGCCCTCGCTGACCACCAGCCTGCGCGGTAACATCGTACTGGAGGTCGAACTGAAGGCACTGAAAGCCCCGCTGCATTCCGGCATGTGGGGTGGTCCGGTGCCGGATGCGGTGCAGGCGCTCTGTCGCCTGGTGACGTCGCTCAGCGATGCGCAGGGCCGCATCAGCGTCCCTGGGATCTACGACCAGGTACGTCCGTTGTCGGCACAGGAAGAAGCGCTCTATCGTCGTCTGCCGTATTCCGCGGAGAAGTTTGCCGAGCAGTCCGGCATGCTGCACGGCGTGCCGGCTGGCGATGTGGTCGACGTGCACCGCAAGCTGTGGCGCTGGCCGTCGCTGACGGTCAGCGCGATCCAGGCCGGTGAACGTGGGCGTACCGGCAACGTGGTGATGGACAGCGGATGGGCGCGCATCGGTCTGCGCATCGTGCCGGACATGGATGCCGAACGCTGCGCCGCTGCACTTGAAGAGCATCTGCGTGCACAAGTGCCGGCCGGCATGGACCTGATCATCCGTCGCCAATCCGCCAGCAGCGCCTGGGGCAGTCCGACCGACCATCCACTGTTCGCCACCGCGCTCACCGCCCTCGAACATGGTTACGGCACCAAGCCGGTGTTCATCGGCTGCGGCGGTAGCATCCCCTTCGTCGGCGAGATGACCGAAAAACTAGGCGGCATCCCGGCGCTGCTGACCGGTGTCGAAGACCCGCTATGCGGCGCGCACGCGGAAAATGAATCGCTGCACCTCGCCGATTTCCGTTCGGCCCTCAAAGCGCAAGTGGCGTTGTTCGGGTTGCTCAGCGCCTCACTGTAGCACTACGCGCCGAAATCGCCCTAACACACGAAGAAATTTCGGCGCGTAGTGCGTGGGGTGCGGGGCGAAGCCCTGCAACAACAGCTCCCAGCCCGGCGGAGTCGATAATGAACCTTTGGTTCCGGCTCGGCCGGGCTGGGACCAGCGGTGGAAACAACAACACGCGCAGGGATCCTGCGCGTGTCGGTGAGACCAGTGACTGCCGGCTTATTTTTTCGCCGGCTCTTTCTTCGGTTCTTCCTTCTTGGCCGGAGGGGCCGTCTTCTTCTCGTCCTTCGGCTTCGGCGCGTCGGGATCGGGACCGAAGGAGGCCAGCAGGGCCTTGGCCAGATCGACATTGGGATTCTTGGGCGGGCCGTCGGCGGCCGCGGAGATCACTAGGCGGGCGGCGCGCTCGGTTTCCTTGACGAAGTTGGCCTTTTTCTCGTCCTTCATCGCTTCGCTATTGGCTTTTATCGCCTGGGCGCTTTCCCACAGCAGGCGACCGGCGTTGTAACGCGCTTCGCACTTCTGGTCGGGTGAGCCGTAGGGCAGCACGTCGAGTTTCAGCAGTTCGATCAGCGCGCTCTCCTTGTCGTTCTCCACCAGGGTCAGGCCGAGACCGAGCGATATCTGCGCCTGCCGTGCCGGATCTTCCGCCAGGCCGTTGAGGATTTCGCGGTAGATCGCAGCGGCTTCCTTGCCCTTCTTGAACGACTGGCGCAGCGATTCGGCGCAGAACAGCTTGAAGTGGAACCACACATCCGGTTCGTCGAAGGAGCGCACCGACGCCTTTTTCATGAACTCGGTGAACTTGTTGAGGTTGCCGTCGGCGGCGAACTTGGCGGCGCGAATGGCGTTAGCGCGCGATTCGGCAGCGCTGAGTCCTTCCTTCTTGCCCAGGGCTTCGAGCTCCTGCGCGATCTTGTCGGCGTCGGCATTTTTGGCCTGCGCGTAGGCCATGCCCAGGCGGTACTTGGCATCGAGCCACAGGCGATGCGCGGGGATCGGCGGCTTGGTCGCCGGATCGCCACCGAAACCCTGCACCACCAGGTTGAAGGCTTTGGCTGCATCGGTGTATTTGCGCGCCAGTTCCCAGCATTCGCCTTCGGCAATCGAACCGTAGACTTTCTCCCATTCGCGCGTGCCAGTGGTGGCGAGCTGGTTGAAGAACTCGGCAGCGGTCTCGTAGTTGCCGGCGTCGCGTTCGCTCTGTCCCTTGGCCCACGCGCCGCCATCCATGCCGGCGTAGGTGATCGGGAACTGCACCTCGTTCAGCTTGGCGGTGTTGGCACCGCCGGTGCCTTTGATGGTACGGTAGACGATGCCGGCGGTGGTCTCGCTCTCGATGAACCCGGCGATCTTGGTGCCGTTCTTGCGCACGATCACGTCACGGTCTTCGCCAGCGTGCAGCGCGGGAGTGGACAACAGGCCGGCGATCAGCGCGAGGGCGGCGAGAGGAAGGCGGACGGTCATGGCGTCTCCGGGAACACGGACTGGACGATGGACAGGGATCACAGACTGGAGAGGTACGAGCGGTATTCCTTACGCGCTTCGTCGGACACTTTCTTGTCCTTGTCGATGCGCCCGACCAGCTCACGCGCCAACTTGGTGGCGGCGGCTTGGGTGGTTTCGTCACCGCCGAGCAGGGCCGCGATGGCGACCTGGTCGAAGGCGGCGAGGTTGCCTTCGGTGTCGTTGGCTTTGGCCAGCAACTGGGCGTGGTGCAGGCGCGCACGTGCCTGCGCTTCGGTGGCGATCGGTGCCAGGTAGGTCTTTTTCAGCGCGGCGATGCACTCAGCGGGCTTGCCGTCGGCATCAAGACTGCTGGCCACTGCCAGGGCGATGCTGCCGAAGGCGTCCGGGTCCTCGTCGGCCTTGATCTTGGCCCAGTACGGAGTCAGCAGCGCCACGGCATCGGTGAACTTCTTCTGCGCCACCAACACGGCGTTCTGGCCGAGATAGCCGTCGAGTTCAGCGCTTGCACCCCACTTGGCGCCTTCCTTGACCATCAACTGGTAGTCGGCCATGGCACCGGCGTAGTCCTTCGCTTCCAGCGCGAGGCCGGCACGTAGCGACACCGCCTCGGCTATGTGCACGGTCTTGGGATAACGGCCGAGATATTCTTTCAGCAGCGTGAGTGCCTCCGGTCCCTTGCCGGTGCGCGCCAGGGAGGCGGCGGCACGACGGTAGGCCTGCTCGACCTCCCAGTGCCATTTGCCAGTGGTGATGGCTTTCTTGTAGTGCTCGGGCGCGGTGACGAAGTCGCCGTTGTTGTAGAGCACCTCGGCGCGCATGAAGCTGGTGTCGCTGTTGCCGACGTACACCACCTTGTTGTACTGGCCGGGTTTGCGCGTCACCGCCACGCGGGTCTGCGATTTCCAGTCACCGAGGTAGAACACCAGCCCGTCGGTGGTCTCGCTTTCGACCCACGCGCCGTCGATCGGCTTCTCGGGCGTGAGGATGTTGGCGGGTGCCGGCTCCATGGTCACCGCGTGGGCGGCGACCGTGACGGCCAGCAGGGCGAGGATGCGGCAGCGGGTGATCAGGGCGCTCATGGTGGTGCTCCTCACTTGGTCTCAGCGGGCTTGGCGTCGGCCGGCTTGGCGTCGGCAGGTTTGGCATCCGCCGGCTTGGCATCCGCCGCTGGTTTGGGCTTGGCGTCTGCCGGGTCTTCGCGTGGTTCCGCCGGTTTTGGCGGCTCCGCTTTCACTGGGGGCGGCGTGCTGCCGTCGGCGGCGATGATCGCCACGACCTCGTCGTCATCCGGCGTGGTCATGGGTTTGGCAGTGAACTCCGGCGCGTCGGTGTTGGCGAAAATCGCCATCGGTTCACCATTGACGGTGACCTCGACCACCTTGAAGGCGGCCTTCTCGGTCACGCCCTGTTTGCTGTAGAGGTCGAGGAAGCGTTTGGCCAATATGACGGACAAAGCGTTCATCGGACGGCGCGCACGTTTGTCGTCGCCCCACTGTGCCGGGGCGATCAGGTCACGCGACATGTCGCTGCGATTGCGCCGCAGGAACGACAAGGTGTCGTTCACCACCTTGTTGTCGTTCAACATAACCGAGAACTCCAACACCAGAGTGTAGGCTTCCCAGTAACCGATCTTGTCGGTGGTGTTGTTTTTGGCGTTGCGGATTTCCGCGACGACTCCACGGGCCTTCTGCAGGTCC
Source organism: Planctomycetota bacterium (assembly GCA_013816485.1). Lineage (GTDB taxonomy): Bacteria > Planctomycetota > UBA11346 > UBA11346 > UBA11346 > BOG-1363. The sequence continues at coordinate 63,664 of JACDEI010000013.1, forward strand.
TCTTTCGGCGGCATGGGATTGCCCTCAAGCGCCGCTTTGTAGGTGACCAGCACCAGTGCCATCTGGTTATCGAGGCTGAGCGGGTCTTCCTTGTACATCTCGTCGAGGAGCGGCAGGGCTTTCTCAAACTGATTGCTTTCACGGTAGTAAGCCGCCAAGCGGACCTTAGCCAAGTTCTGGTTCGCCCGTGCCGAGATGACGGCGTGGAAGGCGTCCACCGCCGCATCGATCTGCTTGAATTGATCTGGCGCGATCACTGCCTTGTTGGTCGCCATCAGCTTGCGGAAGTCGCCGATTTTGTTCAGCGCCTGGATCAAGTCACGGCGCTGACGTGGCGGCCAATTATCTTTGGGCAGGGTGTTGTAGGCCTGGGCGTCCTCGGCGCTGTCCCACGACAGGTCGGCGATCTCCTCCCACGCCTTGCGGAACTCACCGCGGGCGTTGATCACCGCGCTGTGTTTCTCCACGAAGGGTTTGGGGTCGGCGCGGAAGGCGGCGACTTCGGGGTCCTTGTCATTGAGCGCGATGAAGCGTGCGAACTGCTTGGCGGCGCGCTGCTTCTCTTCCACCTCCCACAGGGTGCGGGCGATGAACAGGATGTTGGCGGTCGGCGTCTTGTCGTCGACCGTCGGTTCATAGAGGTCGGCGAAGGCGCGGTTGGCGACCTCGGCCATCGCCACCAGGTCACCGCTGGCGTTGCCAGCCTGTTGCAGCTTGGCGATCATGCCGACCGAGCGGGTGAAGACGATCGCCAGCATCTGTCCGGCGGCATCAAGGGTGTTCTCGACCCCGCTTTTGCCGCGCAGTTTGCCGATGCCACGATCGAGGTTCTGATAGACCGTCTCGTAGGTCTTGAGCGCGGCGAGCAACGCGGCGGGATCCTTGGCCAGGGTATCCTTGCGCGACTCATGCCATTCAAACGTCGCCTTGGCGAGCTTGCGCAGCATGCTCGCGGCCAGGAGGTCCTCGCTCGGCAGATTGCGGATGGCTTCGGCATCGACCTTCTTGATCACCTCTTCGTACTTCTTGTTAGCGATGAGGTTGTCGATCTCGCTGACCTTGATGGTGGTGCGGGCGCGCTCCAGTTCGCGCTTGCGGTTTTCGGCGAGTCCGGGTTTGGTCAGCTCCTCCCCGATGCGCTTGGCCATCGCCTGATTGTCCTTGGCCAACTGCTCGGACAGCGAGGTGATCTTGGCCTTGTCGCCGTCCTTGCTCAACTTGTCGAGCCACTGCGACACCGCGGAGTTCTTGAAGGTGAAGATCCACAGGTACTGCTCGGGATACTCGCGCAGGAATGATTCGGCTTCCCGCAGGCCGCCCTCGAAATCGCCCTCACCCAGCAGCGAGATCATCTGGCTGCGTTTGAGGGTGTCGTTGACTGCATCGGGATCGATGCTCTTGAGCAGGTCGATCGCCTGGCTGTAGAGCGACTGGGTGTTGGGGTCACGGCTCTTGAGTCGGTTGGCGTATATTTCGGCGTCGTTGGCCACCCGCAGTGGAGTGACGCGCGCGTCGTCCCACACCCGCTTGCCGTCGGCGTTGGTCTTCTGCCAAGGATTCGGTTTCTTCTGCTCGGCGTACCACTTCAGTTTTGCGCCCAGGGCGCGTGCGCCGTCCATGGCGGCGACTACGGCGTGATGCCGCATGTCCATCTTGTAGAACACGTAGCCATAGACTTGGTAGACCTGCGGCGCGAATTCGATGTAGCCCTTCTCGTCAAGCAGACCGGAGTTGATGCCGAGCACACCGTTGCGCAGGGCGACGGCGGCTTTGATGTAGTTCTGACGCGCTTGGTAGGGATCGGCGGTGGAGTTCGCCTCGCCCATGAAGGCACGCGCAGTGATCAGCGCTTTTTCCGGGTCCATCGCCAGCGGCGGCAGCGACCACGGATTATCGCTCAGGCCACCGCCATCGGGTTTGTAGATCAGCCAGCCCTTGGCGTAGTGGCCGAGGGGGTTGGCTGGTTTGGTGCCGGACAATTCGGCCCACAAGGCGCCGGCGCTCGTGGAGTCGCCCTTCGCCTGCGCGATGCGTCCGGCCATGATGTAGAGCTTGCCCAGGTCGCTGGCGATCTTCGGCACCTGACCCAGCCGCAAGCCCTCGTCGGTCTTGGCGCGGTTCTGGAAATCTTGCCACGCGGCCCAGCCACGATTGAACGAACGGGTGTTGTTCTGCAGCAGGCGGTAGCGCAGCAGACTGGTCCAGGCCTGGAACTTCAGGCGGTAGGCTTCAGCGCGGACGTTGGGATCGCGGAACTCCTTGGTGTTGAAGTCGGCGACCTTCTGCAGGATGCCTTCGACGTCCTCTTCCTTCACGCCTTTGGCACCGGCGACCAGCGCGTCGCCGAGCAGGGTGCCGCAGTTGATGCTGATGTAGGGATTGAACTCGCCCCATTCGAAATCCCACGCCGCCAACACGTCGGTCCAGGTCTTCTTCTCCAGCTCGGGACGCTCGCTGGTGAACATCTTCTTGATCTGCGCCTGTACCGGCGCCGGATCGAGACCGAAATCCTTGCCGCGGTGGGCGGCGTCACGCAGGGCGAGCATCGCCACGGTGAGCGGACGCATGGCTTCCAGGCGCATTTCGACGCCGCCGTTGATCGCTTCTTGTTGTTCCTTGCCGCCTTCGGGCAGGTCCCAGATCTTGTCTTCGGCGGCCTTGTTGGCCCGCACCTTGTCGACCGCGGCCTTGAAATCCTCTTCCGCCTGTTTGCCCAGGACGTCGAGCAGGCGGGCGAGCGATTGGATCTTCTCGGCGCCCATCGGCACCAGCGGCGGTGCGCCATCAGGGTGCATGAGCTTGGCGATCTCGTTGACCATGCGCGTGGAGCTACCGCCGCCGCCGGAGAAGATCTGCTTGGCAACCGGGCTCAGCTTGTTGCTCTTGAGCGTGGCCTCCAACTCGGCGCGCAGGGCCTTCAGTTCGGCCTCGTTCTTGGCCTTTTCGGCTTCGGGCAGGTCGGCGAGGAACTGGTCGAGGAAGGTGTAGCGCAGGATCTTGTCGAGGTAGGCGTCGTTCGCCGGATAACCCGACTCCTTGTACTCTTTGAGCTGCCGGTCGGCCGGCAGGCGCATCTTACTGGTCATCAGCTTGGCCACGGCAATGGCGTGTTGATCACGTTCATCGGCGGTGGCGGACCACAGCGGCACCATCCCCGCAGCTCCGAGAACCAGGGACAACAGCGTCGGCGACAGGTATTTGAGCATGGCGAGGTTCCTTGCGGGGCGAACGCTGGACCACCGTTGTGGTTCGGCGGCATCCAGGGGGGTTGCACCATAACCACCACCCCGAAGCCCGCGCCCACAACCACCCGGGGACGCACGGGCGGTGTAACATACTCCCCAGGCACCGCCCGCGGTTCGTCTGACACGTCCAGGTGGGGCGAACCGTTCATCCCTTCGGCTTCACCACCGTGACGGATTCGTTCGGACTCCGCCGGCAATTGTGCTGCAGATTGTGCTGCAGAACGCGGCGATCGTCACTCGAGTGTGAACGTCGGATGCCAAGCCATGACCTGCACCCGGCCCTGCTGCGCGAGGGTCAGCCACAGCCGTACCTCTGCTGGCAGACCGGCGAAGACCGCTGGCAGCACCCCGCCGCTGACGCCACCCAGGCCGAGCTTGGCCGCCAGGCCGCCGGCTTCCGGCAGGCGTTCGAGCGGCAGCGGATCGCTGATGCCGGCCAGCTCGCGTGCCCGCGCGACCGCCGCCGGCAGATCGCCCAGCCGATCGGCGAGACCGTTGGCCACTGCTTCATCGCCGCTGAACACCCGGCCACCGGCGAGGTCGGCCATTTTCTTCAGGTCGATCTTGCGCCGTTCGGCCACCAGGGCTTGGAAACGCTGGTCGACATCCAGCACCACTTGGCGGAAGGCGGCTTCTTTCTCCTGGGTGAAGGCATCGGTGGAGAACAACCCGGAACGTGGGCCACTGGCGACGGTATGGCGGTAGATGCCGAGACGTGCGCGCGCGCCGTGGAGATCCGGGACCATGGCGAACACCCCGATGGAGCCGGTGATGGTGCCGCGGTGGACCATGATTTCCTGTGCGGCGCAGCCGATGTAGTAACCGCCCGAGGCGCACACCGCGTCGTAGAGCGCCACCACCGGTTTTGCCGCGGCCAGCCGGCGCACGGCATGGTGGATGCGGTCGCTGGCACCGGCGCTGCCGCCGCCGGAATTTATCCGCACCACCACCGCCACCACCCGCTCATCGCTGATCAGGCGGTCGAACAGCCGCGCAGTGTCGTTGCCGGCGATGGTGTACCCGGGCAGCGAGCCGTCGCCGTCGATGATCGAGCCTTCGAGTTCGACCACCGCGACGCTGCGGGCTGGCCGTTGGCGTTGTTCGCCGTTCATCAACTGCGAGACGAAGGTGATCATCTCCGGCAAGGTGGTGAGCTTGGGTACCTCGGCACCGGTTTTCAGGTGCCGCACCGGTCCGGGCTGGCTGCGCAACCACGCGCCGGGTTCCGCCACCGCGGTCACCAGTCCGAGTTGCTTGGCGATGGCCGAGGTCTGCGGCGCCTGGGCGTAGGCCGCCTTCACCGCGTCGGCGGAAAGTGTGCCGCGTGCAACCAGATCACGCGTGGCGAGGTCGAGCGCTGCCACCAAGCGTTCATGTTCGGCGATGGCGGTGGGGCTTGGCCGACCGCTGGTGAAGGGTTCCGGTGCGGTTTTCGCCGGGCCGCTGGTGACCGCGTGGAACTTCACGCCGAAGAGGTTGAGCGCGTCGCCGTAGTAGTCGGTCGACAGCGCCAAGCCGTCGAGGTTGAGCATGCCGGCCTCGACCATCACGATCTCGTCACAGGCGGCGGCCAGTGCCATCACCGCGTCGGAGGCGTTGTCGATCAGACACGCGACCTTCTTGTCGGCCGGACGGGCACGCAGCACCGCTGCCAACTCCTCTGCCGCCGCCAGACCGGGATGGAACTCGGTGGAGCAGTCGAGCACCACGCGGCGCTCGGGATCGGACATCGCCCGCTTCAGCGCCGCGGTGGCGTCGTGCAGGCTCATGCCGCTGTCGCCGAAGAGGAAGCCGCCGCCCGGCCGCAAGGGCAGCGTGCCAGAGAGCGTGACCATCAGGGTACCGTCCTGCGCCGCGCCGGAGGGTGCCTCGACCTCGGCGGCGACCAGGTGGACGCCATCGAGTAGGAGGGCGAAGGTGGCGAGCAGGAGCAGGGCGGGTTTCATGGCGGCACGGTACAGGCCACCGGCCGCAGGCCACAGGGCGTCGGCCAGCGACCAGGGCTCACCGCCGGCCTCGGCCGGACCCCCTGGAAACGGGCGTTTTCCACGGGTTTTAACCGATATTCTCCTGCAACTTCCGCCAGCATTGACTACCCCGGGGCCAGCCTACGGTGTCCCGCCTTGGAGCAGCCGGTGCGCCCAGCAGCACTCATCCAAGGTCCCGCCATCCGTGCCCCCCGCGAAGCCCAGGTTGCCCCCCAGCGCAACCGGTCGCGGCGTGGCGTGTGTTCGGTGACCCGGGCGGAGCGTTCATGACCGCGGTGCTGATCCCCGCGCGCCGCGCGTCGACGCGACTGCCAGAGAAGCTCCTGCTCGCCGAACATGGTGAACCGCTGATCGCCACCGCTGCGCGTCGCGCAGCGGAAGCCTTCGGTTCACGATCGGTGACGGTGTGTGCTGATGACGAGGTGCTGGTCGCGGCGGCGCGTGCCGCCGGTGTCGACGCGGTGATGACGCGCTTCGATCACCAGTCCGGCACCGATCGCATCGCCGAGGTCGCGCTGGGCCGCAGCGATGCCATCGTAGTGAACGTCCAGGGTGACGAGCCCGAGATGGATCCCGAGCACATCCGCTTAGTTGCAGGTCTGCTGGAGCGTCATCAGTGGGCCGGCATCGCGACGCTCTGCGTGCCCGGTGGCGAGGCTGAGCAACACAATCCCAACAACGTCAAGGTGGTGCTCGGCAACGGTGACCGCGCACTCTACTTCACCCGCAGTCCGGCGGTGTGGGATCGCGATCGCGCCGCGCCGCAGGCAAGCTGCTACCGTCATCTCGGCATCTACGCCTACCGCCGCGAGGTGCTGCTGAGCTATGGCAGGCTGCCGGCCAGCCGCCTCGAACAGGCGGAGAAACTCGAACAACTGCGTGCGCTCGAAGCCGGCATCGGCATCGCGTGCGCCGTGGTCAACCACGCCGCCCCCGGCATCGATGTGCGGGCGGATTACGACGCTTTTCTCGTCCGCCGTGCCACCTCGCCTGTGAAAGCTCCCCATGTCTAGCACGCCCAAACGCGATGGTATCACCCGCCACATCTTCGTCACCGGTGGCGTCGTCAGTTCGCTCGGCAAGGGCATCGCGGCGGCCTCGCTCGGACGCCTGCTGATCAACATGGGTTACCGTGTGCGGATCCAGAAACTCGATCCGTACCTCAATGTCGATCCAGGCACGATGAACCCGTTCCAGCACGGCGAGGTCTACGTCACCGACGATGGTGCCGAAACCGATCTGGACCTGGGCCACTACGAACGTTTCCTGGGCGTGCCGTGTTCGAAGAACTCGACGGTGACCTCGGGCAAGATCTACCAGTCGGTGATTCAGAAAGAGCGCGCCGGCAAGTACAACGGCGGCACCGTGCAGGTGGTTCCGCACGTCACCGACGAGATCAAAGCCACCATCCGCAGCCTCGGCGGCCCTGAGGTCGACATCGTCATCAGCGAAGTCGGCGGCACCGTTGGCGACATTGAAGGCCTGCCGTTCATGGAAGCCGTGCGCCAGATGCGGCATGAGGTCGGGCGCGATAACGTGGTGTTCATCCACCTGGTCTACATCCCCTACATCAAAGCTGCCGGCGAGATCAAGACCAAGCCCGCGCAGCACAGTGTGCAGAAGCTGCGTGAGATCGGTATCGTTCCCGACTTCCTGATGTGCCGGGCAGAGAAAACCCTGTCCAAGAGCGTGAAGGAGAAACTCGCGCTGTTCTGCAACGTCGACCAGGACAAGGTCATCGATCTGCCCGACGTGCCCAACACCATCTATGAAGTGCCGCAGGTGCTGGAAAAACAGAGCGTGCACGACCTGGTATGCAAACGCCTGGGCCTGCCGGTGCGCGAGTGCGACATGAAGGCCTGGGATCTGATGGTGCATCACATCAGAAAACCCAAGGACACCGTCACCATCGCCATGGTCGGCAAATACATCGACCATCAGGATGCCTACAAATCGGTGACCGAGTCAGTCGATCACGCGGCGTACAGTCATCTGCTCAAAGCCAACATCGTGCGCATCGAGTCCGAATCGCTGGAAAAAGACGAGCACTGGCAGGACAAGCTCAAGAATGTCGACGGCATCCTGGTGCCCGGCGGTTTCGGCAAACGCGGCTTCGAGGGCAAACTGCGGGCCATCCGCTACGCTCGTGAGACCGGCCTGCCGTACCTGGGCCTGTGCCTGGGCATGCAAGCGGCCTGCATCGAGTTCGCGCGCAACGTGCTGAATCTGCCGGAAGCCAATTCCACCGAGATGAACGAGAAAACCCCGGATCCACTGATCGTGGTGATGGATTCGCAGAAGGACATCGTCGCCGCCGGCAACCTGGGTGGCACCATGCGGCTGGGCAACTATCCCTGCACGCTGCCGAAGAAGAGCAGCAAGACCGCTAAGCTCTATGGCGGCGCCGACGTGGTGCAGGAACGCCACCGCCATCGCTACGAGTTCAACAACGCCTACCGCGCCCAATTCGAAGCGGCCGGCATGTTGTTCACCGGTCTTTACATCCCGGATGCGACCAAGCCCGAGGCCTCGCTGGTTGAAATCGTCGAACTGAAAAACCACCCGTTTTTCCTCGCGACCCAGGCGCATCCCGAGTTCAAGTCCAGCCCGGTGCAGCCACATCCGCTCTTCCGCGGCTTCTTGGGTGCGGCCTACAAGCACAAGACCATGGCCGGCGACGGCGACGGCGACGCCGCCACGGCGGCGGAGGGCTAAGCTCCGGTGCCGGTGTGTGGTGTTCACCTGGGCAGGTGTCCTGGGCGCGTGACGCTCGGCGGTTCCTTCCGCTGCGGGATGTGATGCAGTCAGCCTTGACAGCGAGGTGCGGAACATGGCGCGCATGATCCCAGCCCGGCCGAGCCGGAACCGGCGGTTCATTATCGGCTCGGCCGGGCTGGGACCTGTTGCTGCAGGGCTTCGCCCCGCACCCCACGCACTACGCGCCGAAATTTCTTCGTGTGGCAGGAAGATTTCGGCGCGTAGCGCTACAGGATGGAGCCTGCTGCTGACGCTCATGTTGTTGGGCGCTGGCATGGACCTCGCGGCCGAGGAAGCGCCAGCGCTCCCCACCCTCGCCCACTCCGTCGCCCAACTGGCGGAAGCGCAGGCACAACTCCAGAGCGCCAGTGCCGTGGCCAACTTGGCGATGCCGGGTGCATTCGCCGATATGCTGATCGTGCGCCGCACCATCGCTGCCGACTGGCAACGCCGCCTGGAGGCCAAGACCGTGCCGGTGGATGATGCGGGCCTGCTGCGTTTCACCGGGGAGCTCCAGGCGCTGGTCGCCAGCCTCCAGCAATTGACCAACCTCGCGCAACAACTCGGCGATGCGCCCCGCCGGTTCCCGCATTGTCTCAGCGAGCCGGCCTTCACCCGCTACCGCGCGCTGGTGAGCGTGGCGCTCGATCAGGGATTGCAGGCGGTGGTCGCCGGACGCTTGCGTGATCAGGTCGCGCCGGCGGCCTGGTTCCGGCGTCAGGCACGCCACACCACGTTGCTGCACCTGATCGAAGCCGGACATCTGGCTGATGAACGGTATGCGTTGCTGCCCCGCGACGACCGTTGGCTAGTCGAGTACCGTGAACACCTGCTGGTGGCACGCACCACGTTGGAACACCGGCTGGAACAGCTCAATGATGGCGATTCCTATCGTCATCAGGCGGTGCTCGATGCCTACAGCCGGCTGCTCGACCTGCGCGTGCACCTGTTACGCCGCATCGCCGAGTGTGGTCTGCCGCCCGAGGCTCCAGAAGTCGTGACCTACCGCCGGATCGGCGAACAGCAGGTGGCCGTCATGAGCCGCCTGATCGGCGTGGTTCGGGGGATCCCTGGTGATGACGATGAGCAATGGCAACGCGAGGAACGTGAACACCGGCTGTTGGCGCGGGCCGAGCGCTTCGGCGATCAGGCGGATCAATGGTTGTCCTTTGAAGAGGAACGCCGGGCAACGCTGGCCAACATCACCGAGCAGCTCGTCGACGCCCCTGCGGAGCTGCTGACCGCCACCCGTGCGGCGTTGGACGCCGCCACGCAGGCGCACCAGACGGCGCAGACCGCCTTCGCGGCGGCGGCTGAAGCCGGCGATCTGACAGCGGCACTGGCGGCGAAACACCTGGTGGAACGCGCGCGTCATCAGACCGACCGCCAACTGATGCGGCTGGACGAGGACATCTCGCTAGTCGAACGCGAGCTGGCCTGGCGTCAGCACGCCAAGGATCCGGCGGTCGCCGAGAAGCTCCGTGAATGGGAGAAACGCCGTGGTGAGGCGCTGGCCGCACGTCGCACGGCGGAGGAGGCGGCCGACGCGGCTCTGGCCGCGAGCCAGGCGGCGGAACGTGCGCAACTGGCCAGCGAGATGGCAGAGGAACATGCCGCCGCGCTGCAGGACGCCGCGGATCAGCACGACCTGGTGGACCTGATGGAGGCGCTCGACGAGATGGTCGACCTGCGCGCCGGAACCGTGCCGGCGCAGTGAGCCTGAGAAACGCAATCAAACCGCAGCGGGCGCAGGGGGCGAAGGGACCAAGACCTGTTGGTCATCCCGATGTCTGCGGCGTCACTCGGCTGGCGCGCTGAACGCCCGTGCCCGCTGGGGATCACGTTTCGCCAGTTCTGCCAGGCGTTCGGCGGCATCCGGATAATGCATCAGCAGGTGGCGGCGATCGAGCGGCGTGATGTGGCTCAACGGCAAAGCGAACAGTACGTCGGCGACCTTGCCCGGTTGGGAACGTTCGAGCTGCGCCAACAGCCGCTTGCGATCATGCGCCTCGGTGCGCACGAGTTGCTGCACACAATCGTCTAGCCGCTCCGGCAATGGGAACCATTGCAGCAGGCATTCCGGGTGCGTGGTGGCGATCGACGCGAGGTCATGGCTGTTGCGCTGACCGAGCATCCGCGCGGCGATCGCCAGTCGTTCCCAGCGCGCCCGGCAATCAGCGAGGTCGAGCAGGGCGTCGTAAATGCCCAGGTCGGACACTGCGGCGGCGAAGCGTTCGGGATCAAGTTGGGCCAGCACCTGCGCCTGTCGCGGATTGCCGCCCGGCAGCCGCTGGCACGGCTCACGCAGCAACTGATCGTAGAGACCAAGCCGCCGATCGGCGTTCATGCGCCCACGTTGTTCCTGGAAGTCGAGCCGGCGCAGCAGCACGTCGTTGTCGACCCGCCACATCACCGTCACGCGGTGGGCGGCGCCGACCCACAGCCGATCCTGGAGGCGACGGTAGGTCGGGTAGGTGCTGAACAGCACCAGCGTGATCGTCACCACCGCCACCACCGCGACCAGCGCCCGCCAGCGGTCGGCCACCCGTGGACGTTCGGAGGTGCGCGGATGGTCGATCCACGCGGCGGCGATCATCATGGTTCCAGCCAGCGCCAGCAGTGGTGCCGCCCATGGTCGCGCGAACAACACCGGGCCGACGAAGAGGAACAAGCTGTTGTGGCAGGCATGCGCCACGATGCAGGCTCCTATGCCGCCACCGCGTAATCGGATGAGCGCGAGCAACAGACCAAGCGGAATGGCGAACAGCGCCTGCACCTGCGTGCCATGCGCCGCGGCGAAGGCCAGGGTGGTGAGGCTCACCGCCGAGACCGTCGCCATCCGCGTCCCGCCCAGGCGCTGACGCAGCACGTCGAGCAACCGCCCGCGGAAAAACAACTCCTCCGCCACCGGTACCAGCAACGACAGGGTCAGGATGGTGAGCGTACCCGACCACCAGCCCTGGGCACCGGCCGCCACCGCCTGGAATGGCACCGGCAGCACGGCGTCGCGGCTGACCACCGAGGGATGCCACCCACTCCAGGCGAGGAAACCCAGGTGCATGAGCGGTTCGGCGAGCAGCAAGGCGCCAACCGCCATCGCGGTCTCATCACGGATGACGCTGCGCGGCCGACGCAGCGGTTCGGGTGCCGCCGGGATGCACCAGCAGGCCAGCAGTAAACCAACACTCACCAGCGCCGGCAGGAGTGGCCAAGTCGCGCCCAAGGTCGCCGCACTGATCATCCCCCGTGCCCACTGCAACCATCCCGTGGGATCCAGCGCGCCACCGCTGAGGTTTCCCAGCCACTGTGCCACGGGCGTCAACCATTCCGGCAGCACCAACGTCACCGCGACTGCGGCGATGATCAGGCCGCAGGCCGTGCGAAGACGTGGACGTGCCATGCCAGCAACCATCCCGGCAGCATGGCAACGCTGGCGACGCTGACCACCAGACCACCGTCCGAGGCTTGTAGGACGGGTGGTGCACGATCCGCTGCGGTGCATGAGCGTGCGCATCGCCTTCACCAGCGCCGATGGCGAGGAACGCGAGGAGGACTGGCCCTCGGTCGAACGCTTCCGTTCCTGGGCGGTGGGCGAACGCCTCGACCTCCGCTTCACCGCCTACGAAGCGGACGAGGACGGTGAGTGGGTGGTGGTGGCGAAGGGGCGAATCAGAATGACGCCATGAAGCAGGAGCATCGGGATCGACCCAGGGCATTCTTGCCATTTCCGGTTCCTTCGGAGCCTGACAGCCCATGACTGATTCTGATGCCGAGGATCGCCGGCCGATTGTGGTGGTGGTGTTGCCGAACCGGCCATTTTTCGGTGCGAGTTTGGTGCTGGTACCCGCCCTGCTGCATTTGCGCCGGTGTCATCCAGCCGCACGATTCGTCGCTCTTGCCAACCATGGGACCGGCGCGCTTTTCGAGCGCTGGGGTTTGGTCGATGAGGTATGGCGCCATGATCGCACGGGTGGCGAACCGTTTGCGACCTTTCGTCGCACGTTGAATCTGCGGCCGACCCTGGTCGTGAACTGCCGACCGCGTTCGACCCGGCTGCACCTGTGGACCATGCTGATGCGCGCTAGAGAGCGACGGTGTTTTGCTCATGGACTGGGTGGGTGGATCGATGCCGATTCACGACCCTGGGACAGCAACCGGTACAAGGCGCTCACCTACCTGGGCTTGGTTGGGGCAGGTTGGCACGATCGTCAAGGGGATCTGCTGACGGATTGGAAAATGGTGCCACAGGTCGCGCCTTCTGGGGCGTTGGTGCTGGTTCCGTGTGGCAGTAGTCCCCAGAAGAAATGGTCACTGGAGAAATACCTGGAACTCGCCGTACGTTGGCGGCGGAGCCATGGCGGGCCGGTCCAGGTCTTGGCGGGATCAGATGACCCGGAGGTGGTGACTTGGGTCGCCACGCCTGAGGTACAGGAGGCCGGCATCACCCTCATCAGGGGTGACTTGCCAGTGGAGGCGGCCGCCCTGCGCGCAGCGGCGATGGTGGTCGGCAATGATTGTGGCCCAAACCATCTAGCTCAGCTCATGGATCGTCCGCGTGTGGTGCTGTTTCCCATGAACGGATGCCCGGCCGAGTGGTTTCGCCCAGGAGCACGCGCCGAATACATTCTCCCTCACGGTCCATTGCAGGAAGTGTCCACCGACACGGTCTGGTCCGCGATCCAGAAGGTGGCGGGTTGAGCACATCAGATGCATCGCAGCAGAAGGAGCAGGGTGGCGCACCGAGCGCTCACGGAATGGTGCTCCATGTCAATGCCGAGATTTCGTGGCGTGGTGGGGAAAATCAGGTGTTCCTCCTCGCCTCGGGGATGCACCAGGAGCGCCGGTGTGCCGTGGCGTGTGTACCGGGTTCCCCATTGGCAGAACGACTGGCCAAGACCGGTGTATCGATCCACCCCATTCCAGGTGATCGTGGTATCGGTGCCCTCTGGACCCTGCGCCGGCTTATCCGCCGGCTTAAACCCAGCCTCCTGCACGCCCACACCAGCCGCGCTCATCAGCTCTGTCTGCTCGCTTCGCTTGGCAGCGATCTGCCGGTCGTGGTGACCAGACGGGTCGACTTTCCCCTCAAGCGAGGTCCAGTCGCCGCCTGGAAATACCGCGGAAGCAAGGTGCGGTATATCGCCATATCGCAGGCGATCCGCCAGATCCTGGTCGACGGGGGTGTCGCACCGGAGCGTATCAAAGTGATTCCAAGCGGAGTGGATTTCGCCGTGCTTGACGCCGCTCAGCGAGCCGATCCGCGCACCGGGTTCGATGTGCCGGCAGATTCGTTGGTAGTGCTCAACGTCGCCGCCTTGAGCGACCATAAGGACCAAACAACCTTGCTGCGTGCCTGGGCTCTGATCGAAGCGGATCATCCCCATGCGCACCTGCTGATCGCCGGTGAGGGCGAATTGCGCGCAACCCTCACAGCCCTCATCGCCGATTTGGGCCTGCGTCGGGCGCGCCTGATCGGCTATCGCAGTGACGTCCCCGCTTTGATGAAAGGTAGCGATCTTTTCGTCATGAGTTCACACCTAGAGGGCCTGTGTACGTCCATCATGGATGCGAAACGTTGTGGCCTGCCGGTGGCCGCCACGGCGGCCGGCGGAATCCCCGAGGTCGTGCGTGACGGAATCGACGGGAAACTGGTGGCGATCCGTGATGCTCCAGCATTGGCGAGCGTGTTGGGGCACTACTTGGCAGACACCGCTCTGCGCCATCGTCATGGCGATGCTGCGCGTGAAGACAGCGCACGATTCTCCGCAGCAGCGATGGTGCAGGCCTACCTCGGGTTTTACCGCGATCTGCTCGGCTGATGTTGCCCATGTGAAAGTGGTCGGCCCGGTCCTTGTGTGTCCGGGTCCGGGCGTGAGCCTACGCCCCATGCCCGACTTGGCTGCCGTTCCACATCCGCCGCTGCGCCGCCGCGCGACCCTGTCGGGTCTGGAAAAACTCAAGGTCTCGGCTGTCCTGATCGTCAAAAATGGCGACCGGCATCTGGATCGCGTGCTCTCGGCGGTGGGATTCTGCGACGAGATCCTGGTGCTCGATAGCGGCTCGACTGATCGCACGCTGGAGATTTGCGCACAGCACCAGGTGCGGGTCGAGCATCAAGCCTTCCTTGGCTATGGTCCGCAGAAACGCCGCGCGGTCGAACTGGCCAGACACGACTGGGTGCTGGTGATTGATGATGATGAGGTGCTCGACTACGAGGGTGCCACCACCATCCAGGTGTTGGACTATGCCGATCCAACGCGCGCTTGGCGCATCCGTCGGCGCAATTACATCGGCGCGCGCGAGATCCGGTATAGCCATTGGACGCCGGATTACAGCCTGCGCCTGTTCAATCGTACCCAGGCGAATTTCAACGACGCCTTGATCCATGAATCGGTCGAGGTCACTGGTCCGGTGCTGACCCTCCAGGGATCCCTGCATCATTTCAGCTACGCCGACCATGCCGAAGTGTTCGTGCGTTGTGCCGCCTACGCACGAGCGAAGGCGGCGCGCTACCGCGAACAAGGGCGTCGTGCGAGCGCGCTCCAGCTCATCTTCCGCGCTGGCTGGGGATTCATTCAGAGCTTTATCTTCAAGCAGGGGTTCCGAGATGGGATCGCCGGTGTGGTGGTGGCGCTGTCCCTATCGTTGACCTCGGTACTGGGTCTGGCGATGGCGCAGGAAAACGACCACGAGGTAGTCGATCCGTGATTTCGAACAGGTCAGCCCGGCACTTACATCCATGAGGCCGCTCGGTGCGCAATGGCATCGCGCGTGGTTCTATGCGACCAACGTGTTGCAGCAGGCCTTACCGTCTTGGTCATTCCGTCGGCGCTTGGCATCGCGCTTGGCGTCGGTTCCGGAAGCCTCACTCCAAGCCGTGCATGATCGGGTGGCGTATTACCTGCGTCTTGACCAGCCGTTTGCCGTGCCAGCACCAGCCCAGCCCATTCGCGACATCCGCAGTGATGGCTTTACTACCTATTATTTCGATCTGTGCCGTCTGACGCGGTATTTTCCGCCGGATCGGGCATTGGCCTTCCTATTCGGCGATATCATCGACGTCCCATCGGTACCGACGATCGTAAAGAGTCGACCGATCTCGCAGCACAACCACAACGCAGTCCTCTTGAAGCTCAACCAGGTTCGGCACTACTATCTGGTCGACGACGCCCTGTCCTTTACCGACAAACGCGACGTGGTGGTGTGGCGCGGAAAATGCCACGGCCGCGCCAATCGTGTGGCCTGTGTCGAGCAGTTTCATGCCACGCCGGGTTGCGATATCGGCGACACCACCCCCAAAGCCATGGGCGAACCGACGTGGAAACCGTTCATGAGCATCGCCGAGCAGTTGCGCTGCAAGTTCATCCTCAGCATCGAGGGCAAGGATGTGGCGACCAACACCAAGTGGATCATGGCCTCCAACTCCCTCTGCTTCATGCCGCGTCCGCGTTACGAGACCTGGTTCATGGAAGGTCGCTTGGTTGCGGATCAGCACTACGTGTTGCTGCGTGATGATCTTGCCGATCTGTTGGACAAGCGCGCCCACTACCAGGCGCATCCGCAGCAGGCGCTCGACATCATCGTGAACGCCAAGCAGCACGTGGCGCAGTTCCAGGACCAGTCCCTGGAGGAGGTCATCGGTCTGCTGGTGCTGCGAAAGTACTTCCAGCTCTCCGGCCAGTGGTCAGAGAAATTACCGTGAGCAACGGCACCATTTTGGCGCGTGGCCGCATTGCCTGACCATCCGCCATTCTATCCTCCCACACCAATGCGTGTCGCGTTGGTCCACATCAAGCACGCGGCATCCGGTGGCGTGGAGGCCTATCTCACCAATCTGGCCCGCCACTTGGCGCAGGCCGGTCACGAGGTGGTGATCATCTGCAACCGCCACGGCGAAGCACCGCACCCAGGCGTGCGCTTCGTCCGGCTGCGGCCGTGGCACTTCGGTGGGGCCACTAAGCTGTGGGCATTTGCCAAGGCGGTGGAGCGTCATGTCGCTCGCGTGCGCTACGAGGTGGTCTATAGCCTGGGCAAGACCTGGAGCCACGACCTCATCCGGATGGGAGGTGGCTGCCACCAGACCTACCTCGACCTGGTCGCCGGCACGGAACGTCAGCGTTTCCCACCGTCGCTGTGGTTGTGGCTGAAAGACCGCCTAGCATTGGGGATTGAGGCACGCGGCGTCGCGCCCGCCAACTGCCGGCTAGTCATCACCAATTCTGAGATGGTCAAGCGCGACGTGTGCGCCCGTCATAATCTGCCACCCGAGCATGTGCAGGTGATTCACAATGGTGTCGATGGCGTGCGCTTCCATCCGCGTCACCGCGCGGAGGCCGGTGCCCGCTTACGGCAGGAATGTGGCTTCACTGCCGAGCACCAAGTACTGCTCTTCCTTGGAAGCGGCTACACTCGCAAAGGGCTCGACCTGATCCTCCGGGCCTTGCCCGCGCTCCTGAAGCGCCGTCCGACCGTGCGGCTGCTGGTGGTCGGTTATGATTCGTCACTTGCCCGTTACCGGGCGCTCGCACAGGAGCTTGGAGTGGCACCGCAGGTGTGTTTCCTCGGCGGTCGTGGCGACGCGCCGGTGTGTTACGGCGCGGCGGACCTCTACGTGCTGCCGACACGTTACGATCCCTTCGCCAACTCGACCCTGGAGGCGCTCGCCAGCGGCCTGCCGGTGATCACCAGCGACAGCAATGGCGGTGCCGAGGTGGTTACTCTCGCCGTGGGCGAAGTCATCGCCTACCAGGATCTCGCGGCACGACTGGGTGAGGTGATGTACGCGTGGAGCGATCCGCAACGCTTAGCCCAGGCACGGGCTGATGCCCGAGCAGTCGCAGAGCGTCATCCCCTTCAGGAGAAGTTGAAAGCTGCGGTTGCCGAACTCGAACACTTGGCGGCACGTCGCTGAAACGGGCCACGGTCTACGATTTACCTACGGTCCAAGTGATCGATCAACGATCTCGCCATTGTCGGGCGAGGAGATGTTCCTGCAAAGCTCGCCACCGTTGTCGGACAAAGCGGAACCGACCGCTTGAGTGATCAGGTGCGAGGTCACCGGACAAGGCTTCGATCCAGCGCTTGGCGACAGCGGCGACGGAGTGCAATTCTGCCTGGATCTTGCCGGCGGTGATCATTCGTTGATAGAAGTCCGGATCATCGCGCAAACGTGTGATCGCAGCCAGCATCTCTGCTGGGGTGTCCGCTTCGAGGTAGTCTACACCCGGTCGACCAGTCAGTTGGTAGGCCGGCTCCCGCCCGAGGATCGCCGGAACCCCCGCATGCCAAGCATTGATCAGCTTGCTCGCCGGCTTGCTGGCGATCATGGCCGGATGTTCGCTGCGTACGGCGAACACCACATCAATATCGCGGTAATCGTACCAACGGTCCCGGCGCAGTTCGAGGTTTATGCCCATGGCCGCCAAGGACCGTTGCAATCCACCGTCGGTGAACGCCGAGGAAAGGTGTTCGGGTCGGCCTAGGAAGGCTAGATTGCGAAACCTGGCAGTGGGTAAAGGGACTCTCGGGACGAGTCCAGGCTGAGGCCAGAAGGGGATGAAGGTATGGTTCGGACCGATCTGGCCTGGATTCTGCACCACGACCTGATCTGCCGACAAGACCGGAGGCCGATCGGCACGGATCACGACCGTGTAGCAGGATGCCGGTCTGAACCACGGCGATGCTTCATCTCGGTGCGCCACATTGATCGCATCGGGCATGAACTTGGCGCTCAGCGTGCAATGGAATGGCAGGTCGGACTGCTGGCGGAGTCGCAGGTAGGTCTGCACGATCCAGGTGTCCAGACCATCCCGCCAAAGTTCGGGAGTTAAATCGGGATCGACCAGCTTTCCAGCGTATATATCCGCGAATGCCCGGGCCTTCCGTCGGGAATAGAAATTGACCACCTGCATGATGGAGACAATGCATAGGGAGGGCGCGGTAGCATGCCAGCGCCTCTGTCGAGCACCGCATCTGACTCATGTGGATTGGTTCATGTGGATTGGGGGAAGCGACGAAGACGGCAGGCTGGAGATCATAGGCATAGACGGCCATGCTGTGGGGAATTAGAAGACGCGGATATGACCGGAGAACCGACCAATGGATCCGACTCTTCCAATGGGTTCATCAGCGACATGCGCATTCGGATCGATGAAGTCTTGGCGCCACTGCTGCCATCTGGTGGCGAAGTCGCAATGCTCGATTACCCGCGGTACAGCAACGTGGGAGACAGCTTCATCTGGATGGGCACCCGGACGTATCTGCGTTCCCGTGGTCTGGTGATCCATCCCGAGATCCATGCACGCAGTTGTGACAACGCCACCTTGCGGCGCATGGTCGGCGATCGTCCCATCGTGTTGCAGGGAGGCGGCAACTTTGGCGACATCCACCCGCTTCATCAGGAGTTCCGCGCTGAAATTCTGAAGACCTTCCCGCGTCAGCGGATCGTCCTGTGTCCGCAGACCTTCCATTACCAGGATCCGCTCCGCATTGAGAAAGACAGGAGGATCTATGAAGATCATCCAGACCTGCATCTCGTATGGCGAGACCACACCAGCCTTGGGAGGGCGCGCCGAGCCTTCCCTGGAGCACATCATCTGGTTGCCCCCGACATGGCGTTCTGGATGGATGTGCCGGTGTCGCCTGTCGAACCGCGTTGTTCGGATGCCCCCGTAAGGATCCTTTATCACGCACATCGGGACACCACCCCGGACCGGCTGTACGATCTTTCTCAGATCGCATCGCTTGGGACCGCTGTTCACATGGATTGGCGCGAGGTGATCGGTGGACTCGACATCCACAAATCGTTCTTCTTGCGCGCCTCAGCCATGCGCAAGTTGCTCGCGGGAGCGGATTCCCGTATCGGCACTTCCTGGCTGCCGGCGGTGATACGACGGGATACCGCCATCCACCTAGCACGGTCGCGCAACTGGTTAGCCAAGGCGATCGCATGTTACGGACACTATGACGTGCTATTAACCAATCGTCTTCACGGCCATGTGCTGGCTACTCTCCTACGGAAACCGCACGTGATCGTAGACACGTTCTATGGCAAGCTCGATTGGTATCATGAAAGCTGGACACGCAACGACCCGATCAACCGGCGTGCCCGTGACTATGAAACAGTGCCTGCTGGTCTCAGCGAGGTCATCGCACAACTCGAAAAGTCCTGAATCATCAAGGCTGGATCAGTCGCTATCGCAAACCAGCACGAGAACGTTTAAGCAGTTGCTCAACCGCGACTGACAAGGGGTCTCCCGCTGGCAGGAATTGACAGAAGTGCTCCCAGACCAGCACCAGCGCGTGGTTGGGTAGACGGTCGATTCCATCGATAGCCTGGAGCAGCGGTGGCGAATCCGGCATCTGGCTGCATCGACGGCCAGGAATTTCGCAGTGATATGTCAGTCGGGTCCGGACACATTTTTCACATTTGCCACAGTCGCCGGAACCGTCGGGATTCGCATAGCACACATGCAGATTGCGATGCACGAAGTCTTCATCCGCCATTGCCGCCAGCTTTTCGCCACGCCAGCGATCAATGCCGAAATGTTGAAATGAGGTGGAATCGCTGCCCCAGCGCCAATCGAGGTCCGGATGAGTGCCCCAGGGCATGATGAATCCCGGAAAAAACGAGGCTGAGATGAGCCATCGCGATGCCAGCGTGCCCAGGGAGTGGGCTACGGCAGTCAGGGCGCAGCCGTGATGCTGCGACCAGCTCATGCCATTTAAGAACCGCTCTCGGAGATTGGTGAAGACGGTCACCAGCGTGATCCCCCGCGCGTGCGCAACCTCGCGGTAGCAGCGGATCCTGGCTTCCCATGCCGCACGATTCGCGAGCGGGATGTCGAAGCCGACGACGAAGAGGATCACCCGGATGTCGGGATTCTGGACCAGGGAATAGAAGGAGTCCACCCCGCCGCTAAAGAACAACCCGGTGTCCCCTTCTAATGTCGGAGGGGACGCAGGAGACGGAAGATCGAGCGGTCCATCGGTTTGATAGGTGACAGGCCGATGTCCCCACCAACTTCCCATCAGCGTTGTCGCGGAGTGGACATTGGCCAAGAAGGCAGGTGCGGGCAGCTTGCCGACCAATCGCAGGTTCAGGTTGTGGTGCACGCACCACGGTGCCAGCAGGCAGACGGCCGCCTCGGGAGTAGGGTGCAGGTCGGCGTCTGGCGAGGAGAACCAGACTTCTTGCTCCTCCACCGTCATTGCGATCCCGGGACCGTGCGGCAGATCGGTCACCGTTCGCCATTCAGGCAAGAGGATATGGCGGTTCCGGTTCAGGGCTCGGGCAAGGCGCTTCCCCCAACGCTTCAATTTGCGATTCAAGGCCATGACCGCCATCCGTTCAACATCGATCTTTTTCTTCCGGATAGGGAGCAGAGGGGGGCATCATAGTTCTGTACATGCTTGATGAACTAGGGGAAGCACCCTCGGTGACTTCGGAATCAACAGCGATCGGCAGCTTCAATCGGTCTTCGCCTGCTTCAGGATTGCTAATCAGGAACACTGGGATTTCTCCAGCACCACCCACACCGTGTGAGCGTAGCGGTTGAGGTAGCGTTCCTGGACCGGATAAAGCAGGTGGCGTGCGATTCGGGAGATGGCGGCGCGTGGCTTTTCGTTGGCGAAACATTCGCTGATCTTAAGTGATTGTCGCTTCGCGCGCGCATGCAGGAAATGAACGGCTTCACTCAGATTGAAGAACCATTTGTGCCGATCGCTCGGTGGATCCGCAGGCAGACCATAAAACGAGAACGTCCCGCATCCTCGCGCTATGGGTTGACGCGCATTGGCCCAGTTGTTCGGCAGCGAGATGATCAGGTGTCGACGACATACCCGCACCAGTTCATCGAAGGTGTGGTGCAGGTTGTCGATGTGTTCCAAGACGTCAGAGCAGACCACGTTGTCGAACGCATCGTCAGCGAAAGGCAGGCGTTCGATCTTTTCCAAGTTGATGGTCAGGTCAGGGGTGCCACCGATGTCGATGCCGGTGTAGGCGATGGTAGGCAGCAAAGTCTTGAGCACCGCCCGGTCACAGCCGACGTCGAGTAGGGACTTGCCCCAGTAGGTGGCGAAACGCTTGGCGATGTAGGCCGAACGGTCGGCGCGGGTTGGAAAGGAGACGAGTTCACTCAACATGCACGGCACCGGTTTCCAAAGTGGGAAATCGACAATATACTCGGCAATCCTGGGGCTCCGATTGCCCAAGGCAATCGCATCGGCGCGCCAAGCCCTCCGGCGGGATGCTCAACCGGTGGCGGAGCAGGTAATTGTGTGTCACATCGAACACCCGGTTACCGCGGAACCTGGGTCGAGTAGACCGACATGGAGCAGTTGATTTCTACCATATATGGAGTGAGGCCCACCCTGCTCAGGCAACCCTGGGATCAAATTTCCGCTGTGTGAAAGGATCCCCCATGTCCACTCTGCGCCTCACCCTTGTCGCCACCTTTGCTGCCACCCTGGCTGCTGTCGTCGCCGGCCCGTTGGCCGCCCTCGAACGCGATGAGGCCCGCCACCTGCTGCTGCGCACCGGTTACAGTCCAACGCCGGCGGAGATCGAGGTCTTGCTGCCGCTGACGCGTGAGCAGGCGGTCGATCAGCTCATCGCCAGCACCCGCATGGTCGCACGCACGGACGCACCGGCCTGGGCCCAGGACTCCATCCCGCAATGGAATGCTAAGCGCAATCAGGAAGAGGCGGAGGTCAAGAAGCTCCCGACGGAAAAGGAGCGGATGGACAAGGGTAACTACTTCCGCGGGCTGCGGGAAGAGAAGGGCCGCGAGTTGAAGGATTGGTGGATGACCGAGATGATCACCACCGATTCACCGCTGACCGAGCGCATGACGATGTTGTGGGCCAATCACTTCACCTCGCAGTTACGCACGATCGAGGATCCGCGCCTGATGTATGAGCAGAACATCACCCTGCGTCGGGGTGCGCTCGACAACTTCGCTTTCCTGATGCGCGACATCAACACCGACCCGGCGATGTTCTACTACCTCGACTCGAACTCGAATGTCGCAGGCCGGCCGAATGAGAACTACGCGCGTGAAGTAATGGAGTTGTTCACTCTCGGTGAAGGCAAGTACACCGAGCAGGACATCAAGGAGGCCGCGCGCGCTTTTACCGGCTACAAGATCGACAACGCCACCGGTCGTGCGGTGCGCCAGCAAGGCATGCACGACGCTGGCTGGAAATCGATCATGGGCCACAAGGGCACCTTCAACGGTGACGATGTGGTGATCGTGCTGCTCAAGAGCGAAGAGCGCGTGGCGCTCTACATCGCGGAAAAAGTGTGGAAAGAGTTCGTCAGCGACGAGGTCGATGAGAAGGCCATCTACAAACTCGCCGGCACTTTTTATAAGGCCAAGTACGACATCAAGAAACTGCTCAAGGCCACGTTCCTGACCGACAAGTTCTGGGACATCAGCGTGCGCGGCACGTTGTTCAAGTCGCCGACCGAACTGCTGGTAGGTGCGGCGCGTTCACTGCAATTGCCATACGATAATCCACGCGGGTATGTTCAGTTGTCGGCCAAGCTCGGCCAGGATCTGTTCGATCCGCCGAACGTGAAGGGCTGGAAGGGCTCGACCGCGTGGATCAGCAGCGAAAGCCTGCTCTCGCGTTGGGAGGTCATCGAAGACTTCACCCGCGGCAAGGTTGCCTCGGGCAAGGCGATGGAAGGCGGCATGATGGGCGGCGGTGCGATGGCAGCGAAAACGCCCGAGATGAAAGCGCCGGAGATCAAAGCCGAGGCCAAGCCCGAGGCGAAAGCCAAGCCGGGCACCAAGAAGGAAAAAGAAGAGCAGGTCGCCTTGCCGAGCGATCCGATCATCTTCCCACTGGTGCCCCAGCCGTGGATCGCTGATGCGCGCGGCAAAGGTGCCGAGGGCATCGCGCTGGCTACCGCCACGCTGCTGCCGACGGCTCCGCTCGACACCATTCCGACGGGCAACTTCGATCAGGCGCTGCGCGCCATCCTGCACGATCCCACCTACCACCTGAAGTGAATGCGCGCGCGCCCTGCGTCATCACCACCCCCGGTTCTCTCCAAAGGAAATGCCATGTACCGTCGTGAACTGCTCAAGATTGGCGGTGTCTCGGTTGCCGGCTTGTTCGCCGCACCGCTGTTGCCTTCATCGCTCTTTGCGGCCGACCCCAAGAAGGAGGCGAAGGAGGAAGGTGCCGCCACGCTCAACTACGATCGCACGCTGGTGCTGATCGAACTGCGCGGTGGCAACGATGGTCTCAACACCGTCGTGCCGTTCAGCGATCCTGACTACTACAAGCTGCGCAAGAGCATCGGCATCAAAGAGACCGAGGTGGTCAAACTCGACCAGCGCTTCGGTCTCCATCCGGCGCTGAAACCCCTGGAAACCGCGTGGAAGGACGGCGACCTCGCCATCGTCCACGGACTGGGTTATCCCAATCCCAACCGCTCGCACTTCCGTGGCATCGACATTTGGAACGGCGGCACCAAACACGACGAGCTGTCGCGTGATGGCTGGCTCGGTCGCATCGTTGCGCAGGCGCGCGGTGGCGCGCCGTCGGACTGCCTCGCCGACGGCATCATGCTCGGCTACGCTGACAGCGTGGCCTATGGCGGTGCCGGTCCGATGTTCGCGAATGGTCTGCGCACCATCACCATGGACGGCCCGGACGACTTCGTGCGCCGCGCCAAGCGCATGCCCAAGCCGGGTGAAGGCTCGGGTAATCCCGCGCTTTCGCACGTGCTCAAGGTCCAGGCCGACGTCAACCAGACCGCCGACCGCATGGAAACCCTGTGGCGCAAATCGCCGAACCTGCCTGGGAACTTTGGTGGTGGACTCGGCGGCCATCTCAAGGTCGCTGCGCGACTGATCGCCTCCGGCGCGCTCTGCCCGTTCTACAAAGTCACCATCGGTGGTTTCGACACCCACGCGGGTCAGACCTACGCGCATCAGAATCTGCTGACCAACCTGGGGCAGGCGATGGCGGCGTTCCGCGAAGCGCTCAAGAGCGTCCCTGGCGCGTGGGAACGCACCACGGTGATGACCTACAGCGAGTTCGGTCGCACCGCGTCGGAGAACGATTCCGGCGGCACCGATCACGGCACTGCTGCGCCGCACTTCCTCATGGGCGGCAAGGTCGTGGGCGGCCACCAGGGCAAGCCGGTGAGCCTGACCCAGCTCGATTACGGCGATCTGGCCTACACTACCGACTACCGCTCGCTCTACGCCGGCGTGGCGCAGCAGTGGTTCGGTTACGAAAAGCCGTTCCTGTCCGAGAAGAAGGTCACTCCGCTCCAAGGCCTGTTCAAAGCCTGAGCGCCAGTTTGCCTGCGTTGTTCACCGACCCGACCCGCTTACCCCGTGTCGGGTCTGTGCTTTTCTGGCGACCGTGGGTCTGACACTTGCCGCCATGCCCCGCACCGCGCTGTTTGTCGAGATTCCTGGTGTGTTGATCGCCGCGTGGGCACCGGACCTGTTGCTGCCCAACGTTGGCATCGCCTTGCGGCGTCTGCGTCAACGAAATGTTCCGGTGATCGCCGTGACCGATCACCCGCCGGTCGAGGCGGATGAATTTCCGGATTTCACCGAGCGTCTGCAGCGTGCGATCTTGGAGGTGGGTGGCGAACTCGCGGGCGTCTACGCTGCGCTCCCGGACAAACCTGCGTCCTGGCGCAAACCGCGCCCAGGCATGTTGCTGGCCGCCGCACGCGAGTTGGAGATCGACCTGCCGACCAGTTGGTTGGTGGGCACCGACAACGCGGATGCCCACGCAGCAGCCCAAGCAGGCCTCGCCGGGGTGGTGTTGGTCGAGGGCGTCGATCCACCAACCGAAGAATTGGGTATCGTGGTCGCCACGGCACGGGATCTGTGCGACGCCCCGCGGGTAATGATCCCGCGCCAGGGCGGTTGCTGGCACGATCACCCGCAGCGCTAACGGGGCGGAGCCGGCGGAGCCTCATAATCGTCCATCAGGCTTGGGCGGAGCCCTGTAAAGCGTCAGGCGCAGATTGCAGCAGCCGGCGGAACGTGCGGTTGCCCCTTCGGGGGCGGTAGCGGATGCTCCCAGGGTCCGACGGAAGCCCCATGCCAGACCTCATCGACCGTGTCCTCACCCACCTGCAACAACTCATCCTGGGCAAGGAGCGTGCCGTGCGCTTGGCGGTGTGCTGCCTCCTCGCCCGTGGCCACCTGCTGATCGAGGATATTCCAGGTGTGGGCAAGACCACCCTCGCCAATGGCCTCGCGCGCCTGCTCGGTCTGCAATTGAAGCGCGTGCAGTTCACCAGCGACCTGCTGCCGGCCGACATCCTGGGCAACGCGATCTTCGATCGTGAGAAACAACGTTTCATCTTCCACGCCGGCGCGATCTTCGCGCAGGTGGTGCTGGCGGACGAGATCAACCGCGCCAGTCCCAAGACCCAAAGCGCGTTGCTCGAAGCGATGGAGGAACGTCAGGTCACCGTCGATGGCGAACGTCATGTGCTGCCGGAACCGTTCTTCGTCATCGCCACGCAGAATCCTCAGCATCAGATCGGCACCTTCCCGTTGCCAGAATCGCAGCTCGATCGTTTCCTCATGCGCCTCGACCTGGGGTATCCCGATCGTACGGCGGAACGCGCGATGCTCGGCGGAAGCGACCGCCGGGTTTTGCTCGAGCAGTTCCAGCCGCAACTGACGCTGGCCCAGCTCGTCGATCTTCAGGCGCAGGTCACGCGTATCCATGTCGCGCCGGCGCTCACCGACTACCTGCTCGACCTGCTGACCTATACCCGCAGCGAGGCTTCCCCAGGACTCGGACTGTCGCCACGTGCCGGGCTCGCGCTGCAACGTGCGGCGCAGGCCTGGGCGCTGATGGCCGGTCGCGACCTGGTGATTCCCGAGGATGTCCAGGCGGTGGCGCCGAGCGTGATGGCGCACCGCCTGCGTGGCGGCGATTCCCATCAGGGTGATGGGCGGTCATTGGCTGACGCGGTGATGCGCGCGGTGGCGGTACCGTAATGGAGCGTCCGGGGTCCGGAGTCCGGAGTCCGGGGTCCGGCGCTGCCCGCACGGCGGTCGCAGCGCTCACCGCTCCGACGTCTGTGCCGTCAGTGCCCCATGCTGGGATAGTTGTTGGTGCTGAAGGACTCCGGACTGCGGACTCCGGACCTCGGACGCGTTTTTCCCGTCGTCGCCTGCGTCCCACCAACGCCGCGGTGTACTTGGCGATGGTCCTGCTGTTCGTGCTGCTTGGCGCGGTGAACTACCAGAGCAACGCGGCGTACCTGGTCCTGGCCGTGGTCAGTTCCACCGCCGTGATGTCGCTCCTGCACGCGTGGCGCAACCTCAACGGCGTGCGTATCATTCCTGGGCGCACCTTCCCGGTGTTTGCTGGTGAACCGCTGCGTGCGCAAGTGCAGGTCGAGGCCGGCGAGCGCGATCGTTGGGCGCTGGTGGTCGATGCGCCGGAGATCGTCGAAGGGGACGGCATCCCGATTGTACATCTGCCACCGGATGGCCACGCCACGGTCGAACTGGTGCTGCCCGGACGTCGCCGTGGTCGTCACACCGTGCAGCGGGCGCGCTTGAGCAGCGTGCATCCGCTCGGTCTGTTGGCGGTGATGTGCGAAGTGCCGGCGACCTGGTCCTGGGTGGTCTACCCGGCTCCGCTGCCTGGCGGCCAGGAATCGGATCAGGGTGGCGACGACCACCTGGCGGGAGCGCGCAGCAGCAGCACCGGCGACTTCCATGGTCACCGTCCGTATCAGCCTGGGGAACCTCATCGCCGCATCGACTGGCGCGCGGTGGCGCGCGGCCGCCCGCTGCTGCTCAAAGACTACACCCTGGGCGGCACCTCCGAATGCTGGATCAATTGGGACGACGATCACATCGCGGACGTGGAGATCCATCTGTCGGTGGTGTGTGGTCGCGTGCTCGCTGCTGAACGTGATGGTCGGCGTTACGGCCTGCGTCTGCCGGGACGCACCATTGATCTGGGGCACGGCGACGATCATCGCCATGCCTGTCTCGAAGCCCTCGCCCTGTTCGAGGCCACGCCGTGATCAGCAGCGAACCACATGGCTTCGCCCGCGTCGCCTGGTTGGTGGTGGCGATGACCATGGCCACCGTGCCGTTCCTCGACATCCTGCCACCGTGGTTGACTCTCGCCCTGATCGGGCTTGGCACTTGGCGTCTGGTGACCGAACACCGTGGCCTGGTGGTGGTACCGATCCTGCCGGTGCGCCTGCTGCTGGTGCTAATCGTCGCTGTGCTGCTGCTGATCACCGACAACCTCGGCTTTGGCCTGACCGCAGCCACACCACTGTTCGTATCGCTGTTGTGGAGCAAGTTGTTGGAACTGAAGGCGCGGCGTGACTTCATGGTCGCCTGCGTGCTGTGTTATTTTCTGGTGGCGGTGCTGCTGTTCGATCGTCAGTCGCTGTTCACCTGCCTCTATGCCATCGCCACGCTGGGAGCGATCACCATCGCCTTGGTCAGCTACCACCTGGATCACGGTGCCGCGCGCAGCTTCCGTCTGGGCTCGCGCCTGCTGCTGCAAGGCCTGCCGTTGGCGGCGGCGATCTTCGTGTTGTTTCCACGGCTGCAGGTGAACTTCCCCAACTTGGGTGGCCAGGCGATCTCCGGCTTCTCCAACAAGCTCACCCCAGGTGACGTGGCGCGTATCGCTCTCAGTGATGAGCCGGTTATGCGTGTGGAGTTCCCCAATGGCGACATGCCCGCGGCGGACAAACTCTACTGGCGTGGATTGGTGCTCAGCCAGACCGACGGTGCGACCTGGAACGTCGCAGCGGAAACCCCGGCATACGAGAACCCGCCGGCAGCGCGCAATCCCGCGCACCGTGCGGTCGTCCAGGACATCAGCCTGCAACCGCTGAATCAGCGCTGGTTGTTCGCGCTGGAGGTGGCGGAACAACCGCCGGAGAAGACCCGGTTGGGCATGAACCGCACGTTGGCTCGCCGCCACGCGCCGGTGCAGATTCTACGCTATCGCGTCACGTCACGCCTGGGAGAGCTGCCGACCGACAACGACGATCTTGGGCTTCAGCTGCCGACCGAACTCGACCCGCGCATCGCCACGTTGGCGCAGGAATGGCGCGCCGGGAGCAACGACCCCCAGACGATCGCCGCCCGCGGCATGGCGTGGTTCGCCGCCAATGGCTTCACGTATTCCCTCTCGCCAGGAACGATGGACGCCGGTGCGGCGGAATTCCTCTTCGAGAAACGCACGGGTTTCTGCGCCCACTACGCCACCGCGTATGCGTTGGTGCTGCGCGTCGCCGGCGTGCCGGCGCGGGTGGTGATCGGCTTCCGTGAAGGCGAACACAACGATATCGGGGAGTTCCTGCTGGTGCGTTACGACCATGCACATGCGTGGTGCGAAGTCCGTCTCAGCGACGGCTGGCACCGCTATGACCCGACCAAGGACATCCCGGCGGCTCCGGGTGAAACCGCTCCGGCCACGCGTCGTGCCGGTGGTGCCGATGCCTTGTCGAGTAGCGACCGCAGTCCCTCGTGGCTGCCGTTGTGGTTGCGCGGTCCCCATGCCCGCATCAACCAATGGCTCGCTTTCGTCGACGCCAAGTGGGAATCGAACATCATGGGCCTGGACAGTACTAAGCAGGGCGAAATGTTCGGCGTGGCCGGCTTCCAGCGATTCGGAAACTGGTTGCTGATCGGACTCATCATCTGCGCCCTGGGCACGGTGGTGGTGGCATTCGTGTTGTGGTCGCGGGTCCGTCCCGCCCGGCGTGCCGTCGATCCGGTGGCCGAGGTCTATACGCAGTTCTGTAGCCACCTCGCGCGGTTCGGGGTGGTGCGCCATCCCAGTGAAGGTCCGCGGGATTTCACCCAGCGCGCTGCCGCCACGTTGCCGACGGTGGCCGAGGCCATCCGTGCCGTCGGCGTGATCTATGAAGAGGTGCGTTATGGCCGTCCAGGCGATGCCGCCGCGGGCCTGCAACGCCTGCGGCGCGCCGTCCGGGCGGTGCCACGCCAGATGCCCGTGAGGCCACCCGCTGAGCGCGCTTCTGCCGCGGAGCGAGCTTCCGCTGCCGGGCAATCTGACTAGAACGCCAGCGTGCGTACCTACCTCGACCTCCTGCAACATGTCCTCGACCATGGCCGCGACCGCGCGGACCGCACCGGAACCGGCACGCGCGGCGTGTTCGGTCACCAGATGCGCTTTGATCTGTCGACCAGCTTCCCGCTGCTGACGACCAAGAAGCTGCATACCAAGTCGATCATCATCGAACTGCTGTGGTTCCTTGCCGGCCGCACCGACAACCAGTGGTTGAAGGAACGCGGCGTCAGCATCTGGGACGAGTGGGCGACCGTGCCGCAATGTGCGCGTTTCGGCCGTGGCGAAGGCGATCTTGGTCCGGTCTATGGACATCAGTGGCGCAACTTCGGCGCGACCAAACTGCCGGACGGCACCTATGCGAAGAACGGCGTCGATCAGATCCAGTGGCTGCTCGATGAGATCCGTCGCAATCCCAACAGCCGTCGTCTGATCATCACCGGCTGGAATCCGCAGGAGCAGAACCAGGTCGCCCTGCCGCCCTGCCACACGCTCTTCCAGTTCTACGTCCAGGACGGCCGCCTGAGTTGCCAGCTCTATCAGCGCAGCGCCGACATCTTTCTGGGCGTCCCATTCAACATCGCCAGCTACAGCCTGCTGACGTTGATGATCGCGCAGGTGTGCGGCCTGAAACCCGGCGATTTCGTCCACACCATCGGCGATGCGCATCTGTATTCGAACCACGTCGAACAGGCCAAGCTGCAATTATCGCGTGAACCGCGCGCGCTGCCGACCATGACGCTCAATCCTGCCGTCACCGATCTGTTCAGTTTCCGCTTCGAAGACTTCACCCTCGCCGGTTATGATCCGCATCCTGGGATCAAGGCGGCGGTGGCGGTGTGAGGGGGAATGTAACAGTCCGGGGTCCGGGGTCCGGGGTCCGGGGTCATCTGGGATGTGGTGAGCATGGACTCTGGGGTCGCCTGGGATGTGGTGCGCATGGACTCCGGACTCCGGACTCCGGACTCCGGACATGACCCCGCCACTCGCCCTCATCGCCGCGATGGCGAAGAACCGCGTCATCGGCAACCGTGGAGATCTGCCGTGGTATGAGCCCGAGGACTTGGCGCATTTCAAGCGCACGACCTCCGGTCATGCCGTCATCATGGGGCGCAAGACCGCCGAATCGCTCAAGTTCAGGCCGTTGCCCAAGCGGCGAAATTTGGTGGTCACCCGTCAGTCGGGTTTGGTGCTGCCAGGATTCGAGGTCTTCACCGATCTGAATGCCGTGATCGCCGCGGCGCGCACGAGCGATCCGAGTCCGTTCATCATCGGCGGTGGTGAACTCTACTCGCTCGCGCTGCCGCAGATCACCACCATGTACCTGACGGTGGTCGATCGCGAGTACGAAGGGGATGCGTTCTTCCCGGGCTTCAACGAGAACGACTGGCAGGAATCCGAGCGACGGGTCAGTGGCACGCTGATCTTCCGCACGCTCGTTCGCCGCTGACGC
Organism: Planctomycetota bacterium; assembly: GCA_013816485.1. Taxonomy (GTDB): domain Bacteria; phylum Planctomycetota; class UBA11346; order UBA11346; family UBA11346; genus BOG-1363. The sequence goes on from JACDEI010000013.1 coordinate 94,182, forward strand.
CACGGGATCCACCAGCGGATCGACATGGAGGACCGGAGGACCGGAGAAGGCTCCTGCGGTCGGATCCCTCTGGTCCTCCGGTGCTCCATGTCCGGTTTCTTCGCGGCTCTACGTGATTGGTGCGCTGGCCACACCAGGGTTGCGCGAGGCTTGGCGTGGTGCATGGGTGATCTAGCGTGCAGGTATGAGCACCGCGTCCTATTCCTCCCTGGTGTCCCTGGTCCGTACGGTTGGTGGCATGACGCCAGAACAGACCACGGTGGTGTTGCACCACTTGATGGATGGCAGCCTGACGCCGGAGCACGGTGCCGAGGTGCTGATCGCCTGGAGCGAACGCGGTGAGACTGGGGCCGAACTCGCCACCGTGGTCGAGACCCTGTTGAGCAAGGCCGTCCACGTTCCCATTCCAGGCGGCATGGATCTGTGCGGCACCGGTGGCAGCGGGCTCGGGCGTTACAACGTCTCGACCACCACGGCGTTCGTGCTCGCCGCTGCGGGTATCCCAGTGGTCAAACACGGCAACAAAGGCAGCAAGACGCCCAATGGCAGCTTCGACCTGCTCGAAGCGCTCGGCGTCCCGTTCCAATTACCGGTTCAGCAACTGGTGACGCTCCAGGCTGAAACGGGCGTGTGTTTCCTCTTTGCTCGTGCGGTGCATCCGGCGGTCGCGGCGGTCGCTCCGGCGCGCAAACTCGCGGGCGGTCGCGTGAAACGTACGATCTTCAACCTCGCCGGGCCACTCGCCAATCCCTGCCGGCCGAAACGTCAACTCATCGGCGTCACCGACGAACGCACCGCGCACGTGGTCGCCGAGGCGATCAAACGGCTCGGCAGCGAACGTGCGCTGGTGGTGCGTGGTCATCCCGGCATCGACGAAGTCAGCATCACCGGCCCGACCCACGTGTGGGACGTGCAGGGCGGACACATCCATCACGCCATCATCGAACGCATCCATCAACACGGCCTGGACCACGCGCACCTGCCGTGCGGCGACGCTGTGCACAACGCGGCGATCTTCCATCGGATCATGTCGGGCGATGAACGCGGCCCGCTGCTCGCCATGGTGTGCGCCAACGCGGGTGCCGCGCTCGACTGCTGGCATGGCCGCAAGGTGCTCTCTGACAGCGTGGGCTTTGATCAGGCAAAAGACCTCATCGCCAGCGGCAAAGCCAAGCAGGCGTTCACCCGGCATCTGACGTTGGCGAAGCAGTTGGCGGAATGAACGACGGCACCACATCGGTGCCGCGTAAACGGCTGCGGACGTGGATCGTTCTTGCCACCATGGTCGTTGGGCTGTTGTTGGTGAGTATTCTGAGTGTGTGGATCTGGTTGCGCTCGGATGGTGATATTCGAGCGGTGGAGGAGGAAGCGCGGGCGTTTGGGATCAATCTTCAATCAGTGACTCCGCCGCTGACCGGCCCGATGCGTTTGGCGCAGGCCAAGCGGATCCAAGTCATGGCTGCGGCGATCACGGTCGATTATGAGGGCCGTTACTTTCAATTGCGATCGAGTGTCCCGCCGTCGGAGGAATTCCGTGAAGCTCATCGCAGGGTTTCTTCCCAGGCGGTCTGCGATCTGGCGCAGGCGATCATCGATCTGGGGAACGATTCGACCGCTGCCCCACCAGGATGGTTGCGATCGTACCAGCCAAAGGATCTCTTGCTGAGCCGCATCGTGGTGTCCGAACCGGAAGAATTGGATGTCTGTCTGAAAGCGCACCAGACCATGATTGAGATGATGCTGCGAGAACGGGAATGGTGGTCGGCGCAGCGCCACGTGGGGGAATTCTGCCGGCATGCGGTATCTCGACTCCCCGATCAACGAGAGCGGTTGCGCTCTATGGCTGAATGGCTCGATGTGCAGGCGACGAGACTGTTGGAGGATCTCCCCCAGGTGATGGAAAATCTGGCGATCCACGACCTGAGCGTGGCACGAATCGATGATGGGATCCTGCGTGAACGCGGGGCGTTGATCCCCAGCTTTTTACAGATCGACACGGTCAGAGCGATTGCCATGCGCTTGGAACGTGCACGGCTACTCCGCGCAGAACTCAGTTGGTACAGCTTTCTCGCAACCCATCCCATGCAGCCACGAACCTGGATGGACGAAGCGGTTCGACGTGATGCACGAATTCTTACGGAGGGCAGTTGGCTGGGCGTCGAGCTGCATCAGAACCTTTTGTATCCTCAACATCCGTACGCCGTTCGCAGCTTGCTCGGTGTCGTCCTCCATGCCCGCCTACTCGCCGCCGAACTGCGTGGTTCGCCGTGGCCGGTTGATGTGCTTGATCCGGCAGGGGGCCCCTTACGGCGGTGGGAAAAGGACGGACGTCTGATCGGTGCCTACAGTGTGGGCGTGAACGGCGTCGACGACGGCGGGGATCGCCGCAGTGACATCACCTTGCGCCTGTACCTGGAACCGGAGTCCACTCCGGCTCCGTGACGGACTCCACTGGGTTTGCTTGTGGAACGCTCTAACAACCGCGCCCCGCGGCACCTATGCGGAAGATTTGGAACACAATCTCAAACATACCTTGAGTTTTGTTCCCGATCGATAAGGTACGCCGCGCAAAAATTGAGCGCTAGGCTCTAGGCTCTTTGCCAACGCAAACCGGCCCAAGCCGTGTCAGAACGCTCATCAAAACCCCCAGAAGGAGTCAGCATGCGCATTGCCGTCCGAGCCACCGAGGAAGCCATCATTCGCCTCCTGCGCGCCGGCCATCCTTTGCCCGGTGATATCGTGGATCGCGAATTGGAGACCCGGTTGCCCGTGTTCCAGAGTGTTGAAGCCGTCCCCGTCAAGAATTACGGCATCGAAGGTACCGGTCGCATCGTCGTCGCCCGCGGCCGTAAGGACGTGTGGTTCGTCGACATCAAACGTCGCACGAGCAAGGTCTCGCCCAAAGAAGGCGAGGCGTTCGTCGAGATGCGCGACAAGCTCCAGGCCCGTTACCCTGGGCAGAAGGTCACCGGCTGGTTGGTGACCACCGCCGATGTCGATGTGAAGGCCAAGAGCCTGATCGCCGAGCAGGGCTGCTTCGCAACTGCTGGCGCAGCGAAGCGCTAATCCAGCGAAGCGCTAATCCAGCGAAGCGCTAATTCAGCGAAGCGCTGAACGACGTTCGTCACTGAACGTGAATCTCCGGGGCAGGTCCAATGGACCTGCCCCGGTTTTTTTTGGTCATCCGTGGCACGGCGTCTCGCCAATGCTGGAAAGCATAGACGCGTCCCGCAGGGACGCCGTGGTAATAGCCTGGCACTTCAGTGCCGGGAACCTTACGGGTCGACACACGAGTCCTGGAGGGACGGCTGAATCGCTGATGATTTCAGCCGTCCCTCCGGGACTTTGCTAATTTTCACGTCTGTTCCCGGCACTGAAGTGCCGGGCTATTTCCATGCCGCCCCGGCGGGGCGGCGACTTCAGAGTTAGCTTTCTAGCATTGGCGTCTCGCCCGTGATCGAGAGATCATGATCACGGGCGGGACGCCCGTGCCACGATCATCCAGCGCGGGCGTGATTGCCGCGTTGTTCCGAGCGCTGGAGTTCTTCCAGCCCGGCGCTGATCACGCGCACGTTGTTGGTGCCCCAGATCGCACGCAGTTTCTCCAACAGGTCATGGCTCGGGTGGACGCGCCAAGCTTCACCCAGGATCAACGTCAGCAGCACGTCCTGCGGCGTGTGGGCGAGGATGCTCACCGGACGTGCGCCAGCGTGTTCCTTGAAGGTAGTTTCGCTTTGCTGCAGCAGGTGTGCCTGCGTCGTGGGATCGGCGTAGGCGCTGGTGTCGAGGTGCAGGACGATCTCACGCGTCAGGCGTTCAATTGCCATCGTCGCAGGAATCATGTCGTTGATACGTAGGTTGGGCAGCGTCTCCGCCTGCGCTTCGCCGGGGTCGTCCATCTCAGCCGGCGGTGCATCGCCACCGTCATCGCCACCGCTGAGTTGACGCTGTGGCCGACGTTCGCGGCGATCGAGCGTGCCGCAGAACAACGCGACCATGTCCGGTTCGCAATCGTTGCCGAACTTCTCGAAGGCACCGACCTGGGATTCACCGCGGCGGCCTTCACGCCCTGGGAACAACACGCCCTCGAAGCGACCGAACTGATCTTCCAACGTGAGGATCGCCATGGTTTTTCCGGCCTTGGTGCGGATCACGCGTTTGTCGATCACCACCGCGGCGATCGCTACGGAGGTGCCGTTCGCCTGCGCCGCGAGGTCGTTGGTGGTGTGCGTTGCCACGTTGCCGAGCGCGTTGTGCTGTTCGGTCACGGGATGGCTGGAGATCCAGTAACCGGTGAGAGCTTTTTCGAAGCCGAGTCGTTCGCTGACGGTCCAATCCGGCACGTTGGGATACCCGCGGGTTTCTTCGCGGAAGGAGTCGTCCTCTTCAAAGGTCGAGAACAACGTCTGCTGGTTCTGCGCCTTGGTGCGCGTCAGCCGGTTACCGCGGTCAAAGGCACGGTCCTGGGTGTCGAACAGAGATTTGCGATTCAGGTGCAGACTGTCGAGCGCACCGACCTTGATCAGCGATTCCACCACGCGTTTGTTCACCGTGCGAGTGTCGATGCGTTCGCACAGATCGTAGAGGCTCAAGTAGGGCCCGCGTTCATTGCGTTCAGCGATGAGCGTCTGCGCCGCGCCTTCACCGACCGCCTTCACGCCACCGAAGCCGAAGCGGATGGTGGCTTCGGATTGCCCCTGGTCCGGGGTCCGGGGTCCGGGGTCCGGGGTTTCTTGGCTGTCGGTTGTCGACTCCGGACCCCGGACCCCGGACCCCGGACGCTTCTTGATCACCCGGAATTCCCAGCCGGACTCGTTCACGTCTGGTGGTAAAACGGGAATGCCGGACGTGCGGAGTTCCTCGACGAACTTCGTCATTTTGTCCTTGTTGTCCATTTCGTAGATCAAGTTCGCGGTCATGAAGGCGGCGTAGTGGTTGGCCTTCATGTAGGCGGTCCAGTACGCGATCAGGCCGTAACACGCGCTGTGCGATTTGTTGAAGCAGTAGGAGGCGAAGCCCAGGATCTTCTCCCACATTTCTTTGCACTTCTTGCGGTCGAACTGGTGGTTGGACCACGCGCCTTCGATGAACTTCTCTTCGAGCTTCTTCAGGACGTTGATGTCCTTCTTGCCCATTGCCTTGCGCAGGTCGTCGGCTTCTGCCGGCGTGAAGCCGCAGAGTTCGCGGCTGATCGACATGACCTGTTCTTGGTAGATGTAGAGCCCGTAGGTTTCCTTGAGCACACCTTCGAGCACCGCGTGCGGGTAGTCGACCTTCTCGCGACCGTGTTTGCGATCGCAGTACTGCGTGTGCATGCCGGCCATCAGCGGGCCTGGGCGGTAGAGCGCGACCAGCGCGATGAGGTCCTCGAAGCGGTCAGGCTTGAGCAGTTTGATCAGTTCCTGGAAGCCCGACGATTCACACTGAAATACGCCAAGTGTGCGGCCGGCGCCGAGCATGGCGAAGGTCTTCGGATCAGCGAGCGGCACCGTGTTGTAATCAATGGTGATGCCTTCGCTCTCCTTGGTGATGTCGGCAGCCTTCTTCAGGATCGACATGGTTTTCAGGCCGAGGAAGTCCATTTTCAGCAGACCGCATTTTTCAATCTGCGTCATGTTGAACTGGGTCGCGGCCTTGTCTTTGATCTTGCACACCGGCACGTAATCGCTGACCGGCCCCGGCGCGATGATCATGCCGCAGGCGTGTACGCCGAGCGAGCGACCGAGTTTCTCCAGCTGCAACGCCGCATCGAGCACCTTGCGTGTACGATCATCGGTCTCGTAGCGCTTGAGCATGCCGTCGACGGTGCCGAACTCGTTCTTGTCCTTGTCGAGCGGTTTGCGTCCGAGGCAGACTTGGAGATCGTGTTTGCCCGAGGGATCCTCTGGCACCAGGTTGGCCAGCTCCTGTGACTCTTCCGGCGTCCAGTGGTAGGCGCGCGCGACGTCCTTGATCGCCATGCGCGCCTTCATGGTGCCGAGCGTCATGATCTGCGTCACCGCGTCGTGGCCGTACTTGTTGGCCACGTAGTCGATGACCTCGCCGCGACGGTCCTTGCAGAAATCGATATCGATGTCGGGCATCGACTTTCGCCCAGGATTCAAGAAGCGTTCGAACAGCAGGCCGTAGCGCAGCGGGCACATGTCGGTGATGCCCATGCTGTACGCGACGATCGACCCGGCAGCGGAACCACGGCCTGGACCGACGGGAATGCCGCCGTCCTTGGCCCAGTTGATGAAGTCGGCGACGATCAGGAAGTACGCGGCAAAACCCATCTTGAGGATGGTTTCCAGTTCGAAGGCGAGGCGCGTCTTCACCTCGTCGCTGGGCGCGTCGCCGTAGCGTTTTTTGATGCCGCGCGCGCACAGTTCACGCAACCACGATTCTTCGGTCTCACCCGTCGGGCACGGGAACGACGGCAGGTAGTAGGTGCCGGTCGGCACCTTCGAACCTTTGCACAACTCGACGATCTTACGCGTATTGCTGATCGCATCCGGACGTGCGGCGAACAACGCCGCCATTTCATCCGGCGTTTTCAGGTAGTATTCGCGACTCGGCATCCGCTTGCGGTGCGTGTCGTCGATGGTGGTGACTTTTTGGATCGCCAACTGCACGTCGTGGATGTCGTGGTCACTCTGGTCGAGGTAGTGCACCCAGTTGGTCGCCACCACACCCACGCCCGCGGCATCCGCCAACGCGATGTTCCCAGCAGTCTGGTTGAGCGTGCCGTCGGCACCGTGATCACTGAGTTCGACGAACAGCCGCTCGGTACCGAAGATGCCTTTCAGCAGATCGAGTTGCCGGGTGGCTTCTTCGGTCGCACCTGCCATCAGGTGGCGATTGAGAAACCCGTCTTTGCCCGCACCCGTCAGGCAGACGAGTCCCTCCGCGTGCGCCGCGATGGCCTCCAGATCGACGCGTGGCTCGAAGTAGAAACCCTCCATCCATCCTTTGCTGACCAGCTTGCCCAGGTTGCGATAACCCTGTTCGTTCTGCGCCAGCAGCACCAGTTGATGCCAGTCGCGCACGCGTTCGCGCATCCCCAGCGGTGCGACGTTCACCTGGCAGCCGATGATGGCGGTGACGCCCGCTTCCTTCGCCTGCGAATACAGCTCATAGGCGGCGAAGAGGTTGCCACGGTCGGTCAGCGCGACCGCATCCATACCCTTCGCCTTCACGCTCTTCAGCAGTCGCGCGACAGTGATCGGCGACTCCAGCAGCGTGTAGTGACTGTGGACGTGAAGGTGGGTGAAGTCGGCCATGATGGTGGTCGGTCGCAGCCTAGCGCCGGCTGCGCCTCAGCCAGTCACCATCGGCGGTATCCTACATCCTACATCAGAGACGTGATCAGTCAGACAGACGCGTCTTTGGCGCCAGGTCCAGGGGCGGCAGAGCCCCTGGCAGGGTGTAGCGGGACAGCGTCCCGCGAACAACAATCCCCCGAGCGCGCCTGCGCGCGCGAGCGGGGACAGGGTTTGGTTTCGCGTAGCGAAACACACCGGCAAAGCCGGTGTCGCCCAGCCGTCTGGCTGGGCGCAAACCCTGCTAAAACTTGACCAGCAGGTTCCCGCCAAACAGGTAGATGATGTCGTCACCCGCATTCGCCGGCACCGACACGGCGGCCTTGTAGCCGTCTTCCGGTTTGAACATGCCGGCCAGCAGGGTGATGGTGGCGTTGCGGGTGTAATCCCACTGCAAGTGGAGGTCGAATTCCTGGCCGAAGATCCGCCCGGTGGCACCGGCGAGCTGTTCGTTGTTCTTGTAGTAGGCGTAGATCGATTTGACGCGCACGCGCTTCTTGTCGTCGAGCGCAATTTCGAGCTTAGCTTTATAGGCCTGCAAATTGCCGGTGAGCAGGCGGCTCAGCTCGCCGTATTTCTCGTTCTCGACGATGTAGGTGTCGCTGACGCCTTCCCAATTGTTGATGAAGGCATCGTTGTTGCCGTCGGCCGGGTTGTTGTCGCCAGTGAAGTAGTCGCCCTGGATGCCGAGCACCACGCGGCCGAGATGCCAGTCGATCCCGCCGCTGAAGGCGAAGCCGTTGAAGTCGACGTTGCTGTCCTGCTCGCCCCGCTGCATGGCGAATTCACCGAACAGTTCGAAGTCGCCGAGATCGGCATCACCACCGACGTAGTAGGTTTCCAGTTTGTCGCCGACATCGGTGACGCCGCCGACCGCGACATTGCGTTCCAGGTTGGCCGAGAGGGTGAAGAACAGACGGTTCTCACCGGCCTTCGCTGGCTCCCAGTCGAGCGTGATGCCGTAGAGTTGGCTGTCGTCCGGCAAGCGGTAGACGTACGGGGTGATATTGATGGTTTCGAGGTTGTAGGACGCGCGCAATCCATCCCAACTGGTCACCGTCGGATAGTTGGCACGGCTGTCGAACAGGAACGCGGCGCGATCTTTGCGCAGGTTCCACGACACCGGCATGCGTCCGGCATCGACCGCGAGTTCACGGTAGTTGAGGAAGTCCTTGAGCTTGATGAAGGCGTCGTCGAGCACGGCGTTGCCGCTCTGGCCGTTCGCGGGGCCATTGTCCGCATCTCCCGGGTAGAGCGTGCCATCGCTGGTCGCCCGGCTGTCGCCCATCACGCCCTGGCCGGCGATGGTCACCTGGACCTCGACGCGCTGATCGACCGAGATGCGCGTGCCGAGTTCGGCGCGGTACCAACCTTCCGAGCGGTGGTCACCCACGTCGTCGTTGCCATCGCTGTAGTTGCCCTGCTGGATGCCATCGAGGTCGACCAGACCCTGGATGAACACGCTGCGACCGCCGCCCTGGATCCTGCCGGGACCCAGTTCCACCACACTGGTACCGGTCCCGATGACGCCCGACCCGGGAGCATCGGCGGCCGTCGCAGTCGAACAGGCGATGAGCGCCAAGCCGGGGACGAGCAGGAGCGAGCGGTGGGTCATGGGATGGGCCTCACGGGGAACGGCTGACGGGACGACAGGTTGTCGGCGCGCCGCCATCGGCGTGCCAGCAGGCAAACGGGTCGGAACGCTAACCAGGGCATGTCAGGGTGCAATGTGTGCCGCGCGGATTTTCCCGTCTCCTGTCGCCGCCAGTTCGATGCGCTGTCCTGCTGGCGTGTGCGCGGGTTCGCGTCTGCCCGACCTCCAATCGGTTTGCATGGACGACCTCCGTTGGCAAGGTGCCGACGGCTTCGACGTCACCGCCTTCCGAGGGCAGTCCATGCGCGCCATCTTTATCCTCATCGTGCTCGCCCTCGCCGGGTTCTTCGCCTGGAAATGGTTCGCACCCCAGCCCGCTGCCGACGCTGCGGGGACCACGCCCACCGGCAGCGATCCGGCGGTGACGCCGCCCACGACCGGGTTCGGCACCACGCCGGCACAGGCATTGCCGGCGGAGCTGAAGGCGGCCTACGACCAGGCCGAAGGCGTGTGGGCCGAAGCGGCGAAGAACGGCGGCAATCCACCGACCTCGCCCAAGGCACCGCTACTCGCCAAGCTCTACAGCACGGTCCTGCGCGGCATCTACAATCAGGACGCGTACAAGGGCCTCGAACTGAAAATGATCAGCGAGCGTCTGACGCCGCTGGGCGACGCGTTGTTCTTCAGCAAGGCGCGTTACGTCGACGACGAGACCGGTCTCTTCCTGGTCCACCAGGTCGCCTCTGGCGAGAGCCCGGACGCCATCTCGAAGAAGTACGGCATGCCGCACGAGCTGCTCAACCGCATGCGTGGTCGTGATCCCGGCGATTCGCGGCTGAGCCAGGGCGACGCGCTCAAAGTGGTGAACGTGCGCGAGCAGGGCGGCAACTTCCTGCACATCGACAAGGGCGATTTCTACCTCGACTGCTACATCGCCGGTCTGTTCGCCCGGCGTTACGTCATCAGCCACGGCGCCAACGAGACGCCGACGCCGAGTGGTACCACGCGTCTGATCGATCGTGTGCTCAATCCCGATTGGACCGATCCGAAAACTAAAGAGGTCTTTCGCGCAGACGACCCGCGCAACATTCTTGGCAAGGTATGGATGAAGTTCTCACCCGATGGCCTCGGCCAGGACGGCCTGGGCATCCACGGCTACACCGGACCCAATCCGCAGATGCAGGCCAAGGTCAGCAACGGCTGCGTGCGCCTCGACACGCCGCAGGCGCAGGAACTTTATCAACTGCTCGCCCATCCCGACCGCTGCCCGACGGCGGTGGTGATCGTCGACTGATCGTCGAGTGAACCTCGCCGATCAAACGCTCGCGGACTGACCAGGCTGGTAGCATCCACCGCAAAGAACCGACGATCGGTGTGATGACCGAAAAACGTCCTGGCAACAGCGGGCAAAAATGGTCCGCCAACTGATGCAGCACCTGACGGAAGACCGCGACCGATACCTTCTTGCGCGCCACGCTCAGGCTGCTCTTCGTCGTCGCCGCCACCACGCCCAGCGCACGACACGACTCCTGCGCCAGATCTGTCAACACCGTCGCGTAACTCGACCGCACATCTGGACGCGTCAGCAGCATCACCGTCACCGACCGCGGCGACCATCGTCGCACGCGTTTGAAGGACGTGGCCACGCCGGACAGCGCAACGGTAAGGTGATGGAGGAGGTCATGCGGGGAGGGACGTCGGCTCATGAGCCCCGACGAATTTTTTACAAGTGATTGTCAATGGGTTATTTAGATGTGATTCTAAAGTGAACGGCATTGCCCCCCGCGGGGTCACTCGCCGGTCGTTTGATGGTCAGCGCCTCATCGCCGATCACCTCGTAATGATCGGGTTATCCCGTCTTTTCCTCGCTGGCCGCACGATGCGGCGTGCTCCCACCCACGGCTTGGCCATCAATGTCCGGTGCAGACGGTGCGACCGCGGCAGACGCGAAAGCAGGCGCAGCCGTTCTCGCTGCACCACGTCGAGAACCGATGCGCACCAGCCCTTGCTGTCGGCCACGCAACGCACCTCTCGCGGATCGCGCACCAGCGAGCGGAGGCGGCCAAAGAACGACGCAGCGGCCTCGCTGTCTCTTCCATTGCCGTCCAGCGCCTGACCAAACAGCGGCACACCGCCGTCACTGGTCACCAAGGTCCCGAACAACACCTGCTTCAGATCCGGACGCTTGTCCTTCGAGTACCCGAAGGTGATCAACGGCGGAGTCGGCACCACCGAATCGCTGAATGACGCGAAGCCCTCCTGTTCATGGGCGCCGAAGAAGCTGGGCGACGTGGTATCGAAGTGCAGGAACTCCGTCCCGATCCGGAACTGCTGCACCGCATGCAACGCCACCGCCGTCATCAACCGGTCGACATGGGGATAGAGGTCATCCAGCATCTTGGCCAGACGCTCCTCGGTGAACGCCGTGAGCGGAAAATCCGGATCCCGCATCACCGTCGCCATATCGTACGGCGCAAGCCGTTCGCTCATCCGCCACAGATCATGATGACCGACGAATACCCCACACAACATGACGGCGACACACTCGCTGGTCGAAACCCGACAACGCGGATCATCTCGCAGCGAAGGATCAATCACCTCCAGGATCATCATCGGCACTCAGCGCAGTGAGTTCACGTATGATGGGTTGGGGCGGCGGGTGCGGAATGTGGAGAAGACTGGCGGGACGGTGACGTCGGATAAACGGTTTTTATGGGTGGGAGCGGAGATTGTGCAGGAGCGCGATGCCACTAACGCTGTCACCAAACGCTTCAATAGACATGGCGTCATCAGTGTGACCTTCCCCCCGTTCAGTTGACACCCTGACAAGAGCGAAGGCTCAGCAAGGCTGTCATCATGCGTACGAAATCCAACAAACCCACCCCACCCCAGGGACAATGCCGTTCGTTTTAGCACCCTCCGTAAAATACTAATTGACAATCGCTTGTAAAAAATTCGTCGGGCCTCATGAGCCCTCTTCGCCCAACCCATGATCTCCTCCATCACCTCACGGTTGCGCTGTCCGGCGTGGCGACGTCCTTCAAACGGGTGCGACGATGGTCGCCACGGTCGGT
>JACDEI010000014.1 GCA_013816485.1 Planctomycetota bacterium
CCCCCAGGGAAGACGTCGCGCGGACGCCGTTGCGGTCTTCATCGGAGCTTCAACCATCCCTGACGATGACCGCCCCCCTGCCTGCGCATGAACAGTCGCTGCGTTTTCTGCGTGGCATCGGGCCGGCGCGGGCGACGGCGTTGGCGGCGATGGGATTGGAGACGGTGTGGGACGTGCTGCATGCGGTGCCGAAGCTGCTCGGACCACCGCCGATGTTGTACGAACGTGGGCCGATGCCGCCGGCGTGCGAGGTGCGGGTGCGGGCGCGGGTGGTGTCGGCGCGGCCATCGTTCGGACGTGGACGTGGCATGGGCGTGGAGGCCAAGCTCGAACGTGCCGACGGCATGGCGCTGGCAGCGCGTTTCTTCAACGCCGGATACCTGCGGCGGCACCTGATTCCTGGGGAATGGTTCCTGTGGGAAGGTCGCACCGATGACGCCAAGGTCGGGCTGCTGATCCATCCGTCGTTTGTCCACCTGCCGGGTGGCGCGGCGCAGGCGTTGCCGGAGGAACCGCCGGTGCGCGTCGCTTACCGTGCGCCGGAGGGCGTCAGCGAACGCACCATGCGCGAACTGGCGGAGAGCTGCCTGGAGCACCTGGGCAGCATCAGCGATCCCGCGGGCGAGGTCGATGCCGCGTCTTGGCAGGCGGCGATACGGGATCTGCACCGGCCACCGGATGCGGCGGCGCATGCCACCGCGCGTCGGTTGTTGTCGGCGCGCGAACTATTGGCCTTGGCGTGGCGCATGCAGGAACGCCGAGCGCGGCAGACTGGCGTCGCTGGACGAGCGTGGAATTGGAGCGATCAGGTCCACGAGCGCGCGCTCGCCCGTCTGCCGTTCATCCTGACCGACGGACAGCGTCAGGCGGTGACCGAGATCCGCAGCGACCTCCAGGCACCTGCGCCGATGTACCGCCTGCTGAACGGCGATGTCGGCAGCGGCAAGACCGCAGTGGCCCTGCTGGCGATGCTGGCGGTGGTGGCTGATGGCGCACAGGCCGTGTTGCTGGCACCGACCGCGGTGCTCGCCAACCAACATGCGGTGTTCATCCAGCGTTGCCTGGCTGGTTCGCGCGTGCGCACGGCGTTGCTGAGCGGCGGTACACCGACGGAGGAACGTGCCGCCACGCTGACCGCCGCAGCGGATGGTTCACTCGGCATCCTCATCGGCACGCATGCATTGCTGGAAGATGCCGTCCAACTGAAAGCTCTCGGCCTGTTGGTGATCGACGAACAGCACAAGTTCGGCGTCGAACAACGTGGTGCGTTGATCGCCCGGGCAGAGACGGCGCAGGGCTGGCGACCGGACCTGTTGCTGATGACCGCCACGCCGATCCCGCGCACGCTGGCGCTCACGGCGTTCGGTGATCTGGCGGTGTCGCGTATCGCCGGGCGTCCACCTGGACGTGCACCGGTCACCACCAGCCTGGGGACCTTCACCGCGCTCACCCAACTCGACGATCCGATTCGTCAGGCGCTGGCGGCTAACGGACAGGTGTTCGTCATCTGTCCTTTGCGCGAGGCGAGCGAACGCGTCACCGCCGCCGATGCGGAGCGCGTCCACGCCCACCTGACGGCGGCACTTGCTCCCCTCCAAATCGGCTTGCTCTACGGCGCGATGGCAGAAGCACAGAAGCTGGCGCTAATGGGCGACTTCTCCGCTGGCCGTACCCGCGTCCTGGTCAGCACCACCGTGGTGGAGGTCGGCATCGATGTGCCGGCGGCGACGCTGCTCATCGTGCTCGACGCCGAGCGTTTCGGCCTGGCGCAGCTCCACCAGTTGCGTGGTCGCCTGGGGCGCGGCGATCGCCCTGGCCACTGCCTGCTGTTCCATCGCCAAGACGATTTGCCGGAACGGCTGCGCGTCCTGGTCGACCACGACGACGGCCTCGCCATCGCCGAGGCCGACCTCGCCACGCGTGGGCCAGGACAACTGCTCGGCACCGGGCAGCATGGATCGTTGGCGCTGAAAGTCGCGGAATTACCGCGGGATCTCGACCTGCTGCAGAGCGCGCACCAACGGGCGCGGGAACGGATCGCCGCGGGTGACACCTTGCCACCGCTCTTGCCTCGCCTGTTAGGTGGCGACGAAGCGGTGTTGGCAGGCGGCTGACGATCAGGAGACCCAATTGACATGGAGAACCGGAGGACCGGAGAAAGGACACGGCCTGTTTCCCCTCCGGTCCTCCGGTCCTCCATGTCAGTCTCTCCCTGTTGGCAGAACCGGAGGAAGGACACGGCCTGTTTCCCCTCCGGTCCTCCGGTCCTCCATGTCAGTCTCTCCCTGTTGGCAGGACCGGATGCTACGCCATCCTGCGCCCCGCCGTGGAAACCGCCTACGAACAACTGGCCAATCGCCTGAAGCGCGTGCACAAGCACCTGCGCAAGTGGGCGAAACGTACGGGCGTGACCTGTTACCGGCTCTATGAGAAGGACATCCCCGATCAGCCGTTGATCGTCGACTGGTACGATGGTGCGGCGGTATGCTGGGCGTTCGAGCGCACGCGCAACGAAACGCCCGCCGATGAGGAAGCCTGGCTGCTCAAGGTCAGCGAGGCAATTCGCGAAGGCCTCAGCCTGCCGTCGGAGCAGGTGTTCCTCAAACGGCGCTTCCGTCAGCAGGACCGTCAAGAAGGCGACGGTCAGTACCACAAGCTCGACCATCGTAGCGTGTCGAAGACCATTTCTGAGCACGGGCTACTGCTGGAGGTCAACCTCAGTGACTACGTCGACACCGGATTGTTCCTCGACCACCGCCCCACACGCAAACGTGTGGGCGAGGAGGCGCTCGGCAAACGTGTGCTCAATCTGTTCGCCTACACCGGCGCGTTCACCGTCCATGCCCGTGCCGGACGCGCGGCCTCGACGACGACGGTTGACCTCAGCAACACGTATCTCGACTGGGCGATGCGGAACCTGGCGCTCAACGGTTTCGCCGATGAGCCCAAACACCGCATTGAAAAAGCCGACTGCATGAAGTGGTTGGAGGGCGCGCCTGGGCGCGGTGAAAAGTACGACCTGATCATTTGTGATCCGCCGACGTTCTCGAACTCCAAGGCGATGAAGGCACCGTTCCGGGTCGATCACGATCATCCGTGGATGATTGGTCAATGCGCCAAGCTGCTGTCGCCGGGTGGCGTGTTGTACTTCAGCACCAACTTCCGCGGCTTCCGACTGACCACAGATAAGCTGCCGCCGCTGAAAATCGAAGACATCAGCGAGGCGAGTGTGCCGGAGGACTTCCGCAATCGGAAGATCCATCAGTGCTGGCGGATGACGGCGGGGTGACCTCTCCGGCACCGGAGCGGTGCCGCCAACACGGACAGCGCTCAGAAGCGGTGATGGCCTTCCATGTGCGGGACGTCGTCCGCTTCGCGGTCACGGCACAGCGCGATGGTCTCGTGATCGATGAGCCACAACTTGGCGCCATCGGTCGCGGTATCGGCTCCAAGTAGACCGCGCGGCAGTTCCTCCACCGGCAGGTCGCGTTCACCGAGCGATTCGATCGGCAGCTCCCAGCCGTGCCAGGTGGCGACGGCGAACAGATCGGTCAGCAAACCATCGGCGGCGGCGGTGTCCTGCTCCGCCAAACGGTCGAACCCATCGGTAAGTGCGCGCGTCGCCAGGGTGGTCTGCTTACGCAGGAAGCGCACCAGTCCGCGATCAGCCAGTGACGGCAGTTCGTCGCCGATGGCTCCCTGATAACGTGCGATGAAGGCCTCGTCGGTCAGGGCCGTCAGCAGGGATGGCTGATCAACGTGGTAGCAGTGGCAGCGCATGGGCCGGCACTGTGGTGCTGAGGCCGACAGCGCAAATGCGCGTTACTGCCCGAAGCGTCCGCCGTTCCCACCCGCCGGCGCGCCGACTTGGCGAAGCTGAATCTGCAACTGGTCGGCAGCGAGCTTCCAGGTCTCGCCGGGTTCGGCCTCGCCAAAGATGCCGACTGCGACATTGGCGGTCTGGAAGGTGGTCTGGCCGAGCGGGTACTTCTTCTGCGCATCGTCCGCCACGAAGGCCAGCAGGCGACCGTTGTTGTATTCGATGCAGAGCGTCGCGCTGGTGCCCTGGATCTGCAGTTCGAGCGGTTCCCACGCACCATAGGCACCGGCGCCCTTGATCGCGCGCCAAGCCAGGCGGCTGTCGCCGCGCACCGCCAAGTGCACGCCCGCAGTGCGGGACTCGTCGAGCACTTCAAGGCCACCGGTAGCGGTCCCGACCGCACTCAGGTCGAGCGTCAGCTTGATCGTACGCAGGCGTTCCTGACGCACCAAGAGGAACGCGTGGCTGACCGGATCTGCGGTCACTGCCTGAGTGCCCTCGAACCACAGCTTGCCGTCTTTGGCATGGATGCGGATGCCGGTGCCCGGCGTCTTGTACTGCCAACCGCTCTGCGGGGTGTCGCCCGCGGGCCAGTCGAAATGCTCATCCTTGAGTTCGTCGTTGGCCGATTCGAAGATCGCGGCGGTGCGCGCGACCCATTCACGTGGCGCGTTGGGACTGGCGGCGATCTGTTTGTAATAGTCGACCGCCTTGGTCAGGTCTTTGCGCGAATCGGCGATGAGCAGGCGGTAGGCCAGCGCATAACCGTCATTTTCCGGCAGGCCGGCGAGGAGCTGTTCGCATTCGCGGTAACGCCCGGCGATCATGTGGCCGTAGGCCTGCCAGCGCAGCGATTCCGGCGTATTGGTGGCGGCGAGGTCGCGAATGCTCGCTTCCGAGCCGACGCTCTGGAGCACCTTAGCGACCTGGGTCAGGAACAGCGCGCGCCGGCTGCTGGTGGGATCGAGCGCACCGGCGACGGCGAACTCGCCATGTTCCAGACCGACGGCAGCGTTGAGCTCCTTGGCCAACTGCTTGAGACCGGGCGAGGGCAGCGACTCGACCCCAGCGAACGGACGGCGTTCGAGGCAGGCGAGCGCAAGGTCCGCCACCGGCGTGGTGAGCTGCTTCCACTGCTCACGCGCCTCGTCTGCCCGGTTGTTGTGCAGGTGGATGAAACCGAGGTTGTAGATCGCGTACTGCTTCGAGTCGTCGCTCAGCGTGCCAGCGACGGCTTCCTTCAGCATGGCTTCGGCTTCATCGAGCTGACCCATGGCGAGTTTGGCCGATCCGGTGATGGCCTTGGCCTCGTCGGCATACTTCGAATCACCGGTGAGGGTTTTGGCCGCGTCCAACG
Organism: Planctomycetota bacterium; assembly: GCA_013816485.1. Lineage (GTDB taxonomy): Bacteria > Planctomycetota > UBA11346 > UBA11346 > UBA11346 > BOG-1363. The sequence goes on from JACDEI010000014.1 coordinate 5,178, forward strand.
CCTTGGCGGTGTCACCACGTTTGAGCGACACGCGGGCATACCCCAGGCCGGATTCCTGGTCTTTGTGCAGCGTCCAGCACTTGCGGTAGGCCTCCTGCGCCAGCTTGTAATCGCCGGTCTTCTCGAACATCTGTGCGAGGTATTTGTTCGGCAGGAAGGCCGTGGGTTGTGCGCGGTTCCACTCGTTGAGCCAATCGCGCAGATCCGCCTCGCGCGCGCTGTCGGCCTGGAGCACGCTGGCGACGGTCTCGTAGCCTTCGCTCCAATGCGGATCGGCCTTGAGCATCTTGCGTGCGAGCGCTTCGACCTTGGCCGTCTGGTCGAGTTCCTTGTACAGTTCGATGGTCAGTGCGCCGAGCACCTGATGATCAGGCTTCTTGGCGATCGCCAATTCCGCCAGTTTGAGCGCTGCTTCCGGCTTCTTCTTATCGCGCGCCGCCCACCGGACGGTCTTGACCACATCTTCGATGTCGCCCCGCGCGAGCGCCTGGGCGCCACGGATTTCCGTCACCTGCTCGACGGTGCGGGGCGGATCGTGACGAAGGATGTTCTTGGCTTCGATCCGACGTCTGCCCGACGGTTCGACCATCACCATATTGCCATCGCCATCGATCGATTCGAGCGTGCCGATGGCCGTGCCGCCACCTTTGAGGAAGACGGTGTCGTGACTGATGTCCTGGCGATCAATATAGGGTTGTTTGCCGGGGTCATCCTCCGCATGCACCTGACCCATGAGCACGACCAGACCAGCCACCAACACGCTGTGACGCAGCGTCTGGCGCCAGCCGTTAGCGAACCCGCGACGCAGGACTGGAGTGGCCATGATCATTTCTCCGGCAGGGGCAGGATCGGGGGCCGCGGCATGTCGAGCGGCGGCGGCGGCGGTGCCGGCAAGGTTGACTTGGGCGGTCCGACCTGCTTGAGCGTGAAGGGATTAAACTGCGGCTGGCCGCCGAACTCGGCAACCAGTGGTTTGATCACCACATCAGCAGGCACCACGATGAGGTCGCCGTCCTTGGCCGCGACCAGCAGGTCGGTACGCGGGATGGCGATCGAGGGCGATGACGACAACACGGTGCCGACGGTAAGCAGCAGCGTCAGCGCCACCGCGGCGAGTGAGATCATCAGGTGAGGAGTCATTTTCACAGGTTCAGCCTCCGCCAAAACGATTGAAGCGGCCACCGGTGCCGGTCGGCGGTTTGTCGCCCGGCTGCGCCCCAGGCAACTGCGTCGGCGCGCTGTCGGGCCGCAGGTTCCACGCCGGATTGTTGACCGTGATCAGGCTCACCACCAGGCTGACTTTTTCGTTGCCAGCGCGGTCGTGCTCGATGCTGACCGTGCGTACGCCGTAACCCTTGCGGTTCTGCGTCTGGTTGAGATCCGCCAGCAGTTGGCTGGTGCGATCCCACGGCATTTCGAGATCAAGCGTGCAGAGCAGCAGCGCGTACTTGCCTTGCGGATCGCAGGGACCGCTTTCGGTCTTGATGGTGTTGATCTTGGTGACGCCGGCTTCCATGCAGGTGTCGAGCAAGTTGCGGTAGAGGTAGAGCTGGGCGAGTTGCAGCAGCCGTTGATTAGCGTTGTCGCTCAGGCCTTCCTCGAACGGCAAGGTACCCGGCAGACGCACCTGCTGACGCTGGGCCTTTTGCTTGAGGAACTGCAAGTCGGCGTGCACGCGCGCGGCTCCGCTGTTAAGGTCGGTCTCTTTGTATTCGCGCGGCAGCTCCGGTACCATGCTCTTCTCGGCATCGATCAGCGCTGCCTGCTGGTGTTCCATCAGACGCTTCCAGGTGCCGGTGGCTTCTTCGATGGCCATGCCCTGCTCGGGATACAGCTCTTCGTATTCCTTGCCGAGGTTCGTCGCCAAGGTCGAACTCTCGCGCAGGGTCTCACCGCGCACGACATCGAGCACGATCCAGCCGATGATGAGGCCGGCCGCGAGGCCACCACCCCAGATCGCCAAGGTGCGTTGATCAGGCGTCATGCGGAAGCTTTCTGCTCAGGGGTAACGACAGACTGGACACGCGTACGGGCGACCGGCCACCAAGCCATGATCCACACGCCGGCGGCCAACAACAATGGGGCGATCTCCTGCACATACACCGGACCGCCGATGACTTCACGGTAACGCAGGTCGGGCCACATCAGGCCGCCACCGATGGTCAGCACCACGCCGAGCTTCCACGGATACCCTGGGCGACCATCGCGGCGCGCCTGGATGGCCTGGATGGGGATGCCGATGAACAGCAAGGGCGCACCGATGAGGTACAGACGACTGCACACCGTCGGACCGAAGAACAACCACAGGAACACCGCAGCGAGGATGATCAGCGCACCGAGGCGTACTTCGGTACGGCAACCGGGGTCGGTGAAGCAGAACGCCGAGGACGATGGTTTCGCCGGTTCCGCCTGGGCGGCGGGTAACGGTGCTGATGGAGAGGTGACAGCGTCGCTCATGAGTGGTGATGCTCCCAGGCACTGGCCCATACCGCGGTGGCGGCAAGAGCGGCGGTCTCGATGCGCAGGATCGGCCCTGCAAGTCGTACGCTCACCGCCCCCATCCCGTTCATCGTCGCCAGTTCATCGTTGGTCAGCCCCCCTTCGGGACCAATCACCAGCGTGGTCGGTAACGGTAAACCGGTATCAGGCGCGGCACCCGAACGGTCGAGGACGATAAGACGGCCACCCAGGCCTGCCAAGCCGGGAATGTCCACTTGCGGTCCGATCTGCGGCAGTCGCCCCCGGCGACTCTGCTTGAGCGCTTCGCCGGCGATACGTTGGAGTCGATCGAGGTTCCCAGGCAGACGTTCCCCGCGTTCGCACTGCAAAAAGCGGATACAACCGACCCCGAGTTCGGTCAGACCGCGCACTAGATCGCCCAGCCGATCGCCCTTGGGCGGCGCGACCGCCACGGTCAGGAGGGCCGCCGCCGGCTCGGGAACCGCCTCGACGCTGGTGATCTGGACCAGGATGACGTGGCGCTCGACCGCATGAACGGTGCCGACGCCTGCCACCCCGGCGGCGTCGGCCAGCCGCAGGTCGTCACCCGGTTTAAGACGCAACACCGAGCGCCCGTGGTGGGCCTCATCACCGTCGACCTTCATCAACCCGACCGTGACCGGCGGAGCGACCAGCAGCGTGCGCATCGTGGGGTTGTGGATGGCGAGTCGGCAGTCTCAAGACCTGCCTCCCTCTTCCCCCCGTCGCTTGGTGCCTAACGTGCCTGCCCATGGACAGCTTCGTCATCAAAGGCCGCCAACGTCTTTCCGGCTCGATCGCGGTATCGGGATCGAAGAACAGTGCGCTGCCGATCCTGGCGGTGTCGATCATGACTGGCGAGGCCTGCCGCTTCGGCAACATCCCGCTGCTGCGCGACATCCAGACCCAGGTGAAGATCCTCAACACCCTGGGCGTCGAGTCGGTGTGGAAGGGCCGCGAGGTCCGCACGCAGGTGAAGGACACCTACAACAGCACCGCGCCCTACGAACTGGTGAAGCAGATGCGCGCCGGTGTGTGTGTGCTCGGTCCGTTGCTGGCCGCGCGCGGTGAAGCGATCGTCTCGCTGCCCGGTGGTTGTGTCATCGGTGAACGTCCGATCGACCTGCATCTCAAAGGTCTCGAAGCGCTCGGTGCCGAGATCACCCTCGAACACGGCAACATCCACGCCAAGACGCCCAAGGGCGGCCTCAAGGGCGCAGAGATCTACCTGGGCGGCAAGTTTGGTTCGTCGGTGCTGGCGACCGACAACGTGATGTGCGCCGCGGTGATGGCCAAGGGCACCACGGTGATCGAGTGCGCCGCGTGCGAGCCGGAAGTCGTCGACCTCGCCAACTGCCTGATCGCCATGGGCGCCAAAATCGAAGGTGCCGGCAGTCCCCGCATCACGATCCACGGCGTGAAGAAGCTCAAAGCCGCCGACTGGAACGTCATTCCCGATCGCATCGAAGCGGCGACCTTCGTCGTCGCCGGCGCGATCACCCAGTCACCAATCAGCATCACCGGCTGCCGCCCGGATCATCTGCTGGCGTTCCTCGATGTGCTGCGTCAGAGCGGTGTGGTGGTGGAGCGCAAAGGCTCGACGCTCAAGGTCGTTCCCGGCGCGCGTCCGAAAGCCACCGACTTCGTCACGCTGCCGTATCCCGCATTTGCCACCGATTGTCAGGCCCAGACCATGGCACTCATGGCGATCGCCGATGGCACGTCGACCATCACCGAACGCATCTATCCCGAGCGCTTCATGGCCGCAGCGGAACTCAAGCGCATGGGCGCCAAGATCAGCGTCGCCAACGGCACCGCGGTAATCCAGGGCGTCGATAAACTCTCCGGCGCCGAAGTGATGGCGAGCGATCTGCGCGCCAGCGCCGCGCTGGTGATCGCCGGTCTTGCCGCTGAAGGCGAAACCCGCATCAGCCGCGTCTACCACATCGATCGCGGTTACGAGCGCATCGAGGAACGCCTGCGCAAGCTCGGGGCGAAGATCCAACGCCAATCTGTCGGCGGCGAAGAGACCACGGCCGCAGCAGTCGGCTGAACCGCCATGACCCTGGGGGCAACCACCGTCGACGCCTTGGTCAGTGCGCTGGCCGAACGTACTCCCGCTCCCGGAGGCGGAGCCGCTGCCGCCATCGCCGCCGCGCTCGGCTGTGCCGCCGGAGCGATGGCCGCACGTTATACTAACGGAGCGAAACACGCCGCGGTCGAAGCACAGGCGCGCAACCTGGGCGATCTGCTCGCTGGCGCTGCGCAGGACTGCACCCGCCTGGGTGATGCCGATGCCACCGCTTATGCCGCCGTCGGTGCGGCGCGTAAAAGCAAGGATGCATCCGCCATCACCGCCGCACAGCAACGCGCGGCCGCAGTGCCGGCGGATCTGCTGGCGCTCTGTGCGCTGCATGCGTCCGGGCTCGCCGCTTTCATCCCGCAGTGCAATCCCCACCTGCGCTCCGATGTGATGGTCGGCATCCACCTGCTCGCTGGCGCGGGACGTGCCGCGTGGCAGACCCTGCTGGTGAACCAGCCGGATGCCACGCTCCTGGATGCCGCTGCGACCCACCTCAACGCGCTCACCGCGGCCGAACTCACCGCGCTGGAACCACGGACGTGAACGTGCGCCTCCTGTTCCTATTGATGGCCACCTGCGCGCTGCACGCGGGCGAGGCCACGACCAGCGATCTGGTGGCAAGCATCGACGGCGAGGCCATCCACCTCAACGAGCTCACCATCGGACCACTGGTGCTCAACGATGTCGCGACGCGGCCGGTGCTGGTCGACCGCGTGTTGAGCTTCAACGACTGCCAGGCCGCCTGTTATGGTGGTCAGGTGCGTGGGCGCATCGCACTCGATCTGGTGAACAACCGCACTTACGTGTCCGCTGCCATCGTCGGTGTCGACCTCACGGCGCTGCTGGCCGGCCTGGGCTCGACTGCCGAAGGGTACTCCGGGCGGGTCGACGGAAGCCTCGAGGTCAGCTTCCCCACCGACGATGTGCGCAAGGTCGAAGGCCGTGCGCGCGTGACAGTCAGCAACGGGAACCTGGTAGAGATGTCCTTCCTCACCAACCTGCTGGTCGGCAACGTCGGCAATGTGCGCGACCAGGACAGCGCCGAGGTCGCCATCGAATTCCGTCGCCCGGCCGATCCCGGTGATGGCCGGGCGCCACGCGACAGCATCATCCGGCTCTCCTCGGCACGGGTGACCCTGCCACAGGCGGTGGTGCTGATCTCGGGTAACATCTCGCTCGACGGCGATCTACGCCTGCTGGTGGTGCCGAAGGTCGGCGGCGGCGTGCTCAGCCAAGTGTGGTTCGTCGGTAAATGGTTCGGTGCGGCGCTCGCGCTCGCCAGCAGCCGCGTCGCGCGCGTGGTGGTGCGCGGCACCGTCAGCCGTCCGGCGGTGGTGCTCAATCCTTTTGCCAACGAGTGAACTCGTCGGGATCCGCCTGAGCTCACCAGAGCCCACTAACCCGACCTCGCCGCGGTCCGCCTCGCTGGTGCAAAGAGGAAATCCTAACGGGGTTCTGCCCCAGCCCGATGGGCCATTTTAGAGCAGAACCCCGTTAGACCCTTTGCTGCGGGGGCTGTGCCCAATGGCGTAAAGCTAACGAAACGGATTTTTCGCCACGAAGGCACGAAGACACGAAGACGAGAGAAAAAGAGTCGTTTCGACCGCCTGTGAGGTGATTCCTTCGTGCCTTCGTGCCTTCGTGGCGGAATTTTTCTGGTAGCCTGCCTTAGCTTTACGCCATTGGGCTGTGCCCACACACACCCGAGTCCTCGAGAGCGGCGACTTCGCCAACATTGAATGGCAGGTCAAAGTCGCCGCTCTCAAGGACTCAAGCCGGAAACGCGGTATCCAGCTTCCGCACTGCGCTCCTGGGCACTCGGTGTGCGCTTGATTCAAGCGATTCTGCACACGACAGTGCCGCACGGAGTCACCAGTAGCATGCGTATCGGCATCATCGGCGGCGGACCAGGCGGATCGGTCGCCGCCGCCACCTTCCGGCGTCTCGGTCACGAGGTCCATCTTTTCGAAGCGGAGGTGTTCCCGCGTTTCCACATCGGTGAGAGCCTGCTGCCGTGCAATCTGCCGATCTATGAAGGCATCGGTCTGCCGGCGTCCGCTCTCGCGGCGCAGGGCTACATGCCCAAGCTCGCGGCGTATTTCGAACTGGTGAACCACAACAAGACCTGCCGCTTCCCCTTCGCTGATGGTCTGGCAGGCGATCCGCCGTCGATCTTCCAGGTCGAGCGTTCGCACTTCGATCACGTGCTGCTCAAACACGCGGTCAGCCTTGGTGCCAAGCTGTATTGCCCGGTACGCGTGGTGAAGGTCGACCTGCCGGAAAAAGCCGGCGTCTGTCCCGTGATCCATCACGACGATGGCACCCCAGGCAAGGACGTGGCGTTGGAGGTTGATTTCATCGTCGATGCCTCCGGCCGCGACACCTTCATCGGTCGTCAACTCGGCATCGTCGACCGCGAAGGCGACCTGATGCGCGCTGCCGTCTATGGCCACGTCGCAGCCCTGCCACTCGCGCCGAATGCGCAACGTGGCGACATCGTGATCAGCAAGTGCCCCGCCGGCTGGTCGTGGCAGATCCCGCTGACCGACACCAAGTGGTCGGTCGGCCTGGTGCTCAAACGCGACGAGGTGATCAAGGGCGGCACGCCCGCCGACGTCTTCCGCGCCAACCTCACGCACTTCCCCGAGTTGAAGGGCCGTCTGAACGGTCAGGTCCCCGACCCGGTGCGCTCGACGCCGAACATCAGCTACCGCGTGCGCGAGCGCGTCGGCCACCGCTGGGCCCTGATCGGCGACGCCGGCGGCTTCATCGACCCGATCTTTTCCAGCGGCGTGCTGCTGGCGACCCGCGCCGGTTGGCGTCTGGGCAACGCCCTGCACAAACTCGGCGCCGACGGCGATCTGAGCGAGTGGAAAGGCCAGACCGACCACGACCTCGCGACGTTCTTCAGCTTCATCCGCCTGTGGTACGACGGCCACTTCATCGACAACCTGTTCTTCAGTGACAACCGCGAACCGTCGATCTACCAGGGCATCATCAGCCTGCTGGCCGGCAACACCACCAACCTGGACAACAAGTTCCTGGCGATGCTGAACCGGCGGATGTTGGCGAACAAGACCAAGACGTTGATTCTGAATTGAACCGCGTTCACTTCGTCGTGAAGGTGTAGTGGATCCCATGATCCTCTGTGGTAATTGACCTGCCGCTGTTGAAATCGGAAAAAAGCACCTGAAGCAACTGCATGTTGTCCGGCGTTATCGGAATCTCGCATGCCTGCCGCTCAGGATTAACGCCAGGGATGGTCAATGAGCGTATCGTGAAACGATTCCCAGGGATGGCCGTCATCCTGCCATCCTGAACGACCACCTTGGCATCAAGGTAACCATACTTCTGCATGCGTACGGTCACATAACCAATGTTGAAGGCCTCATATTCCTTCCCTGCGAGGATCTCCTTGAAATCGATGGTGACCTCCTTTGGAAGCTGTGCGATTTCGACTCCCTCGATGGTCGCAGCAAAGAAGATCAGAATGAACAGTCTCATATCAGTTCCTTGTTCGCGTAGTTGTTACGGTGCCCTAAGCACCGCCCGCACCCCGAAATGATCCGACGGGAACACCTGACCGTCAGTCCCCCCGGAACCTGGGCATTCACTCACGCGAGTGACCCGCTTGGTGCACAGCAGCCACCAGTGAGTCCATGGGAAACGGCTTGGTCAGGATCTCAGTGACGCCCAGATCACGCGCACGCCGAATGGTATCGTCGTCGTCAAATCCAGTCATCAGCACACAGGACAGTTCCGGTCGCTGCGAACGGATCGCCGCGATCAAATCAGTCCCTCTCATCTGCGGCATCGTTTGATCAGTGATGAGCAGATCAAATGCGTGCGGGTCACGGCGAAATACGTCAAGCGCCTGAACGGGACTCGTCAGCACCGTCACCTGGTGGCCGCAGGACTCGAGCACATCCTGCACGACCTGAGCGACTGCGAGTTCGTCGTCCACGCACAGCACCCGCAGTCGCCGTCCATCAACCTTCGATTGTCCAACCTCGGCAGCAGGACGAGCGTCCGCGACCTGAGTGATCGGCAGCCGCACGGTGAAGGTCGCGCCTTTGCCGGGAGCACTGAACACCGTCACATCGCCACCATGTTCACGCACGATCCCGTGCACGATCGACAGTCCCAGCCCCGTGCCCGAACCTGTCGGCTTGGTCGTGAAGAATGGGTCAAAGGCGCGTCGTTGCGTCTCCTCATCCATACCCACTCCGGAATCCGTCACGGCCAACGCGGCATAACGTCCATCTCCGCTTGGTGGCATGGCATCCGTAGCGCTCGCCGACACGGATACTTCACGCACCGAGAAGCAAAGCCTGCCGCCGGAATCACGCATGGCGTGATGGGCATTGGTTGCGAGGTTTGCGAGCACCTGATCGATCTGGGTGTGATCTGCCAACACCCACAGCGGCGCCGACGGAAGATCGAGCGTGATCGAAATCGTCGTCGGCAAGGTCGCAGTGAACAGCTTCACACTCTCATGGATGCGTGCGCCCAGATCGATCACCTGTTTCTGCGGTTCCTGCCTGCGACTGAACAGCAGAATCCGCTTCACCAGATCGCGCGCCCTGAGCGCCGCGTCGTAGATGGCAACCAGAGAGGGCTGCAAGGCGTGGGACGGCGCCACAGCACGACGCGCCAGATCCGAGTGCGCCAGGATCGGCGTCAGGATATTATTGAGGTCGTGGGCAATGCCGCCGGCAAGCGTACCCACGGTTTCCATCTTGTGCGACTCGCGCAACTGATGCTCCGACCGGCGCAAGGCCTCCTCAGCACGCTTCTGTGCCGTGATCTCGCGCGTCAGACAAGAAATCGAAGTTATCTGACCCTTTTCCCGGATCGGACCGACAATGTTCGAGAACCATTGGTCAAGCTGCGGAGAATATGATTCGTAACTGGCCGATCGCTCCTCGTTGAGGGCGATATCGAAGGCTTGGCGCATCGCGGTGTGATGCTCTGGCGCAGTGAAGTCGAAGGGCGTTACTTTACCGATCAGCGACTCACGTGAAATGCCCGGCGCGGTATGATTCACGTAGACGTAGCGGTAGTCACGATCGATCACAGTGACGAAATCGAATGGATTCTCAGCGATGGAGCGCCACCGCTGTTCTGATTCGACCACCGCGTTCTCAAGCCGTTTCCGTTCGCTGATGTCCTTGACGGTCGCTGCGTACCCAACTGGTGAACCATCTTTATCCCTGAGAACAGACGGAGATACCAGGGCCGGAAAGCGTTCGCCGTTCTTGTGGAAGAACACCAGTTCGAAGGTCGTGGCCTCACCCGCAAGTGTGCGCTGAAACGCCGCGCCAATGACGGCATATTCCTCGGGCGGCCAATACGGAAAGGGCGCAATGGCCCCGATCAATTCCTCGCGCGTAAAGCCGGTGAGCTGGCATAGGGCATCATTGACGAATACCTTGGCGCCGCGCTTGTCCAGAATCGCCAAACCATCCCGCAATCCAAGGAGCAACCCTTCGACCAGTTCGGGATTTCTGAAAAAGTCGAACATGCGTCTTCCCTTGGACGGAGAAAAAACCATAGGAGCGCGACCGAGGCAGATTAATGGTGCCGAGCGCGAAAGGTAAAGACAAGCATTTGCTGGCTCTGCGACCGCTGTTTCGTCGAACCCGCGCTATCCGGCCCAGCTGATGACAGCCAGGATGTGCAGATGCAACCGGCTGGCCAGTTCAACTTGCACGGTGAGGACATCCATTTTCACGGGGCGCGAAGCACCACCCGCACGCCGAAGTGATCCGACGGGAAGACCTGGCCATTGGTGTCCGGTACCGGTTCAGTTCCCAGCAACGACATCGCCGTCGCGCGCCAGTGTGGGGAACGCACCAACACGCGATCCAGCCGGCGACTCGGCTCATCAGGGAATGATCCACGCCGCGCCATCGGGCTGCGTTCGATGTCCCAGGTGAATCCGGGTTCGCCCGGATGCAGCATCCTCCACACATCGACGAAACCAGGTGGCACATCTTGTTCTTCACGAGCGCCATCACCGAAATTGAAATCGCCCAGCAGTACCGCGTGTTGGTGAGCAGCGAACGCACGCCCCATCGCCTGCAACTGACGACTGCGCACGGGCCCGTCCTCCAGGTGGCTGTCGAGATGGACCACGCCGACAGCCACTGACGACTGTCCCACTGACAATTCCACCAGCAGGCCACGACGCCCCATGTCGCTGGGGATCTCAACCACCTGGGCGCGTACCACCGCCAGACGGGTGAACACTGCCAGACCACCGGGAAAGGCCTGATCGGCCACGACCGGCACGCGACGCAGATCCTTGGCCCAGGGCTGGTCGGCAAGGGCGGTACTGAACCAGGTGGTGGCCTCCTGCACCGCGATGACATCCGCATGGGCGTCACGCAAGGCGGCGAGCAACACCGGCAGGCGGCGCTCGCGTTCGCTGGGATCCGCCGGCACATTCCAACTCACCACCACCAGTTCCTGCGGTGCTTCCGCGGCAGCCAATGGAGAGAGGCACAGCATCGCCAAGAACAGGTACCCACGCATGCTCCTGATCTACCGTCTTGGGATATGTGAGCGAGCGTCTTGTAGCGAATCCCAGGCAACCCATACTCCCCACCCATGGCCCGTCCGCCCAAAGCACGTGAACCGCTGAAACAGGCCGCACTCGAACTGTTCGTCGAGCGGAGTGTGCACGGCACCGGTATCCGCGAGATCGCCAAACACGCGGGTTGCAGCGAAGCCGCACTCTATCGCCACTGGGCCAACAAAGAGGCGCTGGTGACCGCGCTCTTCCAAGAGCATATGGGCGATGTGCGCGAGCTGCTCGAAAGCGCCATCGCCAAGGAGACCACGCTGGAAGGCAAGGTGCGTGGCGCCTGCCGTGCGGCCTACAAGCTCTACGACGAACACCCGCAGGTCTTCCGCTTCGTCCTGCTGGTCCAGCACGAACTGGCCAAGAGCATCCCGCCGGGCCAGCGCATGCCGCAGGATGTGGTCGCCGATCTGGTGCGCGACGCCGCAGCCAAGGGCGACATCCCAAAAGCGGCGAAAGGCGAGGAGTTCCTGCTCGCCGCCGCAGTCATCGGCATCTTCTTGGAAACCGCCGTCTACGTGCTCTACGAGCGCGTCCCCGGCCCGCTGTCGCGCTACGTCGAACCGGTGACGCAGTCGGCACTGCGCGTGCTCCGCGCGAAGACCTGAGCCGATCCGTCGTCCAGCCACGTGTCTGACGTGTGCTGATGACGTCCCAGCCGACAAAATCCCACGTTTTTACGGTTCCTCAGCGGAGTCATCGCATGCCCCTGCGTCTGTTGATCCTGTGCCTGTTCGCCAGCGTAACCCACACGGCCGAGTCCACGCCGGTCGCGCCCACCGATCTGCGGCCCTTCCCCACCATCGCTGACTTCGGCGTCAACCTCAGCGGCGCGGAGTACGGCAAGGCGGTCGGTGGACTGCACAACCGCGACTACACGTGGCCGGCGAGCAAGACGCTCGACTACTACAACGACAAAGGCATCCGCCTGATCCGCCTGCCGTTCAAGTGGGAACGCATCCAGCCGGAAGCCATGGGCCCCCTCGCTGACAAGGAGTTGGCCCTGCTTGATGCCACCATTGCCGCCGCACGCGAACGGCGCATGGGCCTGATCATTGAGCCGCACAACTACTGCCGCTACCACGGCAAGCTGGTGGGCGACGAGGTGCCCGGCGAAGCGCTCAAGGACCTGTGGACGAAACTCGCCGCACGTTACGCCGATGAACCGGCGGTGATCGCCTACGACCTGATGAACGAACCCCACGGCACCAAGGGCACGTGGCCCAAGACCGCGCAACTCGCGGTCGACGGCGTGCGCGCATCGGACCTGAAGAAACTCATCCTGGTGCCTGGCGATTCCTGGAGCGGCGCGCACAGTTGGGTCAAGGCCAACGCCAATCTGGTCATCACCGATCCGGGCAACAACTTCGCGTACGAAGCGCACCAGTACTTCGACCGTGACAATTCCGGCACCTACAAGAAGAGCTACGACGAGGAAAAGGCCCATCCCGATGTCGGCGTCCAGCGGCTGGAGGCGTACATCGCGTGGTTGAAGGAACGGGGTGCGCGCGGGTTCCTCGGTGAATTCGGCGTCCCGCGCGATGATCCACGGTGGATTGAAGTGCTCGACCGTTTCGTGGCGAAACTCAAAGCCGAAGGCATCGGCGGCACCTACTGGGGCGGCGGCACGTGGTTCGGTGAGAACCACCTATCGCTGGACGCCGCCAAGGACGGCAGCGACCGGCCGCAGATGGCGGTGATGCGCAAGTACCTCGCAACGGCATCGACGCCTTGATCTCAGTGTTTCCGTGAGCGCCGGTCCTTCTCGGTGTCGGCGCTGACCTCCTGCCAGACCTTCCACCCCATGAATCCGACGGCACCGACCATGCCGAAGAAGATCAGCGGCCAAATCAGGTTCTGCTCGCCGCGTGGGCGTACCTTCACCGGGCTGCTGCCGGGGATGTAGGTCACCCACATCTTGCGACCTTCGGGCGGGCTCCAGGAGTCGGGGAACTCCAGTGCGGCCTCCAGGGGAATGCCATCCTGGACCGGCGGCAGATAGAAACGGGTTCCGATCAACGGTTGGCGGTTACGCCGGCTGGTGCTGGAAGTCTTGTAGATATCGTGGATCTCGACCTCGGCGTTGGTGCCGGAAATCCAAAAACGCATCTCGGTGACGGAAAAGTACAGCGACATCAAAAACAGGCCGATGACCGCCAGCATCGCCTTCATCTGCCAACCGGAAAAGGCATCGTCGTTACTCATGGGGCCTCCGTGTCCCGCCAACCATGCAGCAACGGTGGAGGGCGCAAGATGCCACCACCTGCCGCAGTCAAACCTCGCGCCTCATGCGGTCAGCGTTGCACGCGGCCGCTGCCATTGCCGCCGACGAGGGCTTCGACTTCGGCGAGTGAGACCAGGTTGAAATCACCGCTGATGCTGTGCTTCAAAGCACTGGCGGCGACCGCGTATTCGATTCCCTGCGCGCGGTCCTTGCCGGTGGCGAGGGCATGGATCAGGCCAGCAGCGAAACTGTCGCCGCCACCGACGCGGTCGACGATGGCGAGGTCGTAATGCCGGCTGAAGGAATGTCCGGCCTGGTCGACCAGCACGCCACTCCAGCCGTTGTGGCTGGCGCTGTGGCTCTCGCGCAGGGTGATGGCGACGTGGGTCAGGTTGGGAAAACGCGCGAACATCTGTCTCGCAACATCAAGGTACTGGGCATGCTGGAGTTCGCCGCTCGCCACCTGCGTCGCGCCGGCCTTGATGCCGAAGACCTTTTCGCAGTCCTCCTCGTTGGCGATGGCGACATCAACGAACGGCATCAGCGTCGCCATCACCTGACCAGCCTTGGTCGGTGACCACAGCTTCTTGCGGTAGTTGAGGTCCATGCTGGTGGTCAGCCCGGCAGCCTTCGCTGCTTTGAGCGACTCCAGGCTGGCCGCCGCCGCGCTGTCGCTGAGCGCCGGCGTGATACCGGTCAGATGGAACCACTGCGCGCCGGCGAATACCGTCGTCCACGGCACCTGTCCGGGTTGGATCGCCGCGATGGCTGAACCAGAACGATCATAGATCACGTTCGACGCACGCTGACTGGCACCGGCTTCGAGGAAGTAGATGCCGAGCCGTTCCCCCTGACGCAGCACGTGACTGGTGTCGACGCCATGACGGCGGAGTTCACCGATGGCCCAGTCACCGATGGGATTGGCCGGGAAGGCCGAGATATACCGCGTCTGGTGACCGAACAGCGCCAGCGACACCGCGACATTGGCTTCGCCGCCGCCGAAGGTCGCCTCCAGGCTGGTGCTCTGGGGCAGGCGTAGAAACCCTGGGGGCTTCAGCCGCAGCATCAGTTCGCCGAAGGTCACGATGGTTGGCATTGGGGCTGGTCCGAGGGTCGGAGGGTGCGAAGGGGACGAAGGGGACGAAGGGGACGAAGGGGACGAGGGGTACGAAGGGTACGAATGGTACGAAGGGTCGGGAGTATTGGCGACGGAATCCTTGGTTGGCAAGTAGCGCTTCCGAGCAGGAATGCGCGTTTTCTTGCGCCTCTGATCCGTACACCATCCCACACGGCACCGACTCTTCGTACCCCTCGTACCCCTCGTACCCCTCGTACCCCTCGTACCCCTCGTACCCCTCGTACCCTCGTACCCTCGTACCCTCCCTTCGGACCCTCCCAGATGCCCTTCACCTCCCGTGACTTCGAAGACCTCCGCAAAGAAGTGGCCCAGTTCGCCGAGGAGCGCGACTGGAACCAGTTCCATTCACCACGGAATCTGCTGCTCGCCCTGGTCGGCGAGGTCGGCGAGGTCGCTGAAATCGTCCGCTGGCAGGGCGATAACGATCCGGCGATCCCGGTCGGCAAGGAAGACGACTGGGCGGATGAACTCGCGGACGTGCTGACCCTGCTGATCCGCCTAGCTGACCGCAGCGGTGTCGACCTAACCGCGGCGTTCACGCGCAAACTGGCCAAAGCCCGCGTCAAGTATCCGGTCGACGGCTTCAAGGGTTCGAACCGCAAATACAACGATCCCCAGGCTGGTACCTGATCCATGTCCCGGCGCAGACGTTTCCGTTGGCGTCATGAACCACACCTGGCCTATGACCGGCCGCGGGAACTGATCCGCTTCGCTGGCAAGGAACTCGACCCCAACTCCGGGCAACCGCTCGGCATTTTCCAACTGGCAGCAGACATGATCAACAACCGTCGCCTGCCGGCGGGTGATCATCGGCGCCTGACTGGATTGCGGGCGTGGTTCAATGCCAACCTGGCGCAACCACGACGTTTCTCACACTGGAAGGATGGTTGGCGCAACAGCGCCCATGGCTGGTTGCGGCGGCCGATCGCCATCAGTTGGTTCCGCTCGGACGCCGCTCAATGCCTGAAGTACGCCGAGGCGATGGTCGACCTGCTGCGTACCTACGGGATCGAGGTCGAGCGCCTGACCTGCACCAATCCGGGTTACATCACCTATGAGGACGACCACCAGGTGGTGGCGGTGCCATTCCATCATCGTGATGGAACGGGCGATGGCTGAGATCCATCACGGTCACGCAAATGCTCACGCGAGACGAAACCGACTGAACAAGAGGAACGGAGGAACGGAGAAGAAGGGAGGCAGTCATTCAACCCGTCCACTGATTTCCTCTGTGTCTCCGTTCCTCTTGTTAAATCCTGCTGTCTTCAGCTTACCTCTATTGGTCTGAAGCCAGCCAACGACGAATTACACACCCGTTACACAAGCCCCGAGCGGCAGCGACAGCATGGCAGCCATCACGGAGGCTTCCCATGCGCGCCATCACCCTTCTCCCCTCACTCCTGCTGGCGACCCTCGCGTCGCCAATGGTGAACGCTGCCGATCAGCAACAATACGGCCTGTCCACCCCGACAGCGGCACAGCGGGCGGCGGCGCAGACGATGATGCTCGCGCCGAACGCCAACGTCGCGTTCCGACTTCAGCCGCAGGACCCAACTCCAGCACCGCGGTCGGTCCCTGCCGTCGATGAAGCACCACTGATCCAGATCGCGCTGTTGCTCGACACCAGCAACAGCATGGATGGTTTGATCAATCAAGCGCGCAGCCAGTTGTGGGCGATCGTCAACAGCCTGGGGCCGGCGACCCACGGTGGACGCCGGCCGGTGCTCCAGGTCGCGCTCTATGAATACGGCAAGGCGACCATCCCCGCCGCCGAACAACACCTGCGTCAGGTGTTGCCCTTCACCACCGATCTCGACCGCGTGTCGGAGCAACTCTTCGCCCTGACCACCCGCGGCGGCGAAGAATACTGCGGAGCGGCCATCCGCGCAGCGAGCCGTGGCCTGTCGTGGAGCACGCGCGCCAGCGATCTCAAAGTGATGATCGTGGCGGGCAACGAACCCTTCACCCAGGGCGTGATCGACTACCGCCCGGCAGTGATCGAAGCCGCCAACGCCCAGGGCATCGTCATCAACACCATCTTCTGCGGCCAGCGCGACGAAGGCATCTCCAGTGGTTGGCAGGACGGCGCGCAGCTTGCCGGTGGCACCTTCAACGCCATCGACACGCAGCGCGCGCTGGTGGTGATCCCGGCACCACAAGATGACGAACTGGCGCGTCTCGGTTTGGAGATCAACGGCACCTACCTCGCCTACGGTCATGCCGGCAAGGAAGGTGCCGCACGGCAGATGGTGCAGGACGCCAATTCCTCCAGCCTGTCGCAAGGCAGCTTCGCCAGCCGCGCGGTGTGCAAGGCCAACGCGAACTACCGCAATGACCACTGGGATCTGGTTGATGCCGTCGAATGCAAGGCGGTCGATCTGGCAGCGATGGCGCTGGCCGATCTGCCGGAAGGCATGCGCGCGATGACACCGCAACAGCGTACGGCGTATGTCGCCGGCAAGCTGGCAGAGCGGCGCAAAATTCAGGAGCGCATCCAACTGCTGTCGCTCGAACGCGAACGTTTCCTGGCGACAAAACGCAACGTCGACGCACCTGCGCTGGACGATGCAATAATCGCCAGTGTACGTGACCAAGCGAAACGCCGCGGCTTCCTCTTCCCGTGATGGCTCAACGAGCCCTGCTGGTGAATCCGCATCGGCGTGGTCTTCGCGATCGACTGAGCGGCTATCGGAAAAGGACCAACCGAACCGGAGGAATGGAGAAATAGGGGCGGACTGAAGACCGATGACGGCTTTGCCCGTGTCTCCCCTCCGTTCCTCCGTTCCTCTTGTTGCTGCCCTTTCTCCGCTGTTTCCCAACGCTCGACCAGATAGAACGCTACCATGGCCACACGCACCCTGTTGGTGATCGAAGACGATGCCGCCATTCGCCACGGGGTGGTGATGGCGGTGCGTTCTGGCGGCTATGCGGCGATCGAATGCAGCGATGGTCATAAGGCGCGGACCATGATCACCCAGGCGACCTGCGACTTGGTGCTGCTCGACTTGGTGCTTCCAGGGGCAACCGGCCTAGAACTACTGACACAGATCCGCCGCGAGCAACCGACGCTGCCGGTGATCATCCTCACCGCGCTGGGCGATGAACGCGACCGCGTACGCGGGCTCGAACTAGGTGCTGACGACTACGTGGTCAAACCCTTCAGCGTGAAGGAACTGCTCGCGCGTATCGAGGCGGTGCTCCGTCGTTCACCTGAACGAGCATCACCGGTGGCAGAGCTGGCCATCCCCGGTGGCTGTGCCGATTTCAATCGTCGCGAACTGCGCTTCAGCGATGGCAAGCGCAGTGAGTTGTCAGAGCGCGAGGCAGAGCTACTGGCCTACCTCGCCGCCAATCCTGGACGCGCGATCTCGCGCGAGGAGATCCTCACGCGCGTCTGGCGGCTCGATCCTAAGGGTCTGTCGACCCGCGCCATCGACATGCAGGTGGCGCGCCTGCGCGAGAAGCTGCGCGATGATGGCGACACCCCGGCGGTACTGCTGACGGTGCGCGGCACCGGCTACATGCTCGCAGCGAGGTCGGCATGAACGCGCGTTGGTGGTGGATCGGCTATGCGCTCGCCGTCACCGTGGTGCTGGCGGCGATGGGCTGGTTCACCGCCACCGTCTGTGCCGGTCACGCAGCGGAACGTCGTGCCGAACGCGCCGCCTTTGCCGATGACACCGCACGTCTGGCGTTGTGGCGCATGGACTCGCGCCTGGCGACGGTGATCGCACGCGAAGCAGGTCGTCCGTATCTGGCCTACAACGCGTTTTATCCCGCGACCGGTGCGCTGGGCAAAGGATTCGACAACTACAAACAAGGGGAGGTGATCGTCCCCTCGCCCTTGCTTGGGCTGGAGACCGAGGAGGTCTTGCTGCACGTCCAATACGCCGCTGATGGCGTGGCAACCTCGCCACAGATCCCGGTCGGAGAATTGCGGCAAGCGGCGGTCCCGTTGCTCTGCTCGGCGGTGCAGGTCACCACCGCGTCGGAGCGTTTGGCCGATTTCACCAAGCGCGTCACCAGGGACGGGCTGGATGCCGCCCTGATTGCCGACCCGGCCACGTTGAGCGAGACCACCACTGAACGTCTTGCGCTGTTTCGCGGAGGACAGCCAGCAGATCAGCCGGCCGTACAACAAGGCTCCTTCTCGTATGGCTCACGCAGCGGCAAGGAACTGGTGGCGCGCAACAGCAGCTTTCAGTCCATGACCACCAAAACGCAGGAGGCGGCGAACCGGCAGGAAGTCCAACAAGGCGACTACGCGCAGAACTTCAACGATGCCATACGCATGAACGGCATCCCGATCAAACCTGATCCGAACACCACCCTCCACGCTGAGATCATGCGTCCCCTGTGGCTTGGCGACCGTACTGAACGTGTACTGGTGCTCGCGCGACGTGTGCGCGTTGGCACCGGCGACTGGCTGCAAGCCTGCTGGCTCGACTGGCCACTGATCCGCAAACAATTGCTCGGCAGCATCCGCGATCTGTTGCCAGAGGCCGATCTGGTGCCGGTGACCACTGCCGGGGCGCAACCACATCGCCTCGCCACGCTGCCGCTGCTGCTGACACCCGGCACCGCGCTGCCCGACTGGCAGGATCCGCCACCCGCATCCAATCTGCCGCTGCTCGGTGCCTGGGCTGGCGTCATCGCCGCGCTGGTCGCCGGCGGCGTGTTGCTTGGCGGCGCGTTGGCGCTCAGCGAACGGCGCGGTGCGTTCGTCTCCGCCGTGACCCACGAACTGCGCACGCCGCTGACCACCTTCCGCCTCTACACCGATCTGCTCGCCGAAGGCCACGTGGTCGACGAGGCTGAACGCCAACGCTGCCTGGACACCCTGCGCTCGGAAGCCGAACGGCTCGGCCATCTGGTGGAGAACGTCCTGGGGTATGCGCGTCTGGAGCGCGCCTCGTTGCCGACCGTCGCCCTCGGCATCGCCGTGCTCATCGATGGCATGCAAAGCCGCCTAAAGGAACGCGCTCAGCGCGTCGGCCTGGACCTAGTGATCGACGTCTCCGCTGACGTCCGACCGCTGGCCGTACGTGGTGAAGCGCAGGCGATCGAACGCATCCTGGTCAATCTGGTCGACAACGCCTGCAAGTACGCCGCTGCTGCCAACGATCGCCGTCTGCACCTGACGGTCGCGCGTCAAGCCGGACTGGTGACCTTCACCGTGCGCGACCACGGCCCCGGCATCGCCCCCGACCTGCGCCGCCGGTTGTTCACGCCCTTCGCCAAATCCGCCGCCGAGGCTGCCACCAGTGCGCCTGGGATTGGACTCGGACTCGCCCTCAGCCAACGGCTGGCACGGCAACTCGGCGGGGATCTGCGCTGCGAAGCGCCCGCAGACGGCGGCGCGGCGTTCGTGCTGGAGTTGCCGAGCGCCTGATCGATCCGAGATAGAACACCGAGACCCAGAGCACCTGAGGAAGACTTCATCGGGTGCATCCTCTGGTGCTCTGGGCCTCGGTGTTCTCTTTGCCAAGTCCGGACTCCGGACTTCCGGACTTCCGGACCCGCCCTATCGTCCCACGCATGGCCGGTATCGCTCTCACTCGTCTGGAAAAAGTCTACGACAACGGTTTCCGCGCGGTGAAGGGCATCGACCTGACGATCCGCGACAAGGAGTTCATGGTCCTGGTGGGACCATCGGGCTGCGGCAAGACCACCACGCTGCGCATGATCGCGGGCCTGGAGGAAGTCACCTCTGGCGAGATCCGCATCGGCGACCGTCTGGTCAACGACGTGGAGCCCAAGGACCGCGACATCGCCATGGTGTTCCAGAACTACGCGCTCTACCCGCACATGACGGTGTACGAGAACATGGCCTATGGCCTGAAACTGCGAAAAGTCCCGAAGGCTGAGATCGAAAAGAAGGTCCAGGCCGCCGCCAAACTGCTGACGCTTACCGAGCAACTCGGTAAACGCCCGAAACAATTGTCCGGTGGTCAGCGCCAGCGCGTCGCCCTTGGCCGCGCGATCGTGCGCGAGCCGCAGGTGTTCCTCTTCGATGAGCCGCTGTCGAACCTCGACGCCAAGCTGCGCGCCGATATGCGTTATGAGTTGAAGACCCTGCAACAGCGTCTGAAAACCACCATGGTCTATGTCACCCACGACCAGATCGAGGCGATGACGCTCGGAGACCGCATCACCGTGATGTCGAACGGCGAGATCCAGCAGGTCGCGGCGCCGACCGAGATCTATGACTTCCCGAAGAACCGTTTCGTCGCCGGGTTCATCGGTACGCCGGTGATGAATTTCCTCGACGGTTCACTGCGCAAAGCGGATGGCTGGAGCTTCGTGCCGGATGGCGGTACGGCGATCGCCCTCGCCACGCCGCACACCGCTGCGCTCGACGCCCACCTTGGCCGGCAGGTGTGCCTCGGGCTGCGGCCAGAACACCTATCCAACACCACCTACGTCCCGGCGGCCGCTGGCGCCACCGTCCTTGCTGCACAAGTGCGACTGATCGAACTGATGGGCGACCATCAATACGTCTACCTACGCTATGGCTCCGGTGACGGCACCCTGACCATGAAATGTGATGCGCACCACCGCGTGAGCGTGGGTGACACCATCCAGATCGCCCTCACCACCGCCCGTGCGCACGTCTTCGACGGCATCGGTGAGTTCGCGCAGAACCTCACCCTGCAGCGGCATGAATCGGCCGTGCAACACTGATCGACGTTGCGCCCGTCCGGGTGCCGGTGTTGAGAGGTGCAGACTTGCTGACCACGGTCGCCATCCACACTCGGATGCCTAGCGGGCAGTCATCCCTGACCGCTGCACCTGGGAGCTCCTGCCGATGCCGAATCTGCTCATGTCTCCCGCGCCTGGCGCCCGCTTGGTGGGGTTCATCGGCGATCGTGTCCGCTTCACCCTGAAGATCGCCGATGGCAGCCTGCCCACGGGTTGGCGCGGCATGGTGCGCACCAACCTGGGACGTGCGATCAGCGAACGCGACGAACTGGTAGCGACGCGCGGCGGTGGCCAGCTCTACGGTGGTGCCTCTTGGCGCGACATCCCGATGATGAAGCAGGGTGATGAGTGGGTGCTGGAACTGGCGCTCACCCGCGTCGGCTATGTGCGGGTGAAGCCCTACGCCATCGATGAACGCGGCAAACAGCACTGGCCCGGCGGCGATGACATCGGACTGAGCGTCCACCCCGACATCCTGCGCTGCGCCAACACCATCTACTGCGCCTTCACCCGGGTGTTCGGCGCGACCAAGCACCACCGCACCACACGTCATGGCCTGTTGGAAGAACAGTACGCCGCCTTTGACCGCCATGGCTACACTCTCATCCCGCAGTCGGGAACGTTGCGCGATCTGACCGCGCAGATCCCGCACATCGTCGATCGCCTGGGCTGCAAGATCCTCCACCTGCTGCCGGTGTGCCCGACGCCGACGACCTACGCGCGCATGGGGCGTTACGGCAGTCCCTACGCCGCGCTTGATCTGACCGGCATCGATCCGGCGCTGGTGGTGTTCGACCAGCGCACCACTGCGGTCGATCAGTTCCGCGAACTGACCTACGCCGCGCACCTCAAAGGTGCGCAGGTGATCATCGACTTGGCGATCAACCACACCGGTTGGGGCTCGCGACTACTCGAAGACCATCCGGAATGGTTCCTGCGCAAACCCGACGGCACCTTTAAGAGTCCTGGGGCGTGGGGAACCGTGTGGGGTGATCTGGTCGAACTGGAACAGCACCACAACGTGCCCTTATGGGAAGTGTGCGCCGAAGCCTTCCTCACCTGGTGTCGCCGCGGCGTCGACGGTTTCCGCTGCGATGCCGGATATATGGTGCCGAAGCAGGCGTGGCAGTACATCACCGCGCGCGTGCGTCAGGAATTCCCCGACACGGTGTTCCTGCTCGAAGGGTTGGGCGGTGCGTGGTCGGCGACCGAGGCGTTGCTCACCGAAGGCGGCATGCAATGGGCGTACAGCGAACTGTTCCAGAACTACTCCGGCCGGGAGGTCGCGACCTACCTCGACCATGCCCATGCGCAGTCGCAGCGCGTCGGCGTGCTGGTACATTACAGCGAGACCCATGACAACGACCGTCTGGCCAAGGGTGGCAAGGCGTGGTCGCTGCTGCGCAACCAGCTCAGCGCGCTGACCAGCACCTGCGGCGCATTCGGTTTCACCTGTGGTGTGGAGTGGCTGGCGAGCGAGAAAATCGACGTGCACGAATGCCGCGGCCTCAACTGGGGCGCGCATGACAACATCGTCGATCAACTCGCCCACCTGTGCCGGCTGGTGGCCGACCATCCGTGTTTCTTCGATGGTGCACGCCTGACCCGGTTGTCCGGCGATCACGCCCAGGTCTATGCCCTGCGGCGCGACAGCTTCGAAGGCGTCGATCACGTGGTGGTCCTGGCGAATCTCGACGTGCGCCATACCGGTCAGGCGCAGCTTGCGCGCGCAGAGTTCGATCAACTCGGACGTCCGCTGCTCGATCTGCTCACCGGGCAGAGCATCAGTGTACGCGAAACCGGCGACCAGGTGGTGATCGACCTTGCGCCTGGGGAATGCCGCTGCCTGTCGCTCACCGCCGAACCACGTGGCATGGCCGGACAGACCTACCGTGCCAGCCGGGCACGTGCCGCGGCGGCGATCTGGATGATCGGACATTTCCTCGACGTCGAGGACATCGGCCCCTACGACTGGCGCGTGTTGGCGGAGTTGCTGCATCAGCGTGCCCGCGCATTCGTCGGCTGCCTGTCACGCCTCGATCACGCGCTGGCGCGGCGCGATCTGCTCGCCGCCCTGGAGCAGGTGATGGCCGATCGTGCACCGCCCCGTGCGGTGGCCTGGAGCCTGCGCGATCTCAAACGCATCACCCCGGTCCCCGATCAGCATGCGCTGCTGATCCACGACTCTTCGCCCTTCGGCATCACCCTGCGCGACGCCCAGGGCCGCAGCGCCTGTGTCCATCGTTCAGTGCCGGTGGCCGACGGCCACATTGCCTGCATCCCCAGGCCACCCTTCCACGGCGACGCCACCCTGCTGCTGGAGCGTTACGCCGACGAAGGGCGTCAGGCGGTCGGACAGGTGCGTTTTCTCGATGCCGCACCACGCGTCACGTCGAGCAAGCCCGCAGACGGACTGGTGCTGCTGACCAATGGTATCGGTGGCATGGCGAGGATGCGCGTCGATCTGGGGACCATCAGTTCGAAATACGACTGCCTGCTGGGCGCCAACCTGCATGCGCGGGTGCCGAGCGATCGTCACGTGCTGGTCAAACGCGCCCGCGCATGGATCAACGCCGACGGTTTCATCACGCCACTCGACGGGCACAACCTGGTGGAGTTCACCGCCGGGCCGCCCGCGACCTGGACCTTTGTCGCCAACGCCGGTGACAACCGCACGGTCACCATCCGCCTGGAAGCGGACATGCTCGAAGGTCGCAACACCACGGTGCTGCGCTTCAGCCGTCCGGCGAGCGCGACGCACACCGGGCGCGATCTGCCCGATCACCATCCGGTCGCGGTGACCGTGCGCGTCGACATCGAGGACCGTTCCTTCCACGCCGAGACTCGGCGCAGCGATGCGACCAACCACCACTTCGTTCGTCACAGCCATGCCCTGACTGATCGTCTGGGCTTCCGTTTCACCCCCGCGGACGACCGCCGGCTGCTGGTGTCCGCCAGTGGCGGCGAGTACCACCATGAAGCGGAGTGGTGTACCGGCATCCCGCATCCGATCGAAGCGGGGCGCGGACAGACGCCCAACGGCGACGCCTGGAGCCCCGGCTGGTTCGAACTACCGCTCGCACATGGTGCCGACGTGACGCTGGTGGCCTGCGCGGATGCGGAGCCGCCGTCCGACGCGCTGGTCGCCGCCTTCACCCGCGAACGTGGGGCGCAGATTGCCCGCATCGAACAACGCAGCGGGCTGGCGGCAGAAGATCATTTCGGTCGCGCTCTGGTGCGTGCCGTTTCAGCCTTTGTGGTGCGCCGTGATGGACTGAAAACCGTTATCGCCGGTTATCCATGGTTTCTCGACTGGGGCCGCGACTCGTTGATCGCTGCCCGCGGCATGATCGCCGCCGGGATGATCGACGAGGTCAAGGATCTGCTGATCACCTTCGGCCGTTTCGAGCAGGGCGGTACGCTGCCCAATTGCATCCACGGCGAGGATGCGTCGAACCGCGAGACCAGTGACGCTCCGTTGTGGTACGGCGTGGTGTGCGAGGACCTCGCCGCGATCATCGGCCCGGAACTTTATCGCACTCCGGTGGATGCGAACGGCCGCACCATCGCCGACGTGCTGCTGGGGATCGCCAGCGGCCACCTCACCGGCACCGCCACCGGGGTGTACGTCGATCGTCCCAGCGCCCTGGTCTTCAGCCCGTCGCATTTCACCTGGATGGACACCAACCATCCCGCCGGCACGCCGCGCGAAGGCTATCCGATCGAGATCCAGGCGTTGTGGGTCCGCCTGCTGCGCCAACTGCAGAAGCTCGACCTGCCGGCGCTCGACGAACCGTGGTGGGCGCTGGCCGATCGTGCGCAGGAGACCATCGAACGGCGCTACTGGATCGAGGAGCGCGGTTACTACGCCGACTTGCTGATCGCCAAATCGGGCCAATCCGCCGAGCAGGCGGTGCGCGATAACGCGTTGCGTTCGAATCAGGTGCTGCTGGTCGCACTCGGCCTGGTCACCGGTGACCGCGCGCGTGGCACCATCGTCGCGACGTCGCGCTACTTGATGGTGCCGGGCGCCCTGCGCTCGCTCGCACCGCTGGCGCTCGATCCACCGCTACCGATACACGCCAGCGACGGACGCCTGCTCAACGATCCGGTGAATCCCTACTGGGGCCGTTACGAAGGCGATGAGGACACCACCCGCAAACCGGCCTACCACAACGGCACGGCCTGGACGTGGACCTTCCCGGCAGCATGCGAAGCGGTCGTCCGCGCGCTTGAGTTCTCACCCGAAGCGATCGCCACCGCCAAGGCCTACCTCGCGTCGATGGACCGGCTGCTCGCCGACGGCTGTCACGGCCACCTGCCGGAGATCGTCGATGGCGACGCACCGCACACCCAGCGCGGTTGCGATGCGCAGGCCTGGAGCGTGACCGAAGCGCTGCGGGTGTGGAAACTGCTGAACCAGGAACGGACGTAGCGGCGGGGAGGTCGCTGACGCTCCCGCGGCGAGGTCGCTGGTCTCCCGCGGCGCAGGATGGCCCGCTCGCTGCGCGAAGCTCACAACACCAACGGCCCCGCCACCGCCACCAGCAAGGTGCCAAGGACCATGAACACCACTCCGGGCAGCAACAAATCGCTGACCTTGAGACCTTCACCAGAGACCAGGGCATTCGGCGGCGTGCTGATGGCGAAGGGCATGCCGAGCGAACAACCAAGCGCGACCAGGATCGGCGTCGCTGGTGAGGGATCGATCGCATAGGCTAGCGGGATGATCATGGTCGCGGTGGCGGTGTTGCTCATCACGCCTGACATCACTGCGGCGACCCCGACCAACAGGCCGACGCGCACCGCCGATGGCCAAGCATGCCAATCGACGGTGGACGCCGCGGCGTGGATGCTGCCGGAGTGCTGGAGCAGTTGTCCCAGCCCCAAGCCGCCAGCGATGAGGATGAGCGTCGACCAGTCGATGCGACCCAGATCCCCAGGCGCGAGCAACCCCGAACCGAACAACACCGTGGCGCCAATAGCAGCAATCACCGGCACCGGAATGCCGTGCAGCGGTTCACTCAACCAACCCAGCACCATGCCGCTGAACACTGCCACCACCGCCCATGAACGACCGCCACGGATCGGCACTACGCCGGTGTTCACCGGCGTCATTTCACCCACGCGCAAGCGGTAACGCAGCACCAAGAGGAAATAACCGACCACCAGCAAGATCGCCATACACGGCAAACCAAAGCTCATCCACTTGATCAGACTGATCGGCTGCACGTCCCTGAGCGACGCCACGGCGATGGCGTTGGGTGGACTGCCGATCGGCGTCGCCATCCCACCCAGGTTGGCTGACACCGCGATACCGACCAGCATCGCCGCACGGAACGCGTCGCCGCGATCAAGCCCACCGATCATCGGCCTGAGTGCGGCCAGCATCATCGCCGCCGCCGCGGTGTTCGACATCCACATCGACAGGCAGGCGGTGGCGATCATCACCAGCGCGAGCAGGCGCAGACGATGGCCGCCCGACCAGCGTACCGCCAGCGAGGTGATTGTCGCATCGATGCCGTACCGCTGTGCTGCGACCCCCAGGGTGAAACCACCGAGGAACAACACGAGCACCGGATCCGCCATCCACCCCATCACCGAGGACAGTCGATAGGTCGGACCACTCATGAACAACGGCACGGCAGCAAGCAGCAGAAAACTCGGAACAAACGCCGGCACCGCTTCGCCCAACCACAACACCAGACAGAACGCGGCAATGGCAACCGCACGCGCCTGAATGGGATCGGGGATGAGCAACAACGACAACCCCGACAGCACACCGCCGACCGCGAGGCAGATGAGCAGCCGTGCGTTGATAAGCGGTTTCGCGTCCATGCCGCGCGCAGCGTGCAAACGAAGGCCATGGCGTCCATACCAGGACGGTTTCTGCCTGGGAAAAACTATGAAAGCCGGGTCTCCTCGGTAGCAGCGCGGGCATGGTGTCCTCAAAGGTGCTGCATCCCCCGTAGGCCCGGCATGAGCAACCTCGCTTTAGACCTTGGCCGTTTCAACCATCCGACCCACGCGGTGTGTGGTTCGATCCGAGTACGGGAGAAACTCGTTCCGGTGGAAGAACCGGAAGTCGAAGACGGATGCGCGCAGCGATTCTACTTCTTGTGGCTAGGTTGTCTGTTTTTCCCGCTTAGCTCAACGCCATTGGGCCCACGGTCCCAGGGGCGACTACCCGCTGGCGAATTGATCGAGCTGGATCATCTCGGTGGCGCAGGCCGGCAGTGCGCGCAGGAAATAACGTCCATACGCTGCGGTCAGCACGCGGTGGTCGAGGATCGCCACCGTGCCGGTATCAGACTTGGTGCGGATCAGGCGACCGAAACCCTGTTTCAGGCGGATGATCGCCTCAGGCACCGTGCGTTCCATGAACGGATTGCCGCCGCGGCGTTTGATGTCGTGGTGGCGCGCTTCGACAACCGGATGGTTCGGTACCTCGAAGGGCAGCTTGGTGATGATCACGTGTTTGAGCGCATCCCCAGGCACATCGACCCCCTCCCAGAAGCTGCTGGTGCCGAACAACACGCCGTTGCCTACGCGTTTGAACAGGTCGAGCATCTGCATGCGGCCCATGCCATCACCATGGCGCAGCACGAAGCGGTTGGCGCGGTCGAGCGCTGGACGCACCAGGTCATGCACGGCTTTGAGCTGCCGGTAGCTGGTGAAGAGCACGAAGGCACCACCCTCCGCCTGGAGCAGGTAGTCGCACAGCCAACCCGCCATGGCTTTTTCGAAACGATCGGAATTAGGATCGATGGGTGATGAATTGAGCAGGAGCTTGGCCTGCGTCTGGTAGTCGAATGGGCTGTCGAGGCGTTTGGCCAGACCGCCCTCCAGTCCGAGTCGCCGACGCAGGAAGAGGAAACGGTCGCTGTCATCGGCGGCAAGCGTGGCGCTGGTGAGGATCACCGTGGGGATCTCGGCGAAGAGCTGCTTCTGCAATAGTTCCGCCACCGACAACGGACTGGCGGACAGCGACGGCGAACCACGACCGGTGGGCACCTGCGCGTAGTAGACGTGATCTTTGCCCTGCTGTTCGATCACCCAGCGCAGCGAACCTGCGAACGACAGCGCTTTTTCCTGCTGGGCGGTCAACTCGTTGAGGGCATTTTCGTCCCCGACGTGGGCGCGGCAGGTATCGAGCGCCTGGGCCACGGCTTCGAGTGATGGACTCAGGACATTTTCGATCAGATGCGGCGCGGTCAGCTTGATGGTGTCCTGCGATTCACCGGCCAAGCGTGCGACTTCGCGCCAGAAGCGTTCACCGGCATCACGCGCGACCTCGACCGCATCGCGCGCGGCGGTGTAGTCGTCGCGTGACAACAGCCCCTTGCTCTTGCGGCTCCACAGTCCGTCGAGGAACCAACGCACCTGGGCCTCGGTGATCGATACGCCCAGGTGATCGGTGGCGACGTCTTCGAGCGTGTGCGCCTCGTCGAACACCACGACCTTGTGCGCTGGCAGGATCGCCGCGTGTTCTTCCCGCAGCGACAGGTCGCTGAAATACAGGTGGTGGTTGACCACCAGCAGGTGCGCCTCCTCCATCTCTTTACGCGCTTGGTAGAAGAAACACTCGGCATACGTCGGACATTTGCGACCCTGGCAGTTGTTGCGGTCTGACTGCGCCAGACGCCAGACCTGCGGCGGCGGATCGTAGCCGAGGTCGGCGAGGTCGCCGCTCGTGGTCTCGCCGCTCCACGTCAGCAGTTCCTTGAGCGCGACGGCCTCCTCACGGGTTTCGAACATCGCCTGCTGGCCGTTGCCGGCAGCGTACTGCAGACGACGCAGCGAGACATAGTTCTGCCGCCCCTTCACCAACACCGCCTTCAGCTCGGGGAAAAGCTTCTGCACCAGCGGTATGTCCTTGCGAATGAGCTGTTCCTGAAGCGCGATGGTGCCGGTGGAGACCACCACCTTGGTACCGGTCTTCAATGCATGCAGCACCAGCGGCACGAGGTAGGCGAAACTTTTTCCCACGCCGGTGGGCGCTTCGATGATGGCATGGCAGCGATCGGTGAGCGCCTGCGCCACGGTGTCCGCCATCTCCACTTGCTGTGGACGGCTTTCATAGGCGGGCATCAACTGGGCGATCAGCCCGTTCGGGCCAAGGACATCCGCCGGCGACAGGTCAGGCATGGGCGGGCAGGTTACGTCGGCTTCGCCGACGTCGATGCCGAACGCGGGGTAGGTATCAACGCGGCGGTAATGGCGGCGGCGGCCTGCAACAACCGCGCAGCGTACTGCGCGGGGTTGCTTTTGTCGGTGGGGATGATCGCCAACGCCGCGACGATCGGCGAACCGACCGGTGCCGCCATCGAACCGCCAAGCGGGGCGTTGGGCAGATCGGGATTCCTGGGTGGCACGACCCACGCCCAGCCCTGGGTTTTTTCCGTCGCCAACGCCGGATCGTCCTGCGCACACAAGATGGTGCCGATCGACGACCACGCGGCCGGGAACAATTGATGTCCCGCCAGACCGCGTTCGAGCGGTTGGTTGGGTTTGCCATGGTAGAGGTAGCACACCTGATCGCGCCACAACACGCCGAGAGCGACGGAGAAACCTTCCGCATGGAGTTCGCGGATGACCGGCAGCGCCGCCTGCAGCAGCCCCGAACTGCGTAGTCCGCTGGCTGCGAGCACATGCACCGCCGGACCTGGACGGTAACGACGGTCGACGGTGCGCTCCGCCAAGCCGAGCGTGGCCATGGTGCCGAGCAGCCGGTTGACGCGGGTGTGCTCCATGCCGAGGCGGCGAGCGAGTTCGCGACTGCCGATCGGACCCTCGGCGCCACACAACACGTGCAGCACTTCGAGCCCATGGCCGAGCGACTGGTTCGGTTGCGCCGTCACCGGACGCCCCGGCATGCCGGCAGGTGCACGTGAGGCCGCCTCATACCGGCGCGCCTGCACCGGACTCCGGAGCGGGCGTAGGTGCCAATGGTCCGCCGGATGCATCCCAGCCACTCGCGTCGTTCCAGCTCTGGGTATGCAGGGCCGCGCCGACGACGATGCCAGGCAGCCACAACACCCAACCGATGCCGGTGGCGGACAAGCCGAGGTGCAGCATCCCGGAGGTGAGCGCCGCTTGGCGAATCTGGGTGCGATGGGCTTTGAGCGCAGCAAGACGGTGATTGCCGTCAAATCCACGCAGGCCCAGCGAGATGTCGATCGCGTCGATGCAGGCGATGTGGCCCATGCCCAGGGCACTGACCACGATGCCGAGCGGTGGTACCACCAGGCCGCAGACCAAGCTGCTGCCCATCCACGTCAGCCGCGTCGGCAAGGTCGCACCCACCACCTTCAGACTGGCAAGCAATCCGGGAACCGTCGGCAGTTCATGGCTCGCTCCACGATCGATGTCAGCCATCACTCCGGCGAGCGACTCCGCCGGTCCAAGCGACGGCAGCGCCTGGGCGTGCTCCTTGGCATAGGCGTTGGCTTTACGCGCGAGGTCTTCGAGCAGGAAGGACATTACGATCGGCAACAGCAGAACCCAGGCAGCCAGCACCGCAGCGACCGCCAGACCGACAGCGATTCCAGCGTACATCCACCACCACAATCCGGTGGTCTCCGCTGCCGGCCACAGTGACCACGCCACGCCCAGGCCCAGGCCGATATACGCCGCGAGCGCCAACAGCATCCCGAGAATTGGCCGGATCCACCAGCGCGGTGAGCGCAGGAACAACAGCACCCCCCGCAACGGCCACAGGACCTCTTCCATGGGCGGGAGCATGGTCAGCCCCCCCACCCCTGGCAATCGCTCCCCAGGTTGTCCTCACCACACGCTTGGCGTTTGCGCACCACCCCCATGCCCCCGGTTGGATGCGTCGCTGGAAACCCTGCGCCCAGCCTGATCATCGCGCTCAGTGATAAGCCCCATCCATTTCACCACCATCGAACCGATCGAAGGGTGGCCAACCTGCGAAAAGGTGGTGTACGAGAGCCGCCAGCCGGGGTCCTACCAGGAACACGTGGTCCTGCAAAAACGCCAATCGGTGACCGTGCAATTGCTGATGCGTGGACGTCTGCGTTGCCGGGCTGAGCGTTCATCGTCGTGGGTCACGGTCGGACCGGGACAGGCCCTGGTCTACGATGCCGGTGTCCACGGGTCGCTGGAATACGTCGGCGATCCCGACGGCGGCCACTTGGAGTTCATCTATACAAATCTGATCGGCGATGCGATGCGCAGTGCCGTACAAGGTATCGTCGCCCGTGCCGGACATGCGGTGCCGGTCCACGGCGGCGAGGAACTGATCGCGCGCTGGTCGAACAAGTTGATGTCCCGCTCCGCTGCTCCGTTGCACCGCTGCTTGAGCGTGGTCGAAGCCAATGATCTGTGTTGGAGTTTCGTCCACCCGCTGGCCAGGGGCTTGGCACCAACCCACCGTTTAGCCGAGCGCGCGATGGCCATGCTGACCGAACGCTGGCAGGATCCACCGCCCTTGGCCACGGTAGCGAAGCAGTTGCAGGTCACCCGCGAGCACCTGTCGCGCATCCTGCGCAGCACCTGCGGGCAACCGCCAGGCCAATGGCTGAGTCGATACCGCCTGGGCCGTGCCACCGATCTGCTGGAATCCGGACAATCCATCGAAGATGTAGCCCACCAATGCGGGTACTGTTCCACGCAGCACTTCATCCACAGCTTCCGCCGGGTGAAGGGAACCACGCCAGGACGTTGGCTGAAGCAGTCCCGCGGTTGACCACCGTTCAGGCTGATGGCCCAAGTACGGTTCCAAGGCCACGCGCCTCTGCCAATCGCCAATCACGTAGGCGTCGTCAAAGTCTGCGTCCGTAAGTCTGATAAGGCGCTTAGAACGAACACGTTCCGCGAACTGTTATTTTGCGATTTATTGCCGACGAGGCCGGGGACACGAATCATATAACAATATCACATTGCGTGCGTTGTTGTCGCACAGCGTTGCCCTAATCGACCACCCATCATTCGAGGAATTTGCCACAATCACACGGATACGGAGTCGACATGCGCACTTTCCGGGCCAGCTCATCCATGGCAAAACCTGGTCAATGGTCATTTCTTGCCCTACTATCCGCACGGATTTTTTCCGTTCTCGTAAACCTGCCCAGGTCAGCGCAGCGTGCACAGGTCCGCCATGGAAGACGAATCGATGGAGGTCGTTGGAGCAGCCAGAACATCGTCGTGCGGGTTGGCCTAGCGCTGTTATTTGCCAATCTGCAATCAACCGTCAGTGCAGCGGACATCCATCTTGAGTGTGAAAGCATGGCGATCTCGGGTTCTGCCGGAACGATCACCGCGCCGTTTTCCGGGGTCAGGCTGTATGCGAACGAGGCTCAGGTCGCGTCGGCGGTCACGCTTACACACGGGCGGCGGTACCAGGTGGTGGTGCGTGGCGCCCGCAGCGGTGGCGGGACGAAGGCTGGAGTTACGCTGCGGCTCGATGGAGCAGTGATCGCCAACCTGGGATTCACTGCCGACACGCCCAGCACCGATAGCGTGCTGATGGATGTGGTTGGCGGAGGCTCCAGTCATCAGCTGGAGCTCCGGCTAACGACAGACAATGGCAGCAACGATACCGATATCGACTGGGTCGGAATAACCGACGCCGGCGTCATCCCGCCGCCGCTGACGCCGCCGGTGCCGCCGTCGGTTGGCGCCGTCGCCAGCGGCATCTACCGCAATCTTTTCGTCGAGGCCGGGCATTCGGCGCAAGCGGTGAACGACAAGGTGCAGGCCGCGTGGCAGCACTTGTTCTATGGTGATGCGGCAACGCAGCGGGTCTTCATCCAGGGTTCCGTCGCCGATGAGGCTTATATCTGGGATGTCGGTAACAATACCATCGTCAGCGAAGGTATGTCGTATGGCATGATGATCTGTGTCCAACTCGACAAGCGAACTGAATTCGAGAAGTTATGGAACTACACCAAGCGTCACATGCGCCATAACGGCGGTGCCCGGGATGGCTACTTCGCCTGGCAGTTGTCGACCAATGGTGAGATCCGTGATCCGAATCCTGCCAGCGACGGCGAGGCCTATTTCGCAACCTCGCTATTTTTCGCCGCGCATCGCTGGAATGTACCTGCATTTGAAGCCGATGCTCAAGCGATCCTCACCGCGATGCTCAACAAGGAGAACGGCCCCATCCAGGATTCCGTTCGTAATATGTTTAATGCCGATCACCTCGTGGTCTTCACTCCCTACGCGAATGCGGCGCTCTTTTCCGACCCCAGCTATCATCTGCCGGCATTTTTCGAGCTGTGGGGCCGTTGGGCCACGGCCGATCGCTCCTTCTGGACTCAGGCAGCTAACGCCAGCAGGGCCTATTTTCATCTGGCGGCTCATGCCACGACCGGCCTGATGCCTGACTACGCGAATTTTGACGGCACGCCGACCGGCGGCACCCACGTCGATTTCCGTTTCGATGCCTGGCGCGCGGCTGCCAATGTTGCGGTGGATCGGGCATGGTTCGCGGCCGACAGCACGTGGCAGACCGCGCACGCCAATCGCGTCCTGGCCTTCTTCGCTGGCCAGGGCTGGTCCGCCTACGGGAATCAATTCGAGCTCGACGGCACTCAGCTTGGCTCCGACCATTCGCCCGGCTTGGTGTCGTGCAATGCGGTACTCGGCCTGTCTGCGAACACTGGCAATGCCTGGCCGGCCGTCGAGGCGTTGTGGTCTACACCCATCCCAAGCGGGCAGTGGCGCTACTACGATGGCATGCTGTATTTAATGGGCTTGCTGCACGTGTCGGGGAAGTTTCAAGCCTGGATGCCGGATGGGAGCTCGGGTGGTTCGGTCGTTGCCCCGGTGATCACCGCTCAACCAACGAACCAGGGTGTCATCTCCGGTGCGACGGCGAGCTTCAGCGTCACCGCGACCGGGACACCGGCGCCAACTTACCAATGGCAGAAGAACAGCGTTGCCATCAGCGGTGCGACGTCACCGACCTATACCACTCCCGCAACGGTGAGTGGCGACAACGGTGCGACCTACCGCTGCGTGGTGACGAATAGCGCCGGCACGGTGACATCGGCCAGCGCCACGTTGAGCGTGACGGCGACGGCGGTGCCTACCCCAGCTCCGGCGACCAGTTCGTCCAACAGCAAGAGTTGCGGAATGGGATCGCTTGCGGCACTTGGAGCTTTGCTGGGATTGATGGGCATGCTCGGACTGCTTCGTCGGGAACAACGATGAGCGCCGAGGCCTTCGCAAGTAGCCGACTGAACATCCCGACGTCAGAGACCGCACGTCATCCTCGCTGATCGCCGCGCTTTTTTTGCCGTAGCCAACGTGCGGGTGTTGTTCCCTTCACGCGAGAGAAACTGTGGATGAAATGCTGAGTAGAACAATAGCCGCAACTATGCGTGACGTCCTCGATGGATTGTCCCGATTCGAGCAGATCGGCGGCACGGCTTATGCGGTATTGCCGCAACCACTGGGCCGGCGGCTGTCCACAGGTGTTGCGCAGGACGCGTGACAGGTGTTCGCGGCTCACCTGCAGTTGATTGGCTAGCGCGGAAAGTCGCGGT
Source organism: Planctomycetota bacterium (assembly GCA_013816485.1). Taxonomy (GTDB): domain Bacteria; phylum Planctomycetota; class UBA11346; order UBA11346; family UBA11346; genus BOG-1363. The sequence continues at coordinate 39,906 of JACDEI010000014.1, forward strand.
GGTTGCCGCCACTGTTGAACCAGTATTTCCATGGCCAGCTGCGCCAAATTGTTGGTTGGAGCAATTCCGCTGGCCACCGGATTCAGGAAACTCCACGCCAGTTCATTCGCTTCGACCACGCTCAGGCAGCGATGTGCGGAAGACTCAGGCCTCGCCATCAGCGCCCGGGACCAACGTTTGATGAGTTCTTCACCGCCCTTGATCGACACCGCGTGGCCGACACGGGCAACGATGCCCTGCGCCGCGCTACGTATCGCCGCGCCCATTAGATTGACGTAGATGAACTCCAAATGTCCGCCTGCAACATCTCCGACGTATTCGAGATTTCCGTTAATTCCGGCGTCATAGATCAGCGCCTGACCAGGTTCCACCGTGCTCACGGGCGTGGTCTTTCCCGCTCGCCAGTGCAACCGACCGCGCATCAGCAATTGAATCGTGACCGACTGGCGCTTGTGCCGAATGACGTGTTCTTGATATGGGCCGGGTTGGCGGCTTTCGTACACCACCTTTTCACAGGTTGGCCATCCGTCGATGGGATCGACGGTAGTGACATGAAGGGCTTTGATCATGATTTCCCTGTGTTCACGTGATCAGCGCTTTCCCTCGGGTCTCATGACGACCATAGGCAGATTATATGCGGGTTGCGCGTCCCGTCTGAAGGTCGTATTTGTGATATGGTGATGGACGCGTGGCTTGGGAATTGCCTGGAGCGCGCTGAGCCAGCACGTTAATTTAACATTCGTCACACGGAGGTTTCCGATGCGCTCGTTCCGTCTGCTCGCTCTGTCCCTGACCTGCTGTTTCGCGGTACAGGGCGCGGATCAGGTGACCACCTACACCAAACGCCTGACGGTCACCAATTCGTGGCTCGCCAATTCCCAGCCCGACCGTTCGTTCATGCCGCAGGGCATCGAAGGCATGGTCGTGACCCACGATGGCACCACCTACACCAACATCCGTTGGGAAGAGGGCGGCGGCAACGTGGCTGCCATACTGACCGACGGCACGATTCAGCCGCGGCCCAATCAGCCTGGGTATCATGGCTGGGGCCACGGCGGTGGCCGGGCGGTGGCCGCCAACACGAAATACGTCTACTTCTCGCAGAACTACAACAACGAAGGCGGTGGCCTGAAGAATGCGGACAACTGGCCACCCGCGGGCAAGGACTGGTACGGCATCAGTCGCCGTTTGCGCTCAGACCTTGGCACGGGTCCGGTGATCGCCGGCGGCAAGGGCGGCAAGGACAGCCCGGCCGGATGTTTCCTGCCGGTCCATGAGGTCGCCAGTTCTCCCGAAGCGGAGAAGGCCCACCTGTTCGGCCTGTGCGCCAACGACAGCGAGGTGTTCGTCTCCTGTCCCTTCGATCAGAAGATCCGCGTCTACGACGCCGAACTGATGACGCTGAAGCGTTCGTGGGAGGTCGCCAATCCGGGACTCATCGCGCTGGACGACCAGGGCGCGCTGTGGGTGGCGAGCGGTCCGGATGCGACCGAACTGAAGCGCTACGATGCGCAGGGCAAAGCGCTGCCGCAGTCGATCACCCTGCCGGCCGGCAGCCACGTCGGCAGCTTCTGCGTCGATCGGACCGGACGCATGCTGATCGGGGACGTGGGCGCGAACGAGTGCGTACTCATCTATCAGGATCTTGCCACACAGCCGAAATCGGCGGGCACCTTCGGCACCAAGCAAGGGATCTATTCCGGAACTCCGGGCGCCCTTGGTCCGCTCAAATTCAGTCAGGTACGCGGCATCGGCGTGGACAACACCGGCGCGATCTACATCGGCAACACCCAGTACCGCACCACCGGCCCGGGCATTTGGCTGGAGAAATATTCGCCCAATGGCGCGCTCCAATGGCGGCGTTACGGCGTGGCTTTCACCGACAGCAGCGCCGTCGATCCGGCGTCGGATGGGAAGTCCATCTATGGCATGACCGAACGTTATGACGTCGACTTGAAAAAACCGGCCGGACAAGAGGCGACGCTCGCCGCCTTCACCGCGAACTTTTATAAGTATCCCCATGACCCGCGATTTGTTCAGTACGACAATTCGGGGGTCTACGTGCGGAAGCTGGAAAACCGCACCTTCATCATCACCACCGGCATGGGCTCCGGTCAATCGCCGCTGTGCATCTATCGCCTGAATCCGGCAACCGACGGCGAGGTGATGATCCCGTGCGTGGTGTGGTCGGAAAAACCGCAGTATCCCAACGCCCCCGATGGCCACTGGCTGTGGCGGGACACCAACGCGAACGGCCAGTTCGATGCGGGCGAATACACCAAGACCAACGTCCACGATGCCTACGGCGGCAACAGCGCCTTCGTCGATGTACGCGGCGACATCTGGATGACCTGCTGGGGACCACTGCGCAAGATCGCTTTCCGTGGCGTCGATGCTGGCGGCGTGCCGATCTATGACGGAACCTTCACCGTGATAGATGCGCCCAAGCCATTCGATCGAGTGATGCGGCTCCGCTATGATCCGGCGACGGATGTGATGGTCGTGGGCGGATCGCTGGCGGGAGAAAAACCGCACCACTGGAAATCGATGGGCAATCACATCGCCCGCTACGACGGGTGGAGCACCGGCAAACCGACCCTGACTTGGCATACGCTCTGCACCTTCCAGCAGGGCAGCCCGTGCGAACCGATCTCCATCGATGTCGCGGGCGACTACGTGTTCGTCGCGGTCGCCGAACGTGGCAAGGCCGGCAACCAGGCGATCAGCCGCGGCCACATCGACGTCTACGACCTCAAGACCGGCGCCTCGGTGGGATACATCGAACCACCGGAAGACTGGGGCACAGGATGGATGGATGCCTGCGAGTGCCTGAGCGTTCACAAGCTGAAGAATGGCGAGTACCTCATCCTCGAAGAGGAGGACGGTCGCGGAAAGAACCTGCTCTACCGCTGGAACCCGGCCGCCGCTTCTGGACCGCGTTAATGGCTGACGACCGTACTTCGTTCATCAATCTCGACCATTGGCATAGGCCGCGCCTCCAGGATATCTTCATGATCCGCACTATCGTTCCCCTTGCCTGTCTGCTGATTGTCGCTGCGGTCAGTGCCCAGTCGGCCGATCGTCCGGCCGCCGCCTCGCCAATACCGATCATCTTCGACACCGACATGGGGGCTGATTGCGATGATGTGGGTGCGCTGTTCATCCTCCACGGGGCGATTGAGCGCGGAGAAATCACGCTCCTGGCCACCATCGGATGTACGTCCTCAGAATTTATCGCCCCGTGTATCGATGCGGTGAACACCTGGTTTGGCCGACCAGAGATTCCCGTAGCAACCCTCAAGGACCCTGGGTTCATGCCCAGGCCAGGGTATTCAAGAGAGATTTCCGCACGATTTCCGCATCGCTTTCCCAAGAGCACGGATTACCCCGACGCCGTGACGCTCTATCGTGAGGTCCTAGCCAAACAGCCAGATGGCAGTGTCACCATAGTGGCGGTCGGCCCGCTCAGGAATCTGGCCAATCTGCTGAAATCACGCCCCGATGCGGCCAGCCCTTTGGATGGGCCTGCGCTCGTCGCCAAGAAAGTGAAGCGGCTCGATATCATGGGCGGTAAATATCCGCCGGATGCAAGCAGGCACGCCAAGGACGGTGAATTCAACTTCATGCAGGACCCTGCCGCGACGGCACTGATTTGCTCCGCATGGCCGACGCCCGTGCTCTTCAATGGGGAAGGCGGTTCGACCAGCTCCGGCCGCCGCGTCACTTATGAGATGCCCGAGCACAATCCGCTCACCTTGGCCTATATGATCTCTGAATCGGTTGGTTTTTCCGGCGATCGCTTGAGCTGGGATCCGGTCTCCTGCCTGGTAGCAGTTAGCGGCGCGGCACCGTGGTATAAAATCGTCAGCGGCGGCACCAATGTCGCCGATCCGGTGACCGGCGTGAATAACTGGCAGGCGGTCGGTGAGCGCAACCATTCCTACTTGGTCAGGGATCAGAAACTGCCGAAGAGCGTGGTGGAAGCCGCGCTTGAGGACCTGATGGTGGCCGGCAAGCCGCAGCCAACCAACCTCACCTTCGATACCCTCGCTTATGCCAACGCTGGGATGGGCGTGATCACCAGCGCCGGCGAGCGCGACAAGAACGGTGCCTGGCTGGATAAAAACCCATCGAGTTGGATTCAGTACCAGTACGTCGATGGGCGAAAATACGTGGTGAATTCGTATGGCGTCGTTTGCCCGGATAAGCTGCGCTTGCCGCGCTCGCTGGAATTATCCGCGTCCAATGATGGTGGGGTGAGTTGGACCGTCTTGGACACTCAGCGCGCCCTTGCCTTTACAGATCAGACTTCGCGCCTCGATTTCATCATCGCGAAACCAGGCACGTGGAATAGCTATCGCCTCACGGTGAAGGCAGCCAATGAGAGCGCAGGCACCCTGATCGCCGCGGTCGAACTCAACCAAACGATCCACTGCAATGCCAAGGTCACTGCCGCCAGCGTCACCCTTGATCGCCGAGCGCTCACCATTGCCGTCAATGGTCGTGCGACGCTCAACGCGACCATTGCACCGAGTAACAGCGGTGAGCGCCACGTCGCTTGGATGTCCAGTGATCCGGCAGTGGCGGAGGTGCGCGGGATTGGTGAACAGATCGGCATGATCGTCGGCAAGAAGCCGGGCACCTGCACCATCACCGCGGTGGTCGGCAAGCTGACTCACGTTAGCACGGTGACGGTGACGCCATCCACACTGCCGGCGGACTGGAACTACCAGGAACTTAATCAGCCGCCCATTCCCGGTGCGGTCTCGGTGGTCGACGGGAAATTCACCCTCACGGGCAGCGGCCATGCGATGACTTCGTTTTGGGAGCGGGTCAACGATCAGGGCGTCTTTGTCAGCAAACCGGTGCTAAGCGAGGTGGACATCTCTGCCCGTCTGACAGGCCTGGGGCCGAACGTCGGCGGCTCCGGGACCTACGTGAATGATCGCAGGCCCTCAACTGCTTCCGGGTTGATGATGCGGGAATCGCTCACCGTTCCCAGCAGTCGTTATGTGCTGATCCAGGTGGACACGTCCGGGAATCTTGTGGGTCGGTGGCGGGACGAGCTCGGAAATGGGGGCAAGGTCAAGGACCTTGGCAAGGTGACGTTGCCAATCCACCTCAAGCTCGTCCAGTCGGCCAACGAGGTGAATCTCTTCACCTCGGTCGATGGCCAGAACTGGGGAAAATCGTTGGCGGTTCTCCCCACGACCTTCAAAGAGAAAGGACACGTCGGTCTTTTTGTCTGCTCCGGAAATCCCGTTTCTTCAGCCACGGCCGAGTTCGACTCCGTCACGGTGAAGGAATGAACGGCAGTCACATGATGAGAGGCGGTTTCATGGCTCATTCCGTAGCGAGCCCGGCCATCGTCGAGCGAGGCAAGGAAGACGGGCCGTTTGGAGCGGAAGCATGGCCGTGGGCCATGTTGAGCACCAAATGGTTCGTCTGACGCCGCCGCAGCCGACGAGGGCAGGGCGCAGTAGGAATGAGCCATGAAATCGCCTCTTAAGAATCACTTTACTCAGGAGGTCTCCATGATCCGCACCATCGTTCCCCTAGCCTGTCTGCTGATCGTCGCTGCGGTCAGCGCCCAGTCGGCCGATCGCCCGGCCGCCACCTCGCCAATACCGATCATCTTCGACACCGACATGGGTCCCGATTGCGACGATGTCGGAGCACATTTCATCCTGCATGGAGCAATGCGGCGCGGACAGATCACCCTGCTGGCGACCATGGGCTGCGTCTCGACTACCACCATTGCTCCGGCGCTCGACGCCATCAACACCTGGTTCGGCCATCCGGAAATCCCGGTGGGAACGCTGAAAGACCCGGGATTCCTCGATGGCCAGCATTACACCGCCCTGCTCGCGCGGCAGTACCCGCACGCCTTGCCCAGCGGCGTGGACTATCCTGATGCGGTGGCGCTCTACCGCCGCGTCCTGGCCAAGCAGCCGGATGCCAGCGTGGTGATCGTCGCCGTCGGACCGTTGCGCAATCTTGGCAACCTGCTGGCGTCCAGCGCGGATGCGGCCAGCCCGTTGGCGGGCCCGGAGCTGGTGAAAAAGAAAGTGAAGAAGCTGTTTGTGATGGGCGGCACGTATCCGCCCAAGGAGAACAAATCCGGCGAGTGGAATTTCCTTCAGGATCCCAAGTCGGCCGTCGTGGTCTGTTCGACCTGGCCGACACCGGTGGTGTTCGATGGCGATGGTGGCGATGTCAATTCAGGACGCCGGGTCACTGCCGTGATGCCGGAACACAATCCGCTGACTCTGGCCTACACCAATTACCCAGGCTCCGGTTACGGCGGAGATCGTCTGAGCTGGGATCCCATCACCTGCCTGGTAGCCGTCAGCGGTGCCGCGCCGTGGTATCAGGAAATCAGCGGCGGCACCAACGTCGTCGATGCCAAGGGCGTCAATACCTGGACGCCGGGCGCAGACCGCGGACATAGCTACCTGAAGCCCGTGGTGCGAAAAGCCGAGATCGAAGACGCGCTGGAGGATCTGATGACCGCGGGCAAGGCGCGCCCGACGAATCTGACCTGGAACACCGCCAGCTATGCGCTGGATGGCGCCTGCCACATCACCAGTTCGCTGGAGGTATCGAACAGCGATCCCAATCAGGCGGCGATCAAGGCCTTCGATGGCAACGACAAGAGCGCTTGGCGCAGTAAAGGGCCGTCACCGTGGATCCAATGCCAGTACGCCGACGGACGGAAATACCTCGTCACCTCCTACGCCCTGGTCAGTGCCGATCCCGGTCGTCAGCCACGCAGCCTGCGCCTGTCGGGGTCGAATGATGACGGACGCACGTGGACCGACCTGGATGTGCAACAGAACCCGGGATTCAGCGCCCAGGATAAGCGCCGTGAATTCACCGTCGCCAAACCGCAGAAGTGGAACAACTACCGCGTGACCGTCACCGCGGCCAATGCCGATGAAGGATGCGAGATCGCCACGCTTGATCTGAACGAGGCGATCCACTGCCAGCCGAAGGTGGCAGTCGCGTCACTGACCGTCGATCGCACGACGCTGACGCTGCCTGTGTTTGGTCGCGCGACGCTGAATGCCTCGCTGGCCCCCGCCCGCACCTTTGAACGAGAGGTGTTGTGGGTCAGCAGCGATCCGGCGGTGGCCGAGGTCCGTCGCGTCGGCGAACAGATCGCCATGGTGATGGGCCGAAAGGCCGGCACCTGCGTGGTCACCGCCAGCATCGATGGGGTCACGCAGACCTGCGCCGTGACGATCACGCCGTCGACCCTGGCTGACGGCTGGGCCTTTGACGAACTCGCCAAACCGGCGATTCCCGGTGCCGTCACCGTCAACGCAGGCGTGATGAGTCTGACCGGATGTGGCCATGCCATGACCTCGTGGTGGGAACGGGTCCGCGACCAGGGCGTCTTTGCCAACCGTTCAGCGAGCGGCGATGGCGCGTGGTCCGCGCGCCTGACCGCACTCGGCCCAGCCGTGGGCGGAACCAAAGCCCGGCCCAACACCGCCCCCAACACCGCCGCCGGCATGATGATCCGCGAATCGCTCAGCCACAGCTGCGGACGCTTCGTGTTGGTACAGGTCGAGTCATCGGGCGAGTTGGTCTGCCGCTGGCGCGACAAGACCGGCGATCAGGACGACAATCAGCGCAAGGTCCTGGGCACGGTGACGCTGCCGGTGCACGTGAAGTTGGTGAAGACCGCGGCGCAGATCCAGATCTTCACCTCCGCCGATGGCAAGGAGTGGGGCCAGCCGCGCTTCACCCGTGACAGCGCCTTCGGCGCCGATGGGCGCGTTGGACTGTTCATCTGCTCGGGCAATCCCGGGGTATCCGCTACCGCAACTTTTGACGCTCTGGTCGTCAGTGACCAGGGCGCGACCAAGTGATCTCCGAGCCCGTCGCTCGAGATCCTGTTCCCGCGTGTGGTGGTATTGCTCGTCAGATCCGAAACTAACGCCGCGATACAGGTTTCCTGAGGAGGCAACCTGCGTGACCGGACCATGACTGCCGTCCTGTGGCGATGGGCGCCGTGCAAGGCATGGTCATGAACACCCTCAGTCTCTCGCCATCCGCACAATGCGCTATCGGGTGAAGGTAGTCCCGAAGGATGCATGCTGAAGGACCAGGGAGACAGATTCACTCCGCGTCATACTACACGTCTTCATCGGGACAGATGAGGGCGCATCAGATGCATGTCCGTAATCTTCCAGGTCCATAATTCTTCAGGCGGCCAGGATGGATCAGGACTTGCGCGCAGCCGCTGAATTCGCGGCGATGCGCGCCGACGTGTGCGGATTATGGCTTCCAGAGGAAGACCAGCCCCTTCGCCATCCATACCTCCTCGACGCAGATAATGTATGTGCCATCGGCGCGGCGATGAGTCTGGACCGCGTCGTTCATGTCGATCCAGCCAGTCACCCCAGCGATGTCGGCGGTGGGCAGCAGGCGACCGACACGCTCACCGTCGGCCAGGCGCCAGACGTCGACCGCCAACTGCTCGTGCTTCCAGGTCGAGGCGATGAAGAGGTGATCGCGCTCGAGCGACCACGCCTTCGGTACCGCACCGATGATGCCCTCGGGCGGGATGATCACGCGCGACCACGCCAGTTTGGGCTGCTTCGACCAGTTGTCGAAGCGGAACAGGACCGGTCCGGTGTTCATCTGCTCCCAGCCGCCGCCGGGGAACGGGTGCTCCGTGCTCCACGCGCCGATGTACATGCGGTCCTGCTCGGGATCATAGGCAATCTTGGAGGCCTTCTCGAGGCCGCCCGTGGCCGGCAGCACCACCTCGGTGCGCTTGGCCAGATCCCACGTGGGAGCACCGGTGGCATTCAGCCCAGCGAAGGGCAGGCGCGCGATGCGCCCCTTTCCGCCGTCCCATCCGCCGACGTTCATCAGCAGCGCGCCGCTGGCGTCGAGCGCAGTGCATTGGCCGCTGTCGGGTGCGGAATGATACTCGCCTGCTTGCATCGCGCCGTCGCCATCGGCATCGATCCAGAGGAAGGCGCCCCGCTCCGGGTGGTTCGGTGGGTACTCATCCGACTCGGCGCCGTCCGGGTAATACATCGCGGCGGGAACCGCGATCTCGCCGAGGAAGCGCCAGAAGTACCAGTTGCCACCCATCTGCTGCTTGCCGACCAGGATGCGCTGCCCGCCCAGCCGCAGCACGCGCATCGCCTGCCACGGCGTCTGCAGGCGCGGATCAAGGGGATAGCGCAGCGGATCCAGGGTGATCGCGACGTCGCGCCAGGCCTGCGCCGGTGGCTTGGTGAAGTCCATCGCGTAGCGGTGGCCGACGCTGTACAACGTGCCCTCCTCGCCGGGGTCGGCATCGGCGCAGGACACGAACTCGGTCCCCTGTCGCGTCCACACCGGCTTGCGTTTCGCGTCGTACTTGTGCAGCTTGGCGCCGTAATCCCAGCAGGCGACATAGAGCGCGCCCTCGCTGTCGGTGGCGATGCCGGTGATGCGGAAGAAGCGGCCGGGCCCAACCAGACCGGGCTTGTCGCCGAGGTAGATCGGTCCGCCGAAGCTGTCGCCGGTGAAACGCCCATCGGCGCGATAGCGGCGGATGCACTGCCGATCAAGCGCGCCATCGGCCACCATCAGCGAACCATCGCGATCGAGCGCGAGCGCCACCGGCAGGGCGCAGTCGCTGATCGCGACGCTGAGGTCCTTGCCGTCGCGGTCGAGCTTGCGCACCTGCTTCGCGGCAGTGTTGATCACCCACAACGCCGATTCCGGAGCGGCGCCGATCAGCAACCGGCCCGGATCGGCACAGGGCATGGCGCGCAGCGGTTTCATCGTGGTGGTGGAGAAGACCAGGATGCGCCCCGAGGCCGGATCCGACACGAAGAGCTCGCCGGCATGGACGGCCAGCCCGGGCGGCTTGCCGCCACCTTCCAGCTTCAGGCGGTACCCCACGGTCGCGCCGTCCCACTTGGCGGCGGTGCCGTCCATGGCATAGCGCGCGACGCCCGCGAACTTGCCTTGGCCCGCTTCGCCATTCTGCCCCACCGCATACCAAACGAACGTGCCGTCGGTGGCGAGCGCGGTGCCGCCCGACCAACCCCACGAGTGGAACTGCGCCGCCCAGTCTCCCTGAGCTTCCGGCACGCCGACCTTGTCGCCGTCGGTGGTGTAGATGCCCGCCTCGCCGCCGTGCTCGTCCCAGGGCGTGATCGCGTAGATACGTTTCCCGTGCACGACGATGTCGTCGACGCTCTGCTGGAAGTAAGCCGCGCTCGGTCCGCTGCCGCCACCCCAGGTGTTCCCGTACCAGAAGGTGCGTTGGTTGAGTGGCTCCGCCCCAGCCAGCGCTGCGATCGACAGGGCCAGCAGCAGTGCGATACGCGACATCGGATACTCCATGCGAGGAACGGCGGGGAAAAAGCAGCGATCTACCGGTCCATCCGGCAAGCAAGGACGATGGCGTTTTAGGGCAGCGTGTAAATCTGCGCCTTTTCTCAGGAGAGGATTCACGAGAGGACTCACGAAAGGTCTGGCGATAGCTTGGTGCCATTGAGTCCAAACTGTTTGGGCACGGTGCAGCCAGCTCGCGCCAGGATGTCGATTAGCATTTGATTACCTCGTCTCCACCACGCACCGGCACCGCGTGGCCACTCATGGGGCACGCCAGAGCGAGTCCTTGCCAATCTCTTTCTTCTCGAATTGTGATCCTTGCCAAGAAACTTGGAGAAGAGCGCGGGCAAAGTCGTTCACGTATTCGACGCGGATCGGATGTTTTCCGGCTTTCAAGAGCATGTCGCCGTCGTAGGTGATCGTCTCGTTGCCGTTTCCTTGCACGACCTGGCGGTCGCCGATGTACAGATGGCTTTGAGCGTCGGACCGCACATAGAAGGTGTAAAGCCCATCATGGGGAATGGTGATGTAGCCGGAGAAGCGAAAGCCCGGCTGTTTGTTGGCCGCGGTCGGGAAGCTGAAGGACTCAGTCGTTCCACTTGAGGTCACCTGCATCTTCGAGAAATCAGGGACTCGGCCTTCAAAATTCCGCTTCGGTTCAAATAGGTCATAGCGCAAACCGGGGATGGTCGCCTTGGCCGCCACGGGATCAGGTTCACGAAGTTTGGAGTCGTAGGCGCGGAATGTCCAGAGACCCCAGTTAGCCGGTTGAAGCCGGGCTTCGCCAGGAATGTCGCTGACGATGTTGGTATTGAGATTGTTCCAGTAGAGACGTTGGATCGTCTGTGTGCCGTTGCCTTTCAGGATGCCGAAATCACCCAGAAACTTTTCGCCGGGCTTGGGCGAAAAATTAAGCGCCGACAGGGGCACCGAGAACTCGGCGTTGCCGTTGTCCTGGGCCAATTGAAGCACGCCACTGATGTCATCCACACGATCAAACCAAACCTTTCCGATCGGCGACTCGAACAGCACACGCTCCTTCTCTTGCGTCCCCGGCACGACGGTGCGATAGAGCACGGCCACCGGTCGGCCTTTTGCCTTCGTCACCAGGAGCCGCAAGTCGCCGGTGACCGGTGCCGTGCGTTTCTGATCGGCGCGGGCATCAGTCCCGATCATGAGATCAATACAGCCGCCGTTCTTGAACATGAACAGGGGATTGACGGCGTCGTTGTCCAGCAAGCGCGGGTCGCTGGTTTTGAAGGCGGCGTAGAGCCGGTCGCCGCTCACGGTGACCGCCGCGAATCCGGCGTCGCCGACCTCTTGCCAGCGGGTGCCAGCACTCCAGTCATCGAGTTTGCCGTCCACCGTGGGACTTTCGTTCAGTATGTTCACGTAGGTGGTAGCCCGATCCTGCTTACGGGCTTTGATTATCCGCGTTTCTGGCAGCGAAGCCACGGCCGCACTGGTCATCTGTACTTGGCCGAATTCGCGCCGGCGAATAGTCTCAAATCCTGTCAATCGGAAGATCGACGAGTGCTCCTTACCAGCGACCAGGTAGATCTCGCCGTCTTTCGTCTGAGTAACGGTCGGATGGAAATGCTCATCCTCAAAACTGATATTTTCCATGACCAATCCACGCTTGCCCGCGGGGAAGCGGATGAGCGGTTTGACCCGCATATCGCCACCAAGTTCCTGGATGAACAGGCCGTCGGCGGTGAAGAGGAACATGTTCCCCTTCTCAGCGTTGACCGCATACCACTGTCCCGCCTCGCCTGTGGTGGCCGTCACGACGGGGCCGAGCAAGCGGGTGGGATCCACGACATCGCCAGGAAATTGCGGAGGACCACCTCGGCGTTCGGGGTAGCTCCAGATCCGCTTGTCCTTGTTCCAGGCGGAGAGCAGGCCGACGAGCGAGCTGCCGTCCTTCAGCGGTCTGGAATCGTGACCGTCCTCGCCGTTTCCAACCAACTCCAGGGTGGGAGTGAGCTCAAAGCGCGCTTTGGCGAGGTCGTAAATGGGCACGCCGTCGGCTCGGATCAGGGGGGCGGGAACGGTGATGCCCCAAGAACCCTGAAGCGACAGGTCGGGGTTGACGTTGAAATCACGATAACCAAAGGTCTTTCGCGTGGCGCCATTCCGGTCAACGAAGGTCTCGTCAAAGACGCGGTAGGTGAACTCCGTGGGTTGCGGTTGGCCATCGTTGTTCAGATCCGACCAAGCAAGGAACTGTTCGTTCTTCTTGCCGGGAGCCAGTGCCACGATGGCCTTGTCCGCGGCAACATTGGGCCACCAGCGGTCGCTGCCGACATAGGAGACCGGCCGCGCAATGCGCGTGATCTCATCAAGCAGAAACGTGGCGGTGTAGGTGTTGCCGCGCAAGCCGCCTTGATAGCCGCCGATCAAATAGGTTCGCCCGCCCACGTGCAGCGGCGTCTCAGGCAGCCAGTTTTCACCCGGCATTTTGGCGAAGCCTTGGGCATTTTGGCGGCAAACCACCGCGTGAAGGCGTGAGGTGCCTGTAGTCCAATTGAGCTGGAACTCCATGACTCCTTCAAAGGTGGCGTGGAAGAAACGCGTTTTGTCCAGCGGGTCGATGGTACCGCCACCGCCGTAGTGTGGCGGCCCATAACGAGCGTCCACCAGTTGGCCGGTGGCCGCTTTCCAGACGCTGATGCGTTTGGGCAGATGATCCGCTTCAGCGACCCACAGTTGTCCCTTGTCATCAAGGGCCAGGCCTTGTGGCCGGGTCATGCGACGTTCGTCATAAAGGCCCAATTGTTCTCCGCCTGGATGGCCGATGGTGCGGAGGAGTTTGCCAGCGGGTGACAAAACTTTGACTTGATGGCTCTTGCCCCAATCAGCCACATAGAGTTCTTCCCCCGTGGCGCTCATGGCGAGGGTGCGCGGATCTTCCAAGCCCTGGGCGGGAATGACGGTGGCATCCCCCAAAACCGGAGCGGCAGCGGGATCTGTGCGGATGATCGTGAACCTATGGATTTTCCCGGCACTCACCACCAGCAGCCGTCCCTGATTGTCAAACAACAGGCCACGCGGTGAAGGCATCGGCGTTGATCCCAGCACCTTTTTTTCGATGGCGTCCACAAATAGCAGCTTCTCTTCGCTGGGAGCGCTGATGACGGCCAGGCCATCGCGCACGGCGAGCGATAGGCCGATGGTCCCTGGCTCCCGCGGCATCGCCACCGCGGGTTGATAGGTGATGATTTCCATGCCGCTGCCGTCGCGCTTGAAGGCGCGCAGCTTGATAGTTTTTTCCCAAGCCATGAGTCCATAAGCGTAGACATCGTCGCGACCCTTGGCGCCGACATCCCGGGCAAGAGCAATGGCACCATCCCAGCCGAAAACTGACGTTCGCTGGTAGGTGGTGCCATCAGTGCCTACCCACACAAACGGCGCACCCGCCTCGGCCACAAGGGCCGAGAGCAAGACCTGTGACGCGCCGCCGCCATGCGGTGAGCCGGACCCGGCAGGAAGAAACAGTGCGCTCATGGGCGGTGAGTGGTCCGCCAGCCACCCCCCAGTATGTTCCTTGGTTGGCCAGGACGGATTACCGCCGCTGTAAGCGGTGAACTCGTACGTGGCCATGATGCCGTTGTGGCTCAGACCGCGAGCGCGATAGGTTCCCACCGTGGCGCGCTTGCGGATGAGGTCGCCATCGGCGTTGCGCTTGCCGTCATCAAAGCCATCCCAACTCAGCCGGTTCCGCCCGGCCGGCAACGGCATTTCCGCGACCAGATTACGCACGCGCTGGCCCGACGAATCCTCGATGACGACCGTCACGACATGGGGCTTGTCTAACTCGATCCAGATCGGGAAGTCCGTGGCGACCGTAGCGGCGGCAACCGTGGTAGAGAGCGTGGAGCAGATCAGGACTGAAGCGATCGCGAGGCTCAGCCACCAGTATTTATTCGGGTTCATCAGCTGCATGGACGTTTCTTTTGTGGTTGGCTGATCCGGCAGGCAGGCAAGGGACACATCACGAACGACGAGGAGTCACAGGGCATCGTTTTCCCATCAGAATATATTGCACGTTACGCATTCTCGCCGCCCTCACGAGAGGTCTGGCGACAACTTGGTGCCATTGAGTCCAAACTGCTTGGGCACGGTGCAGCCAGCGCGCGCCAGGATGCCCATCAGCAGATCGCCCTGCGTGCCCTTGGCTTGGCTGAGGTAACGACCGGTACGGATCGTACCGTTACCACGGCCGGCGACGATCGTCGGGCAGTCATCATTGTTGTGATGGCGGCCTTCACCCATGCCCGAGCCGCACAGGAAGATGCTGTGGTCCAGCAAGCTGCCGCTACCATCCTTGATGTCCTTGGCGCGCTGAATGACGTAGGCCACCTGCTGCATATAGAGCAACTCAAGCTTCAGACACCCGATCAGCATGGGGTCATCAGCCCTGTTCGGATCATTGTGGGAGAATTGGTGGACATCTTCCTTGATGCCGAGTTCGCCGCCGCAGTCGCCAAAATTGGAGATCGAGCCGACGCGCGTGACATCGCTCTGGAATCCCAGGATCATAAGATCGGCCATGACCCGGAAACGTTCACTGAAGACGGCGCCGTCCATGGGCATGGTAACGATGATGGGATCGGAAAAGACGCCGACCTTCTTTTTTCCACCCTGACTGCGTTCCGCCTCCGCTTGCGCTTGTTGGCGTTCGATGGCGACGATGCGTTTCTCAAGCGACTGAAGGCCATCAAGGTATTCATCAAGGGTACGTTTATCGGCGGTGCTGACGTGCGAGCGCAGGCTCTTCGCGTGTTCCAGGACTTTGTCGACCATGACCTTGTCGAGGGACGACTCGGCATTGCCATCGGCCGCAGCGGCAGCACTGGCAAATTTTCCGGTTTCTACTTTTGGTCCAGTTGGTCCGGCTCCGCGTTTCTGTGGCGCTGAACGACGCGACGAGAACAGACGTTCAAGTGCTGCACGTGGATTGGACTCTGCTTGGATTGCTTGGGTGGCACTGCGGTAGGAGATGGCCGTGTGGTAGGCTTTGGAATAACCATGTTCTTCGATTCCACTGATGCCGTGACCCGCGAGTCCGAGCTCAAGGGATGGCAGGACGGTGTACTGTCCCAGTTGTTCCGCAGCCACCTGATCTGCGGATATCCCGATATCGACTCCCCCATTGGCCTTTTTGACGTGTGCGCACGTCAACCAGCAGGCGGAATCCGCCTTGTGACCGGCCGCGCCATTTTTGTCTTCGCCAAGGTTTTGGCAGGGATTCTTGATCTGCCCGATCAAGAGCGTCTCGCTCAGAACCGCGCGCAGGGGTTCGAGCGTCGGCGGCAACGCCATCGCTGGATGGTATGATTTCTCATCCTTCGGCCAGAAACGGCTGGCAACTGCCCCGTTCTTCCAGTGGACGAACAAGAGACGCGTCGGTTGCTGTGCACTTCCACTCGGAGGATTGGCCGCCCAGGACATGGTCTCCAAGAGCGGCAGAGCCAAGCTGACGCCGAGCCCCTTCAGGCAGGTGCGACGAGAGAGCATGGGGAATCGTGGCATGGTGAACTCCGGGTGATTACTTGATGGTGTGACGATGCAAAAACGGGTAGCTGGTGACGATGCGCTGGACCAGCTCATCAAGATGATAGCCGTTCGCGATCACCGCATCTGACAGGTCATCGATGACCACCTCGTCATAGCCAGACATCTGGCGGCCCATCGCGAACGTCATCATCCGCTTGGTGATGGTTCGAACAAAGGCGTCCTTGCGGCTCATGAGGATGTGCTGCATTTCGCTGGGCGATGAGAAACGCTGTTTCCCTGGTAATTCTCCCATGGCATCGACCGACAGACCGAAGTCATCACGGTCGCGCCAGCGACCGATGGCGTCGAAGTTTTCCAGTCCGAACCCGAGCGGATCCATGACCCGATGGCAACTCGCACACGCCGGATTCTCGCGGTGTAATTCGGTCCGTTGACGTAGCGTCAGCGCCGCGTTCTTCGCGGTATTTTGGTCGCTCAACTCCGGGACGTCAGCCGGTGGCGGCGCTGGGGTTTCGTCGAGGAGTTGCGCAAGGATGAACTTACCACGTTTCACCGGACTGGTGCGTGACGGCATGGAGGTCACGGCCAGGACGCCGGGCATGGTGATGACTCCACCGCGATTTTTGTCACTGAGCGTGACTTTCTGCATCTTCGGACCCTTGACCTCCGTCATGCCGTAGATCTTCGCCGTCAGCGCGTTGACATAGGCATAATCACTGTCGATCACATCCGTGATGAGGTTCTCTTGGTCCAACAGGCCGAGAAAGAATGCGATCCCTTCGTCATACATCGCTTGGCGCAGTTCTTTGGTCATCATGGGGTAACGCTTCTCGTCGATCTGCAGATCCGCGAGTTTGTCCAAGCCCAGCCACGGCATGGCGAAGGCGGTGGCTAGGTGCCGTATCCGCGGATCGCTGAGCATGCGTTTAGTCTGTGCGGACAACACCTCGGGCTGATGCAGCGTGCGCTCCTGGGCGCAGCGAAATAGTTCCTGATCGGGCATGGTTCCCCACAGGAAATAGGACAAGCGAGTGGCGAGTTCGTAGTCACCGATCGGGGTAACCGCTTTGTCCTTCTCGCCAGGCAACTCCTCTGAGGTCCGATAGAGGAATTGCGGAGAGATCAGGATCGCTTTGAGCGCCAACTTGATGGAATCGCTGAACGTCAGGTCCTGAGCATCACCAAGGGCGAAAATGCTCAGCACAAAGGCGAGTTCATCCGCGCGCAGTGGCCGGCGATACGCGCGCGTGGCAAAGGGCTCCAGAATGCTGCGCGCGGCGTCTGACGGACCGATGCCCTTTCCCGGAACAGCGGTGAACAACCGGCGTTGGACCTCGCTCGGTGCTTTAGCGGGCGGGCCAAGGATCTCGATGGAATCAACCACCACGCTGCGGTTTTTCGGAGTGGCTGGTTTTCCGGCCGTCGTTTTGGTAGCGGCAGCGACGGTCTCCACCGCCTTGGGATTGACGTAAAGGACCGACAGTGCCTTGCGACCCGGGTCCAGTTTGGTTTTGAACGTATACGTGGCGCTTTTGGCGAGCACCGCTTTGACCGTCACCTCGCCGACCACCATGCCGTCGAGACGAATGGCGAGACGGATCGGCTCGCCGCCAGCGGTCTCAGCGCCGGCTTTGAGGCGAAACGTGTAGGTGCCCTCAGCGGGGAAGTTGGCCTGGGTGATGATATCGGCGGAGGTTGAGAACAGACGCGACGTCCCATCGGGCTTGCCCTTGTCCTCGACGCCGGCGATCAGCGCGGGTAACTGTCCAGGAATCAGCTGGAGATTCATCTGGTCCGAGACGATGAAGCGATCCAGCACCGCATCGGCTGCCAGCAGGTATTTCTCCGCCAGCAGTGGCGAGAGCGAATTATCGAACCCCGCGCCAATGCTGTCGGGCGCCAGGTCGGCTCCGGCGTTGACCGCGGCCAACCCCGACACGCCGAAGAGATCGTTGATGGTGTTGGTGTATTCACTGCGAGCCAAACGACGCATGACCGTGATCCCGGGATCCGGCGTCTGGAGACGACGTAATCCTTTCAGCCACACCATCAGTGCCTGGCGCTCGCTGTCGCTGGGCTGCTCCTTAGATTTTTCAGGAGGCATTTCTCCTGAGGCGATTTCGGATCCGACCTTTTGCCACAAGGCGGAGTGGTTGAGCACCTGATCGATCGTCGCGGCGCTGCTGAGCAACGGCGACAGATTGATGTCGCCCTTGTGCTTCTCGGCGTTGTGGCACTCGCCGCAGTACTTGGACAACATCGGCCGGATGGTGCTGACGTAGGTGGCGTTGACGGCGTTGATTGCGTTGCTGCCATCGCGTGACGACGGACTGGAACGCTCGGAGCACCAAAGGGCCGACGACATGAGGAATGAGAGCAGCAAGGACATGCCGCCGTGGACCAGTGCACGGCAAACGACGTCATCGCTACCAGTGGGCGACGGATACCGGTCCGCTGGCAGCGCTGACGGCCTCTGGAGAGAGGTCGCCGACGGGGCTACAGCGACAGTGGATGCCGCCCATGCACGGCCGTCGATTAGGCATGTGACACACATGAACATGGCCGACCTCAGGTTCTCCGACGGGTGCGGGCCGCTGCAGGGTTGCAATACGTGATCACTCCCGGCATAGCCGGCTGCGGAACTCGGTTGCTCATAATACACTCACGTCCCCTGGGATAGACTTCGTTCAGGGATTGATGCTGGCTTGTCGCCGATGATTTCGCCCCTTTCTGTGATCACAATCATGTAACGGGATCTCAGAACCGTCATGGTCGACAGGTGCCCGACGGTGACGGTGCGCAAACGATTGCACCGCGGCAGGAACGCTTACCACGGAATTACCCAGAGATTGGCCAGTGGTGATCCGGCTGCCGAGTTGCTGACCATGGGAAGCGGATTGCAACTGCGTCGTCGGTGACGGCGCAAGCGACTGGCCGATCAGTTCCCCCCCTCGAACAACGAGGAAGTGAATAATAGCGGACGCACGCACATTTCCTCTGATGGCCTCTGGCCAGAGAGTAAACGCTGCCCGCTCTGCGGCCCTCCGCGAACCTTTGCGGCTCTGCGGCTACCGTGCGCGCGCGGTGATCCGCGCAGAATTCACCGCTGATAAGCGGGCAGAACGTGACGGTTCACACTCAGCGCCAGCACCGCCATCGAGGTGGTGTAGACCTTGCCGTGGTCGTTCTCGTTGCCGCCGGGCGGCGCATTCCAGCTACCGTCCTGGTTCTGATGCTCGACCAAGATCTTCTCCAACCGTTGGCCGTAGGCTTCCCACTGCTCGGGCGCGGCGCGCGCCATGCCGACCGCGTCGTAGTAGGCGCGGTAGAAGAACCAGTTGCCCTGCCAACTGATCGGATCGCCCTGGATGCGACCGACCACGCGGGCGATCTCCGGGGCCTCGTGTTGGCCACCGACCATCAGACTGAGCAGGGCGAGGCCACGCAGCGCCGCATGATCCTGGCCACGACTTTCGTAGCCGACCTTGCCGTCCTCGGTGGTCAGGCGTTTGGCGTAGTCGACGGCATTCTTGATCACTTCTTCCGGTACGGTGATGCCGACCTGCTGGGTCGCGTGCAGGCTCATGAGCTGCCAACCCGACAGGCTCAGATCGCTGCTGCCTTCGTTCGGCTGGTAACGCCAGCCGCCGCGATGCTGATCGGATTTCTTCACGCGCGCGGCATTGATGGTGACGGCGATGGCGCGTTCCAGGCCGGAACGCAGACGCTCCTCGATGTCCTCGTCATGCGTCATGCCGAGCGCTTCGGCCAACATCAGCGCGGTGATGCCATGGCCGTACATGCGGCTGCCGTCCGACTGGCCGAAGTAGCCATTGGCGTCCTGCTGCGACAGCACGAAGCGCAGGCTGCGCTGCATCCACGCGCCCTGTTCGGGATCGTCCGGTGTGGTGCCGGCGGCAAGGTGCGCCATCACCGCCATGCTGGTCAGCGCGGTCGGCGTGCGATCGCCCACGCTGCCCGAAGGTTTCTGTTCACTACGAATGAATTCCAGACCGCGACGAATGGCGCGGTCCTTGGGTTGTTCGGTGGTGAGGATCTTGATGACCTCGGCGTCGGTGAGTTCGACCGCCGATGCGGAGGTGACGACAACGATCAATGAACCAATCAGCAGAGCCCGGAGGCCAAGGAGATGAGGCATCATTTTCCTTCTCCCAGGCGGCGCAGATACGCCCTGATCGCTTCCTGATGTTCCTCGCTGAAGCGTTCGATGCTGACGGTGCCGACGTCGGTGCGCTGTTTTTCCTGCGCTCGTGCCCAATCGGCCTGATCGATACCAGGTGGTGCGCGACGCATACCCGCCGCACTGCCGGCCTCGCCGGTGCCCTTCGCCTTGCCCTGGTTCTCACCCTGGCCGGACTGGCCTTCACCTTTGCCCTGGCCCTTGCCCATGCTGCTGGCGAGACGTGCCTGCTGTGCTGCTGCAGCCATGGCCTTCGATGCGGCGTTCAAAGCGTTGCGTTGATCACCACCAGCCTGCATTGCGGCAAGCGCGTTGGCAGCAGCCTGCGATGCGGCAGAGGGCGATTCGCCCTGGCCTTCGCCTTCGCCTTTGCCTTGCCCTTCGCCTTTGCCCTCGCCTTTGCCTTCGCCCTTGGCTTGGGCTTCACCTTCGCCGGGAGCCTTGCCCTCGCCCGGCTGCTGGCCTTCACCATTCGCGGCAGCCGCTTCGGCTGCCGCTTCGCTGGCACTGGCGGCGAGTTCCTGTGCGGCTTCGCTGGCGGCTTTGGTCGTCGCGGCACCAAGTGCAGCGAGAGCCTCAGCCGCACGTTGAAGATTTTCACCCGCCTGCTCAGCAGTCTTGGCTTGGGCCGCGGGACTGGCCGACGGTGACGCATTCTCAGATGCATTTTCCAGTGCGGCGAGCGAGTTGCTTTGCGCCTGTGCCAGGTTGCCCACCGCCTCCGCCAGATGTTCCGGCGCGGTTCCGCTCGCAACGGCAGCTTCCAGCGCAGCAGCCTGCGCATCGAGTGCGCGCTCCTGCGCGGCGACGGCTTCCTGCTGCGCGTTGGCGGCATTGGCTTCCGCTTGCGCAGCCTGCTGTTGCGCATTTTGCTGGGCCTGCGCGTCGCCATCTGCCTGACGGGCTTCCGCGGCGGCGGCTTCGGCTTGGGCCTGCGACTTGTCGGCTTGAGCCTGCGCTTTGTCTGCACTGGCTTGGGCCTTGTCGGCCCGTTCCTGCGCCTGCTCGGCTTTGCGCTCGGCGGCGCTCTGCTTCTCGGAGCCCTCGGCCTGCGCCGAATCACTCTGCTCCATGGCCGCGGCCTGTTGCAGCGCGGAGGCGAGTTCCTCGCGATTCTCCGCCTGCTGCTCCAGCACCTGCGCCAAGCGTTCGGCAGCGGCACGCTGATCGGCGGCAGCCTCGGCGACCTGACGGCCAACTTCAGCGGCGGCCTGGGCGGTGGGATCACCGCTTTGGGTCGCTTCCTGGAATTTTTCCGCCAGCGGCTGGGCGATCTGTTGTTCGAGCTGATCGGCTGCGGCATGAGCGCGCGCTACCAGTTCAGCCGTAGACGCCGCAGCTTCAGGAGTGTTCGCCGGTTCGTTGTTCTGCGGCTGCTGACCAGCCTGCGGTTGCTGACCAGCCTGCGGTTGCTGACCGGCCTGCGGCGGTTGCTGCTGGGCGTTTTGGGGCTGCTGAACGGCTTGTGGTGATTGAGCGTTCTGCGCTTGCTCGTTCTGCGCCTGCGCATCCTGCGGCTGCTGCGGCTGTTGGCCGGCCTGCGGTTGCTGCGGTTGCTGACCAGGTTGTTGCTGGGCCTGCTGCGGATTCTTCGCCTGCGCATCCTGCGGCTGTTGCGGGTTCTTCTGGGCATCCTGCGCAGCTGCATCCTGCGCAGCTGCATCTTGCGCAGCGGCATCTTGCGCAACGGCATCCTGCGGAGCGTTCGCCGGTTGCTGCGGATCCTGCGCCTGCGCATCAGCAGGAGACGCCGCCTCCGGTCCCTTCGCCAGTGCATCGTTGGCGAGTTCGGAGATCTCCTTCGCTGCCTGCGGGGCATCTTCGGCGGCCTTGGCCAAGGCCTTGGCCAGTTCTCCGGTGGTCTTCTCCGCGGCCTTCTTCGCCTGTTCGGCGATCGCCGGGAGTTGTATCGCGAGCTTCTTCTCTGCCTCGGCAAAGGCGCGACGTGCCGCGAGTTCCTCGGCCGCCAAAGCATTCTGCTCACGCAGCAGGTCCTGGAGTTCCTTCGCCAGATCGGCCTGCTGTTGAGCGGCCTCGGCGCGCTCGGCATCCTTGGCCAACTCTTCAAGCTTGGCCACGGCGGCGTCGCGTTCCTCTTTCTTGTCGGCAGCCTTGGCCAATTGTTCCGCCAGGGCATCAAGCTCCTTCGATTCGGCAGTGTCAGTTTCGCGCTTCTCGGCCTTGGCGATTTCCTGCTTCTTGGCGTCTTCACCACGCTGATTGATCAGCGCGAAGGCGCGCTCGGCAAAGGCCTGCACCATGGGCGCAGTCGGCGTCATCGGGGTGTCGACCACCACGCCGATATCGGCAGCCAGGGCGATATAGGCCTTAGCGATGGGATCACGATTTTGGGAGAAACGACGTTCGCCTTCGACCGCTTCGGCGAGGCGTGCCTCGTCGAGATCGAGCACGGTGTTCTCCAACACGCGGATATCCTGCGGCGACTGACCCAGACCTTTGGCGCTGTCAGCAAGCTGTTCAGCGGTCAGACGGTCGAGTCCTTCATGCCAACCATCGTTCTGCTGGGCGAATTCATTGAGGCGGTCCGCCAGTTCGTTGGGGCGGATGTCATCCGACCACTTGGCCATCAACTTGTCGACCTGCTCGGCCTTCTCGGCATGCCGGCCCTGACGCACGCGACGCATCAACAGGTTGGTGGCGTTCACCGCCAGTTCCCAACGGCCACGCGCCATCTCCGGGTCGTCCTTGCGCAGCGGTTCGAGAGCGCGCAGTTCAGCCACCAATGGCGCGGCGCGTTCACCCAGGTTGTGCACCTCGAAAGTACGTTCCCAATGTTCGGTCTCGCGGATGATCTCCGCCAGACGATCGGCCTGCTGATTGAGGCGATCCGACGCGGGATGCAGGTCATTGGGCAGATCACGCAGATTGGCGAGCACCTCATCAACGCGCACACCCAACCCATCTAGGCGGCGTGCGGCATGCAGAGCCGACGAACGCGTCGCCAGCGTTGCACCACTGCGACGGGCCTGATCCAGAAAGTTGCGGCGCAAGGCTACGGCTTCTTCACCAATGAAAATCACCCACGCACGACCAGCCGCGGTCTCGACCTGCCAGCGGGCCTTGCGGTCACTCGCCGGCAGACGATCGGATACTTCACGCAGCGCACGGGCACGATCCTTGATGCGATTGACGGCCTGACGCAGCGCTCCGAGCTCCCCCGGATCGACCCGTTCACGCAGTTCGCGTTCGACCTGGCTGTTGACCTGGTTGCGCGCATGGGCCGCGACCCGCGCGAGCGTTTCGCCACGGCGATCGGCCTCGGCGAGCGCCGGCAGATCCCAGTTCGCCAGGGTCGGCAACGCCGCAGCCAACGCCTTGCCGTCGTCATCGCGCTCGCGCGCGGTGCGCGAGAGCTCATCGCTCGCCGCCAGGGTTCCGAGTTCACCAATGCGTTTCGGCACGTCAGCGATCAGCGTCAGCGCCGCACGCAGACGTTCCTGCGCCGCCTTCACCTGCGAGCTAGGCAGACTGGCCATGGCGCGCACCAGGTCGGGATCGCTTACCGCTTCGACCGGTTGGCCGTTGCTGTCGCGGCCGTCTCGACAGCGCAGGTCGGCGTCACCGAGCACCTGCGGCTGCTGGCCTTTGCGCGCGATAGCTAGGCCGATGCCGTTGTTGCCCTGGAGTTGGTAGAGATCGAGCTCGATCGGATGCCAGCCGGCGGACAGTTTGAGCGTACGTTTGAAGTCCTTGTAGGAATGGCTGTCGAACGCGTCGTTGGGCGTCGCTTCCTGCCCGGCGATCTTCGCCCGCACACCATCGTTGCCACCAACGGTGATGTCCCATTCGCCATCCTGCGAAATACGGATCTCACCCTGCCAACGAACACAGAAGTCGGTGCGACCAAGGCCTGGGATATCGCGATCCTTCCAGTTGGGATTGCCGACTTCCTGGAACTTCACCGGGCCGTTGAAATCTTTGCCCTGACGGAATTGTGCCATCAGACCAGGCTTCCAGCCGGCAGCCCCACGCGAGGCCAGACAGCGGACATCGCTCTCGCGCACTTGACGCAACGGCTTACCGACTTCCGCAAACGACAGGCCGAGACCAGATTCACCAGTGCCCTGGAAACATTCGACTTCGATCGCATGCCAACCGGCTTCGAGCAGCATCTTGCCGCGGTACTCGGTATAGGCCTGCGAAGCCCACGCGTTGTCTGGGGTCAGCACGCGGCCAGCGACGCGCAGACGCACACCATCGTCAGCACCGACAGAGAACTCCCATTCACCACGCGTGGGGATGTTGATCTCACCACGGTAACGAGCGCAGAAATTGTCGCGGCCAAGCCCAGGAACATCACGGTTGCGCCATACCGGCAGGGCGACCTCACGATACTTCACCTGAGCGGAATAATCCTGGCCCTGACGGAACTCGGCGAGCAGCCCCGCGCGCCAGCCATCCGAACCACGCCAGCCGCGGTCGCCACGCACGATCGGCGCGGCACGTTGATAACGCGCGTGGGCTGCTTCGGCAGCGGCAGCCAGACCACCAGCTTCGAGACGCGCGATGATCAGCGCCAGGTCATGGCGCAACGATGACAGATCGGTGAGGGCGGCGTCGCCCAGGTCACGACCACGTCCAAGATCTTTCGCTTCGGCGCGGCCATCCGCACAAGCGATTTCCAACATCGAACCCGCACCGCGACTCCAACCACCGAACTCGCCAGCGAGATTCATCAGCGGACGCGCGGTGACCACCGCGCCATCGCAGGCTTCTTCGACCAACGATCCGGAGACTTCGTTCAGCGCCTCACGCCATACGGTGATGCGGTTGGCCATCAGCGCGAGTTCGCCCTGACGCGCCCCGGCGTCGTCCTGACGTGCGATCTGCCCCCATGTACGCACCAACGTGCGCAACGCATCGTGCTGCGCATCGACCTGCGTCAGCGCCGCGCGCAGACGTTTGGCCTGCGCCGCGCCACGTGCGTCGGCGGTGCTGGTGACCACCACCTTGACCGCTTCGCTCACGCTGCGCTGGCCACCGAGATCGGTGGCGCGCACGGCGAGCGAGAGTTCCTCGCCTTTCTTGACCTTGAGCGCGGCGAGATCGAGCGGCACCGGCAGACTGGCTTCGGTGCGCGTGCCTTCCGGCAGTGGCAGCGGACGCACCTGACGTTCCTTGCCATCGACCAGCACCACCAGTTCCGCCGAACGCAGACCGAGATCATCGCGCACCGCCGCAGCCATCAGCAGGGCCTCGTCGTCGCCGACCAAGCCACCGTCAAGACCCGCGGCGGTGAGCTGAGCCACCGGCGGCACGTCCGGCCGCACCGACAGGATCCAACGCTGCGCCGGCTGCGAAATCAGGCCGCCATCGCCGACCAGACGCAGGCCATAGGCGATGGTCGCGGTGGGCTTGAGCACCACCGAGAGTGTGCCATTGGCGAGCGTCGCTGCCTGTTCCCCACCATCGAACACCAGCGCGCCGCCGACCGCAGGCGCACCGTCGAGTTTGGCCGTCAGCGTGACGGTCGAACCGGCGAGGATCTCCGCGTCACCACCGGTGATGTCGCGCGGCGGCAGACCGCTGTAAAGCGGCGGCGTGACGCGCAGGGCAAGATCACCGAGCACCGGCGGACGCGCGACGGTGACGCGGTAGGACGCACTTTCGCCATCGCCGGCGGTGACGCGGTAACGCAGGGCATTGGTCACCGCCGGCAGACGCGCGACGTACCGTCCATCCCCCTGGCTGGTGAACTCGACCGCCTCGTCGACGCCGTCATCCCATGCCAACGCCAGACGTGCGGCACCCGGGTCGGGCGTGGTGGTGACGGTGACCTCCAACGAGGCGCCAAGCGCGAGGTGCTGATCACCCGGAGTCACGGCGATGGTGATCTGCGCCGGCCGCAGCAGCACGGGGAAGGCCGCGCGCGCGAGGTAGGCCGCCGTCCCTGGGACGAAGCAGGCCGCGGCAACCACCGCCAGCAGCACACCGGCACGTTTCCACGAGGTGCGCGCCGGTTCGTGATCGATCAGCCCCGGGACATCAAGATCCGCCACCTGCTGCGCGCCCAGGGCGACGGTGCGCTCGACCATCCACGCGCTGACGCCTGGATCGTTACGTCCGGACAGTTCGACCGCCGAGCTGAGCTGTTCGTCGAGTTTGTCGTCGATGCGCGCTTCGATGGCGTGCGCCACCTCGGCCGGGGTCGGCCGGCGGAAGAACGGCAGCAACACCCGCGTGACCACCACCGCACCAGCGACGCCATAAACCGTCAGGCTGAGCATCCAGTGCCAGCCATGACCAGGACGCAGCGTCACATCGACCAGCGCCACCACGCCCAAACCGGCGAGGTAGACCACCAGCGACTCGCCGAGTCCACGGGCGACTTGCACCCGACGTTCCCCCAGGGCGAAGGCGGCTAGAGTGCGTGAGATGATCTGAGGCAGGCCGGGAGTGTTCATCGCAGGGTCAACGGGGGGAAACCGTGGGTGTGACCGGAGTGGATGAGTGGGAAGGTCCGAGGGGTCCGAGGGGCACGAAAAGTCCCGTGCAGGCGCACGCTCTCAGACCTTTCGTACCCCTCGGACCCTTCGTACCCCTCGGACTTCGACGATCAGGGCAATCCAACCCGCTTGCGCCACATCCATTCCACCGCGAGCAGGCCGAGCACAGCAATCAGCGCCAGGTAGTTGTCCCACAACGAATGGGTGGTGCGGCGTGGATTGGCCTTCGGCACCAAGCGGTCGGCGAGGTCTTTGATCAACGGCACCGCCTGGTCGAGGCTGTCCGCACGGAAACCACCGGCGGTGGCGAGGCGGGCGAGGTTCACCGGGTCGGCGCCAAGTTCGAGGCCTTCCTGCGACTGGCGGTCACGCACCACTAGGTCGCGGATCTCGCTCAGCGTGGCGAGGTCGGGGTCGTCGGATTTCACCGTCACGCGCCAGCGGCCCTCGCCCAGGCCTTCGAGACCGGCGTGCCACAACGCATCAGCATCGTTCACCGGCGACAGGTCGATGCGCTGGAGCGAACCGTCCAGTTCCTTGCCTTCGGCATCCAGGCGGGCGACGGTCGCATGAACCGCGCCGGTGGCGGCGGAGCCATCCTTGTGCCGTGCGCGCACCCGCAGTTCGGCGCGTTCACGCGGAGCGATCAGCGCGCGATCGAGCGCCGCCTGCAGACGATCATCCTTGCCGCGCAGACGCATGCCCAGACCCCAGCGCACCGCCTGCAACCAGAACGCGCGATGCACGCGGTCGCCCAGACGATCACGCCAGCGCCACGTATCGGTGGTGCCAACCCACAACACCCGACCAGCGCCGAAGCGCATGGTGGCGACCACCGGCGTGCGGTGGTCATCCTGGGTCTCAAGCAGAACCTCGGCACCTTCCTTGGCCGTCACACCACGCGCCAGCCACTGCAACGGCGGGAGCGCCGGCCACAACTGCTGGTTGAGGGCATTGTCATCGAGCACCGCGGTCACCGGGTGATCGGCGCCGATGGTGGTGAGTTTCACCGTTGCGGTCGGCGAGCCGCCATTGGTGTGCAGGCGCACCGGCAGCAGCTTGGCGATGCCGCCGAGCGCATAAGACGCCGGCATACCGCGTGGTCCGGCGATGGTGGCGACGAAACCGCCACGGCGCGAGACGAAGCGCTCCAAGCGCTGCTGATCCTCGGCCGCGATCTGCCCAGGGGCGAGATCGCCGAGCACCACGATGTCGTAGCCGTCGAGCTCCTGCTGCGTCGGCGGCAGCAGTTCCTTCTCACCGCGTGGCTGACGGATCGATTGGTAGCGGCGCACCACCTGCACGCGCTTGTCGCGTTCGAAGAGGTCGACGAGGAAGCGGCTCTCCCAGCGTGCGCTGTGGTCGACGATCAATACTTTGAGCGGATCGTCGTTGACCGTCACGCTCGCGTCGGCCTGGTTGTTGGCGAGGCTGGCCTCGGCGTTCTTGTTCGCCGTCGAGGTGGGCGGCGGTTTGCCATAGGGCGCGAGGAACGAACCGGGGATCGGACGTTCGACGCGGCTGTCCGGCAGCGTCCAGCCGACCGCGACGTGCGAGCCGCCGCCACCCTGCTTGTGCTGGACTTCGATGTAGTACGGTCGGCCGCGTTCGAGCACCACCGCAGCGGAACGCTGCGACTGGTACTTGTCGTAGACGCCTGGATCCGCGTATTCCGGCACCTCGGCGATCTTGACCTTGTCGGCGGGATCGACGGAGGTTGAGAGGAAGACTTGCGCACGGTCGTCGGCAGTGACCCAGAAGTGGTAGGGCCCGCTGATCGGCGGCACGACGTAACCGCGCAGTACCGCGCCGAAATTCTCGGCCGGATCATTGGAGGCCGCCTGCGGGGTGACCTCGCTGCGATCGGCCTTGCCGGCGACGAAGGCGGGATGGTCGAGCAGGACGCGCAGATCGGTGCCGGGCAGATTGCCCCACACGTCGCGTAGCAGGCCGCCACCGGAGATAATGCCGGCATCGACTGCCCCAGCACGTTCGAGCCGCGCCTGGAACCCATGTACGCCGGCCTCGGCGTCCGGCAGTTCGAAGCGTTCGGTCTGCCATGCACCGGTGGCCTTGATGGTGCGCTGTTCGATGACCTTGCCGTCGCGCGTCAGCACCAAACGCCAGTCGGTGCCATCATAACCGGTGATGCGCAGCCGAGTGTCGAGGCGGATGGTCTCACCACGGAAGACCTCGGCCGGCGCACGCACCTCGGCCACCACGGCGTCGCGGATGACCCCGGCATCGCCGACGCTGATGCCAGCCAACAACGCACCGCGGGCGTTCAGCGCACGGATCGCCGGCACCGGATCGACGCCCGCGGTCTGACGACCGTCGGACAACAAGATCACCGCACCGGCGTGGGTCTGGTCGCCCCAGTTGCGCGCCAGGGTCGACAAGGGCGCAGCGAAATCGGTCGAACCAGTAGGCGCGAAACCGGCGAGCGCCGCGGGATCACCGACCGAGGTCAGCGCTCCATCATCGAGCGCATGCCAACTGACAATGGCGCGGTCCTTCAGCAACGGTTCCAGCGCGTTGCGCGCCAGCGACACCGCGCGTTCGGTACGCGACATCGCGCGCAGGCGTTCGAGTCCGGCAGTGACCGCCGGACCACCTTGGGCGAGCAGACCACGATCGCTGGCCTCCTGCGCGGCGTCGAGTTTGGGCAACAGCGCACGGCAGCGGTTGCCGAGCTCGGTCAGCGCGCTGACCAAGCCATCGGCTTTGTCGCCGATGGCTTCGGGCTTGCCACGTTCGAGCATCGCGCTGATGCGGCCGAGCAGGGCAGCCTGATCGCGGAACAGCGCAGTGGTGTCGTTGTCGCCACCCGCACCGGCGAGTTCTTCACCGCGTTTGGCGTGCAGTTTGGCCAGTGATTTGTCGAGGTTCGCCGGTTGACGACCTTCCGTCGCCGCCTGCTGGATCTCCACCAGCGCCGCCGTCAGTCCAGGGAGGTCATTGATCAGCGCGGTCAGTTCACGCCGCGCCTGACGTGGACCATCGGGACGCACGGTGGCGTCAACCAGGCCGAGCGCGACCGCTTCATCGAGCTGACGCGCGAGCGGTTGCTGTTCATCGGTCACCGCCATCGAGCCGGAACGGTCGACCACCAGCGCCACCGCCGGCAGTTGCCGTTCGACCGTGGTCTTGGTCAGGGTGGGTTCGAGCAACAGCAGCACGACCACCACCACCGCCGCGCCGCGCAACCACGACAGCCCCAGACGTGGGAAACGTGGCAGGCGACCGAGTTCGAGCCGCAGCAGGCTGATGATGCCCCAGCCAGCGAGCGCCGCGAGCGGGATGATCAGCCACCAGGCGAGACCGATGAGTTCGAAGGACCAACCGGATGCGGGAGTCATGGGAGGCTCGCTTTGCTCGCCGGTACGAGGGGTACGAGGGGTACGAGGGGTACGAGCAGTACGAGGGGTACGAGGAGTACGGATGCATTCGGACCGTTCGTACCCCTCGTACCCCTCGTACCCTTCGTACCCTTCCGACAGTTATTCACGCCGCCACCTTCATCACCGAATCCGTAGCCGCCGCGCGCTCACCCGCGATCATCCGTCTGGTCAGGATAGTCTCGATGAAGAGCAGCGTGAGGCAGGCGATCACCAACCAGCGTGCGAGTTCGAAGCTGGTGGTGCCGCCCTGGGCGAACAGTGGTGCGACGCGCGCAGGGCGTTCGACGCGGTGCAGCGTCAAGTCGCCGAGGGCATTGCGCACCTCCAGCGGATTGAGCGGCAGGAGAGCGGATTCCTCCGCACCCAGCGCCACGGCATAACGGATCACCGACGGCGGCGTGCCGACGCGTACCTGGTAAGTTCCGGGCTGGACCAGCGGCGCGCTCAGGAGCGCACGTCGACCTTCCCACGCACCGCTGTCGAGTGGCACGGCGAGACCATCAGGGCCCTCGGCGGTGACGTTGGCATCGCCCGAACCTTCCGGCGGAACCCAGGCGAGGCGTTGGCCAGGAGCAAGGTTGCGCGGTGGCAGGACCACACCGCCCAGGCTCGCCATCAGACCGCGGATGAGCGGAACGAATGCGGGCTTGAGCGGCAGATCACTCCATGAGCCATCGAGGCTGGTGCCCATCAGCGCGACGCGACCGAGGCCACGCATGCGTTCGACCAGCAGCGGTTCGCCGCCGTCGAGCGTCAGAATGCGCGTGAGATCGGTGATCGGACCGACATCGAGCGGCAGGTGACGGCGGATGTTGACTTCCGCCCAGGCGTCGCCGCCGGCGGTGAAGGCGCTGAGCGCCTGATGACCGATCTGCGAGACCACCGGATGGACAGCCGGCGAACGATCCACCGCGGGACGCAGCAGTGCGGGCAGGAAGCCGTCGCCGCCGCGGGTCCAGAAGCGGTTGGCCAACTCCACCGGCGTCTGTGGGCCGACGCCCATCAGCACGCCACCACCGGCGACCACGAAGTGTTCGATCGCCGCGACACCGGCCGCATCGAGCGCCGGGACATCGCCGAGGATGGCCACACGTTTGCCCACCAGCGCGCGATCGTCGAGCAGACCGACCGGAATGCGCGTGATGCTGAAGAGATCCTTGCCGTCACCGAGCGGATCGAGCGCCGCGGCGACCAAGCCGAGACTGCCATCCAGACCCGTGCCGCTGACGCCTTCGACCAGCAGCACCGGCACCGTGCTTTCGACCTGCACCGCGAGCGCACGGTGGTCGTCGGCGGCGAGCGGATCGCGCGCACCCTCGACCACTCCTTCGAGCACGTAGCTGCCGGGATCGCCGAAGACGTGGCTGAAGGTCAGGTCGCGGCGTTCGCCGACCTTGAGCTCAAGCGAGCGTTCGGCGACCGTGCGGCCGTTCACCAGCAGGCGCACCAGCGTGCCGCTGATCGCCCGCGTGCCGGTGTGGGCGACCGAGATACGCACCTCGACCGTGCGGTTGGCCGGGATCAGCGCGCGATCGACCGCCATCGCGGTCACTGCCAGGTTGCCGTCGATGGCATCGACCTCGGGCGCCAGCAGCACCAGGTGCGGACGTGCGCGCGAGCCGTCGACCGCATCCTTGCCACCGGACAACCGCCGACGCAGGTCCTCCCAGCGCACGCGGTCGTCGGACTTCCAGCCATCGCCGCGACCGTCGGTGACCAGCACCAGTTCGACCTCGGGATTCAGGTGGCGGGCCAACTGCGTGATACCGGCCTCCATCAGTGCGGGCATGTCGCTGCTGAGCGCGGTCGGACGCAGTTCCTTGACCTGCTGCCTGGCGGCATCGAGGTCGTAGAGCGGATCGGCGGGCGGCGCCCGCAGGCGCGACAGTGGGATGATGCTGACCTCGTCACCGGTCTTGAGCGTGTCGAGGTAGGCGAGCGCGAGCTTCTTCACCCCATCAATCGCCGGCATGGTGCGGCCTTCGCCGGACGAGACGCTGTCGTCAATCAGCAGCACCGCCGCGGTCTTGGCCCCACGGCTGATGACATCGCCGCCCAGACTGCCGGCGGTGTAGCTGAAGTTCGGCCGCATCAGCGCGAGGGCGAGGCACACCAGCGCCAGAATGCGGATGATCAGCAGCAGGAGATTTTCGATCGACAAGCTGCGCCGACGCCGCTGCAGCATGGTCTGCAGGAAACGCATCGCGCCCCATTCGATCGGTTTGAGACGACGACGATGGGCGATGTGGATGATGACGGGGGCCGCGGCGGCGGCGATTCCGCCGGCGAGGGCGAGGTTGAGCAGTTCGATCATGGGGCGGTTCCGCGGCCCGGTACGAGGGGCACGAGGGGTACGAGGGGTACGAGGGGTACGAAAAGTCCGGTGCGACCGCCATTATCGGTATGCATGAACCATTCGTACCCCTCGTACTTTTCGTACTTTTCGTACTTTTCGCACCCAACGCTCATACCCGCGCTCCCGTCGTCGGGCCATCGCTGGCGCTCAAGATGCGCGCCAGACCGAGCGCGAGATCCTCGTCGGTACGCAAGGTTTCGAGTTGCACGCCGATCGCATGACAGCCCTCGGCGAGTTTCTGCCGGTGTTCGCGCAGGGCTTGCTGATAGTAGGCGCGCACGCGGTCGGCATCCAGACGCAGGCGCGGTTCGTCCTCCATGCCGATGAACTCGATCATCCCGGCGAGGGCGAACTTTTCTTCTTGCGGATCTACGATCTGGAAGATGCGCACGTCCTGTTTGCGGTGGCGCAGGTAACGCAGCGCCATCAGCAACCGCTCGGCATCGTCGAAGGCGTCGGTGATGAGCACCACTAGGCCGCGGCGTTTGAGGCGCTGGGCGAGGCTTTCGAGCACCACCGCCAAGCTCGTCTCGCCACCGGGCTCACGCTGTTCCAGGTGTTCGAGCATGGTCAGCAGATGACCCATGGTCGACGCCGGCGGCAGGTGTTTGCGCACTTCGGTATCGCAGATCGCCAGGCCGACGGCGTCGCTTTGACGCAGCATCATGAAGCCGAGGGCACCGGCGAGCCAGCGCGCGTAGTCGAGTTTGGTGATGCGCGATTCGCCGTGGTTGTCGACCCCGGAGCCGTAGCCCATCGAACCGGAGGCGTCGAGCACGATGGTGGAGCGCAGACGCGTCTCCTCCTCGTACTGACGCACATCATAGCGATCGGTGCGGGCGTAGACGATCCAGTCGAGGCGACGCAGATCATCGCCGGGCTGATACGGACGGTGACCGGCGAACTCCACTGACAGACCACGATGGATCGAACGGTGCTGACCAACCAGCGCAGCCTCAACCGCCTGGCGGGCGGCGACGCCGACCTTGCTCAGGCGTTGGAGGATCTGTTCCTGGATGGTCGACTGCAGGGACATGTTAGATGCTGCTCGTTGCACTCGCGTGCGGAGTGCGGAGTGCGGAGTGCGGAGTTTCGTTGGTGTACATCAGACCGGCGATCTTGATGACGCGGATGAAGCGGCGGCGACGGGCGACGACGTTGCGGATTTCCGTTGTGGAAACCCCGCACTCCGCACTCCGCACTCCGCACCGGGAAAATTCCATATCACACCTCCCGAGTCGCGACGAAACGGTTGTTCAGGCCTTGGCCGCGGCGGCCGACGAAAAGTGCGCGATCAGACGATCGACGATCGCGTCGCTGTTCAGGCCGTTCGCCTGCGCCGCGAATGAACATACCACGCGGTGACGCAGCACTGGTTTGGCCAGGGCGATGATGTCATCGGTGGTGACGTGGAAACGTCCGTGCAACAGCGCGCGGGCCTTGCCACCAATAATGAGCTGCTGACCCGCGCGTGGACCCGCACCCCATTGCAGCCACTTGGTCGCATCGGGCACATCGATGAACCCAGGACGGGTTGCGTGCACGAGGTTGACGACGAAGTCGTACACGTGGTCGGCAACCGGCACCTGACGGACGACGTCCTGCAGTTGGATCAGTTCACGACCGGTGAACATGCGGTTGAGGCGCACCTTGGCCCCACCGGTGGTGCGACGCAGGATCTGGACTTCTTCTTCCTTGGTCGGGTAGCCGACCTTGACCATGAACATGAAGCGGTCGAGCTGAGCTTCGGGCAGCGTGTAGGTGCCTTCCTGCTCGATCGGATTCTGGGTCGCGAGGACGAAGAACGGATCCGGCAGTTCGTAAGTGCGGCCACGGCAGGTGACGCGGCGTTCCTGCATGGCTTCGAGCAGTGACGCCTGAGTCTTCGGCGGCGTACGATTGATTTCGTCCGCCAAACAGATGTTGGCGAACAACGGGCCCTGAAGGAATTCGAACTGGCGGCGGCCGGTTTCCGGATCTTCCTGAATGATGTCCGTGCCGGTGATGTCCGACGGCATCAGGTCAGGCGTGAACTGGATGCGGCTGAACGACAGGTCGAGCACCTGGCCGAGGGTCTGCACCATCACGGTCTTGGCCAGACCGGGCACACCTTCGAGCAGACAGTGGCCGCGGCAGAGCACCGCGAGGATCAACTGTTCGAGCACCTCGCGCTGACCAACGATGACCTTCTGCATCTCTTCGAGCACCTGCGTGCGCGCCTGGGCCAGGCGTGCAACCAACTCGGCTTCACCGGCCTTCTGCGGCACGGTTGCTCCGGCGGCTCCGGCGGCTCCGGCGGCTCCGGCGGCTCCGGCGGCTCCGGCGGCTTTGGCGTGGCTGGCCGTCTTGGGCTGAAGGGCGGCATCGCTGGACATGGGTGGCTCCTGGCTACGTCGGGATAACGGAGGGTCGGGGGCGCTGTGACAGCGCCCGGTACGAAGAGTACGAAGGGTACGAAGGGTACGAGTGGTACGAGAAAGATGTGTCTGCAGTACTTCTTGCCGTTCGTACCCTTCGTACCCCTCGTACCCTTCGTACCCCTCTTCACCATCCACCGCGACCCATTACGCACACCGACGCTTGGCGAGCATCTCCCCCTCCCCATCATCCACCCGCCCATGGCTGACGACCTAGATGAATGGATGACCGCCGCGCGCGATCAGGGTGACCAGCAGGCGTTTGCCATGGTGGTTGAGAAGTGTCACCACCTGATTCGCGCTACGTTACTTCGCGAAACCGCCGAGCCGGAACTGGCGGACGAGATCGCGCAGGAAGCCCTGACCCGTGCCTGGGCCAAACGTGAACAATACCGTCCCGGCACCAGCCCACGTGCCTGGCTGCTGACCATCGCTCGCAGTCAACTGATGGAGCACCACCGCCGCCAGGATCGCGACCGCCGCCACCTGCGTGAACTGGTGCGCCAGGAACTGCTGCGGCAGGCACCGCAGGAGGTCGACAGCGAACAACAGCAACGCCTCGCCGCGCTCAAGATCTGCCTGAGCGAGATTGGTGAGGACCACCGCCAACTCATCGACCTGGTGCACAACCAGGGCCTGACCAGCGACGCGGCGGCGGAGATCCTCGGCATCAAGGCCCCGGCCTGCCGCCAACGCCTATCGCGCCTGCAACGCATGCTGCGTGAGTGCGCCGAGAAGCGCGTGTTGGCGGGGGACCGATGACCACTTGTCCGAAAGGTACGAGGAGTACGAGGGGTACGAACGGTCCGATGAGTCTGGCTGATTTGGTGGCGATGGGATTCCTCGTACCCCTCGTACCCCTCGTACCCCTCGTACCCCTCGTACCCCTCGTACCCCTCGTACCAATCTCCCCATGAGCGGCCCACACCCCACCAACGACCAGGACGCGCGCGTCGCCGATCTCGCCACCGGATTCGCCATCGGCGACCTCGACGAGACCGAACTCCGCGAATTCTACGACCTGCTGCGCGACGAGCAGGGCAATGGTGAGCGGGCGGCCCAGGTCGCGTGGCAGACCCTCGGCATGGTCACCGACATCCGCACCGAGGTGTCGTCGACTTTCCAGGACACCGTCGCGCACCGTCTGCAGCAGGCCTCGATGAGTGGACGTTTCACCAACGCGCTGCTCAAACGCCTGGGCATGCGTGGCGGCGGCCTGCAACCGGTCGAGACGCCGCAGCCCAAGGCACAACTGCGCATAGCGCTGTGGCTGGTGGTCGCCGTGGTCGCCGGTGCGCTGCTCGCTGGCGGTATCGGCTGGGTGTGGTCGCTCGCGCGCAGCGCCAGCGCCACCGTCACTGCGTTGCACGGCTCCGCCACCATCGCCGGCCAATCGCTGACTCCCGGTGCCGAGGTCGATCACCGCAGCTTGGTGGTGAAACCCGGCAGCCAACTCACCTTGTTGTGGGGCGACGGCAGCAGCGTCGCCATCGCCGGCGGCGATGATGGCAGCGAAGCGGTCGCCACCGTGCGTGGTGATGGGCTGGTGCTGCTGCGTGGTCAGGCGTGGATCACCGGTCGCCGTGGTTTCACCGTGGTGCTGCCCGACCGTCGTTGCCGGGTCGAGCAGGACGACACCAGCGTGGCAGCTCAGGTGGTCGCCAGCCGCGGTTTCGTCGGCGTACGCCGCGGCGCGTTATACGACGACCGGCTGGCCTCGACTCTGTCGGAAAAGATGGGCTCTGGTCCGACCGGCAGCTACCGCTGGCAATGGGAATGGGATCTCATGAGCGGCACCTTGGCCCGCGGCGCCACGCCTCCGCCGGACTGGCGTCTGGGCGCCGACCTAGCGTGGCGCGATCTGACCGACACCGTGCGCATGGTCTTCACCGGAGCCGATCCCGCCGGTCAGGGACTCGAACTGCGGATGGTTCCCGGGCTGGTGGTGGTGATGCATCATGGCCAGGAGATCCAGCGCCTCACGCTGCCTGGTTCACCGCTGTTGAACATGCAGCTGTCGCTGCGCCAGAGCGAAGGCAAGACCCTCACGGTCGCGGTGGAGGACCTGTCGCTCACCGTCCCCCTCGCCGCTGCGATTGGCGGCTACCGCCTGCACCTCGATGGCAGCCCGATGATCAAAGTTGGAACGTTCCATCCGCTGCCGACGCCGCGTCCGCCGTTGGTGGTGCCGGGGTGGTGAGCATACGGCACAGCGGCACCTGAAAACGGCCATCCCCTATTTCTCGCAACTTCCGTCGATCAGAGCAGATCATGAAGTCACCCAAAGCAGAGGCGGAAGACCTGATGAATGCAGCACTACCGTTCGCTAAGCAAATGCTCGCAGCACACGGCGAGTTCTTGCCGTATGGGCAAGCGTTGGACAAGACAGGAGTGTTCATTGCAATTGGTGCATCGGATGGGCGGGAGCATCCGCCGTCGAGAGACTTGATACAGATACTCAAAGTTGGGATGCGCGAAGGGGCGAGAGCCGGAAAATACAAGGCAACGGCAATCGTCTACGACGTCCGCGTTACTTTGCCAAGTTCTGGCGCGAATTCCGACGCCATTGCAGTTTCTCTCAACCACGAAGGCAAGTACACGGCTCTCGCGTTCTTTGCCTATCGCCTAGAAGGGGAGAACGTAGTCATGGGCGAGGTATTCGCTCAGCCAGAAGAGAACTACTCATTTGGCTACTCACAATGACGCCGAGCCCATCGCTCAAGCGGAGCGCCAACGGCAAGGCCACTAAGGTCCGCCTGTGGCACGCGGTGCATTTTCGCAGCCTGGGCACTTCCCCAATATGGGAACGCAACTAGCTAGATGGATGCCCGTCGAACCACCCCAAACACGGCTTCCCACTTAAAACAAGGCTGGGCGCTTACGCATGAATTACTTATCCAGACTTAAACTGATAGTTCCTGCAATTTATCTTCTCGGGGCAATCGTAGTCTGGTGCTCTTTTTCAGCGTCACCTCCAGATGGTCTGGCCAATGTGGGCCTTATTATCTACACCTTGCCAATAGTAATTTTCTGCGCCTTCATATTGAAGCAAAGCTTTCCCTACTTCCCGGGGAATTACCATGACGCTCATGCGCTCTATTTTTCTACGGGCGTGGCCATCCTGACGGTATGTCTCTTTCTACTAATTCTTGGGTTAGAGCGACTGATAAAAAGGCGCAGCCAACCAGTCCCTGCAACTAATCCTCACCGCGGGAGCGGTTCGGATAGCTGAGCTATACGTTAGGCTCACGGAGCTGTAATCGAAACCGATCCCCTCACACCGCGGTGATCGCTGCCCGGTACGAAAAAATCCGTCACCGGACTCAACATCGCACCCCGTGCCAGCATGTGATCGATGGTGATGCCGAACGGCCCGAGCACCGACGGCCAGGATGCGGGTGACCTTCCAGGTGCACGTCGCAGTCCGGTGTAACCGATGAAGGTGCGCCACATCGGTGCAGCGGAGGTGATGTTGAAATCACCGAGCACCAGCACCGGTTCCGGATGGCGTTCGAGGTCCAGTTCGCGTGCGAGCAGCGCCAGTTGACGGTTGCGTCGCGCGGTCAGACCAGGGTCGCTCGGCGAGGTGGTGTGGACGACGAACACCCGCAGCGGCGATTCCCCGAGATCGACCAGCGCTTCGATGACGGTCACCCCATCGAAGGTGTGCATGCTGTGCGTGACGATGCGTCGGCTGCTGAGCAGGGCGATCCTGGTCACGTCCGCACGACCGCTCCAGACCTGCGATGGCCAGCGCGGATGGCTCCGCAACGCCGCTTCATCGCTGGTGGTGACCTCCTGCAAGGCCAGCAGATCGACGTCGAGCGCCGCGAGCGTCGCCTGCGTGGCCGTGCGATCGCCATTGTAGAACTGCACGTTGGCGGTGGCGATGGTGGCCTGGGCGATTGGCGTTCCGATCAGTTCGGCACGTGGCGACCACGATGACTGGAGCCACGGCAGCAGCGCCAGCACCAGCAGAATGAACAGCAGACGGCCCCAACGCGCGTCGCGGCGGAACACCACCATCGCCGGCAGCAACGCCACCGCGCCATGCACGGTCCAGTGGACGCAGAGTTCGCCGTACCACGTCCACGCCGACAATTGGGCGAGCATGATGCCGAGCATCGGCCAGATGGTGGCGGCGAGCAGGAGCCAGTGCCAGAGCGGACGGACCACGGCGCGCGGTTGTTCAGGGGTCATGCGTGTCGATCAGGCCCTGACATGTTGCGCCTGCCATGGGAACGCCCAGCACCAGATCGGCATCGAACCTGCCGAGCTGGTGCTCGGCGCTCCCAGGGCAGAGCGATTCTCATCCCAACTTCGCCGCCACCCGCGCCAGCGTGCGCGTGGCGAAACCGGTCATGCCCTTGCTGTAGTAGCGCCAGCCACCGGTCTGGATGGCTGGACCGGCGATGTCGAGGTGCGCCCACTTCACCGTGTCGGGCAGGAACTCGCCGAGGAACAGCGCCGCGGTGATGGTGCCGCCGTAACGGCCGCCGACGTTGTTGATGTCGGCGTGCGGGTGGTCGAGCAGGCTGCGGTATTCTCCGTAGAACGGCAACTGCCACAGCTCCTCACCGGATTCCTGACCAGCAGCGCGCACCTGGTCGAGGAAGGTCTGGCCACGACCGAGCAGGCCGGCGATACGTTCACCCAGCGCGACGAGACAGGCGCCGGTGAGTGTGGCGACGTCGACCACGTGGGTCGCGCCCTGTTCGACGGCGTAGGTCAGCACATCGGCGAGGACCAAGCGGCCTTCGGCGTCGGTGTTGTCGACGTGGATGAACTTGCCGTTGCGCGCCTGGTAGATGTCGCCCGGACGCTGGGCCATGCTGTCGGGCATGTTTTCCGCCAGACAGAGGTAACCGGTGACCGCGACATCAGGACGTTGTTCGGCGATCAAGGTCATGGCGCCGAGCACCGCCGCGGCGCCGCCCATGTCGCCCTTCATCTCCCACATCGCTGCGCTCGGCTTGATGCTGATGCCACCGGTGTCGAAGGTGATGCCCTTGCCGACCAGCGCGAGGTGTTTGCCCTTGGCCGCACGCTTCGGGGTGTAGCTCAGCTCAACCAACGCGGGTTCGCTCATGCCGGCCATGCCGACCTGGACCAGACCTGGGAAACCGGCCTTGGTCAACGCACGCGTTCCACTGATGACCTTGAAACCGAGACCGGCCTTGCGCGCTTCTTTGCGGGCGCGTTCGGCGAACGACTGCGGATGCAGCAGGTTCGGTGGCATGTCCGCCAGTTCGCGCGCCAGGTTCTGCGCACCAGCGACGGCGATGGCAGCTTCGATCGCGGCCTTCTGCTTGGGCACGCGGATGGTGATCCCGGTGCGTTTACCTTCCTTGCCGGAACGCAGCACGTTGTAGCGGTAATCGCCGAGCAACATGCCTTCCACCAGCGCCTGCGGATTGGCTGCGGTGCCGTTCACCAGCACGCTCGCAGCACTGGCCTTGGCCGCGCGCACGCCGTCGACGATCTCCTTGCCGAGCACGCGCCAGTTCTCGCCGCCGACCAGCCAGGGTTTTTCATCCGGCTTCACCAGCAGGTAGCGGCCGTCCTCGCAGACCAGCGACAACGGTGCGCTGGCCTCGCCCTTGGCGATGCGCGCAGCCTGCGCCGCGACCAGACGTGGCAGCTTGGCCGCACAGTGGCCGATGACCACGACGGTGAGTTCGGATTTGCCGAGATCGGCGGTGACGATGAGGTCGTGCATGGAAGCTCGCTCGCTTTGGGTCCGGGGTCCGGAGTCCGGAGTCCGGAGTCGTGCAGACCCCGGACTCCGGACCCCGGACTTCGGACGGTTGTCAGATTTTCGGCAGGATCGCCGTGATCAATCCGGTCAAAACCGGCTCGGCACCGTTGGCCGCCGCGATGATCTTCGGCACGTTGGCCGGCTCCAGCGCGTCGGCGATGCAGCGGTCGGTGACGATGGCGAAGGCCAGGGTGCGCAGGCCGCAGTGCACCGCGGCGATGGCCTCGGGCACGGTGCTCATCCCGACCACGTCGCCACCGAGGTTGCGCAGCATGCGGTACTCAGCGCGGGTTTCGAGGTTCGGGCCGAGCACGCCGACGTAGACCGCCTTCGCCAGGTTCAACTTCTGGCTGAGGGCGACCTCACTGGCGAGGTCGATCAGCTTGGCGTCGTAG
Source organism: Planctomycetota bacterium (assembly GCA_013816485.1). Classification (GTDB taxonomy): domain Bacteria; phylum Planctomycetota; class UBA11346; order UBA11346; family UBA11346; genus BOG-1363. Next base: position 80,774 of record JACDEI010000014.1, read on the forward strand.
GTGTTGAACATGTCGGGCCAGCGCGGGCCGACCTTATCGTCGTTGGGACCGACCAACGGATTGATACCCATCAGATTGATGTGGTCGGCGAGCACGGTGATGTCGCCAACATTGTAGCCGGGGTTCAGGCCACCAACTGCGCTGCCCATGATCAGCACCTTGGCGCCGAGGGCCTTGGCGAGACGCACTGGAACCACCACATCGGCGGGGCTGTGGCCTTCGTAGCAGTGCAGACGACCGCTGAAGGCGACCACCGGCACACCGGCAAGCGTACCGAGCACCAGTTCGCCCTTGTGGCTTTCAGCGGTGGCCTGCGGCATGCCTTTCAGTTCGTGGAACGGGATGCGCGCGTCGGCTTTGATCTTCTTGGCCACACCGCCGAGACCGGTGCCGAGCAAGATGGCGACCTGCGGCTTCAATTTGCTGTGTTTGCGGACCTGCACGACGAGGGCGGAGAGTTGGTCAGAGAGCGACATGGCGGCATCCGTAGGTGTGAGGGGCGGGATGGTCGTGTCAGCCGCAATCGGCGCAATATGCGAGAGCACAGGGCAATGCAGAAGTCGGAATGATGACTGATGAATGGTCAGCCCTCGCGGGCTGTCCATTCATCAGTCCCGCCTTCCCCCTTGCCCAGCCAACTGGTAATTGGTAAGAGGTCTGACCAGTGACCAGCCCTATGGATGTCCATCTTTTCGTGCCCTGTTACCTCGACCAGGTCCACCCCGAAGTGGCCATGGCGACCGTCACGGTGCTGCGGCGGGCCGGGTGCACGGTGCACTACAGCGACCAGCAGACCTGCTGCGGCCAGCCGATGGCGAACACCGGCTGCGCTGATGATGCGGCGGTGTTGGCCAGGCGGCACCTCGACCTGTTCGCGGGCAAGACCACGGTGTGCCCCTCGGGCTCCTGCACCAGCATGGTCAGCCATCATTACCATGACCTCGGCCTGCGCCTGAGCGCGACGGACGAGAAGACCATGCACCGCACGTTCGAGCTGTCGGACTTCCTGGTGAACGTGCTCGGCGTCACCGATCTGAAGGCGCGCTTCCCGCACAAGGTCTCGCTGCATCAGAGCTGCCACGGCCTGCGCGAGCTCGGCCTGGGCGTGATGAGCGAACGACGCGATCCACCCAAGCTCGGCCCGGCAGAGGTGCTGCTCGCCCAAGTCGAGGGTCTGACGCTGGTGATGCCGGAACGCCGCGATGAATGCTGCGGCTTCGGTGGCACCTTTGCCGTGGCGGAGGCGGATCTCTCGGCGCGTATGGGCCACGACCGCTGCGACCAGTTGTCGCAAGGCGACGCCGAATACATGACCGGCAATGATCAGAGTTGCCTGATGCATCTGGACGGTATCCGCAAACGCCGCGGCAAGGGGCCGAAGGCGATTCATCTGGCGGAGATCCTGGCATGTCAGTGATCAATCTGTCCGGGGTCCGGGGTCCGGGGTCCGGGGTCATCCCTGCGCACCACCGTGTGCCATGCGCCTCGTACACGAGACTCCGGACTCCGGACTCCGGACTCCGGACTCTCCCATGACCGCCCGCGTCCCACAATTCCACGTCGATTCGGAGAAATTCCTCGCCGACCAGGAACGCGTCGGCTGGCACGACGGCGCATTGTGGCACCTGCGTTACAAACGCGACCTCGCTACGCAGGTGGTGCCCGATTGGGAAAAGCTGCGCGACCAGGCTGCTGCCATCAAGGCGCACGTCCTCGACCACATTCCAACGCTGCTGTCGCAGTTCATCACCAACGCAGAAGCCGCCGGCTGGGTCGTGCACCTGGCACCGGAGGCCGATGACCTCAAGCGCATCGTGCTCGATCTGCTGCAGAAGAACGGCGTGACCAAGGCGGTGAAGAGTAAGTCGATGCTCACCGAGGAATGTGGTCTCAACCACCACCTGGAAGCCAATGGCGTCGAAGTGGTCGATACCGATCTCGGCGAGCGCATCGTGCAGCTGCGCCATGAGCCCCCCTCGCACATTGTGGTGCCGGCGATCCATCTCAAACGCGGCGAGATCGGCGAGTTGTTCCACGAACACCTGGGTACCGCCAAGGGAGAAGATGATCCCATACGCCTGACGCGTGCGGCCCGTGCTGATCTGCGCAAACGCTTCATCGGCGCGCAGGCCGGACTCACCGGCGTCAACTTCGCCGTCGCCGACAGCGGCGCGATCGTGATCTGCACCAACGAGGGCAATGCCGACCTCGGCACCGCGCTCCAGCCGCTGCACATCGCCTGCATGGGCGTGGAGAAACTCATTCCCACGGCCGCCGACGCTGGGGTGTTCCTGCGCCTGCTCGCACGCAGTGCCACAGGTCAGCCGATCACCACGTATTCGACGCACATCCGCGGGCCCGATCCCACCCGTCCCGGCCATCAGGCACACTTGGTGATCGTCGACGCCGGACGTCGTCGCTTGTTTGCCGATGACGAACACCGCCGCGCCTTGTCGTGCATCCGCTGCGGCGCGTGCCTCAACACCTGCCCGGTCTACCGCCGCGCCAGTGGCCATGCCTACGGCACCACCGTGCCAGGGCCCATCGGAGCGGTGCTCGCGCCGGCGATGATCGGCACCGCCAAGGCGAAAGAGCTGCCATTCGCCAGCACGCTGTGCGGTTCGTGCACCAACGTTTGTCCGGTGAAAATCGACCTGCATGACCAACTGTTGTCGTGGCGTCGCCGCCTCGCGCGCGAAGGCCACGTGCCATTCAGCAAACGCTTCGCCATGAAGATCGGCGCGCAGGCACTGAGCTACCCGTGGTTGTTCTCGCTCGGTGGCAAGATCGCCCGCACCTTCTGGGGTCTGGCGCGCAAGGGCATCCCAGGCCCGCACGCCGGTTGGACCAAACACCGCGATCTGCCACCGGCACCGAAGCAAAGCTTCCGCGGCTGGTGGAAGAGCGACGGGCAGAATCAGGGCAATCCCACCAACAAGGATCAGGACCATGGTTGACGGTGCCGCTCTGGCCGCATTCAGCATGCGCTTCCAACGTCCGGTTGGCAGCGTGCTGAAGGCGCATCCCGGCGTTTATCCCGGTCCCGACCTGCCGGCATCGTGGGACGTCTTCGCCACCTCACTTAAAAGCGTCGGCGGTGTCTTGCTGAACGCCCAACCGTCGCAGGCGCAAGCGATCCAAGCCGCCATCGATATGGGCCGCGCCCCTGGTCGCGTGGTTGCCAGCGCTGCGGCTGCCCGCCTGCTGACCGGGGTCACCGGCTGGGAGACCGCCCGCGTCACCACCACGCCGCAGGAATGGGAGGACGTCGACCTCGCCATCATCCGCGCTGAGTCCGCCTGTGCGGAGAACGCCGCGCTGTTGGTGACGTCCTCCTCGCTGCCGGAACGTGCGCTGGCATTCCTCGCCCAGCGCATCCTGGTGCTGGTCCCACGCAATCGCCTGATCGGCGGTTTCATGGCCGCGCAGGCCGAACTCGCACGCCGCTTGGCGGACGGCGAAGCGCTCCACCATGCGACCTGGATGAGTGGACCCAGCAAAACGGCGGACATCGAACAGACCCTGGTCATCGGCGCACACGGCGTGTGCGCGCTCGCGGTGATGCCGGTGGACGCATGACCCTCGCGCGTCTTCCCGTCGCTGCCCGTGCCCAGCAGGCCGCTGCCGCCATCGAAGCAGCAATCCGCTCCGGTGAATTTCCCAAAGGCTCATGCCTGCCGGCCGAACGCGAACTGGCAGTGAAACTCGGCCTCAGTCGTCCGGCACTGCGTGAAGCGATCCGCACGCTCGCCGAACGCGGCATGGTCACACCACGCCATGGCATCGGCACGGTGGTGGTCGGTGAGGAACACCGCCCGCTCGGCGACGCCTTCGGTCGCGCGCTCGGTGGCAAACGCGACGCCCACGTCCAGGTGCACGAAGTACGCGAACTGCTGGAAGGCGCCATCGTCCGTCGTGCTGCGGTGCGCGCGACCGTCAGCCAACGGGCCGAACTGAAAAAACTGCACCGCGCCTACATCGACGCAGGCAACGATCACGACGCGCTGGCACACATCGATGCGGATTTCCACCGCGCACTCGCGCGTGCCACGGGCAATCCGTTGTTTGAAACCCTACTCGCCGCCTTGCGCCATGTGATGACCGATGCTCAGAAGGCGGCGATGGAAACGCTCTCAACTATCGAGATCGCCAAACAGCACGCCGCGGTCATCGACGCGATCGAAGCCAAGGATCCTGATGCTGCGGTCCAGGCGATGGAGAAGCACCTCGCAACCGTGCGTGGTGCCTTGGGCTGAAGCCCAGCATTCAGCCGGGAGCGATGTTCACGGTCCAGGTGCGCCGACGAGCGTGGCCGATTCCGCCGTCTCCGCCGTCTCCGCCGTCTCCGCCACCATGCTATCATCCGCACCGGGTTTGACCGCGATCTTGGCGATGGCGCTGTGGATCTCCGGGTTGCGCATGAAGTAGTCCCAGCACAGTCCGGTGCGGTGGTTCTCGATCATGCAGATGATCGGGCCCTGATCGATCGCCAAGTGATCGCTGGCGTACCAGTCGCGCCCTGGGTTGAATGCGTCCTTGAAGCCCATCGGGCCCCACAGCTTGGCACCGTAGGTGCGGTAGAGGTGGCGCATGGTCGCGAGCGATTCCGCCGGGATGTAAGGCATGGCGCTGATCGACGCGGTCGGCGCGATGGTGCCGTTGTCCAGGCCTGGGGCGTGGGCGAGGTAGCCGTCGGGGCCGTCGCTCGCCGTCAGGCCCCACACCAGTTCACCGTAGTTCGGGAAACGGCCGGGGTTCTCGATGCAGTAGCTGCGGTTGATCAGGCTGATGTTACGGTTGTTCTCGAAGTAGTCGCAGTAGCGGTCACGCAGGCCACGCGGGTCCAGGCCGATGAAGGAATAGTGCGTGAAGAACAACGGTCCACCGTGGGTCTGACCGACCCATTGGGTGTAGCCGTAGTAGTCCGAGCCATTGACGTAGGTGGTGCCATCGCCGACCCAACCCTGATGGTAGCTGCTTTCGGGAATGGGATGCGTCGGCGAGGACATCGCGAGCAGGTAGGTGATCATGGTCTCGTTGAAGCCACCGCCGACCTTGAGGTCCATCGCCCAGCCGTAATTCGGCGACCAGTGCCAGTAGAGGGTGTGGCTGTCTGGCGAACGCAGGTACCACGACCACTCGACTTCCTCCCACAGTTTGGTGGCGGTCACGCGCACCGCGATCTCCTGCGGGTCGTTGCGGTTGAAGTACTGCCGCACCGCGAGCATGCCCTGGACCAGGAACGAGGTCTCGACGATATCGCCGCCATCATCAAAGGTCGAGAACGGCACGGTCTTGCCCGTCCGTCCGTCGAGCCAATGGGCGAAGGCGCCATGGTAACGTTCGGCCTTGGTGTCGTAGAAGTGCAGAATGCGATTGATGCGTTCGACCGCCGCCGCTCGGGTGACGAAGCCGCGTTCGACGCCAATCATGATGGCAAACAGGCCGAAACCGGTACCGCCAGTGGCGCAGACGTCGAGGTTCCCGCTGCTGCGCTCACGCACCAGACCCGAGTCCGGATGAGCAAAGTCCCAGAAGTAGCGGAAGGTCGCGCGCTGGACCGAGGTCATGAACTCCTGGTCGTCCTGTGCCCGGCTGACGGCGTCCGCAGCTCCCAGGACACCGACCTCGCGACCATCCGCTGCGACGCCAGTCACCCGGTACCAGCGCTGCACGTCATTCGCGTCCAGGAAATCGCTGTAGAGCGGCAGGGACACCGGCGCGGTGGTCAGGCGCTGGTAAGTGCCACCTGCCTGATCGGCACGGTCGACGTGGTAGCCGGTTACGGTGTAAGTCGGGCCGGTCGGGCCGGTCGAGCCGCTCGAGCCGGTGCGCGGCGCATCCCACTCCAGATCGATGCGCAGTTCCTGGCCGCTGGCGCGAACGACCGGAAGGACCACCGGGGCCAACGGGCGAGTCTGCGGCAGTGCGGAAACGACTGGGCCGGAGACTCCCGCCAGGGCTTGCGTCGTCGCCTGTGCGGTCAGCGAGGGCGCGCCGACGTGGTTGGGCGCGCGGGTCGCCGCTGCCCCACCCGAGGAAATCCCCCCGGCGAGTGCAAACGACACCACCAGGACAGCCAGCGGCAGGATGCCGCGCCAAGGGCCTCTCGTGAGCGGTTCGCGTTTATCCACGCCGGAAGGTACAGCCGGTACCCCCATAGCGATGAGTCATTTCCCGGTGGTTGCACAAGGAACCGTAGGAGAGGGTGAGACGCCTGGTCGCCCGACAGCTTCCGCAGCAGGCTTGAACACTCCACACCTCCGCATCAGCGAGTTTGCGGGTATACTTTCAGCCCTTCGACCCGGTGGTCGCGATCCCCTGGATGAACGTCCGCTGGGTGAGGAAGAACAGCAGCAGCACCGGCGCGATGAACATCGCCGAGGCAGCCATCAGGTGCGACCAGCGGCCGCCGTATTCGGAGAGGAACTGCTGGAGGCCGTAGGCCAGGGTGTAGCGGTTCGGATCGTTGAGGTAGATCAACGGGCCGACGAAATCGTTCCAGGTGTGCAGAAACTGGAACAACGCGCAGGTCGCCAGCACCGGGATGGACAGCGGCATCACCAACTGACGGAAGATCTGCCACTCGCTCGCCCCCTCCATGCGCGCGGATTCGATCATCTCCTCCGGGATGGTGAGGAAGAACTGACGCATAAGGAAGATGAACAACGGTACGCCGAAACACGATGGCACGATCAGCGGCAGGAAGGTGCCGTACCACCCCAGTTCACGGAACAACATGAACTGCGGGATCATCGTCACCTGGGCCGGCAGAGCCATGGTCATCAGCAACAGCACGAAAAGCGGTTCACGGAAACGGAAGCGCAGACGCGCGAAGCCATAGGCCACCACCGCGCTTGACAAAACCGCGCACACCACGTTGAGCACACACAACACCGTGGTGTTGCCCAGGTAGGTGAGGAACGGCACCTCGACCAGCGCGTCTGCATAATTGTGCCACGCCACCGGACTGGGAATGAGATTGTCGATCGCAAAGGGCGACGCGGCTTCGCCTTCACGTGGGAAGATCTGCGTGTCCTCTTTCAGCGAGGTCGACACCATCCACACCAACGGCAGCAGGAAGGGAATCGCCAGCACGATCAGGATGGCGTGGGTCAGCAGGCGTTTCCCGGGGCCAAGACGTGCGTTCATGGCGCACCGTCACTACGCGCACCAACCCGTGAAAGCCGACTGCGACGTCCGCGCTCGCGCTCGATCTCTTCCTCCAGATCTTGCAACGCCTGCGCGGCGGTCTTGTCACCACGCACCACACGGTCCTCGGCCTGCCACATGCGGCTGTTGAAATACACCTGATAGGCAACTGGTGGCACCGGCTCCACCGCAGGGCTGTCGATGGCGGTGACAAAGGTGCGGAACTGCGGATTCTTCCGCAGGAAATCCTGGAAATCGGGCGACTCGACGATGGTGCGCAGTGGCGGCAGCCAGCCTCCCGAAGCGTTGAAGGCTCCAGCGATCAACGGGTCCTGCAGACCGGACCAGAAGCGCATGAAAGCCATCGCGCCGACGCGTTCGCGAGCACCGACCGGAATGAACGCTAGGTTGACGGTGCCGAACCCGGCGTGCACACGGCCACCTTTCGGCGGCGGCAATGGCGCAGTGCGGTACTCGATCTCTGGCGCGTAGTTGGCAAGTTGTTCGACGCGCCACTGCCCATCAACCGAGATTGGATACAGCCCATTAACGAACGGCCACTCGATCGCCAGCGATCCGGTGTTGAGCGAGGCACGGAACTGGATCATGCGCTCGTAACCGTAGTGACGGTACACATCGCCGATGAAGGCCAGCGCTCGACGGTTGTTCTCGTTATCGATGGTGATGCCGCCGTCCGGCCGCTCGGTGAATCCGCCACCGAAGAGCGGGGCGAAAACCGCCAGGCGACTGGGCAGGAAGCCGACACGTTCGAGCCGGCCCTGCGCGTCGACGCGATCCAGTTTTCGTCCCCACTCCACCAGTCCTTCCAGTGAATCGGGGAATTGATCGGGATCGAGCCCCGCCGCGCGCACTAGATCAGGCCGGTAATAACAGGCGAAGTTGTTCATCCCGATGGGAATGCCATAGAGGTGCCCGTGACAATACGCGGCTTTGAGCGCGACGGGATAGGAGTCTTCACGCAGCACGCGAAGATCCTCCGCCGTCAGCAGGTCCTCCAACGGTTGCAGCAGACCATCCGCCGCCCAGGTACCGATCGTTGGACTCCACTGGGTCATCACGTCCGGCGGTTCCCCGCCAGCGATGGCGAGCATCAGTTTCTGATCTGATACCGACGCAGGCACCGACAGCGAAATCACCTCGTAGCGATCCTGCGACCGGTTGAAGGCGGCAACGATGGCCTCGATGAGTGGCTGACGCTCACCGGTCCATTGATGCCACAGCCGTACCAGTATCCGTTCGGGGAACTGCCGCTGCACCGGTGCGGGCAAAGCAAACCACACGATCGCCACGATCAGCGCCATGGCTGCCAGACCACGCAGCAACCACGGCATTATCGGTGACGTGCGCCGTTCCTCTAGTCGCACGTACGCCAGCCGCACCGTATGGCTGTCGCGGCTGGAGCGTTCGTCGTAGAACGGGTCCTCACTCATAGTGGACCCAGCGTTTATGCGTCTTGAACAGGCCGTAGGTGATGCTGGCCACGAGGACGAACATGATCCACGCCAGCGCGCTGGCGTAGCCCAGATCCAGATAACGCCACGCGCGGAAGAACAGGTAGAGCGCCAGGAACAGCGTGCTCTCCTGCGGTCCACCGCTGGTGAGGATGTAGGCCTGGGTGAAGTACTGGAACGCGTGAATGATGCCCATCACCAGGTTGAAGAAGATCACCGGCGTCATCATCGGCATGGTGATGTGAATGGCACGCTGCACGACGTTGGCGCCATCGATGCGGGCAGCTTCGTAGAGCGAGGCCGGCACGTCCTTCAGACCGGCGAGGTAGATCACCACGCTGCCGCCAATGCCCCACAGCGACAGCATGATGAGCGTGGTCATCGACCACGAAGGATCCTGGAGCCACGCCGGGCCCTCGATGCCGACCAGCCGCAGAATGCCATTCACCAACCCGATCTGCGGATTGAGCACCCACATGAACACCACCGACGACGCCACCACCGGCACGATATGGGGCAGGAAGAAGATCGTGCGATATACGGCGATGCCACGCACCTCGACATTGAGCAACAACGCCAACACGAACGCCGCCGCCACGCCGAGCGGCACCGCCACCAGGGCATAGACCAAAGTATTCCAGATCGCAGTCCAGAACGACGGGTCATCAAACAGCAGCGTCTGGTAGTTTGCCAAACCCACCCACGTCGGCGACGACGCCACGGTGTAATGGGTGAACGACAAGCACACGCTGGCGATGAACGGCAGCGCGGTGAAGACCGCGAAGCCGATCAGCCAGGGACTGATGAAGAGGTAACCAAGGCGGTCGCGACGCATCAGCGGGTTCCGGTCGGCTCCAACAGGCGTTCAGCGATAAGACGGTCGATGGTCGCATCGAGTTCCGCTTTGCCGACCAGTTCCTGCCCGAGCGCGATCAGCACTCCGTTTACGGTCACCCCGTGACGCTTGGCTGCCGCGCGTAGTTCCTTCCACACTGCCGCAGGCAGTTTCACCGTCCGCGACGTGAGCCCGAGCGGTTGCTGACCTTTCGCCGGCCGTCCCCGCTTTGGCGCCAGCGGAAGCTGCTCGGCGGGTTTATCCGCACTGAAACGCCGCTCCAAGCGTTTGGCGAATGCCTGGTATTCACTGACGCTCATTTCTCGCACCGAAGGACGTTTGCTGGTCATGGGGTTCTCCGCAATGCGCGTCTGGGGATGGGAAAGCCGGTGATGGGAAAGCCGGTGATGGGAATGATGGCGATGGGTGTGATGCCGTCATCGACCTCGTAGACGATACGATACAACCTGCCGTGCAGACGGCTCTCTGCTACCGAGACAGTGGCATCGTCCTTGTCGGTCCATTCGCTGTGGCGGTGTAGATATAAGGTTTCCCACATGGTGGTGGTCAGTCCGTGATCGCGGATGTGGTCGATGTTGCCACCTGGGCGCGAATCCCAGTGGTAGTCGACGCGCACATCATTCATCGGGGGCGAGCCTGCCGACGGAAGGGAAAAAGAGAACCACCTTTTACGTGATCGGTGCAGATGAGTAGGCGGTCAGTTTGGCCGAAGGACGATCAGCCTGGCAGACTGCTTATAATAAGAGGTGCCTGCTAGCGTGGCTCCGTCGCCGGCTCCACTGGCTGGCTCGCCGGCTGGTCGCTACGAATCGCGGCCTGTAGTTGCATGATGGGATAGTAGATCGCCACTGGAATGGTGACCATGAGGCCACTCAAGACCACGATCAGCACCACTGGGATCGCTCGTGGGATCCGTTCCGTAAACTTGACCCCCACCCACACACCGAAGCCAACCAGCACCACCACGATGACCAACTGTGCGGTCAGGACATTGGACAGCAATAATACCAATCGCGTCAAATCGGGCAGTTCCCCGCCCAATGCATCGAACATGGTTTTGAACTTCGGCACCACGCCGATCAGCAAGTAGAGGTCGATCGCCAACAGCACAAATACCACCGCCAACAGTGCCCGCTGCGCATCCCTGCTGGGTTGCTCGGGTGTTTCTGTCTCCGACTGGTCGTTCATATCCGTTCACTGTGTGCTTGCTGTCCGCCCTGACAAGCCGCGGGCAGTTGGTCGTGGAAATCTCCGTGCTGATCGACGACCCCACCCGTCAACGTCGTGTCGCGCAGTGGCAGTCCAGACATCCATGCGTGGCACAGACCCGGCAGGTGCGTTCCAGCACCTCGCGCAACGCCTCACGCGCACGCAGCCGCCGGACCTTGAGGTTGGTGGTGCTGATGCCCAGACGCCCGGCCACCGCCACGGCCTCGCCACCGTCCAGATCGACCGCGCGCAGGACCGCGGCGTAGGACTCCGGCAGTTCGCCGATCGCCCCCTCCAGACAGGCGCACACCGTGCGTTGCTCCTCCAGCGGCAGGGCAGTCAGGTCATCCGGCAAGGATTCGACGGTGCGGGCGGTCGCGCGCCGGGCCAGCACATCCGCGCTGGTGGTGCGCAGGATGCGGTAGAACCACGCGTCCAACCGGCTGTCGTCCGCCACCTGATCGATGTGGCTGATGGCCTTGCGCAACGCGTCCTGCACCACGTCGGCGGCGACCTCGGCATCGCCGAGGCGCCGCCGGACGAACGCGGTGAAACGGTCGAGATTCACCAGCAGGCGATCGATGCGCTCCGTCATGAGCGGTACGCTAGCGTACTCGCCCATGAGCGGAACCGCTTCAATGGCACGAGCGGCCATGACGACGCAGTTGCGCATAGTTGTAGGGCAGCGGGGCGAGGAACCCGGCGATGAGCGCGGGGATCCACGCCAACCAATAGTCCAGGTGGTTCGGCGACATGCGCTCGCCACCCATCGCCACCCAGTCGGTGAGGTTCATCACCACCTCCATCGCCACCATCGACAGCAGGCTCATACCCCAGGCGATCGACAGAGCGCGACCCCAGGCCAAGCCCTCACGCAGTCGCAGCACCACCGTCTCCAGTGTCAGCGAACTGACGATGCCGCTGATGATGGCGATGCCCATCAGCAGCCACGTGGGGATGCCCGGCCACGCGAGTGGCACCAACGTCATCGCGGCGATGTCGCCGATGGCGCAACCGAGCAGGCAATGCGCGGTGTTGGATGAGGCGCGCCACCACGTCGGCAGATGGCCCCAGAATGACTGGCCTGGCTGGGTGGACACCGGCTGAGTGGACACCGGCCAAGAGGACACCGGCCAAGAGGACACCGCCTGGACGGATGCCGGCACAGTGGAATCCGATTCTGATACAGTGGCGGGAAGGACCGCTGCTGGCGGATGGCAGCAGGCGTTGGGCGCGTCAGGACGCCCGTGTTCGGGCATGGTGCAGGTGGATGTGGGGGGCATGGAATGGTCTCCACTCGTGCTGACCGCCCCCACCGCCGACGGTTACACGGCAATCGTCCACCCATGCACCGCGGTCTGAATTTGCCTCAACCCACACCCCCCGCCTTGCCAGCCATCCCCCGCGCCTTAACCCTCCGCTTCCCACTGATTCACCAAACGGAGCCAGTCCATGTCCACTCTCGGCGTCGCGATCATCGGTTCGGGCGGCATCGCCCTTGCCAACCACCTTCCGGGTCTGGCGCTGTGTCCTGACGTGAAGGTCGTGGCGGTGTGCGACAACGACCCAGGGACGCTGGAACGCGCGAAGGCCGTGACCGGCGTCAGCGTCGGCTCCACCGATTGGCAAGAAATCATCAAACGCGACGACGTGCACGCGGTGATCATCTGCACGCCGAACCACGTCCACGGTCCGATCTCGATCGCCACCGCGAAACTCGGCAAACACATCCTGTGCGAGAAGCCGATCTCGATGTCGACCGCCGAAGCGCACACCATGTGGAAGACCGCGGAGGCCCACAAGGTTCGCCATATGACGGCGTTCACCTACCGCTTCGTGCCGGCGATGCGCTACATGGCGCACCTAGTCAAACAGGGCGCGGTCGGCACGCCCTACCACTTCCGCGTGCACCGCTTCCAGGATTGGGGCGTGCGCCCCCTCGGCTGGCGCCAGCTGAAGCAGTTCGCCGCCACCGGCGAGATGGGCGACATGCTCAGCCACCGCATCGACTACGGCCATATGTTGGTCGGCCCGATCGCGCGCCTGGTGGCCCAGACCAAACTGCTGGTGAAGGAACGCGGCGGCAAACCCGCCGACGTCGAAGACTGGGTCGCTGTGCTCGCCGACTTCAAACAGGGCGCCACCGGCGTGATGGAAAGCAGCAAGCTCGCCACCGGCTGCGGCGAAGGCAAAGACAGCCCCGACCGCTGCGAAGTGAACGGCAGCGAAGGCACCGTCGTTTATCAACTCGCCAATCCGAATCAGATCCTGCGCGCGTCGAAAGACGACAAGGGCCTGAAGGCCGAGCAGGTTCCGAGCGAATTCCTGGTCTTCCCAGGTTCGCCGCGCGATCCCGCGCAAGGCGATCCCGGCGTGGTGTTCCGCTACGACCAGAACATCGAATTCATCCGCGCCATCCGCGAAGGCCGCAGCTGTGCGCCATCGTTCGCCGAAGGCTGCGCCGCGCAGGCGGTGATGGATGCCGCGCTGACCTCGACGGCTGAACGCCGTTGGGTCGACGTGGTCTACCCGACCGTGTGACCTGATGGACTGACATGGAGGACCGGAGAACCGGAGGACATCCATTCCTCCTCCCCTCCGGTCCTCCGGTCCTCCATGTGAATCCCCTCTTATTTCTCCCGTGAGGTCCCCCATGCCCAACCACGCCATCATCACCGGAGCCGGCAGCGGCGTCGGTCAAGCCACCGCCCTCGCCCTGGTCAAGAAGGGTTGGGTCGTCTCGATCATCGGTCGTCGTGCCGATGCCCTGAAGGACACCATCGCCAAGGCTGGCGCTGATGGTCAGAAGCTCGACGCCTACGCGCTCGATGTCGCTGACGCGTCCGGCGTGGCGAAAACTGTCGCCACCGCCATCGCCAAACGCGGTGGCGTGCAGGTGCTGGTCAACGCTGCCGGCACCAACATCCCCAAGCGCAGCCTGGAAGTCCTGAGCAACGACGACTGGCGCGCGGTGCTCGATGCGAATCTCAACGGCACCTATTACATGGTGAACGCCGTGTTGCCCGCCATGCGCACGCAGAAAACCGGCACCATCGTCAACATCGTCAGCGACGCCGGCCTGCGCGCGAATCCCAAGGCCGGCCCGTCGTACGTCGCCAGCAAGTTCGCCGTCAGCGGTCTGACCCAGGCGATCAACTGCGAAGAACAGAAGAACGGCATTCGCGCCACCGCGATCTATCCCGGCGACATCAACACCCCGCTGCTCGACAAGCGCCCGGTGCCGCCGCCCATGGAAGCGCGCAAGAGCATGCTGCAGGCTGATGACGTCGCGGCGTGTGCGCTGCTGGCGATTGAGTTGCCGTATAATGCGGTGGTGGAGGAGTTGTTGCTCAGGCCGCGGGCGACGGGCTGACGATCCGGGCGGGGACGTTCACTCGTCGGAACCAAACGGGTTCAGATGCATTATCCGGGCGCGGAACTTCTCATCAACGATTTTTTTCATTTCTGTAGATTCCGCAACGAAGGAGGCCGCATTGTGAGCGCGATGAAAAATATCCAACACCGGATCATCCATCAGCTTCACGAATGCGGGAAATAGCCTGGGATCGTTCCGATCACTGTTTCGATACAGTTCGTTGCACGCCGCCATCCGAACCTCCGCGTTGGGGGAGGAAAGCAGATCCAACAATTCGCTCGTCGGACAGAACTGATCGATGCGGCGCAGCACGCTGATTGCTGTCAACCTAACCCTGTCGTCCGCATCGTGCAGTGCCTCCACTATCCTTCGTGTTGCGGCTTCGCCATGCCATTTCGGATGAAGGCCGAATATCGCACACCGCGGATCCACCTCATCCGTTGATTTACTCATCGTGAGCAGTCGCGCATCGGCACCAGAAACAAAAAGCAGATGCATGATCTGTGCAGCGGAGCATCTGACCGACTGGTCAGCATCATCCATCGCTGCAAGCAAGAGTTGCTGCAAACGCTGATCCAGCTTGCGCGACTCCGTTTGGTCGTCTGCCCAATCCCCATTGGCGATACCATCCAACACCCGCCTGCGAATGGCCACTGATCCGTCGGTGTAGGCCTCTACCAATGCGATGACCGCTGATGGGCATGGTGAATTCACCAATGCCTCAGCCGCTACTTCCGCAGTCTCACGAAAACGCCCCTGCGAATCTTCAGTACCCCAGGTTCCAGGTTGTACCATGAGAACCGTAAGCGCCGGAATCAGACGCTCGCCCGGGAGTCTGCCGGCCACGTCCAACAGTGCCTGGCGCACTAAACTTCCGGCCACGAGATGTGGAAGAATGTGATCCGTCACCGTCGTCGGATCCTGAGCGCACAATGCATCCACCCAATGTCGCGGATACATCACCTCATCCCATTCCAGTATCGCCACTGTCGTTGGTTCGACTATCCGATCATCCTGAAGATGTGAGAATACAGAGCCAACCAACTTCTGCCCCCAGTATTCGTTCCGCTGCACCCATGGAATCAGGTGGGGAATCACCGCCGGTCCGCGAGCAATCAAGAGTTCACTTGCTCTCTCCAAATGAGCGCTTCCTTCTTCCTCGTTCACCGCCCGCACGATCGGATCCACCCACGGCGAATGCTCGACCACCCATGCCGGTGCCCAGGTCGGCAGTTTGAACCACAGCAGGACGAAAACTCCGGTCAGCACACACGCTGTCGGCGCGGCGATGATCACCCACAGCGGGAGACGTCGTGAAGATACTGGAGCAACCGCGTCGACCATGGCGGCAGGATGCCGTGATCGGCATGCACGAACAAGTCGCCATCGTCCGTCGCGTCGATGGCGTAGTGTCCGCCGATGATCGCGTCCATCAACGGCTGTCCCCTGGGAGCGCCGGCTGCCAGCCGGCCAGGGGCAATCCGGTTGCCCATTCGTCGGTGTGTTCCGAACCTTCAAGAGAGAAAATCAGAAAATCAGGATTGCCCCGGCCGGCTAGCAGCCGGCGCTCCCAGGGGACTGCCAGACTCCACCGGAGGCATCGCGTTGGGGTGAGATGGAACGCGGAATGGCCATTCGATGCTGGGAGTGATCCCCGGTCCGAAAGGTGTGGGCTAACGGTCATGAACGCCAGCGGCCAACCGGCGACCACACCTCCCGCTCCTCCGCCCGAACGCATCCTCGCCATCGATGCCGTGCGCGGTTTCGACATGCTGTGGATCGCTGGTCCAGAAGCCGGGCATTGGCTGGTGACCAGTTTCGTGGTGCTGCTGCTCGGCAGGATGCCCGAGGGCCTGAAGTACCAGATGGACCACCACTGGGGTGGGTTCACGGCGTGGGATCTGATCATGCCGTTGTTCCTTTTCATCGTCGGCGCGGCGATGCCGTTCTCGCTCGGGCGAAGAATTGACGCGGGTGACGGACGTGCGGCGATTTACAGCAAGGCACTGCGCCGCGTGGCGCTGCTGTGGGTGCTGGGGATGATCTCGCAGGGCAACCTGCTGCAGTTTCGCCTCGACCGGTTGGAGTTGTATTCGAATACGCTGCAGGCGATCGCGGCAGGCTACCTGATCGCCACGGTGGTGATGGTTGAGGTGCGCAACGTTCGCTGGCAGGCGGTGATCTGCGCGGGTCTGCTGCTGCTTTACTGGGCGGCGATGGCGCTGATCGCACCACCGGGCGGGACCGCCGGTGATTACAGCCAGGGCACCAACTTGGCGGAGTGGATCGACCGCACGCTGCTGGGCGCGTTCCGCAACGATTCTCCGAACTACCACTACACCTGGATCCTCAGCAGCCTGGGGTTCGGCGCGACCACGCTGCTCGGCGTGTTCGCCGGCTACCTGCTGCGCTCAGCGCTGCCGGCCAAACAAAAACTGGTCGCGTTGATCGGTGGCGGCGGCGCGCTGCTGCTGCTCGGCTGGCTGTGGAGCTTCTCCATCCCCTGCATCAAACACCTGTGGACCAGTTCGATGGTGTTGTGGGCCGGCGGCTGGTGTCTGCTGGTGCTGGCGGCGTTCTATGGCGTGATCGATGTGCTCGGCTGGCGCCGCTGGTGTTTCCCGCTCGTGGTGCTCGGCGCCAATGCCATCCTCGCCTACATGATGCAGCCGCTGTTCGACGTGCACCACCTGGGCGAGCACCTGTTCGGCGGGTTCAGCAAACTGTTCGGCGCTGGCGCGAACTTCGTCCTGGCGCTGCTGACCTGCACCGCGTTGTGGTGCTGCCTGTGGTTCCTGTATCAGAAGAAGATCTTCCTGCGGGTGTGAGCCTCACGGTTCCAACACTTCCCCGCGCTTTGAGCGGCTACAGAAGCGGACCTTGGGATCATCAGCTTGATCCTGCTGTGATGCGGCGCGAAAGGCGTGGCCCTTGCAGCGTCGGGCGATCCAGCAATAGACCGGTAAGATTCCCCGCGTCATCGCATAAGAGTTCCATGCTGACCTCCCGACTGACTGGTCTCGCCGTTCTCGCGTTCGCCCTCCTCCCCCTTCACGCCACCGAGCGCCCCAACGTGGTGGTGATCCTGGCGGACGATCTGGGCTATGGCGACCTGCGTTGTCTGAATCCCGATGGCAAGATTCCCACGCCACACTGCGACCGGCTGGCGGCGGAGGGCATGCGGTTCACCGACGCGCATACCGGTTCATCGGTGTGCACGCCGACGCGCTATGGGCTGCTGACCGGGCGCTATGCGTGGCGGTCGCGATTGAAGAGCGGCGTGCTTGGCGGCATGAGTCCGCCACTGATCGAGGACGGTCGCCAGACCATCGCGCACCTGTTCGCCAAGCAGGGCTACGCCACCGCGTGTATCGGCAAATGGCACCTGGGCATGACGTGGGTGCAGAAACCCGGGACGCCGGCCTTCGATGATCGTATCGAAAAAGGTCCCGATGGTTGGAATGCTGATTTCACCAAGCCGATCACGCGTGGGCCGACCACGGTCGGCTTTCAACGTTACTTCGGCATCAGCGCCTCGCTCGACATGGTGCCCTACGTCTTCATCGACAACGACCACGTGACGACGCAGCCCGACCGCGATCTGTCATTTCCCATGATCGCGGAGGATGAGGCACCCAAGGGCAGCACGCGTAAAGGCCCAGGAGTGACCGGGTTCACCGCCGATGGCGTGCTGCCGACGTTGGCGCGTACCGCGGTGTCGTGGATCGACGAACAGGCGACGGCAAAGAAACCGTTCTTCCTCTACCTGCCGCTGAATTCCCCGCACACGCCGGTAGCTCCCTCACAAACCTGGCGCGGAAAAAGTGGCATCAGTCCGTATGCCGATTTCGTCATGGAGACCGACGCGGTGGTCGGCGAAGTCCTCGCCGCGCTCGACCGCCACGGCATCGCCAAGGACACCCTGGTGGTGTTCACCAGCGACAATGGATTCTCACCAGCGGGTGATCTGCCGCGACAACTGGCCAAGGGTCACAATCCGAACTACCTCTTTCGTGGCCACAAAGCCGATCTTTTTGAAGGCGGCCATCGCGTACCGTTCCTGGTGCGCTGGCCAGCGCGCGTTGCCGCCGCTGGCAGCAGCGATCGTCTGCTGTGTCTGACCGATGTGCTGGCGACCTGTGCCGAGGCTACCGGCCAGGTGCTGGCCGCGGATGTCGGCGAAGACAGCATCAGCTTTCTACCGGCACTCACCGGCAAAGCCGGCGGACGCACCGATGTCATCAATCACTCGATCAATGGCTCGTTCGCCATCCGCGCTGGCCGGTGGAAGTTGCTGTTGGCGCCGGATTCCGGTGGTTGGAGCGCACCAAAACCCGGATCACCCGAAGCCAAGACGTTACCGCCGATCCAACTCTTTGATCTTGCCGCCGATATTGGCGAGACCACCAACCGCCAGGCCGAGCAAACGGACATCGTGCGCGAACTGCTCACGCTGTTGGAGCACCAGGTTGCCGCTGGTCGTAGTACACCTGGAACAGCGCAGCCCAACACCGGGACCATCGACATCTGGCACGGTCGGCCGGCGTTGCGCTTCTGAGCATCACCTCGCGTACTCGCCGAATACAAACGTCCTCACGGTGCTCGAAGAGTGGTCTAACAGCACCAGGCCCCCTGGCACATGACGGATCGCGCAGGTGTCTGACCGTTCTGGCATGATCAGGAGCGAACCCCCCGGGGTATAAACCAGGATCGCGGCACAATCATTGCCGCTGATGCGAAAATGGACTGGCCAACGCGACATCCGATCCACAGTCCGCAGCCCATGACCACACCCGCATCCCCTGATACCTCGTCCACGGTTGATACCACCGGTGTCGAAGCGGATCGTCGTCTGCTGATGGAAGCCAACAGCGGCGGCATGCTCAAGCGGCTTGGCGCACATACACGACTCTCTGGGCCGGGTTGGTTGCAGAGCGCGATCACGCTCGGCGGCGGCACTTTGGCCGGCTGTCTGTTCCTGGGTGTCATCGGCGGCTACGAGATGATGTGGCTGCAACCGCTGATGATGTTCCTGGGCATCGTCATGTTGTCCGCCATTGGCTACGTCACGTTGTCGACCGGCAAACGTCCGTTCGCCGCCATCCGCGATGAGATCAATCCGGTGCTCGCCTGGGGCTGGCTCGGCGCGACGGTGATGGCCAACCTGGTGTGGGCGATGCCGCAGTTCGCACTCGGCACGGCAGCGGTGCAACAGAACCTCCTGCCTGGTGTGCTCGATGGAAACAGCGGGCGCATCATCATCACCATCGTGTTGGCGGTGGCCTCGCTGGCGGTGGTGCTCAGCTCGGTCAGCGGTGGCCGCGGCGCGAAGATCTTTGAATGGGTGTTGAAGATCATGGTCGCGGGCATCGTCATCAGCTTCTTCGGTGTGGTCGCAGCGCTGGCCTTATCACCGGAAGGTCTGCCGTGGGGCAAGATCCTGGCCGGATTCATTCCCAATCCGAGCCTGCTGTTCGAACCGGCGGCGACGTACCGTGACTTGATTCCGTTGACCTCGCAGCCGGAGTTCTGGCACGACCGCATCCTGACCATCCAACGTGACCTGATGGTCACCGGTGCCGCCACTGCGGTCGGGATCAACATGACTTTCCTGCTGCCGTACTCGATGCTCAAACGCGGCTGGGACCGTCATTTCCGTGGCCAGACGGTGTTCGACCTGGGCACCGGTCTGTTCATCCCCTTCGTGCTGGTGACCAGTTGTGTGGTGATCGCGGCGACCAGCCGCTTCCATGGCACCTACGATCGCGGGTTGGTTGGCGAAGCTCCGGCCACTGCCGCCACCACCAAGCTGATGGGCAGCTACCACGCCGGACTTGATGCGCGTATCCGCTACGACGCCGGCCCCGCTGGCGCGACGCTCACCAGCGAAGAACTAACCGCCAAACGCGAAGCCCTGCCGATCGCAGACAAACGCCTCGCCGCCATGCTGGTGCAACGCGATGCTGGCGTACTGGCGGATGCCTTGGCGCAACTCACTGGACAATCGACCGCCCAACTGGTCTTCGGTCTGGGTGTGTTCGGTATGGCGATCTCCACCATCATCGTGCTGATGCTGATCAACGGTTATGCGCTGTGCGAAGCCTTCGATCGACCGGGATCCAAACGCCTGACCATCATCGGCGTGACGCTACCGGCACTGACCGGTGCGCTCGGCTTCCTGTTCCTATGGGGGAGCAAGAACACCACGGTGTGGTTGGCGGTGCCGACCAGCGTCTTCGGTATGGCGCTGCTGCCGATCGCGGCGATCACCTTCCTGTTCCTGATGAACAGCCCACGGCTGCTGGGCGAGCACATGCCACGCGGAGGAAAACGCTGGGGAGTCAACATCCTGCTGATTGCCGCCGTTGGCGCCGCCACCGTCGGCGCCAGTTGGGCGATCTGGAGCAAGGTCGGCTGGGGCGGCGTCATCGCGGTCGGCGTGTTCCTGGGAATGGCCCTGGTGGCGCACGTCATGCGTGGAGTGCGCCCGAAGTTGTGAGGTGACTACCTACGTGGGGTGAGAACCTGAACGGGAATCCACCGGGACGTGACGATCGTGCTGCTTGTTTGGGGCGATCGTCCAGCGCGCGCAGGATGGCAGTAAGCCAACCGCAATGCCTGTAATGAAGTGGTCATACCATTCATACAGCCCGTGAGGTCACCATGTCCCCACTCCGGTTCCTCCCGCTGCTGCTGCTCACGTTGGTCCTACGCGCCGGTGAGGTTCCGCCCAACATCGTGCTGATCGTCAGCGACGACCACGCGTGGACCGACTATGGGTTCATGGGGCATCCGCATATCAAGACGCCGAACCTTGATCGCTTGGCCAAGGAATCGCTGACCTTCACCCGCGGCTACGTGCCGGCGAGTCTGTGCTGCCCGAGTCTGGCGTCGATCATCACCGGCCTGCAACCACATCGCAACAAAGTCACCAGCAACGATCCGCCGTGTCCACCTGGGATGGCGCGCAAGGACTTCCAGAAATCGGAAGCCTTCACTGCCGGACGTGAACGCATGAACCAGCATCTGGAGGCGGTGCCGACGCTGCCGACCATCTTGAAGCAGCACGGCTACCTCAGCCTACAGACCGGCAAATGGTGGCAGGGCCATTTCAGCCACGGCGGTTTCACCCACGGCATGACCACCGGCGGTCGCCACGGCGATGTCGGCCTGGACATCGGGCGCAAGACCATGCAGCCGATCAGTGACTTCATCACCACGGCCAAGGCTGAACAGAAACCGTTCCTGGTGTGGTATGCGCCGCTCATGCCACACGATCCACACACACCACCACAACGCTTGCTCGACAAGTACCTGCCACTCGCGCCGTCAGTACACGTAGCACGTTACTGGGCGATGATCGAGTGGTTCGATGAGACCATCGGTGAACTCATCACCACGCTGGATAAATCAGGCCAGCGCGACAACACCATCATCGCCTACGTCGCCGACAACGGGTGGATCCAGGATCCCGATGCGGCCAAATACGCGCCGCGCTCCAAGCAATCACAGTACGATGGTGGCCTGCGCACACCGATCATGATCAACTGGCCGGGACACCTTGCACCACAACAGAGCGACACGGTGATCAGTTCACTCGATCTGCTGCCGACACTCCTCGGCTGTGCTGGCGTCCCGGTTCCTGCGGGCATCGATGGCCTGGATCTGCGTGACAACGCGGCGCTCACCGCACGCAAAGCGGTGTTCGGTGCGTGTTACACCCACGATGCGATCGATCTCGACCTGCCGGCGAAGAACCTGCGCTGGCGCTGGGGCATCAGTCAGGGGTGGAAGCTGATCCTGCCCGCTGCGGCCAATGAACCGCTGGCGACGGTGCAGATGTTCCGCATCGCCGACGATCCGCTGGAACAACGCGACGTGGCAGCGGAGCATCCCGAGCAGGTGGCACGCCTACGTGGATTGATTGACGGCTGGTGGGGCGGACGATGAACCGCATGACGTTGCCCCTACTGGAATTTCAAGCCGCTGGCTCGCATGATGACGAACTGCGGGCCAGTGGCCCGCGGTCCCAGGGGGGACGTCCTTCCGTCCGTTGGTTGGTCTTGCTGGCGTTGCTCGCTGGTGTTCTGCGGCTCGATGCAGGCGAGGGGAAACCGCCCAACATCGTGCTGCTCTACGCTGACGACTGGCGGCACGACACGCTAGGCTGCGCTGGTAATCCCACGGTGAAAACGCCGCACCTCGACCTCCTCGCAACGCAGGGCGTGCGCTTCACCAACGCCATGGTCACTACGGCGATCTGCGGCGTCAGCCGTGCCTCGCTGCTGACGGGGCAGTGGATGTCACGCCACGGAAATTCCAGTTTTGCGGCCTTCACCACACCGTGGGCACAGACGCTCCCAGGTCTTTTGCGGGCGAATGGCTACTGGGTCGGACATGTCGGCAAGTGGCACTGCGGCAAGTTCCCCGCTGAGAAATTCGATGTCGGCAAGGCGTACTCGGGCAAACACTGGATGAAGGAACCTGACGGCAGCGAGGTCCACGTCACCGCCAAGAACCAAGCCGATGCGCTCGACTTCCTGCGTACGCGTCCGGCGGACAAACCGTTCTTCCTCACCGTGGCGTTCTTCGCCCCGCATGCTGAGGACGGCCACCCCGACCAGTTTCGCCCACAGGCGTTTTCCGCGGAGTGGTACGCTGGCGTCACCGTGCCGGTGCCGCCGACCGCCAATCCGGCGGCCACCGCCAAGCTGCCGCTCTTCCTCCAGGATCCGCGCAACGAAAGCCGCAAACGTTGGAGCCAGCGCTTCGACACGCCGGAAAAATTCCAGCGCATGATGGTGAACTACTACCGCCTATGCAGCGAGGTCGATGCGACCTGCGGTGCGGTGCTAGCGGACCTGAAAAAACGCGGGTTGGACGACAACACCATCGTGGTGTTCACCGGCGACAACGGCTACTTCCATGGCGAAAAGGGCCTGGCCGACAAATGGTATCCGTATGAAGAATCCATCCGCGTGCCGCTGATCATCCGTGATCCACGGCTGCCCGCGCCACGTGCCGGGGCAACCAGCACAGCGATGGCGCTCAATGTCGATCTGGCACCGACCCTGCTCGCCGCGGCAAACATCCAGGTACCAGCGACCATGCAGGGGCAGGATCTCACGCCGCTTCTGAACGGTCGCACCGTTGATGGTTGGCGGACAGAGTTCTTCTACGAACACGCCATCATCAAGTCGGTCGACTTCATCCCTGCGTCACAGGCACTGGTCACGTCCCGGATGAAGTACCTCTTCTGGCCCGACCATCAGGTGGAGGAATTATTCGACCTGCCTGCCGACCCGCGTGAAGAACATAACCTGATCGCTGATCCAGCGCAGGTGGATGCGCTGACCACGCTCCGTCAGCGATTCACGGTGGTGCAGGCGGCAGCGCGCTGATCAGGGACGCGCAGCGCGAAACTGACACACATCACGCCAGTCAAACTAACGGGACTCCGCCCAATGGCGTAAAGCCAACGAAACGGGTTTTTCGCCACGAAGGCACGAAGACACGAAGACGAGAAAAGAAGAGTCGTTTCGACCGCCTGTGAGGTGATTCCTTCGTGCCTTCGTGCCTTCGTGCCTTGTAAGTCTCTTTTCTCCTCCCTTCCTCTTAAGCTGCCTTCCTGCGGGGCTGGGGAATTGAGGTGATCGTGAGCCGGATAGATAATGTCCGGCGCCATGA
>JACDEI010000076.1 GCA_013816485.1 Planctomycetota bacterium
CGTCTCAGCCGTCCCTCCGGGACTGGATCATCGCGACGGATCTCTCCCGGCACTGAAGTGCCGGGCTATTGCCATGCCGCCCCGGTTGGGGCGGCGACTACTCGATGACAATCCGCTTTTCCAGGTGACCCCATGAGCATCGTCCCGCTTTCCCGCCGCCAACTTCTCGGTCGTGCCGCCTGCGGTTTCGGCGCCCTCGCACTTGCGGGCTTGAGTGGATCGCCACTGCGCGCGGCAGATGCACCGCTGGTGCGCATTCATCACCCAGCCAAAGCCAAGCGCGTGATCTTCCTCTTCATGGCCGGTGGCGTCAGCCAGGTGGATAGCTTCGACTGGAAACCGGAACTGGTGAAGCAGGACGGGCGCATGCTCGATTTTGCCGACGAACGTGCGATCAAACGCGGCGGCACCGGTGCCAACCGTCGGGTGATGAAACCGCTGTGGGAGTTCAAGCAGCGCGGCCAGAGCGGATTGTGGGCCTCGGAGTTGTTTCCCAACATCGCCAAAAACATGGACGACCTCTGCGTCATCCGCTCAATGCACACCGAAGGCGTGGCGCATGGTCCGGCAACGTTGTTCATGCACACCGGTTCATCCAACTTCATCCGCCCGTCGCTGGGCTCGTGGCTGCTCTACGGCCTTGGCAGCGAGAACCAGAACCTGCCCGGCTTCGTCAGCATCGGTCCCTCGCTCGGCAATGGCGGACCGCGCAACTACGGCAGCGCCTTCCTGCCTGCCGTGCATCAGGGCACCGCCGTCGGCCGCGCCGGTATGAGCGCGCGCGACATGACCTTCGGCAACGTCATCCCTGGACGCGAACTCGCGGTGGCCCGTCGGCAGTTCGACCTGCAACAGGCGCTCAACGTCGCGCAGGTCGCGGGGCAGCCTGGAGCGCAAGAACTGGATGCGGTGGTCAGCAGTTATGAACTCGCCTGGCGCATGCAGACGCAGGCTCCTGGGGTGGTCGATCTTGCGCGCGAAACCCAGGCCACGCGCGAGCACTACGGCATCGACAAAAAACCGACCGACGACTTCGCGCGCAAATGCCTGATGGCGCGTCAACTCAGCGAGGCCGGCGTGCGCTTCGTGCAGGTGAACTACAACACCAGCAGTTCAAGTAATCCGGCGTGGGATCAGCACACCGACATGCCGCAGCACGCCACCCACGCCGCCGCCACCGATCAGCCGGTCGCCGCCCTGCTCGCCGATCTCAAACAGCGTGGCCTGCTCGACGACACGATAGTCCTGTGGGGCGGCGAGTTCGGTCGCACACCCTACGCTGAAAACAACGGCACCGGCCGCGACCACAATCCGGGTGGCTTCACCATGTGGGCCGCTGGCGGTGGTTTCAAACGCGGCCACGCCCACGGTGCGACCGACGAGTTCGGTCACTACGCGGTCGAGGACAAGGTCCACCTGCACGACCTGCACGCGACCATCCTGCATCAGCTCGGGATCGATCACGAACGCCTGACCTACCGCCACGCCGGACGCGATTACCGCCTGACCGACGTGTACGGCGAGGTGGTGAAAGACCTGCTGGTGTAACGGCTGCCGATTGCGGGCTGGCCGGAATGGTGATCCTAAGCGGCATGCACCGCACCGTAGTCATCATGTGTTTGCTGGCTGTCCTGGTGACGCCGCGCCTGTCGGCAGAGACCGCCTACCAACCGCTCATGATCGCCGGTTGGCAGGTGCTGCTCGACGAGGGATGCCGACAGGGGGCCGAGGAGGAGCGCCGGGCGTTCGATGTGGTGCTGGCCGAGCAGATTGCGCGCCTCGGACGTCTGCCCGTCGCGGCGCGTGAGCGGCTGCGTCAGGCGGTGCGCATCTACGTCTCCAGCGCGACCTACCGCAAGTTCGGCGCCCAGCACCACCCGTCAGCGGAGTGGCTGGGACAGAACGGCTACCCGCGCGAGATGGCCGGCCATGTCGAGATATGCAACTGGCGTGAGTTCACCGGCCTGGTGCGCAATCAACCGTTCTGCCTGCTGCATGAGATGGCGCATGCCTTCCACCATCTGACGCCGGCGAGCGATGCGGAGATCCGCACGGCTTACGAACGGGCGAAAGCCGCCGGACTTTACCGCAAGGTGACGCGTGGACGTGGCAAGGAGCTGGTCGAGGCCTACGCCCTCAGCACGCGGCAGGAATATTTCGCCGAACTGAGCGAGGCGTATTTCGGCGAAAATGATTTCGCGCCCTACGACCGCGCGGAACTGCGCGCCTATGACCAGGACGGCCTGCGCCTGATCGAACGCGTGTGGGGTGTCACCGCGGACGGCGTGGCACCGTGAGGGTTGTGTTTAGGAGTGGTTTCAAAACCCTCTGCTACTGCGTCCTGCCCTCGTCGGCTGCGGCGGCGTCAGACGATCGATTTGGTGCTCAACATGGCCTACGGCCATGCCTCCGCTCCAAACCGACCGTCTTCCTTGTCTCGCTCGACGATGGCCGGGCTCGCTACGCAGATGCTTTTGAAACCACTCCTTACTTCTTCGCGGTCTTAGTGAAGCCGACCTCGTCGACGTTGATGTCGCAGGTCATCGCGGTGGGGGCGCTGACGTTGAACGCCAGTTCCCAGGCGGTCGCCGGATTGAATTGTCCGCCAGCCCGCAGGGTGGTGAGTGGGACGCTGACCTCGTGCCAACGGCCGTCGCATATGGAGGGATACAACGGAACGAGATCGACCTCGGCGGTACCTTTGTTGTCATTCGACTTCACCTGCACCCGCAGCGCGGTGGGTTTAGCTGCGCCATCGACGCGGATGGAGAACACCAGCGCTTCGTAGGCAGAGACGTCGCTACCGGCCTCCTTGGGGAACCAGCCGAACCAGTTCCAACCGAAGCCGCCGTTGGCCACGCCTTCGATATGCATGGCCAGGCCCATCTTGCCGACGCGCGCCGCAGTCGCTGCGGGTGCGGGCTTCACCATCGGGGCCTGTTCCGGCCACAACCAACCGCCGCCCTTCGCTTCCTCATCACCGTTCCACACCAGCAGGTCGCGGACCGGTGGGACCTCGATTACGGTCGTGAGGTCTTCCGGCAGATCGAAGCGCACCAGCGCTTCCGTGCCGGCCATCTCCGGCGCACGCCACGCGAGCAGGCAATTGAACTTCGCCGCGTAAAGGATGCCGGCAGGGAAGAACGGCAGTTCCGGTCCGAGCGGTTGCCACAGCTTGCCGTTGTTGGTGCTGACCATCACCTGCCGTTCCTTCACCGCGGCGATCCAACCGTGCGGGAGTTCGGTCGGACAGGTGGTCGGACCCTCCACCGGCGTCCAGGTGCGGCCCTGATTGCTGCTGCGCAGCAGGCGCTCACCACCAGCGACCGACCACCACAGCGAGCGATCGGCACGTTGCAGGACCGCGTCGCCCACACCTTCTTTGTGGCAACGCAACCAGCTCGCGCCGGCGTCGTCGGTGCGGTAGATGCCGGCCTCGCGTTCCTGCTCCTTTTTCTTTTTCGGGTTGGGCGCGGGCGGCAGACCGGTGGCGACCAGCCAGGTCTTGGCATCGATTACCACCACTTGCGTAATGGGTAGGAGCTGCTCGGGCAGCTTGTTGCCGATCTTGCTGAAGCTGCCGCCATTGATCGAACGGCTGAGATCGCGTTCCTTCTCAGCGCGACAAACCACCAGCAGCTTCTTCTTGGGATCGCTGACATCGATGCCGGCACGCGAGATCGCTTCGAGGTTGCCGACCCGCGTGAGCGTCACGCCGCCATCGGTGGTGGCGAACAGGCCCGCACCGGTGCGGCTGGCGAGCCAGAAACTGTTCGCGTCGTTGGGATCGAAGAGCACCTGGCACGGCCAGCTCTTTTTCGTCAGCTCCGCCTGATCCTTGCCCAGCGGCATCCAGGTTTTGCGCGCGTCGTTGCTGGCGAATAGCCCGCGATCAGGCAGCCCGATCAGCACTTGGTCGCCAGCAGGGGTGAGCGTAACGACGCTGACACCCTTGGCCCCACCGTTGAGCCAGTCGGTCAGATCGCTCCAGGCCGGCACGGGCACTGTCGTCGGCGCGGGTGGGGTCTCGTCGCCTGCCGTCAGCGCCGTCATCACCGTCAGAGCCAGCATCAGAATGCGCGACATGCGGTGTCTCCTTTGGGAGTTCAGTCGCATGCTGCCGGGGCGGTGGCCGATTCCAGTCGGGAGGACGGCCGCCCTCGAACGGTGCAGGAGTCAGTCTGATCGCACGAACTGCGCCAGCGCGCAGGAACGTCACTTTGCTGAGGGTTTGGCCTGTCCATTCGCGACCGTGACCTCGTCATGCACCCCGCAGGTAAAGGCGAGTGGGGCTTCCAGCCCAGGTTTGCCCGTGCCCATGGGGTTCTTGAACTTGTCCAGTTCCGCGACGTTGGTCAGCGCGTTGTTGGCAATCACTGAGCCGTAGCTTTCGGCGTTGCGCACCAGCGGACGTGATTGACCGATGCATTCGATCAGGTTGTCGCGGATGGTGATGGTGCTGAAGTCGCACTTGGAATTGAAGCCGAACAGGCCTTCTTTGCGCGGCGTCGGGGTGGTGTTGGTGATGATGTGGTTGTTGCGGATCTCAATGTTGTTGAAGACCTCGTTGATCCAGATCACGCCGCGGCCGGGATTGCGGATCAGGTTGTTATGGAACTTGGCCGGTCCTTTGGCGTCGGCATTGCCGAAGCCGGAGATCAGGTTGTTGCCATCGGCGTTGACCACGTCGAAGTCGAAGAGGTTGTGGTCGATCTCCACGCCGTTGCGCACGAACTCGATCGAGTAGCCGTGGTAGAAAATGTTGTGGTGGATGTGGAACGTGCTTCCGCTCGCCGGCACCGGACCACCGGCGTGTTTCGGGATCGAGATGGTGCCGTGGCAGATGTTGTAGGCGATCTCGTTGTCCTCGTCGTTCTCGAACGGGAACTCCATGGAGAAATTGGTCTCGATGGTGTTGTGGTGGATTTTATTGCGTTTCCCCTGACGGACCTTGATGCCGTAGAACTCATCCTGCGGTTCGAGCTGCGTGCGGGTGAAACGGTTGTGGGCGATTTCGCAGTCGGCCATCCAGATGGCGAAGATGCCGCCGCCGGTGATGCCACCTTTGCGACCCGGCTCGCCTTTTTCCCAGCGGCCGCCGGCGTCGATGAATTCACAATCGATGATCTTTGCGTTTTTCATGCCGAAGGTGCGCACCCCGCTCGACAACACGTCCTGAATACGCACGTGGTGCAGGTGCAGGTTGGTCGGTTCCCAGCCGAACAAGGCGCCGTGCAGTTGTGGCCCACGCAGCGTGAGTCCGGACATCGTGACTTTGTCCGCCTTGTCCTTCAAGCGGATCAGAAAGGCATTGGTGTCCATGCCCTTGGTCCGCATCTCCGGATCAGGCAGGGTTTTGGTCGACGGCTTCCACGCCGCGACACCGGTGATGATGGTCTTGTCCATGCCCGCGCCGGTGATGGTCATGCCGGTCTTGGGTTCGAGGGGGGCCTCCAGTTCATAGGTGCCGGCGGCGATCACGATGGTGGCACCTTCCGCCCCATCACGCACGGCGGCGATCAAATCGGCCGTGGTGCTGACGGCGTCGCCCGCAGTGGCGAGGCTGGCAAGGAGGAGCAGGGCAAGGGGATGTGTGGATGACATGGGTTCCTCGGGACGTTCTATTAGAACGTTCCTATAACGAGTCCATCGGTCGCTGTGACAGTCTGGCCTGGGTGACTGGGCAGCTACTTTGCCACGCCGCAGGGCGGCGACCTCGAGGACATTTCTACCGCACGGAATGACCGCTTAGCGCCCGGTTTCCTGCGCCAGCAACGCTTTCAACTCGGTCACCGTTGCCTGGTGCGCGGGGTCTCCGGCAAGGTTCTTCAGTTCCCCAGGATCGGTGTCGTGGTCGTACAGCTCCACGCCCTCCGCGCCGCCCTTCCATTCGGTGTAACGCCAGCGTTCGGTGCGGATCGAACGGCCACCACGTACCATGCTGAAGGCGGCAGTGCGACCCTTGGCGTCGACATTCTTGAGCAATGGTGCCAAGCTGACGCCGGAGAGATTCGTCGGGGCCGGCACGCCGCACAGTTCCGTCAGCGTGGGGAACAGATCCACCAGTTCTGCTGGCCGACCACAGGTCTTGCCGAGCTCTGGGACGCCGGGGCCGGCGATCACCAGCGGCACACGTGCGCTTTGTTCGAAGACACTTTGTTTCTGCCACAGGCCATGTTCGCCCAGCAGATAACCATGGTCGCTGGTGAACACCACGATGGTGTCCTTGGCCAGATCAAGTTCATCGAGCGCTTTTAGTACCCGGCCGACCTGCGCATCCATGTGGCTGATGCTGGCGTGGTAGGCCTGGATCGCTGCGCGCCGTTGTTCGTCGGTCATGGTCGCCTGTTCTTTCTTGAAGCTGGCAAGCGCGGCTTTTGGAACCTCTGGCGGGTTACCATCCGGCAGACGTGGTTCGTGCAGCACGACGTCCTCCAATGGATACTTGCTGAACCAATGCAGCGGCGCGACGTAGGGGGTGTGCGGACGGAAGAAACCAACCGCGAGGAAGAACGGTTTGCCTTTCATTTCTTTGAGCTGAGCGATCGCCGCGTCCGCGGCGATGCCGTCGGTGAACTCCTCATCGCGGCCTTCCACCGCGAGCCAACTCAGCGTGCCGCCGAACTGGCCAGGAGTGAGGGTGTGGATGCGCGCCTCGACCTCCTTGTCCTTGCCTTTGGGATTGATCACCGCGTCCCATGATTCGCTGTCATCCAGGCCGTTGGTGCCGATCTCCTTCGGTACGCCGTAGTGGAAGAGCTTACCGATACGTACCGCGCGGTAGCCGGCGCTGCGGAACGCCTGCGGCATGGTGATCAGGTTCGGGACCTCCTTGCGCACCACCTTGGCATTGTCGAACACGTTGGTGCGGTCGGGACGCAGCCCGCTGAGGAACGATGAGCGACTGGGGTTGCACAACGGGTATTGGCAGTACGCCCGCTCAAAACGCACGCCGCGTTTCGCCAAAGCATCGATCCCTGGGCTGTGGATCTTCGCCCCGTAGCAGCCGAGATCGGTGTTGAGGTCATCGGCGATGATGAATAGGACGTTGGGGCGATCAGCGGCGACCAGCGTGAGGGTCGTGCAGGCGAACAGCAACAGAAGCGGTCGAATAGGCATGGCGGATCCTCGGCTGACCTATGCACCTGTTCCACGCACCTTACGGCAATTTTCTGATGCCGCTTCCAGCGCAGTGAGACCGCTACCTCTCATAGGTGGTCTGAGGGTGTGCTACCGACACCAACTTTCTCGCCCTCTCGTCAGCGATCCGGCTCCGTGGTCAACTGGTTGCCGGTAAAGAAATACGATCGCGCTGAGCCGCCTGCTCGTTCCGATCAGATTCAGGTGGCCGAGTTTCAGTCATGAGTTGATCAGTGCGCGTGTGACTTATCCGTATGGCTGCGGTTCAGGACGCTTTTCTGCCTGGCAAGCCCACCTGATACACCGCTCACGTGTCACCTCGTCAAACCCGCGGATTCCCGGTAAGCCCGCAGTGACCAATGCATACTCGCACCATGCGCGTAATCCTCTTGTTCATCTGCCTGTCGCTTGTCCAGGCCACGTTGGCAGCCGATCGCCCCAACGTCCTGCTCATCTGCGTTGACGACCTCAAACCGCTACTGGCCTGTTATGGCGATACGCTGGTCAAGACCCCCAACGTCGATCGCTTGGCCAAACGTGGCATGCGGTTTGATATGGCCTACTGCAACCAGGCGGTGTGCGCGCCGTCGCGCCATGCGCTGATGCTCGGGCTACGGCCGCAGACGCTTGGTATCTACGACCTGGCCACGCGTTTCCGTCCGGTCGTGCCGCAGGCGGTGAGCTGGCCGCAACACTTCAAGGCCAACGGCTACCGCGCCGAGGCTATGGGCAAGATCTACCACGTCGGCCACGGCAATGGCGACGACAAGGAATCGTGGAGCGCACCGCACTGGCCGACCAAAGGTAACGGGGTGGCGCTTTATCACGACGCAGCCAACAAAGCGACAACCGCCGATGGCCGCGGGGCGTCCTTTGAATCCGCCGACGTTGCCGACACCGCCTATGCCGATGGCGCTTTGGCACTGATCGCTCGTGAACGCATCACCGCGTTGAAGCAGATGGGCACGCCGTGGTTCCTGGGAGTGGGTTTCATCCGTCCACACCTGCCGTTCGTTGCGCCCAAGCGGTATTGGGATCTGTACCAGCGCAGCGCCTTCAGCGTGCCGCCGCGCACCGTGCCGGTGGATGCACCGTCCTATGCGCCGCAATTCGGTGGCGAGCTGCGGCAGTACGCCGGCACGCCTGCTAAAGGCGAGATTTCCGATGCGTTGTCGTTGTCGCTCATCCACGGCTACCACGCGGCGGTCAGCTATATGGATGCGCAGCTCGGCGTGGTGCTTGATGCGCTCGACGCCAGCGGTCAGGCCGACAACACCATCATCGTGTTCTGGGGCGACCACGGTTGGCACCTGGGTGACCACGGCATGTGGTGCAAACACACCAACTACGAACAGGCCGCGCGCATCCCGCTGATCATCGCCGGACCTGGGATCAAACCCGGCAGCGCCACGCCAGCGTTGATGGAGACCGTCGATCTTTACCCGACCATCAGTGCGCTCGCTGGACTGCCTGCGCCGGCGAAGGTCGATGGGCTCTCACAGGTCGAGGTCCTGCGCGGAGCAACCGGCACCCGCGATCACGTCATCCACGTCTATCCACGTGGGAAGCGTATCGGTCGCGCCATCCGCACCGCGCGTTGGCGGCTGGTCGAATGGAAGGAACCAAGCGCGTCGCCCGACACCGCCGAACTGGAGTTGTACGACTATCAGGAGGATCCGCTGGAGACGCGTAATCTCGCCGCGAACAAACCGGAGGTGATCGCCGAACTGCGCGCCATCCTGGCGAAACATCCTGAGGCCAAGCCGCAGGTGAAGGGGGACAAATGATCGCGCTCCGTCTGCTCCTGGTGTTGATGATGGTGTGCGCCCTGCCGGCGGCGGAACGTCCGAACATCGTGTGGATCGTGGTTGAGGACATGTCGGCGCATTTGGGCTGTTATGGCGAGACCGCCATCCGTACGCCCAATGTCGATCGGCTGGCGGCGGAGGGGACGCGTTTCGAGCGCGCCTATGTCACCGCGCCGATTTGTTCGACCGCCCGCTCCGCGCTGATCACCGGTATGTACCAGACCAGCATTGGTGCGCAGCATCACCGCAGTGGTCGGGGCTCGGTGAAGATAACCCTGCCCGATGGTGTGGTGCCGGTGCCGGCGTTGTTCCGTCAGGCGGGGTATTGGACCTGCAACAGCGACTGGCCGGTGAAGCCGGCGGACAAGGGCATCGCCAAGACCGACTACAACTTTGAGTGGGACAAGTCGATCTACGACGGGAACGACTGGGCCGCCCGCAAACCCGGCCAGCCGTTTTTCGCCCAGATCCAGGTCTGGGGTGGCAAGGTGCGCGACAGCGGCAAGGCGCCGGAGATATTCCGCCAAGCTCTGGGTGAACTCACGCCGGTCGAACAACTCAGCCTGCCGCCGTATTATCCCCGCACGCCGGCGATGTTGGCGGATTGGGGGCTGACGCTGGATGCCTGCCGGTTGGTCGACCTGCAACTGGCGAAGATCCGCGCGCGTCTGGAACTGGAAGGGCAGTGGGACAACACCGTAGTGATGTTCATCACCGATCACGGCGTCAGCCATGCGCGTGGCAAACAGTTCCTCTACGACGAAGGCAGCCGCATCCCTTGCATCATGCGCGGGCCAGGTGTCGCAGCGGGCACCGTGCGGCCGGATATGATCGAGCACATCGACCTGGCCGCGACCTCACTGGCGTTGGCCGGCATTCCCCGGCCGGCGACCATGCAGGCGCGCGACATTCTGGCTGCTGACTACCAACCGCGCGAGGCGGTTTTCTGCGCCCGTGACCGCGCAGATGAGACCGTCGACCACATCCGCAGCGTGCGCACCGAACGCTGGCTCTACATCCGCAACTACCTGCCGCAGCGCCCACATCTTCAGCCCAACCAGTATAAGGACCACAAACGCTGCTACCTTGCGCTGCGTGAAGCCGAACAGGCGGGTCAACTGACGGACTTGCAACGTCGCCTGCTGCTGTCGCCCACCCGTCCGGCGGAGGAACTTTACGACTACCGCGCTGATCCCTTCCAGATCGACGATCGTGCAGGAGATCCGGCGAATGCAGCGGTGTTGGTCGACCTGCGGGCACGCTTGGCGCAGTGGGAAAAAGACACCAACGATCACGGTCGTACGCCCGAGAGCGCGGCGCAGTACGATAGCGACATGGCGACTTACCTCGGCCAGCGCCAGGATGCTGAGACCGTGCGTAACATCGCACTGATGAAACAATGGGCGAAAGAAGGCAAATGAACCTTTCCCATCACGTATCCCGCAACCGCTCGCCCCAGGTGGCTATGCCGATCAGGCTGCTGCTGCTGCTGCCGCTGCTGCTGACGAACCTCGCCGCCGCCGATGCGGTCAGACCCAATGTCATCGTGGTGCTGGTTGATGACTACGGCTGGACCGATGCGGCCTGTTTCGGCAGCCGCTATTATCAGACGCCCAACATCGACCGCTTGGCCAAGGACGGCATGCGCTTCACCAACGGTTACGCGGCGTGCACGGTGTGTTCGCCGACGCGCGCGGCGCTGCTCACTGGTCAGTATCCGGCACGACTGCACCTGACCGATTGGATCGCCGGCCACAACCGGCCGTTCGCCAAGCTGAAGATCCCCGATTGGACCCAGCAGTTGGAATTATCGACCGTCACCATCGCTGAGCGCCTCAAGTCCGCCGGTTACGCCACTGCCAGCATCGGCAAATGGCACCTGGGCAATGAAACACATTTTCCCGAGCAACACGGCTTCGATCTCAATGTCGGCGGCTACCACAAAGGCCAGCCACCAAGCTACCACGCACCGTACAAGATTCCCACGATGGCAGAGGGGCCAGCCGGCGAATTCCTCACCGATCGTGAAGCGCTGGAAGCGGAGAAGTTCATCACGGCTAACAAGGACCGGCCATTCTTCCTCTACCTGCCGCACTACGCGGTGCACACCCCGATCCAGGCCAAGGCCGCGGTCATCGCCAAGTACCAGGCGATCGACAGCAGTGGCATGACCCATACCAAGCCGGAGTACGCCGCGCTGGTGGAAAGCGTCGACGACGCCATGGGACATATCCGTGCGACGCTCGACCGCCTCAAACTCGCCGAGCGCACCATCATCATCTTCACCGGTGACAACGGCGGACTGCTCGGACCGACCAGCAACAAGCCGCTGCGGGTCGGCAAGGGCTCCGCCTATGAGGGGGGCGTTCGCGTGCCGTGGATCATCCTTTGGCCCGGTGTCACCAAACCCGCGAGCGAATCGGCAGCACCGATCATGACGATCGACATCCATCCCACGGTGTTGGCGATGACCGGTGTTGCGGCCGATACGGCCCAACCGCTCGATGGTGTCAGCTTGGCCGAGCACCTACGTGGTGGATCAGTGCCAGCGCGCGACGCGCTGTTCTGGCACTATCCGCATTATCACCCCGGTGGCGCCACGCCGTACAGCGCGGTACGGATGGGTGATTGGAAGCTGATCCATTTCTATGAGGACGGGCGCGACGAACTCTACGACCTGGGCAAGGATCTGGGCGAGACCACTGACCGAGCGGCGGATGAGCCCATGCGTGCAAAGACCATGCGCACCCGGCTCGACCAGTGGCTCGCCACGGTGGACGCGCAGTTACCGACGCCCAATCCCAACTTTGATGCGGAGAAGAATCGCCCCCAAGGAAAGAAGTGAGCTGGGCAGCCGATAGTACCCGCGGATGAGTCCCCAGCGGGGACTTCACGCAGGCGGCAACCCCGCGCTCGCGATTACTCGCTGCGACCGATCGGTCGCGCACCAGTCGCCTGGCGCTTGGTGAGGTCGTCGCCCAGGTCGGCACGGAAACTTTCGGCCAACGCCTGCAAACGCCCCAGCACCGCGGGGTGGGCCGCGGCGACATCGGTGGTCTCCGCACGATCAGCAGTGAGATCATAGAGCGCCAGCGGCGCTTCGACCATGCTGTAGCCACCCGGCTTGCCGCCGTTGCCAGGAGTGCCGGTGAGCGAGCGAAAACGGTGCGGTAACACCAGCTTCCAGTGGCCGCTGAGGATCGCCTGAAGGTCGTTACGGTTGTAGTACATTGCGTAGCCCGCATGCGGATTGGTCGCACCGGTTTCGCCGCTGATCAGCGGCCACACATCCTTGCCGTCAATGCGATGCGTCGGCAAGGTGCCGCCGCACAACCGCGCGATGGTGGGCAGCAGGTCGATGGTCATCAGCGTGTCGTCGCTCACCCGTCCGGCGGGAATGTGCCCCGGCCAACGCATCATACAGGGCACACGCGTGCCACCTTCAAAACTGCAGCCCTTGCCTTCGCGTAGGCCGCCAGCGGATCCTGCATGGTCGCCGTAGCTCAGCCAGGGTCCGTTGTCGCTGGTGAAGATGACCAGGGTGTTGTCGCGTAGCTGTAAACGGTCGAGCGTGGCGAGGACCTCGCCCACCGACCAATCGATCTCGCTGATCACGTCGCCATAGAGACCAGCACCGGACTTGTTCTTGAAGCGCTCGGAGACGAACAACGGCACATGCGGCATGCTGTGCGCCACGTAGAGAAAAAACGGCGTCGAGTGATTGGCCTCAATGAACGACACCGCACGCGCGGTGTAATCGCCGGTCAGGCGCGTCTGGTCGGGATTGAGTGCCAGGACGCGATCACCCTCCATCAACGGCAGGTCGGGAAACGTGGTGGTCGGATGCTGCGGCCACATGTCGTTGCTGTAGGGCAGGCCGTACCACGAATCAAAACCATGATGAGTGGGTAGAAACTTCTTCTGGTCGCCCAGGTGCCATTTGCCAACTGCCGCGGTGGCGTAGCCGCACGCCTTGAGCATTTCCGCGATGGTGAGTTCACCGTCAGCAAGGCCGACCTGCGATTTCGGACCGAGCGCGCCAGAGAACCCGATGCGGTTGGGATAACAACCGGTCAGCAAGGCTGAGCGCGAAGCTGAGCACACTGCTTGCGCGACATGGAAGCTGGTGAAGCGCGTGCCGTCCTTGGCCAACTGGTCGAGGTGCGGTGTCGCATACCGCGCCCCATAACAGCCGACATCGCCATAGCCCTGATCGTCGGTGAAGATCACCACCACATTCGGCGGGCTACTTGGCACAGTGCTGGGCGGCGCATCAGCGGCGACAACAATAGCGGAGCCAATCAGCAGGAGGAGGGACAGTCGCGAGAGGATTTCAGGCATTGGCAGCGGTTCCCTCGGAGCAATTCCCTGGTCTATGCGCCGAGCGTGTCGTGCTTACGTGTTTTCGTCAAAGAGCTTGTATGGTCATGCAGGGTCACTCGTCGTTCGTGGTCGAACCTCTCGACTCCCGGTCACGGAACCGAACTCGCCACTGGCCCTGATCGCACTCAGTGAATCTCACCGAAGAGCTGTACAAAGGCTGTTTGAATCGCTTGTCGCGGCATGACCGTGCTGCCGCGCTCCCGCTGACACCGCCTGGGAGCACACTGTAAGATCAGGTGACATCGCCCATACATCCCGGCACAACCACGCCCGTGGCCGAGGCTCGGTGGTAAGACCTGTGAGGAGCGTGCCGATGTGGCGTCATGGCGTGTTGTTGGTGGTGGTGCTGGTATCCGTCATCCAGGCGGCTGAACGGCCCAACATCGTCTTCATCGCCATCGACGACCAGAACGACTGGATCGGTCACCTGGGTGGCCATCCGCTGGCCAAGACGCCGCACCTCGATGCGCTGGCCAAACGTGGCACGACGTTCCTCAATGCGCATTGTCAGGCACCGCTGTGCAATCCGTCGCGTACCAGCCTGCTGATGGGACTCAGGCCGACGACGACCGGAGTCTATGGTCTGGCACCGTCGATCCGCACCTTGCCGCAGTGGCGTGACCGCGTGTCACTGCCGCAGCATTTCGCCGCCAACGGCTGGCGCACGTTGGGTGCGGGCAAGATCTGGCACGGTGGCATCACCAGCGGAGGTAAAGGCGCGCCGGAGTTCCAGGTTGCCGGACCGAAAGGCGGCGTCGGCACCAAGCCACCAAAAAAACTCATTCCGCCAACCCCAGGTGGTAATCATCCGTTGATGGATTGGGGCGTGTGGCCGCTCGACAACGACGACAGCGGCAAGGGTGATTATCAGGTCGCGAGTTGGGCGGTTGAGCAGATCGCCACGGCACCGAAGGATCAGCCGTTTTTCCTCGCCGCCGGTTTCTTCCTGCCGCACGTGCCGTGTTACGCCACGCAGCAATGGTTCGATCTCTATCCTGATGACGACAGCGTGTTGCCGCGAATTTTCGCTGGTGACCGCGACGACACGCCGCGATTTTCCTGGTACTTGCACTGGGATCTGCCGGAACCGCGGCTGCAATGGCTGCAGGAGCAGCACCAATGGCGTAACCTGGTGCGCAGTTACCTCGCCTGTACCAGTTTTGTCGACGCTCAGGTCGGGCGTCTGATGGCTGCCTTGGAGAAAGCCGGACTGGCCGACAACACCATCGTGGTGGTATGGGGCGACCACGGTTGGCATCTGGGCGAGAAAGGCATCAGCGGCAAGAACTCGCTGTGGGATCGTGGCACCAAAGTGCCGTTGATCTTTGCCGGCCCAGGAGTGACGGCTGGTCAGCGTTGTAGCCAACCGGCCGAACTGCTCGACACCCAGCCGACACTGATCGCGCTCGCCGGTCTGGCGGCGCGTGACGATCAGGAAGGCCTCAGTCTGGTGCCGCAACTGCGTGATGCCGCCACGCGGCGCGAGCGTCCGGCGATCACCAGTCACAACCAAGGAAATCACGGCGTGCGCAGCGAACGCTGGCGCTACATCCGCTACGCCGATGGCACGGAAGAACTGTACGACCTGATCGCCGATCCGCAGGAGTGGCGCAACCTCGCTGCGCTGCCTGAGCATGCGGCGGTGATCGCTGACCATCGCCGCTGGTTGCCGACGACCGATGTGCCGCCTGCGCCTGCGAGCGCCCACCGCGTACTGACCTACGACCGTGCGAGCGACACCGCGACCTGGGAAGGCAAGCCGATCACCCGCAGCGATCCCATCCCCTGATCTAGGAATCATCGGCCCATGTCCATGCGTCTGCATCCTGTTTTGTTGCTGATCATCCTGGCGACCATCCTGCACGGTGCCGAGCGTCGACCCAACGTGGTGGTATTCCTCGCTGACGATGCGGGCTGGGGCGACTACAGCCATAATGGCAACCGCATGATCGCCACGCCGCATATCGATCGCATCGCCAGTGAGGGGGCGGTGGTCGATCGCTTCTTCGTCTGCCCAGTGTGTTCACCGACACGCGCGGAGTTCCTCACCGGGCGCTACCATCCGCGTGGTGGTGTGCGCGGAGTGTCGACCGGCGAGGAGCGGCTCAACCTCGACGAGCGCACCATCGCCGATGCGCTCAGCGCCGCGGGCTATGCCACCGGCGCGTTCGGAAAATGGCACAACGGCAGTCAGTGGCCGTACCATCCGATGGCGCGTGGCTTCGCTGAGTATTTCGGCCACACCTCCGGCCATTGGGGCGAGTACTTCGACGCACCGCTCGAACACAACGGACGCATGATCGCCACCAGCGGCTACATCGTCGATGTGTGCACCGATCAGGCGCTGCGTTTCATCGACCAACATCAAGCGCAACCGTTCTTCTGCTACGTTCCCTTCACCACGCCGCATTCGCCGTGGGCGGCACCAGCGGAGGATTGGGCACGCTTCAAAGACCTGCCGATCACCCAGTCCGCCACCGCCGCGAAGCAGGAGGTAGCGCAGGAGACACGCTGCGCCCTGGCGATGGTGGAGAACCAGGACCGCAACGTCGGTCGGGTGTTGCAACGCCTGGAAGCACTCAATCTGCGTGACGACACCATCGTGCTGTATTTTTCCGACAACGGCCCCAACAGCCATCGCTGGACCGGTGGCATGAAGGGCAAGAAGGGTTCCACCGATGAGGGCGGCATCCGCTCGCCATTGTTCATTCGTTGGCCTGGAAAAATCCCCGCCGGCACGGTGGTGCAGCCCATCGCCGCCGCCATCGATCTGCTGCCGACGTTGTTGGCACTCACCGGGGTGCAGCGCGTAGGCGATAAGCCGCTTGATGGTCGCGATCTGTCACCGCTGCTGCGTGGTGAGCAGAAAGCGTGGCCGGAGCGCCTGTTATTCACCACCTGGGCGGGGAAGGTCAGTGTGCGGACGCAGAGTCATCGGCTCGATGGCGGCGGCCAGCTCTATGATATGGTCGCCGATCCTGCGCAGACCACACCGCGCAATGTCCAGGAACCGGAACTTGCCCAAGGTTTGCAGGCCGCCGTCACGGCGTGGCGCACGGAGGTCTTTGCCGACCTGCCAGCCAAGGTCGCCGGCCGCAGCGTCGATCAGCGCGCAATCGCTGTCGGCCATCCGCAGTTTCCCATCACCATGCTGCCCGCGCGCGATGGCGAACCGCTCGGCGGGGTAAAACGCAGCAGTGCAGCGCCAAACTGCTCGTACTTCGTCAACTGGACGAAACCAACTGATGCCATGGTGTGGAACATTTCGGTGGTCACTGCCGGACGTTACCAGGTAGTGATCGACTACACCTGTCCCGAGGCCGATGTCGGTTCTGCTATTGCGGTGCGATTTGCTGACGCAGCGCTCAACGGAAACGTCGCACCCGGCTGGGATCCGCCGCTGAACACGAACCAGGACACCATCCCACGCCCGAGCGCGGAGTCGCAGATGAAGCCATTCAAGCCACTCGATCTCGGTGTCATCACGCTACCGGCAGGTACAGGCGAACTACGTCTGACGGCCATTACCATTCCTGGCCGCAGCGTCATGGACGTACGACGCGTGACGCTGACGTTGCTGCCATGAGGATCGACACCGGAATACCGAGGGAAAAAATCGATATGGATGACGGACACAGATGGTGGCAGATGCTCATGGGTTGGACCCTGGCGTGCCTCTGCGCGGGAATGGTCGGTGCGGATGAGGCTCGTCCCAACGTGCTGATCGTGCTGGTCGATGACGCTGGCTACGGCGACTTGGGGTGCCATGGCCATCCATTCCTAAAGACGCAGCACATCGATCGGCTGCATGCGCAGAGCGTGCGCTTCACCGACTTCCACGTCGCGCCGATGTGTTCGCCCACACGCGGACAACTGCTGACCGGTTGTCATGGCCTGCGTACCGGGGTGACCTCGGTCACCGCTGGGCGCACCTTCATCCGGCCGGAGTTTCCCACGCTGCCGCAAATGTTTTCCGCCGCGGGCTGGCGCACTGGATTGTTCGGCAAGTGGCACCTGGGTGAC
Organism: Planctomycetota bacterium; assembly: GCA_013816485.1. GTDB lineage: Bacteria > Planctomycetota > UBA11346 > UBA11346 > UBA11346 > BOG-1363. The sequence continues at coordinate 17,355 of JACDEI010000076.1, forward strand.
AATCACCCACATCGACCGATGGACCGTGGTTTCCAGGACGTGGTGTGGGGACGTGGCTGGGGGTTCACCAGTGCGCCGGAGTTCGCCAATACCCTCATCGACGGCACTCTGCTGCGTGGGACCACGGAGGAGCGTTTCCCGGGTTACATCACCGACGTGTGTTTCAACGAGGCGATGCGCTTCATGCGCGCCAGCCAGCAGGCAAAGCAGCCGTTCTTCTGTTTCCTGCCGCTGCATGCCGCACATGTGCCGCATGTGGTACCGCCAGCCTACAGCGAACCGTATACCTCGAAGCCGGCGGCGGACTTCTTCGGCATGCTCGCCAACATCGACGAGAACATGGGACGACTTGAAGTGTTCCTGGCGCAGAGTGGTCTGGCCGACGACACCCTGGTGATCTTCCTCACCGACAATGGCGGCACGGCTGGCGTGAAGATCTTCAACGGCGGTCTACGCGGTCACAAGACCACCTACTACGAAGGCGGGCACCGGGTGCCGTGTTTCCTGCGTTGGCCGCGTGGCGGTTTTGGTGCGCCGCGCGACCTCAACGCGTTGACGCAGGTGCAGGATCTGGTGCCGACGTTGCTCGAACTCACCGCTGTGCCGCGGCTACCCGGACCTGAATTCGACGGGACCAGTCTGGTGCCAGTGCTGCGTGGTACCGGCGAACTCCCGGACCGCACGTTGATGGTTCAGTACGGCCCAGGCGCGGGCGAGAAGGACACCAGTGGCCCGAAGGAACATCGCGCCGCGGTGTTGTGGCGTCAGTGGCGGCTGGTGCATGGCAGCGAACTCTACGACGTGGTTGCCGATCGTGCGCAAGAACACGACATCGCTGCCGACCATCCGCAGATCGTCGCGCAGCTACGTACAGACTATGAGCGCTGGTGGGCGACGGTGAACGGTCGGCTGCGCGATTTCGTGCCGGTGGCAGTGGGCAACGCGGCGGAACCAGTAGTCGAGTTGGCGAGCAGCGATTGGCAGGACGTCTACGCCGATAACGCCCGTCATATCCGTCAGGGCGTTGGTGGACCGCGTGGAGCTCCGTGGAACATCCAGGTCGAACGCGCCGGGCTCTATGACATCGAACTGCAGCGCTGGCCGTTCTCCCTCAGCGTTGCCCTCGACGGCAATGTCGATCCGCCGGGCACCGTCATGCCCATCCGCGCGGCCACGCTCACGATTGCGGGCACCACCACGCGGATCGAACTCCCGGCCGCCAGCCCGAGCGCGCGCTTCCGCGTGCGGCTGGATACCGGACGCACGCAGCTGCACGGATGGTTTCAGGATGCGAACGGCAGCGATCTGTGTGGTGCCTACTTCGCGCGCATTACCTGGGCTGCACCGTGACGACCTGACGCAACAGACCACGGGAATGCGGAACAGGAGTGACGGCGTTGCGGTCTGTCCGTGTTACTCGCATGAACAGCGCGGATCGGCTCATGGCGCCTGGATGCCAGCCGCCACGATGCGGCGCTCCAGATCCGCCAGCACGCGCGTGTCCGCCGCTGTCCGGCGCATGACCACCAGCGCTTCACGAATGGCTTTGTCCATCGCCTGCTGACGGGTGGTGTCGCGTTCGTTGGTCCGCTCCCCCAACAACCGTTCGACGGCGCTGGCCATCGTGCGTGCCTTGCGTTCCTTCATTACCGCCGGCTCGTCGCTCCAGGTGCGCAGCAGCTTGGCCAATTCACGGCCACGTTCGCTGCCTTGGTATTGTGCGGCGAGGTTCTCCAGCAAATCGACGGCGATCAACACGTCGCGTTCGCGCCACGCGGTGATGGCCGTCAGACGGGTGGTGGCGTGTTCGTCGAGCAGCGTGCTTACGGTAGCCGCCAGCGGATCCTTGCGTCGTTTGGCCGCCCAACCAAGCACCGCGCCTAGGCCGCCCTGTTGCCAGACCGCACGTACCGCCGGATCGCTGAGCGTATCGGGAATGGTCGGCACGCCGCTCACCGCCGCGATGGTGTCGGATGGTTGATCGCCACCGTCACGCCAGATGACGATGCGATCGACGCGCAGCCCGTGTGAGCGTCCAGTAATGGCGAAGGTGTGCCGCCCGACGGACAGGTCATAAACCGGCTCGGCGAATTTCCCGTGTTCCGGTTCCAAGCGTGTGCGCGTAGCCCAGCCAGTGGCACTGCCGCCACCGACAAACGTTTTGACCCAGGGGCCGTCGTCGAAGCGGGTGAAGGCATCGTTCCCCAGGTCAGAACGTTCAGCACCGGCCGTATTGAGACGCAGGCGTACCTGGTAGCGGCCGCTCTCCGTGATCAGGAGGTGGTAGCGCAGTTCGCCGGTCCCTGGTGCGTTGTAGGCATTGGGCGCGGCCCAGCGCAGGTAGCCATCGCCCTGGTAACCGGCGACGTCCCGTTCCAGTACCCAGCCATCGGTGGGGGGCGCGTTCTCGACCTCGATCGCCAGGCCTGGGACCGCCATCACCACCACCGGTTCATGGGCGGCGGACCACACGGACAGCGGAAAAAACAGCGTGATCACACTGATCTGAGGGATGGTCGACAAGCGCACGATTCCTCCGGCAGCGTGGCAGAGCGGGTCCACGCAGGTACTGATGCGGCGGCTAATGCCGATTAGGCGGACTAGAGTCCTTGAGAGCGGCGACTTGACCTGCCGAGTCAAGTTTGGCGCCGTCGCCGCTCTCAAAGACTCGGGGGCGTGGGGGCACAGCCCAATGGCGTAAAGCTAAGGCTGGCGATCAGAAAAATTCCGCCACGAAGTGACTGTGTAGAGATCAAGCGGTAGTTCCCTGGATCTGTGTGGTCGGTTTGAGCGCTTTTGCGGCGATGGTGTTGAGTCGGATGAGTAACTTCCTGGCGCAGGCGATCAGTGCGACT
>JACDEI010000077.1 GCA_013816485.1 Planctomycetota bacterium
CCACCGCTGCGAGCTGCGAGTTGCGAGCTGCGAGTTTGAGCATCTTGGTTGAGAATCTGCTCCGGCTGGTTGCGGGTGCGTCATCGTGCGACGGGTCGTCCAACTCGCAGCTCGCAGCTCGCAGCTCGCAGCTCATATCAGCCTCTCCCCCAGCTTCCCCGCTAGTTTCGTCCGCCATGCCGGTGCATGGTCGGTCTCGACCGGCGCGAGGCTTTCCACCAGCGTGCCGATGGCGCGGTTGTGGTTCAGGCGCTCCTGATTCACCGCGACGATGGTCTCCGAGGTGATGATCTCTTCGCCAACCACGCACAGACCCGGCGTGACCGCGACGGTGGAGCCGCTGCGCACGATGTAGATCGCGATGCGGCCCTGCTCAGCGCAGGCCTTCTCGATGTCCTTGGGGCCGACCTCGAAGCTGATGCCGTGCGAGCGCGCATCGAGGATGCAATCGTAGACCTCCTCGTACTGCGGATCGATTAACATCGGCGCACCACGCAGGAGGTTCAGCTTGGGATCGTCACCGTTCTCGGCCCAGCGACGGCTGCCGCCGAGCGCTTTGACCTTCGCCGCAGTCGCCTGATTCATCAGCACGCAGTGGCCGAGGTAATCATCAAGACCGAGCGAGCCCAAGATGCGCACGTCGGTATTGGTCTCGATCAAGTGGCCTTTGAGCTCGCGCCAGTTGCGCACCTTCGGCGTGTCGAGCGCGTCGAGCAGGGTGTTGTGGAACGCGTCGTAGCAGGTGAGCGACAGATCGCGTTTGTGTTTACGCAGGTACGTCGGCGTGACTTCGTGGTCGGTGCCCAGCAGCACCGCGCGCACCGGGACAGCGCCCGGCTTGTTGGTGAAACCCATCTCCAACTGATTGAAGACGATGCGGCTGGGTTTCCCAGGACGGGTGAGGTCGAGTTGCAGGTGCATGCTGAGCGCGGCCTCGGCGACCTCGGCATCGGAATCCTGACGCAGCACACCGAGCATCTTCTCGACGCCACTTTTGCCGGTGTAGTCGAGTTGCACCTTGCCCGAGCCGTCATCATAGCGGCGCATGCGTTTGAGCGCCTGTTCGACATCGTCCAGATCGTGGCCGAAGAGATCCGCCGAACGCATGGTCGGCTCCATCGCGTAGCCACTCTGACGCCAGAGCTGGATGAGACCTTCTTCGAGCTTCACCCGGCGTTTGTCATCCTTGATGATACGACGGATCGCGCCCACCAGCTCCGGGCGCAGCCATTTAAGCGCCACGAGCTTCTTGAGCACGTCATCAAGACTGCCGCCCTTGGGCGGAATGGCGACCAGCACCGGGTCTGACATGGGGTCATTCCTTGCGAAGGCGCACAGGGTGGGGCGATCGAGCCGATCGCAAGCCTGCGGGTCAGGCCCGCAGCACGATGCGTGAAGGGTGGTCGGCAGAGCCCGACCTCTTCCCGCTGTCGGTCGATCGTCAATGGACGGTGACGCCGCGACGCTCGAGCGCCACGCGCAACGCCACGCGTTCTGGGCCGAGAGCCGCGGCCTTCACTTCCGGTTGTTTGCGCAGCGCCGCATACAAACGCTTGAAGCCCTCGACCGCGCCTGGGTCGTTAAGCGCGTCGAGCAGGACGATCACGCGCACCCGCTCACGCAAGTCGTTGGCCCGTTCGATGCGTTCGAGCAGCACTGGCGTCCAGCGGGCAGGACTGTCGGCTGCCATCGCAGCAAAGGCGCGGGCCGGCCACCACGCCGCACCGCGACCGAGTGCACCTTCCACCAGCTTGAACAATTCACCCACGGAGAACGCCGCCAGTTCGCTCGCGGTGGCGTTGCGGGCAGGGTCGTGCAGGTCAGCGATCAGGCGATCGCGGGCAACCAAGGCCGCAACGTCGCTGGCGTGGTTGCGCCACCACAGTTCCCACGCCGTGCCTGCGGCCGCGGTATGGCTGGTCAACAGGCGCAGAGTGTTCGCGGCTTCTTCGCGCAGCACCTGGTCGCGACCCTGGGCGGCGACGCGGCACAACGACTCGACCGCACGGCTGTCGCCATTGATCGCCAACATGTGCGCGGCGAGTCGCGCTGCGCCCAGGTCGGGTTGCGTCAACATCTCGGTCAGGACCGGCGACAGGCGCGGATCACCGATCGCCGCCGTGGCATCGATCAGCGCCAAGCGGTCGGTGCCCGTGCGCGTGCTGATCAGTTCGGCAAGCAGCGGCACTGCTGCGGCGCTGGTGGCGATGCGTGCGAGGTTCTCACGCATGTCTCGCCGCACCAGGTCATCGCGATCGCGGGTGTAGACGCACAACAGCCCGAGGCCGCGCGGATCGCCATGCATGCCCAAACCGCGCGCCGCCGCCTGACGCAATGATGGATCGGGTGATTGCAGGATCTCGCTCAGCCGTTCATAGGTGCCGCTGCCGCGCACCTTCCCCAGCGCGAGGGTGGCAACCTCGGCCACTCCGCGATCACGATCCTGGCTCAGGCTGAGGATCTCTCGCGTGGCGTCGTCGCCACCGATGGCGGCGAGCACCGCGGCAACGCGCATGCGCAGCGCTGGATCCTGATCCTTGGCCAACACCGTCAGATCACCGATCACCGGCTGACCGCGACGGATGAGCGCGGACATCGCCTGAGTGTGGATCTCCGGTCGCGGATCGGTCAGCGCGGCGATGTCGGCCTCCCAGGCCTTGCCGTGTGCGACCGACGATTCCGGGCGGCCGAGCGCATCGGCGATGGCCTTGGCCGTGCGTATGACGTCGACCCCCTCCGCCTTCGGCAGATCTTCTGCCGCCAACATGCACAGGGAAAGGCACGCCAGCACGAGCGGGCGGGTGACAACGCGGAGCGGTCGCATGGCTGCATGCTGCGCTGTGGTTGGCCGCTGGAAAGGTCGACTCGCCCCCTGGCGCAACGCTTGCAGGCCCCTGGGACAGTCCGTATCACCCCGCCCTTCGCGAGTTGAATCGACCGTACCCGCCGCATGGCGGAGCCCGCCCTGCGGCGGAGAAGGACAGCACCATGAGCGCACAATTCGGCACCTGGATCGGCACGAACACCGCAGGGACCTGGAAGCCGCAGATTGATCCGGCGCTGGTCGACGATCCGCGTTTCCCCGCCCTGCTGGCCGCGGCCAAGGACGGCGTGTCGTTCAGCGGCGCCGTGGTCCTGGTCACCGGTGCGAGCGATGCGAACAGCATCGGCTACGCCATCGCGCGCAACTTCGCCCAGGGCGGAGCCAAGGTCATCATCACCGGCAGCCGTGATCTGGCCAAGATCACTGCCACCGCAGAGCAGTTGGCCAAGGAAGCCGGTGCCGGTGCGGTGCTGCCCGCGCAGGTGAATCAGGGCGACTACGCCCAGCTCGACGCGCTACTCGATCACCTTAAGGCGCAGAATCTCGCGCTGACGCACGTGTTCCCCTTCGCCGCGGTCAACCACCCGCAGCTCTTCGTCGGCCTCAAACCCGACGACTACGCGCGCGTGTTCGGCATCAACGTCTTCGGCGTCTACCACCTGTGCGCACAGCACGCGCGCCGCGCGCCGCGCAATGCGCCGTGGTATGTGGTGGTGCCGCTGTCTCCGAACGACGGCCGGCTCCAAGGTTCCGGTCTCTATCCGGCGACCAAGCAGGCGCTCATCCCGATCGTCATCCAGGGCCAGAACGAGGTCGGTGATCGCCGCAACGGTCATTACCTCGGCGTCAGCATCGCGTGGACGCGTTCGGCACTTATGAGCCAGCTCGATGCCGGAGTCGCTGGCGCGAAGGCCGTGGGGCTGAAAGTGTTCGAGACCCGCGACACCGCCGACGTCTGCACGCTCTGCGGAACACCTGCTGCGCACGGGCTCAAAGGCACGGTAGTCGACGCCGCCGGTGGTTTCGGTCGCATCGATCCGAAAGAGATGGGCAAAGTCTTCGCTGGCGGTCACTGAACCGTCGACACCGTCCTGCGACGACCTCCGCTCAGGCTGACCGCTCCCCAGTGATCGGGGCATGCTGACCTGCAATTAGGTTGTCAGGTTTTCACCTCCCGCCCGTCTCAGGGTCATGAAGTCGCACCCGGCTGGTAGCCCAACCTACCTATGCGTAGGTCGAAAGTCCCTGGAGGCACGGGACTTAGCAAATGAATTCAGCCAATTCGTTCAAATCTCAGATCGGGCTCACCCGGAACAAAGCCTCTACCCACGACATTGCTTTATAGAACCGCTCCTTGCCTCGTACTCGCATCCAAGGTAAACAGTCAAATCATCCACGGAGGAAGCCATGCCGACCTCGAACCAATTCAGCATCCACGACGCAGCGGCGGCCAGTGGACTCACCCCAAGTGTGATCCGCGTGTGGGAGGAGCGCTACGGTTGGCCTGCCCCCAAGCGTCACCGCAATGGTTACCGCGCCTTCGCCGCACATGAGATCGATGAACTCAAGCGGGTCGCCGAACTGGTGAAGAACGGCATGCCCATCAGCAAGATCATCGTCGACGGTTTCCCGCACTGGCCGGAAGAGGGTCACCGTTCGGCACCGCGTCACGACGTGACGGTGGTGCGCGGACTGCCGCTGCGTCCGGGACGGGCCGCCGAGGGGCTGCGCGAAGAGATCGCCCGCTCGCTCGAAGACCTGCATGTCGGTCACGCGTTGGAAGCGATCCAACGCGCGTGCATCGATCTGCGTCCAGCAGATGAGCTGGCCGCGGTGCTCGCCCCGGCGCTCGTCGGACTGGTGGAGCTGCGTAGCCAGGGCCGCCACCTGCCGCGCGAAAACGAACTCGAACAGGCGATCGGCGTGCGTTGCCGACAACTGCGGCAACGACTCCCGACCTCGGGGGCGGCGCTCGCGGTCGGTGCGCTGAACGAGAGCACTGATGTGGTGTTCGCCGATCTGGTGGTCGCGCTGCTCGCCGCGCGCGGCATCGCGGCGCGCCGCAGCGATCCGAGCGAGGCCGAGGTCGTCGCCAGTGTCAGCGTGCCGGCTGGCACGCGCAGCAAGGTCCACCTCACCCCGCTGCCGTGCGAAGGTTGCGTGCCAGTCGCGCAACTGCTCGACGATGCCACCGCGGTCAGCGCGCTGCTGTCGCTCAGCCACGCTCCGGCGCTGGCCAGCTGACAGCCGCCTGGATCAGGCAGAAAACGCGCACCGGACGGGATCTCCCGTCCGGTGCGCGTTTTTTTTCTGGGGTTGAATGTGGTCGTTCAGCTGGTGCGTGGTCGACGCAACACCAACGCGCGCGCGAAGGCCGCCAACTCGCACATCGAACCGACCACATGCACACCGACGCCGGCAGACAAGGCTGCGGAAGCGGCATGCCGGCCGCCGACCACCAATGGGATGTCGCCCAGTTTCCCAGCCAATGCCCGCAGGTCAGTGCCGACCTCGTCGAAATCGGTGATGCCCGTCAACGAGCGCCACACCAGCACCGGCCGGTAGCGCGCCACCGCGGTCAGCAGCACGTTGTTGGGAGTGTGCGGCCCGAGGTTGACCGCACGGTAACCGCAATCGCTCAGCACCACACCGGCCATCTGGCTCGGCACCAGGTAGGGATCGTCGCTGGTTCCGCCACCGATCGCCACCGGGGCCTCGCTGCGCACATCGGAGAGGAACTGGCGCAACTGTTCGACCACCTGGATGCAGATCGACGTCGCGTGATGTTCCACCGCGATGCCGTCCTCGCCATGACGCCACAGGTCGCCAAGACGGCCCATCGCCGAACGCAGCGCACCATCGCAGAGTGACGGGATGCTGCTGCCGGCGAGGTAGGCGGTGGTGATCAGCGCGCAGCACCGTTCGGCATCGCCCGCCAGGAGTGCGGAGTAAACCGCCTGATCGAGATCGACCGCGTCGTCCTTGTTTCCACCGCACAACACGCCGAAGCAGCTCGGATCCTGCACCCGGTAGCCTTCGGCGCGCACAAAACGCACGGCTTCCTGCAGCGGGATGCGACGATGACCGCCCGCCGTGCGCTGGACCGCCAGCCGACCGGAATCGACCCAGCGTTTAAGCGAACTTTCACTGACTCCGATCGCGGCGGCGAGATCCTTCGGCGACAAGAAGGCGGTGGCCATAGGGTATCCGTGCAGTCTGGACCGGCGACCGCTGGCGCAACACGATCCACGCCAACCAGAACATTGCGGATCATCATCGAGCGGGAAACACCGGCGAACCGGGAGGTCAGGCGGCTGGCTGAGCGCGCGCCGCCGCCATGGCCTTGACCAGCCGGCGACGATCCGGGCGGGTGTGCGCCAGAGTCACGGTCAGGCGCAGCCGGCATGACCCGGCGGGCACCGTCGGTGGACGGATGGCCGGAGCGAAATGGCCAGCCTCACGCAGACGCGCCGCCAGGGCCAACGCCGCTTGTTCGTCACCGACCACCACCGGGATGATGGCACTGCGGCCGGCGGGGACGTTCCAGCCCTGCGCCTGAAGTTCTGCGCGAACCTCGCCGGCCTGCGCCACGAGGGCGGTCGGCAGTTCCGGTTGGCGACGCAAGAGATCGAGCGTCGCCACCGCCGCGCCCATCGCTGCCGGCACCGGTGCGGTGGAGAAGATGAAGCTGCGGCCGCGGTTGACCACCAACTCAATCAGGTCGCGGTCACCGGCGAGGAAACCGCCCTGGGAACCCAGGCTTTTGGAACAGGTACCCACCAACAGATCGGGCACGACTCCCAGTTCGGCGCACAATCCGCGACCTGCCGGTCCCAGCACACCGATGGCGTGCGCTTCATCGACCACCAGCAACGCGCCGTGTTGGCGACACAGCGCGTGGATGCCCAGCAGCGGCGCTTCGTCGCCATCCATCGAATACACCGATTCGACACACACCACGCGGCGCTTGGCACCGGCGGTGCGCAACAACTGTTTTTCCAGATCAGCGAGATCGTTGTGGGTGAAGCGCAGCAATGTACCCGCCGCCAAGCGTGCGCCGTCGTAGGTCGACGCATGGCACAGACGGTCGAGGATGATCACGTCCTCGGCACCGGAGGCGAGCGACACCAGCGTCGCGAGGTTGGCCTGGAAACCGGTGCTGGTGACCAACGCTTCCTCACGACCAAGCCAACCGGCCAGACGCTCCTCCAGACGACGGTGACAACGCAGGCCCCCGGCCAGCAACCGGGCCGCGCCGGCTCCCGCACCGTAGGTGCGCAGCGCACGCGCCGCGGCGTTCTTCACCGTCAGGCGGTTGGCCGCGCCCAGATAATCGTTCGACGCCCAGTTGTGCAGCTTCTGCCGCTTGCCGTCGGCACACAGGATGATCACGCGATCATCCGGCGAATCGATCACCGGACGACTGCGCAGGCGACCGGCCGCCCTGAGGTCGGCCAACTCGCCGGCGATGTCCTGGCGCATCTCGGCATGACTTGGTGGTGGCTCGTGACCCATGGCGGGACGGGTTCTAGCAAGGTGCGGGAAAAGCACACTGCGGGGGTTAAATCGGGTCGTCCGCGGTGGTCACCCGCCTGGCGGAAGGAAATCAAGCAGCTCACAGCGATGCAGCGCTCAACACTGTCCACAGAGCATACCGCGACGGTTCGCCGCCTTGCTTGCCCTCCGGAATGACACTACAAGGAAACGCATGGTCGGCCTGAAAGATTTCTGACCCCACCCTCCCATGACCGACCTGCCCGCTTCCGCCGATCAAATGCCCGCCGCCGACGACGATGGGATCGTGGCAGTGCAGCCGAACGATCCGTTGCAGACCTGCCGCGTCTGCCGCTACGAGTTCCGCGCCTCGGCCAAACTCGCCGGCAAGAAGATTCCGTGCAGCCACTGCGGCACGCTGGTGGAGGTCACCACCGGCGGGGCGGTGGCGAACGACCCGCTGATCGGCAAACGCATCGGCAACTGCCGCCTGACCTACCGCTTGGGTGCCGGCGGCATTGGCTTGGTCTACGCCGGTGAGCAATTGTCGGTCGGACGCAAAGTGGCGATCAAGATGCTCGGGGCCAAGGCCGGCGCCAATGAAGTGCTGGTGCAGCGCTTCCAGCGCGAGTCCAAGCTCGCCGCCCAAATCAACCATCCCAACGTGGTCCACGTCTATGACTGCGGCTACGATCGCGGGGTGCACTTCCAGCTCATGGAACTGGTCGATGGCGGTACGCTCGCCAACCTGATCCAGACCCACGTGCGCCTGCCATGGCGTGAAGCAGCGGATCTCGCCCTGCAGATTACCCGCGCGCTCGAATACATCCACGGTCAGGACATCATCCACCGTGACATCAAACCGGCGAATATCCTGATCACCGTCGAAGCCGGGCAGCGCATCGCCAAGCTCGCCGACCTCGGCCTGGCCAAGCAGCTCGACGCCGAACAGGCGCAGATGGGCCTGACGCTCGAAGGCAAACCACTCGGCTCGCCGTCGTTCATGCCGCCGGAACAGGTGCGCAACGCCAAGGACGCCACCCGCGTCTCCGACATCTACGGCGTTGGTGCGACGTTCTATGCCGCGCTGACTGGCTATCGTCCGTTCGATGGCAGGACCTCGTACGAAGTCATGGCCAACGTCCTGACCAAGGAGGTCGTGCCGGCCAAGACCCTGGTCCCTGATCTGCCGCCAGCGCTGAACGAGCTGATCATGCGCTGCTTGGCCAAGGATCAGACGAAACGTCCGCAGAGCGCCGAAGCGCTGGCGCGTGAGTTGGAACGCCTGCTGAGCGACCATGGCGGCCCTGAGCCGGTGCAGAGCACCACGCCGGGCAGTGCGTCGTGGCGACGTCCGAAGAACCAGGGGATGTCGGAGCACACCCCGCCGACCATTCCCAACCGCGACGCCGCAGATGCCCGACATATTCCGACGCCGGCGATCCAGGCGAATACCCCAGGTACACCGGCGAGCGCCAGTTGGAAACGCCCGACCGCCGCTCGTGTTTCCGAACCGGCGGCCGCGGCCTCAACACCGACGACACCGACGACACCGACGACAACGCCAGCGGCCAAGGGCGGCATCTCGCCACTGGCCATCGGCGTACTCATCGGTCTGGGCATCGCCATCGTCGCCCTGCTGGTGATGCTGGTCCTCAAGTAGATCCGCCACTCCCGCCGCAAATGGCCAGGCGACAGGCTCGTCAGCCCTGACTTGTAGCGGGCGTACGCAGTGGTCTGATCCACCTCGCATGATCCACCTCGGCGTCAACATCGATCACGTCGCCACCGTCCGGCAGGCGCGCAAAGCCAACGAACCCGATCCGGTGCTCGCCGCGCATCTGGCAGAACTGGGAGGTGCTGACGGCATCACCGTGCACCTGCGCCAGGATCGCCGCCACATCCAGGAACGCGATTTGCGCTTGCTGCGCGAAACTGTGCAGGGCGTGCTCAACCTCGAAATGGCCGCTGGCGAGGACATCTTGGACATCGCGCTCGGCGTTATGCCCGACGAAGTCTGCCTGGTGCCGGAACACCGCGCTGAACTGACGACCGAAGGTGGCCTCAAACTCTCGCTCGATGACCGCAACCTGCGCTCGTGCATCGACCGTCTGAAGGGTGCCGGCACGCTGGTGAGTTTGTTCATCGAACCTGACGCCGCGACCGTGCGCACCGCCAAGGCCATCGGCGCGGATGCAATCGAACTGCACACCGGCACCTGGGCCAACGCCTACTCACACTGCCGTGGCGATGAACACGACGAGCAGCTCGTCCAGCAGCTCAGCCGTCTGGAGGAAGCCGCCGACCTCGCCGCCACCATCGGCATCCGCCTGCACGCCGGGCACGGCATCACCTACCAGAACGTCCGCCAACTGCTGCACCTGCCGATGCTGCGTGTGCTCAACATCGGCCACAGCATCGTCAGCCGTGCGGTCCTGCTGGGCATGGAACGCGCCGTCAGCGATATGCGCAAACTGATGGACAAAGGCCCGGGCTGAGTCGGGAAGTCCGAAAGGTACGAAAGGTACGAAAGGTCCGAGGGGTACGAATGGTCCGAAGGGTCCGAATGCATTCTGGACCTTTCGTACCCCTCGGACCTTTCGTACCTTTCGTACCCCTCGAACCCTTCGGACCCTTCGGACCCAGCGTGCATTTCTGCTAGCGCGCCGCGCCCAGGCCTACAGCCTGCGACCCCTCTGGAGGTATCCATGGCCACGCAGCCATTCAGCGGTTCCATCGTCGCGGTCGTCACGCCCTTCAAGGACGACCAGGTCGATTTCCCGGCGCTGAAGAAACTGGTGGAATGGCACATCGCGCAGGGCACCCAGGGCATCGTGCCCTGTGGCACCACCGGTGAGAGCGCGACGTTCAGCCACGACGAGCAGCACCGGGTCATTGGCGAAGTGGTCCAGGCCGCCGCTGGCCGCGTGCCGGTGATCGCTGGCGCTGGTTCCAACTCAACGCGCGAAGCCGTCAGCTTGGCCAAGGCCGCTGAGAAGCTCGGCGCCAACGGCATCCTCACCATCACGCCGTACTACAACAAGCCGACCCCCGAAGGCCTGTTCCAGCACTTTAAGGCCGTGCGCGAAGCGATGCCGCTGCCGATGGTGCTCTACAACGTCCCTGGTCGCACCGGCGTCAACATGCTGCCCGAGACCACCGCGCGCGTGAACGCGCTCGGCGGCATCGACTCGGTCAAGGAAGCCAGCGGTTCACCCGACGCCGTGACCGAACTAATCGGTCGCGGTGTGCGCGTGTTGTCGGGTGATGACGGCATGACCCTGCCGTTCATGGCCATCGGTGCCTCCGGCGTCATCAGTGTGGTCGCCAACTTCGCGCCGCGCATCATGCGCCAACTCACCGACGCCTGCGCCGCCGGGAACTACGTCGAGGCCCGTCGCCTGCACCAGATCGTTGCTGATCTAGCGCGCGTCGCCTTCAGCGAGACCAATCCAATCCCGGCCAAGGCCGCGGTTGCTGCGCTCGGCCTGATCCGCGAGGAATACCGTCTGCCGATGGTACCAATGACTCCGGCGAAAAAAGATGCGCTGCTGGCCATGATGAAGACGCACGGCTTGTTCGCCGCCGCGAACGCCTGAGGAGCGCGATGGCGCTCACGCTCGCGGACAAGATCACGCTCGCACGATTGGGATTGATGCCACTCGCGGTGGCGTCGTACCTGTTCCTGCCGATCCATCACTGCTTGGCCTTCTGGTTCTGCGGTTGGATCTGCGCCTTTGCGGAGATCACCGACTACCTCGACGGCAAGGTCGCGCGTGCGCGTGGTGAGGTCAGCGATTTCGGCAAACTCGCCGATCCGTTCTGCGATGTGATTTATCGCATGGCCATGTTCCTGGTGTTCCTGCTGCCGGTCGCCGGCGTGGGATATCCGATCATGTATGGTGAATGGCATGGGATGAGTGTCGATGGCACGGTTGGATTCACCGCCAACTACGCTGCGTTCGTGGATGTCGGCCAACCGATCTACCTGCTGTCAACCGACGGCGAGGGCCGCTGGGGAGCTGGACTCGTGCCGTGGTTCCCCGTGTTCCTCATGGTCATCCGCGAACTGATCGCCGGCGCGCTGCGCGCCATGACCGCCGCACGTGGATTGGTTCTGGCCGCGCGCACGTCGGGCAAAGTGAAGGCGTGGTTCCAAGGTGTCACCATCATCACCGTCATGGCCTTCCCGGCGTTCTGGTTCCGCCTGGAGCCGTGGCACCTGACCTACGCCTTCTGGGCGACCTGGGCGTGCGCGATCCTGAGCATCAGCTCGATCATCGAATACATCTGGGTCAACCGGGTGGTCTTGGGCCAGTTGGCTGGTCAGCCCCCACGCTGAACGCCTGCGCCATGGTGGGTCGATCCTGATGTTGCGATAAGTTATCTTTGGATTACTTTTACGCCGTGGCTCCGGTGTCCCAACTCGATGCATCAGCACGCCAGCAGCGTCGTGCCTGGTTCCAACGCGGCATCGCCGAGACCGATGTGCTGGTGCTCGGCGGCGGAGCACTCGGCGCGGCGACCTATCATCACCTGCGCCGTGCCGGCCAACGCGTGGTGCTGGCTGAACGCCACGACTTCGCTGCGGGTTCCAGTCAGGGCTCCGCCGGCTTGGTCTGGGGCGGGCTATTGTACCTGCGTCATGGTCATCTGCGCGAGGTCGCCACTTGGTGCCGCGAACGTGATCGGCTGCGGCGCGACCTGCCGCACCTGATCGCGCCACATACCTGTGCGTACCGACGTGCGCCACGCCGACGATCACCATGGATGGTTGGTGCCGGCCTGGGACTCTACTGGCTGCTCGGGGCCGGTCGCGTGCCGCGCCGACGAGGTGCGCATCTGCTGTTCGAGGAAGCGCGGCTCATCGACAGCGATACGCGTTTCACCTGGGAGTGGATCGCCTGCGCGCCTGGAGCCTGCACCGCGTTCAATCGCTGTAGCGCGGAAACGTCCCGTCGCTGTGCGAACGGTTGGGAGGTCGACCTGGTCGATCACCTGGACGGACAGCGGACCACGCTGCGCACGCGCTGGGTGATCAATGCCTGTGGTCCATGGGCGGCGCAGGTGGACGAGCAGGCCGGCATCGATCTCGGCTGGCGACTGATGCTCAGCCGCGGCACCAGCCTGGTGGTCTCAGGGCAGCGCACATCCAGTGAAATCATCGAACATCCGACGCAGGACGACGCGCTCAGCTTGGTGCCGTTTGCTGACGCCAGCATCTGGGGATCGACCGAGACCGTGGTGTCGACACCAACCGAAGGTTTCACCATCCCACCACAAGAGATCAGTGATCTCGTCGCGTGGTACAACCACCTCGTCGGCCCGCTCACCAAAGCAGAGGTCATCGCGCTCAGGGTCGGCGTGCGCGCGCTGGCGGTCCCGGCTGCGGCGTCACCACGGGATAGCCGGGCCGCCGCCCGCGCCTTCCGCGTGCTGCCGCATGCACGTCTGCCGTGGATCTCACTGTACGGTGGCAAACTCTCCGGTTGTGCCGCTGTCGCCCGGCAGGTCGTCCGTCACCTCACTGGACGCACACCACCGAAGCCGTCGTTGCACCGCCACCACACGCCAACCTTCGCATTTCCAGGCGTTCCCCATCCGGTGGTCGATCCGCGTTGGAGCCGCGACCATGAACAATGCTGGTCGCTTGGTGACTGGCTGCGCCGGCGCACGACCATCGCCCAACTGGTTCCACGTGGCGGATGCGGTCACCTGGACGAACACCTGGAAACACTCGCCGCTGCTGCCCTGGTTTTCGCCGACGGCGATGAGCACCAGGCGCGACGGGATCTCGACGACTACCGGACCAGCGTCATCGCGCATCACGATCGTCTGCTCGGCCTGACCACACCCGCCAACGCAGGAACACCACATGTCCACTGATCGTCCCGCCATTCTCGGTGGTACGCCCGTGTTGTCGCAGACCCATGACGACGCAGAACGCTGGCCGTTGTTCGATGGGCGCGACGAGGCCGCGGTGCTCGCGGTGTTGCGTGACGGCGACCTGTCACTGCATCCGGTGACACGCGCGCTGGAGGACGATTACCGGCAACGCTTCGGTGTGCGTCATGCCCTCGCCCATGCCAATGGCACCCTCGCCCTGCTCGCCGCGTTCCGCGCCGTCGGCCTCGGTCCCGGCGATGAAGTGATCGTACCGTCAGCGACGTGGTGGGCCTCAGCGGTGCCGGCACTATGGCTCGGCGCGGTGCCGGTGTTCGCCGAGAGCGAAGCGCAGAGCGCGGGCTTGGATCCCGTGGATGTCGAGCGCCGGATCACACCACGCACGCGCGCCCTGGTGGTGGTGCACCTGTGGGGCATTCCCAGTCGCATGGATGAATTGCTGGCACTCGCCCGACGCCACGGACTCAAAGTCATCGAGGATGCCTCCCACGCTCACGGCGCGACCTGGCGTGGACGACCCTGCGGCGCGCTCGGCGATGTCGGTGTGTTCAGCCTGCAATCGCACAAACTCGCGCCTGCTGGTGAGGGCGGCATCCTGCTGACCGACGATGACGCGGTGTTTGCCAGCGCCGCATCCCTGGGGGATGTGTGGCGCTGTTGGGAGCTGCCGGGACCGGAGCGACGTTTCGCCGGCACCACCTTCGGCATCAAGACGCGCATGGCCGCATTGTCGGCGGCGGTCGGACGCAGCCAACTCGCACGTCTCGACGAGCACAACGCCATCCGCTACGACAATTGCCGACGATTGGAAGCCGGTTGCAGCGCCGCCGGATTGCTCGCCTTCACTCCGCCACCGGAATCCACGCGGGTTTATTTCGAGGTGCTGTTCCGTCTCGCCGACAACTGCCCGCTCGATGCGGCGGTTTTCGTCGCGGCGATGAACGCCGAAGGCGCGCACGTATCGCTGCCGCGGTATCCTCTGCTGCATCAGCAGCCGTTGTTCACCGAAGGCCGCTGGAACGACCTCGCACGCCTGCCAGCACCACTGCGACACTACGATCCGCTCGACCTGCCGCAGACCACTGCCATGGCCGGGACTCTGGTGCGGTATCCGGTGTTCACCCGACCGGCGTTGGAGCTGGTCGATGCTTATATCACAGCGACCGCACGGATCATGCGGCACGCACCAACCATCGCCGCGCTGTCACCGCCCGTGGCCTGACGACACGCATCAACGGACGTCGGCCTCGGCCAGCGTGCGAATGTGGTCGAGCACACGGTGATGGATCGCACTGATCAGGCCATCGCTCCAACGCTGCCAGTAGAATCCCGGATGCACATCGAGTTCGTACCACGTGCTGCCTTCCAGGCGGGTGCGGCGACCGCCGTCGAGGGCGATCAGACGGAATTCGCCGCGACGGCTGCGTAGGTAGCCATCCAGGTGCGGTGGTTGGATGTCGAACGGAGTGAGCTCGCGCATCGGCGATGGCTGGGCGGTAACATCGAAGGCCAGACGATGCGGCTCGTCCCACACCGTGATCGGCTCGACGAAGGCGCCGGTGGTGAACTCGCAATGACGGACCGCGCCGACGCCGCTGCCTTCGATGCGTGCCCGCAGCGGGCAGGCGATGCCGGTGGCGAAGATGCCACTCGGCGGCGGAAGATCGGGGAAGCTGACCACCCGGCGCCATACCACCTCGGGCGGGGCATCGACCTCGATTATGGTCGAGACTTCTCGCAGATACACTTCCTGGACGCGCGATTCCTGCCAGGCAAGCAGCGGCCAGAACGCGATCAGCAGCAATGGCACCCAGCGCGACGGCGGGCTGGCAGGCCGGCAGAACTGGGCAAGCAGATGGCCGATCACACTGCCGAACGCCATCAGCACGGCCGCGAACGGCCACGCCATCAGCAGGCAAATGATGCCTTCGAGCGCAAACAGCAGGAGGATCAGCAGACTACCAAGCAGGGCGATCTGGCCGAGGCCGACGGTGGTGCCGAGTGACGCCAACCGCCGTGACGAGAGCACCATGGCATGTGCCACGCCCATCAACACCGGCACTGCCACGAACAGACTCGACCCGTAAGAACTCAGGACGAACACGCTGAAGGCGAACGCGCCCGCAGCGAACACCTGGACCGCCAGGAACGCGAGCAATCCCGCAGCCACGTTCCGGCGCTGCGCTTCGGCGCGTTCTGGCTTGGCCACGATCACCAGTGGCGTAGACGGCAGACAAGCCAACGTCACCATCACCACATAATTCAAGAACGGCACCAGGAAGAACAACCCGAGCCAGCCGCCACCACCGGCGTCAAGCGCACGCCGGATGCTGAGCGACAACCCGATCCAGATGAACGGCAAGGTCCACACCACCACCGCCCACGGCAGCCAGGATGCCGACTGGGCGAACCACTGCGCGCGATGCAGCAACACTGGATCAAGGAATTGCAATGGATGCAGCCATCCGCCCGTCGACCACACGGCGATGAACTCGACCACGAACTTGAAGGCCATCAGCCCGACACCACTCACCAGGTAGTCACGCCGATTGACCACGCCATCGAGGCTGAACCACAGACACAGGAGGCGTTTCATGGTGTCGGTCTAGCACTGAAGAACTGTTCGGCCACCTGGATCGCCGCCTATTCAAATGGAAGCAGATGACGGTATTTTCCCAGGCTGATCTGATAGACGTCAACGAGATTCAAAGTCGCGATACCAAAGAACTCCCATCCATCTGACATTTTCCCCTTCACCGCCCAGATTCCCGGTGTCACCGACATCTGAGTGGTATCGATTGCTTGGACGTGAGGTCCGCCACTTCCGTTTATCGATACTGAAAACCACCGTCCGTGATGACGCACCAGATATCCCGTGCTGCCATCGAGGATCGTGACTGCGGGACACCGATAGATACCGGTCATCCAACTGATGAGTGAACCAGAAAAGACCAGCGACAGCGTCATGACGATAATGATGCCCCACGCAACCAACCGGCGCGAGATCACCGGATCCGGCACACGCCCCCCACGCAACTCCGGTGCTTCGCCACCACCGCGTACAACTGCCGCAGCAACGGCCCGACGAGCGGCGAACGCGCACCGGTCGCGAGGTCGTGCGACAATCCCAGGCCTTCGGCGATCGCGACCACCGCGTCCGCACCGCCGATGACCTCGCCTTGCGCGGTGATCAGTTTCATCTCGTCGGGAATGCCGCTGAGGCCCAACCGCCGTTGGATCGCCGGCAATTGCAGCGGTGCGAGACGGAATCCGGCACGACGCATGCGGTGACCCCACCGGGTGACCAGGCCGGTGCAGATCGAGCACTCACCATCGTAGCAGACGATGCCGCGTGGACGACGGGTCATCTGAGCACCAGATGCGCACGGCAATGAAACGTGGCACGGGCGTCTCGCCCGTGGGTGGACGCACTCCGACCATTGGCGACGACCACGGGCGAGACGCCCGTGCCACGGACAGCAATCACCGGCGAGACGCCCGTGCCACGGACAGCAATCACCGGCGAGACGCCCGTGCCACGGACAGCAATCACCGGCGAGACGCCCGTGCCACGGACAGCAATCACGGGCGGGACGCCCGTGCCACGGACAGCAATCACGGGCGGGACGCCCGTGCCACGGACAGCAATCACGGGCGGGACGCCCGTGCCACGGGAGAACGTGTTCATGCGCCGGGGACCGGATCAGCGGGGAAGAAGCTTTCGAACAGTCCAAGGTTGTTGCCCGCCAAGCCTGAGGCGAACCAGATGCCGAGCGCGATAAATGTCAGCGCGATCAGCAGGCGGCTGACTCCAATCTGCGGGACCTCGCTGTCGCCGCTGAAGCGCAGCTTGCCCAGCACATAGACGCCGATGACCAGCGACACCGCCGACCACGATGCGAGCGTGAAGCTGCGGCCGATGATGCCCCATTCCCAGGCCACGTCGCAGATGACCAGGAATTTCAGCGCGGCGGCGAGCTCGACCAGGCCGCCGACGACCTTGAACTCGTTCATCCATGAGCCGGCCTTGGGCAGCTTCTTGAGCAGGCCTGGACTCATGGCGAGGACGAAGAACGGCACGGCGATGGCCGAGGCATACACCGCCATGCCGATCACCGCGCGCGTCCACGAACCGGTGACCACCGCCTGTGACAACACCGCGCCAGCAAACGGCGCGGTGCAACTGAAGGCGGTGACGGCGAAGGTCAGGCCCATGATCAAGGCACCGAGGTAACCGCCGCGGCCACCGCCGAGGCTATTTTCCAATCCCGCCGGCAGGCGGATGAGGAACGCGCCAAGCAGGCCGAGGCCGAGCACCAGGAACAACAATGCGATCACTAGGTTGGTCACCGGATGGCCGGCGAGATTCGACAGCGTCGAACCGAACACGCCGGTGATGAGCACGCCAATGCCGACGAAGCAGGCGATGATGCCGAAAGAGTAGAACGCCGCGAGCGGCAGCAGACGCACACCGTTCGCCGCCTGCTTGGCGAAGAACGTCATGGTGAAGGGGATCATCGGGTAGGTGCAGGGCATCAGCAAAGTGAATAGGCCGCCGAGGATGGCGAGCAGCAGGAATTCACCGATGCCATTGCCGCTGCCTGCGTCGCTGCCGACGCCGCCTTCGGTGAAGCCGATGAACAATGCCAGAGTCGCACGGTCACTCGGTGGGAAGACCTCACTCCAACGCTCCTCCTTGCCGTCAGGATCGATGCGCACATAGAGCGGACGACTCTGGGTCTCGAAGCGTTTCTGCTGCCACGCGGAGAAATCGTCGCTGACGCGCGGATCGGGATCGGTGTTGATGGCGATGGGCACACCACGGTTCCATGCCGCCACCACCGATGGCTCACGGAACACCGTCTTGTCCATCACTTGGCAGTTCACGCACGACGGCCCGGTGAAGTCGAGCAACGCCGCCTTACCGGCCTTCTTCGCTTCGTCGATCAGACGTTCGATCTCACTGATCGACTTCGGATGACGCCAGCGTACCGCGCTGCTGGACTGTTCGTGCAGGCGATCGATTTCCGTGGCGACGATCTTGCGGATCTCCGGGACGAGATCTTCTTTCTGGCCCGCCAGCGCCCCGCTGACGATCTGACGGACGGTCGCAGCATCGACACCTCCGGCAGTCGGCACCACGACCGGTTGCTCGCCCGCGGTGGGCAGGTCGAGTTTCATCACCGCGTTCTTCACCGGCGGAAACGGACAGATCTTATCGGTGCAGGCCATGAACGACACCAACACGTCGGTCGCGACCGTCGTGCCAGCGGCACCGGCAGGCAGGCGGATGGGCAGACGCAATGTCACCGGACCGGCGGGATAAACTGGGACCTCGTCCTTGATCGTGGGCTTCACATCGTCGGTCAGCGGACCGGTCTCACTCGCCGCTTGGCCGGCTTTGATGGCGATGCGCGTCGCCTGACCGGCGAAACCGGTGAGGTCCTTGCCATAGAGATGCAGTGGATCGCCGGTGGGCTTGGGCGTGAAGCGACCGACCAGCACCGCGGTGTCTGCCGTCACGCCAGGTTCGAGCGACAACACCACCTCGACCTGGTTCTTGGTCCACGTGGCGGTGAACGCCGACCAGTCGCGTGGTACTGCGGTGACTGTTGCCGGTGCCGGTGCGGTGGAAACGGCGGCCTTGGCGGTCGGGATCTTCACCACCACCGGCTGCTTGATCACCGGGTTGAGGCAGAACTTCGCCGAACACGCCATGTACGAAATCAGCAGCGTGGTCTCGGTCGGCGCACCGTCGCTCGTTGGGGGCACCGTCACCGGCAGTCGGATAGTCACCGGGCCATCGGGATAGATCGCCAAGCCATCGTGATCCTGCGCGACCTTGTCGGCCGTCAGCGCACCGCTGGGCTCGACCGCTTGGCCGGGACGGATGGCGATAGTCGTGGCCACCCCCTCCGGACCTTTGAGGTCGACGCTGTACAGGTGCAGCGGATCAGTCTTCGGCTTGGGCGTGAACACGCCGACCAGCGTGCCCTTACCCACGTCGGCGACGTCGCCCGGCTCATAGGTGAGGACCACTTCGACGCTGTGCTTCTCGAAGCTCGCCAACGGCTCGGCCGCGATGAGCGAGAACAGCGGCAACAGCAACAGAGCGAGCAGACGATGAGCAGTGGGCATGGAGATGGCCTAACGGGTGATCGCTCTCATTGCCACCGTCGCGTGGACGGCACGCCGCAAAGAGCGATGGACACAGGGGAACGTTGTCCCAGTAGTCGCTGTTCCCGATGGTTCCTTACGTAACAGCTTGGTCACGGTCATTACCTAACCCAACGACTCTCAGATTTTCACCACAAGACACCAAGACACCAAGGAACAGCCAAGAATAGCCAAAGACACCACCCAAATTGGCTGCACTTCCCCACTTCGTGTCTTCGTGCCTTGTAAGTCTCTTTTCTCCTCCCTTCCTCTTAAGCTGCCTTCCTGCGGGGCTGGGGAATTGAGGTGATCGTGAGCCGGATAGATAATGTCCGGCGCCATGAAAAAGGTGA
>JACDEI010000078.1 GCA_013816485.1 Planctomycetota bacterium
CGCCGCTTGCGACGGGAAACCGGCGCTCCCTGGGGTGGGGTGGGTTTGTTGGATTTCGTACGCATGATGACAGCCTTGCTGAGCCTTCGCTCTTGTCAGGGTGTCAACTGAACGGGGGGAAGGTCAGAGATGGCCCAAGGGCAGTGGACTGTGCGATGCTATTCCGACGTGGTCAGAGTACCTTCCCGAAGTCAGGATGCAGGATGGTATGGCAGACGATTAATTGAGATGTCAAAAAAAGAAGAGCCTCGGCTGGATCTCAGCCAGCGACAAGTTTCCAATTCAGAACAACCGTCGTTAGTTCCAGCAATTGCGGCTGGTTTTATCGGCGCCCTTGCAGCCCAGGCGATCAAAGCGGTCGTTGGTGAACTCCTCGGGACGGAAATCGAAGACCAAGAAATGGCGGATTTGTCGGAGCCAGTCGTCGCTGAAAATGGAGATATCCAAGGAATGGATAATGACGGTGACGGAAGGACGGAAAGCCAACCAGTCAAAGGTCATTGGAAAGAGGGGGATTGGGTAAGGAGCTCTATGAGGGCTTATCCCTGGGAGTGATGTTCAAGAGCGCCAACGGCGCGCTCCAAGGTAGCCCAGGGCAGCGCCCTGGGTGGAAGGCGAAATTCCTCCAGAGGGCTGAAAGCCCGACACATTCCATGGATTGGAACACGGTTCGTCGATGGAGTCGGGCCTTCAGCCCTTTTGATTCATTGTCGTCGGTTACCTAGGGCGTTGCCCTAGGCTACCTTCATTCGCGCCGTTGGCGCTCTAGGCAAGAAACGCCGAAATCACGGTGGCGTTCGACTAGCCTTCGGCCTTTTTTGGGCCCGCTTCATCCACATACAGGATGCAATTGGTGCCACGCTCGATGACCAGCTTACCCATGCGGATCTGTTCGATCATGTTGTGGCTGATGATGCTGCCGTAGGCGGTGCTGCGGGTCTTGGGGTCGATGCGCATGAGCGGCATCTTGTGATTGGCCTTCACTAGGCGCTCGTAGGCCTCAAGGAACGCAGGGTCGAGTTTGCCGCGGATCTCGTCGTACTGGGCCTGCAACTCCTGCTCCTCGGCGGTCAGCTGCGAGGCGACGGCGTTGGTCGACTTCACCTGTTCGGCCTTGGTCTTGAGGGCGGCGGCCTGGTCCTGGGCGGCCTTGGCCTTGGCCTGGAGCGCTTCGACCTTGGCGTTGAGGTCCTTGACCGAGGCTTCGCGGTTGGTTTTTTCGAGCTTGGCGGCTTCGATCCCGTTGATGATCGCCATGTACTCTTTGTTGGTCTTGGCGTTCATCTGCTGGGAGCGCAGGTCGGTGATGGTCTGGTCGCAGCGCGCGCAGTCGGCGGTGTATTGACGGATCAGGGCACCAAGCTTGTCGACCTCGCTGGCGGCGGCGGTGGCGGTGGCATCAGCGGTGGTGGCGGCCTTGGCGGCGTCATCGACCTGACCGGACTGCGCTTCACGGGCCTTCTTCAGCGTGAGCCGCTTCTTGTCGATCACCTGGAGGTCGAGGAGGGCTTCGATGCTGGAATTCATGGCGAGGGAGGCCTCCGGGGGCGCCGCATGATCACGGGCGAGCCGGGATGGCCAAGAGGAAACTCCTGGGCGGTGCTATGGGCCGGACGGACGGGCGACGCCGCTGGTCGGTGCGACGCGCCACGCCGACCGCGGGCCACGGGCAATTGACCTCCCACGGCAGCGTCCCCATAGTGCGCTCCAACCTGTTGCGGCGGTGTGGTGTCGTAGCACACGACCCCGAGTCGCACGCGCGCCGCCTGTCGCATCACGGAGCATTCCCAAGGGACGCATGCCCGACGCTTCCGCCGCAGTGCAGCCCTCGTCACGAGCGGACGAGCATGATTACCCGATGGTCGGCGAGACCCTCGGTCTGTGGCGGCTGGTGCGCGGGCTCGGTCGTGGCGGCATGGGCGAGGTCTACGAGGCCGAGTACGATTACATCCACCTGCTGTCGCTGCGTTATGCCGCTGATCAGCGGGAGATGATCCGTCAGGAACTGGCCGCCATCAGCCGTACCGACCAGGCCTTGCTGGCTGGCGACATGCTCGGCACCAACCTCCCGCCGGACTCGCGTTTCGCCATCAAGGTGTGCAACGCGCGCAGTGGCACCGCTGGGCACAAACGTTTCCTGATGGAGGCCGAGGTTGCGCAGCGTCTGGGCGACCATCCGTACATCGTCACCGTACATGCGGTTAACGGAGGACTGGATGAACACCAGGGGCCGGCGCGCCGGTTGGACCTGGACCGTGGCAAGTACCGCGATGTCGCGTTCATGGTCATGGATCTGGCGACCCGGACCTATGACCACTGCAAGCTCACCGTCATGGAGACGGTCCATGTGGTGCGCTGCATCGCCACCGCGCTCGATCACGCGCATCGCCACGGCATCATCCATCGCGATCTCAAACCCGAGAACATCTTGGGTCCGATCGAACATCCGTTGCTGACCGACTTCGGCATCGCCAAGGAAATCGACCAGACCGACGGGCTGACGCGAACCGGGCAGATCATCGGCACGCTCGACTACATGTCGCCGGAGCAGGCCACCGACGCCAAGCGCGTCGATCACCGCAGCGACATCTACTCGCTTGGCGTGGTGCTCTACGAGATGTCGACCCAGGGCTGCCTGCCCTATTCGCACAAGCTTGACCGCGATACCTGCTTGGCGGCGATCCGCAGCGAACGCTACGAGCCACGTTGGCCGCGCGAGTACAAGCTCGACTTCCCGGCCGGGTTGGAGCGCATCGTCCTCAAGGCGATGGCGCACCACATGGAGAACCGCTACCAGGCGATGAGCGAGTTCATCACCGACCTCGACCGTTTCGCCCGCGGTGAACGCATCCCGTTCCTTGGCCGGGTGAAGGTCAAGAGCTGGATTCGTTTCCAACTGCGTCGGCGCCCGAAACTGATCTGGGGTGGTGGCACGTTGGCGGCTGCGACGCTGCTGATGATGCTGGTGATGTGGGCGCGGCATCTGCTGGATGAGACCCGCGCCACCCTGGCCTATGAACTGGGCCGGCTTGAGACGGTGGTGCGTTCGATTGAGGAACGGCGCAAGCCGCAGCTCGGGCGCGATGATCTGAAGATCGTCGCCACCATCGAGGATGCACTCAAGAACCTGTCCAAGGATCGTTACCCGCAGGAACGCGTGCGCCTGCAGGGACTCATGACCCGCCTGGACAGCAGTCGCTGGCTGCGCGTGCAGTTCGCTGGCCGCATGCCCAACGGCAATCCGGTGAGCGCGCAGGATTGTGTAGCGGCCAAGGATCACCTGCAGATCGCCGCCAATGCCAAAGATCCACAATGGACGCTGGAAGGCGCCGAGGGTCTGCTGCTGTATGAGGACATGACGCTCAACCTTGGTCCCTACGGCACCGGGACGGTGTACTGCATCGTCCACCTGACCACCGGCGAAGGTTTCAACTTGGCGGTGCGTGAACGCGACGACGAACGCCATCGCACGACCTGGGCGTTGTCCCAGGGACGTTTGGTGCTGACGACGCGCGAGGATGAACGCCCGGTCGATGAGCTGCACGCCGAGATGCTGGCGCCCAACCGCCAGAGCTACGACATCAGCCTCTTCCTGGAGCTGAAACCCAACGAGATCCGCTCCTGGTGGCCGATCGCCGGCGGTATCAAGGAACACCGTTTCCCGAACCATCGTGGTCTGCGCGCCGGCGTGCCGGCCATGGTCGCGTTGACCTTGCCCAAGGGCAGCCGCCTGCGGCAGCTTGAGATCTGGACCAAGGGACCTCCTTAGGTCACGGACTACAGGCCACGGGCCACGGGTTCGGCAACCGACCATCACTGACCCACGTACACGACCTGTGGTCTGAAGCCTGTGGTCTGAAGCCTGTCCCTCAGCCTCCCCGGGTTCAATCTTGCGGCGTCCCCGTCGATCAAAGAATGCCCCACATGTCCGCGCTGCCCGACATTGATGCCCTGGCCAAGGCCGCTGGTGGTTACGCTCCGGAGGCCATCGCCTTCGTCGGCGAGAGCCTGCGGCATGCGGCGCGCCTGTTCGGCAAAGAGGCGGCGGAGCAGGACAACCGTCACCTGACCGCGCCCGAGCTGGTCGAAGGCATGCTCGACCTCGCCACCGTCCGTTTCGGTCTGATGGCCGAACTGGTGCTGCGCGAATGGGGCCTGAAGAGCGCCGCGGATGTCGGCCGCATCACCTTCGCCCTGATCGAGGTTGGGGTCTTCAGCAAACAACCGTCGGACCGCCTTGAGGATTTTTCCGGCGGACCTGATTTCGGCAGTGTGTTGACCAGACGTTCGCGCCAGCGCCTCTGTCCGACCGAGGCCTGAACGCATGCACGAGTTGCTGCGCCATACCTGGGTGCGGGTGCTGCTCATCGCCACCACCGTGGCGATGTGTTCGCTCGCCTTGCGCGAGACCGCCTCCATCACCCTGCCCGTGATCCGCGCCCTCAAGGAGGTGCTGATCCCGGTCGCCATCGGTTTCACCATCGCCTACGTGCTGACCCCAGTGGTCGACTGGCTGACGTTGCGTGTGCGCCTGCCACGCAGCTTGGCCGCGGGACTGCTCTTCGGCATGACCAGCTTCGCACTGGTGCTGGTGGTGACGCTGGTGGTGCCGACGGTGATCCGCCAGTCCGCCAGCATGGCCGAGCGCGTGTTCAAGGGCGAGACATTCACCGACATCGATGGCAATGGGCGCTACGACGAGGGCGAGCCGTATGTCGATACCAACGGCAATGGCCGCTACGATGCCCAGGGCCTGATCGCCAGCGCACAGAAGTGGGTGGAGGAACGCCAGGGTCAGCTCCGCCAGTTCGCCAAGCTGGAGATCGATCGTTCCGGGCGTGCTTTCCTGGTGCTGTACCTGCGTGAGACCGCGGCCGAACGCGCGACCATCGATGCGGCGTTGACGGTAGCGAATGAACGTCGGCCTGCTGGACAATGGACGGCGGCCCTGCGTGCGGATCCGCCGCCGGACGCCCCGCTGACCTGGAACCCAGCGTGGCCGGGCGCCAGCAGCGTCGCCGTCGCTGCCGCTGGCGAGCTGCTGGCGCCTGACCTCCAGCAACGCTGGCTGCGCCACCTGACCACTGTCGGGCAAGCGTATGCGGCGAAACACCAGGCCTTGCTGGTGGCC
The DNA here is from genome assembly GCA_013816485.1 of Planctomycetota bacterium. GTDB lineage: Bacteria > Planctomycetota > UBA11346 > UBA11346 > UBA11346 > BOG-1363. Next base: position 5,132 of record JACDEI010000078.1, read on the forward strand.
TTGCGTCACGTGCGTCGTGGCACCGAGATCGTCGCTGATGATCCGCTGCGGGCGGTGGCTGAACGCGTGCGCGCGGCGTTGCTGGAGGCACCGGCCGATGAACAGGACAAGACCGCGCTCGCGTTCGCCCAGCGCCTTGGTGATGAGGAACGTGAGGGCCGGCAGGCCGCCCGCGAACTGCTCGCCGAACTGCGCGGCGACGATAGCACCGCGCAGTGGCTCGGACCGGTGGTGCAGAACCTGGAAAAAGAGGTGAACACCCAGCTCGAAATCCTGCCGAACCGCTTAGGTGGTTGGGCGACCAGCGGACTGACCAGCGTCGATCAGGTGCTGGCGCTGGGCCTCGACATCATCTTGGTGCCGATCTACGCCCTCTTCCTCCTCATCGCCATGCCGTCCGTGCGCAAAGGGGTGCACAACTACCTGCCATTGTGGCACCGCGAGCAGCTCATCCGCATCATCCGCGATATCGAGAAGGTCGTCGCGGCGTTCTTCCGTGGCCGTCTGATCGTCTGCCTGATCTGCGCGACGCTGACCTACATCGGTTTCCTCGCCGTGGGTTTCACCGGCACCGGCGTGCCGTATGCAGCGTTGTTCAGCCTCTTCATCGGCTTGGCCACGGCGGTACCGCTTGCCGGGCTGCTGTTCCTGGTGCCGGCGCTGATCATGACCGGACTCGACGGAGGCACGGCTGTCACCGTGACACTGGTGGCGATTGTCTACGTCGTGGTCCAGGTCTTGGAGACCGTCGTGCTGACCCCGACCATCATGGGGCGTGAAGTCGAACTGCATCCGGTGACGCTGATCATCGCCCTGCTGCTGTGCGGCAAACTGCTCGGCATCCTTGGACTGATCCTCGCCGTGCCGATCGCGGCAACCTGCCGCATCCTGGCGCGCGAGTTCTTCTGGCCGTGGTTGACCGGTTACGTCACCACCGGGCAGACCACCATCTTCCGGCGTTCGGAGAGCGTCGAGCGACGCCCGGGGCCGCCATGACTCGGGCGGTCGATCGTCTGATCGATGCCAACGGCAACCGGGCGGCCGAAGGGCTGCGGGTGCTGGAGGATGTCGCGCGTTTCCTGCTCGATGACGCGCTCCTTGGCGAACTGGCCAAGACCCATCGCCATGCGGTGCGCGCCGCTATCCCACCAACGGCAATCGCTGCGCGCGACACGGCCGGGGATGTCGGCACCACCATCACCGCCAGCGATGAGATGCGTCGAGCGCGGCTGGTCGATCTGGTGCGCGCCAATGCCGCACGGGTACAGGAAGCCCTGCGTACCTGCGAGGAGGCGCTCAAGCTCACCGGGCAGTCCGCAGCAGCGGCGGCGCTGGAAGCGGCGCGCTATGCGGTCTATCGCCTGGAGACCGGGTTGCTCGCCCGCTTGCCGGCGTGGCGTCTGTACCAAGTACGGCTCTATGCCCTGGTCGACACCAGCTTGACCGACGATCCGGTGCGCGTCGCCGGTGCGGTCGCGCGTGGTGGTGCCGGTGCGGTGCAGTTGCGTGCCAAGGGCCTCGACCAGCGTGCCTACCACGACCTGGCCCAACGCGTGCAGGAGGCGACCCGCGCCGGTGGTGCGTTGTTCGTGGTCAACGATCACGTCGCGGTAGCGCGCGCCATCGGAGCGGATGGCGTACACGTGGGCCAGGGTGATCTCGCAATCGCCGACACCCGCATGGTGGTCGGCCCCGGCTGCGCCGTCGGCTTGTCGACTCACACGCCCGAGCAGGTGGTGGCGGGATTGGAAGCCGGAGCCGATTACCTCGGCTTGGGTCCGATGTTCGCTACCAACACCAAACCGCATGAACCCGAGCGTGGTCCGGCCCTGCTCGACGCGGTGCGTGAACGCCTGCGTTCGCCGCAGGGACGACCGAGCTACGCCATCGGCGGGCTCGACCGCGACCGCATCACCGCTCTGCGTTCGCGGTTGCCACATGGCGTGGCGGTGGCGGCTGCGCTCTGCCGTGCGCCGGATCCCGAGCGTGCCGCCGCTGAGTTGCTGCTGGTACTCGATCCGGACGAGTTCGCCTGATGAGCGACATCACCACCGGCCCGCGTCTGCGCCGTTTCGCCGTCGTCCAGTTGCTCCAGGTGCCCTTCCTGCTGCTGGCGCTGGCCGGTTCATGGCCGGTCGCACTGCTGGTCGCGGCATTGGGCGGTTCGGCGGTGTGCGCGGGAGGGACGGATTCCACCAGGGGTCCCGGTGGCACGCTGGCACGCTGGCTTAACCGCGTGCTGGTGCTGCAAGCGATCGCCTGGATCACCGCCGCCTTCGTGCTCGGCTTGCCTTCCTGATACAGCCGTCCTGACCCTTTCATCATCGAGGTCCCCATGGTCACCTTCACCGTCACCTACGACGGCGCCCTGCGTTGCTCCGCCGTTCACGGCCCCAGCGGTGCCACGCTGCTCACCGATGCGCCGAAGGACAACCACGGACGTGGCGAATCGTTCTCGCCGACCGATCTGATCGCCACGTCGCTGGCGACCTGTGTGCTGACCACCATGGCTATCCTCACACGCAACGACGGGCTGGCATTGGACGGCATCCGCGCCGAGGTCGAAAAACATATGACCAGCACGCCACCACGGCGCATCGCCCGTATCGTCGTGCGTCTGGCCATGCCACGTGGCATCCCGGTGTCAGACCGTGAGAAACTCCACCAGATCGCGCATGCCTGCCCGGTGGCGCTGTCGCTGCATCCCGACATCGCGCAGGAAATCAGCCTCGCTTATCCAGATTGAGAGCAACCGCACAGCTCGCGCAGCAAGTAAAAGAGTTCAGCGCAATCCGAGTTGCCGCACCTTGTAACGGATCTGCCGGAAACTGATGCCGAGCAGCTTCGCCGCTTCGGTGAGGTTGTCGTCGGTGACGGTCAGCGCCGCCTCCATCAATGAACGTTCGTAATCCGCTAGCTCTTTTTCCAGGTCGATGGTTTCACGCAGGCCGATGCGGGCACGTAGTTCGTCGCCCGCCTTGACGCTGGGTTTGGCGGTGGCCCCCACGGGACGGACGCTCAGATCGCCGAAGAGCGCGTTGTAGCTGATGTCGCCGGTGTCGGTCAGCGCCGCGCCACGCTGGATGCGGTTGTCGAGTTCGCGGATGTTTCCTGGCCAGGCGTGCCCCAGCATCGCATCGAGCGCGTCTTGGGTGAACCCGGTGATGCCACGGCGGAGTTTTACCGCATGGCGTGCGAGCAGGTGCCCAGCGAGCAGCGGGATGTCCTCGCGCCGTTCGCGCAGTGGTGGCAGGTGCAGCGGGATCACCGCCAGGCGGTAGTAGAGGTCTTCGCGGAAATCGCCGGACTTCACCATCGCGGAGAGATCACGATTGGTGGCGGCGACGATGCGCACGTTGCAGGTCTTCACTTCGCGGCCACCGACGGGCAGGTACTCGCCGATCTCCAGCACGCGCAGCAGCTTGACCTGGGTTTCGGCAGCGAGTTCACCGACCTCATCAAGGAAGAGGGTGCCACCATCGGCGAGGGCGAAGAGGCCCTGACGGTCTTCGATCGCACCGGTGAACGAGCCCTTCACGTGGCCGAAGAGTTCGCTTTCCAGCAGCGACGGAGCGAGCGCGCCGGAGTTGATGCGCACCAGCGGGCCATCGCTGCGCATGCTCGCGTAGTGCACAGCGCGAGCGACCAGTTCCTTGCCGGTGCCGCTTTCACCGGTGACCAGCACGGTGGAGTCGGTAGTCGACACCTGTTCGATAGTGGTCTGGATCTGTTGGATCGAACGGCTCTGACCGACTAGGTGGACCGCCGGCGGTTGCCCGGCGGAACCTTGTGAACGGGTCGCCAGGTAATGCCCACGGGCATCGAGCGCACGGCCCACCAGGGCGCGCACGACTTGGTTGTCGAAGGGCTTGCGCAGGAAGTTGTAGGCGCCCTGACGCATCGCCCGCACCGCCGTGTCCCATTCGGCGAAGGCGGTCATGATGATGACCAAGATGTCCGGGTGGTACTGGCGCACCTGCGCCAGCAACCCCAGGCCGTCGAGCTGCTCCATGCGCAGGTCGCTCAGCACCAGTTCGATCGTCGGATCGCTGCCGATGAGTTTGAGCGCTTCCTGGCCATTGGCGGCCTGGATCACCTGATGACCGTCACGCCGCAGGATGATGTCGAGCATCCCGCGCAGTCCGGCTTCATCATCGACGACCAGGATCCGACCCATGACTGCACAGCATGCGGGCCCACCTGCGGTGGCTCAAGAGCGGGTGTGCGGATGGCACGGAATGGGCCATCGCCCAAACGACAACGGCCACCCGTATGGGGTGGCCGTTGTCGGTCGTCGTCCCGGGAGCGGGATTCAGCGGGACTCAGCGCAGGGCTTCAGCAGTTTAGGGCTTCCACTCGAAGCCGATGCCCAGCAAGACTTCGGTGGTGTTCTCGTTCTGCGACTTGAGGAAGGCGCGGTCGTCGGACTCCAGCCAGAAGTGCGCTTCCAGACGGGCAGTCATCCACAGTTGATCAAGGAAGAACGGCGCGATGTAACGCACACCGAGGTCGAAGGTGGTCACACCTTCGTCTTCGTCGCCGATCAGGAAGCGCTTGTACTCGCCGTTGCCGAAGTTGAGCACCTCGTAGAAGGCGATGTCGAGCGGTGCATTCTGGATGAACTGACGTGCCGCGATGGCGCCGCGCAGCGCGTGGGCGCCAGAACCGCCACGGGCCATGTAATCATCCTTCTCGGCGTTGTAGAACGGGTTGTAGTCGATGCTGGCACCGACTTCGAAGCCCGGCCACGGCAGCAGGTACCACGCGTCGACGCCCAGCCAGTGCTGGTCGTTCTTGTAAGGCTGTTCGACCCAATGCGGGTAGGTGATGAATTCGTAGTGCGGGATGATCTGGAAGACATCCTGCATCTCGAACAGGTAGTCGATACCGAGGTTGATCTGGGTGGTCTCGCCAGCGGTGATCTCGCGGCTCTGGTCGCTGTTGGCGGCCATGTACCAGTCGGCGTGCAGACCGATGTCCCACATGCGCCAGTCGAAGTGGCCGATCGCAGTGACGTTCTCGTTGCGGACGACGCCCTGGTCATAGTGCAGGTTGACCAGTTCGACGCCGATGCGCAGATCGTCTGGTCCGAGCTGGAGGTCGGTCTCTACCGCGGCGGCAGTACCGATGGACATGGCGGCGAGGCAGGCGGTCGCCAGGACGGGGCTCAGGGCCAGCTTGTTCATGCGTCTTCTTCCTTGGGTGCGCGGGAAAGGAGTTTTTCCATCGCGGTGTGCACGGGTGTAGCAGCCCAGATGACATTTGCCACCTGAGAAGCGATGGGCAGCTCGCAACCGACTCGTGCGGCGAGGTCGATGGCGGCACGGCAGGTCCACGCGCCTTCGGCGACACCGGAGCGTCCGTCGAGCAATGTCTGTGGATCGCGGCCTTCGGCGATCGCCTGCCCCAGGCCGCGGTTGCGTCCAAGCGGGCTGTAGCAGGAGGTCAGCAGATCGCCGATGCCGGCCATCCCGGCGAAGGTCGCGTCATTCGCACCCAGCGCCCGGCCGAGGCGGCGTATCTCGGCCAGACCGCGGGTGATGATCGCAGCCTTGGTGTTGTCGCCCAGCTTGAGGCCGTCGCAGATGCCGGCCGCGATGGCGATGACGTTCTTCAGCGCACCGCCCAACTCGACGCCGGTGAGGTCGGTCGAGGTGTAGAGCCGCATTCGCGGTGAATGCAGGCGTTTTACCAGCAGCGCGGTGAGGGCCTCGGCTCCGGCGGCGACCAAGCAGAATGGTCGTCCGGCGGCACATTCTTCAGCCATGCTCGGGCCGGAGATCGCCGCCAGCGGACGATCGCCCAGCTCGCTGGCGAGGATTTCGCTGACCCGGGCCAAGGAGCCCTGTTCCAGGCCCTTGCTCAGCGAGGCCACCGGTACCGCCGCCGGCAGGTGGGGGGCGAGGGTGCGGGCGAGCGCTCGGGTGGACTGCGTCGGTACCGCCCACAACACCAGATCGGCAGCCCGCAGGGCACCGACGTCGCTGGTGATGGTCAGTCCGGGCGGCAGGACCACGCCAGGCAACGAGGGATGGTGACGGCTCGTAGCGAGCCCAGCGGTTTTCTGCGGGTCGCGTCCCAGCAGCGTCACCGATTCACCATCACGCGCAGCCAGGGTGGCGATGGCCGTGCCCCAGGCACCGGTTCCGACGACTGCGGTCAGCGGCATGGCCGGGCACCTTGGGCTGGAGTGAGGGGGTCGCAAGAGAAGGCTCGGGTGGCTACAGGTGTCAGGCTACGGACTACCGGTTCGCAGCCTTGTCGTCTGTAGCCTGTGCCCTGTGGCCCGTGGAATTATTCCGGCTTCGGCTTCTCGGCCGCTGGTTCCGGGCGTTTGCCGCCATCGGAATCCGTCGCGCGTGCTTTGCGGATGAGATCATCCATGCCGGTGCGCTGGGTCTCGACCTCGTCGTAGGCGAATGACAGGATCGGCAGCCGGCGGGTCTTCACTACCGGCGCATAACGCCGTTGGACGTAGCCCTTGGCCTGGTCGAGCGCATGGCCGGCCTGACGACGCTCGCTGGGAGTGCCGAACACGGTGTAAAACGCCTTCACCTGGTGCAGATCCTCGGACAGCTCCACGCGCGTCACGGTGATGAAACCGATACGTGGATCCTTGAGCTCCTGCTGGATGCAGGTGGCGATTTCGCGATGCAGCAGCGATTCAAGGCGCAGCTTGCGACTGGGGCCGGATTTTTCAGGCATGGAAGGGATTGTCCGAAGGGTACGAAAGGTCCGAGGGGTACGAAGGGTCCGAAGGGTCCGATAGCAGGGGACGAGCGGACCTTTCGTACCCCTCGGACCTTTCGTACCCCTCGGACTGCGCCGGCGAAGCCGGCGCTAGAGCGTGCGCGCGACCTTCTCCTTGGTGAAGAACTCGAACGTGTCGCCGACCTTGATGTCTTCGAACTTCTCGACGGTGAGACCGCACTCGAACTTCTCGCGCACTTCTTTGACGTCTTCCTTGAAGCGCCGCAGCGAGCCAACCTTGCCGGAGTGCAGGATGTTGTTTTCGCGGGTGATGCGCATCCAGGCGTCGCGGCGGGCGATACCATCGGTGACGAACAGACCGGCAACCACACCCACCTTGGTGATGGTGAAGGTCGCGCGGACCTCGGCGTGACCGATGACCTTCTCGACCGTTTCGGGATCGAGCATGCCACCCATCGCCGCGCGCACGTAGTCGAGCAGTTCGTAGATGATGGTGAAGCTGGAGAGCTGGAGGCTGTAGCTGTCGGCCAACGCACGCGCCTTGCTGTCGGCGATAACGTTGAAGCCGATGATCATCGCCTTCGAGGCTTCCGCGAGGGTCACGTCGCTGGAGTTGATGCCACCCACACCCGAGTGGATGACGGTGACGCGCACTTCCTCGGTGGCGAGGTCGCCCAGGGTCTTGTTGAGGACCTCCATCGAACCGGCGGCATCCGATTTGATGACGATGCGGATCTCCTTCTTCTTGGCGTGGGCCAAGTCACCGAAGATCGACGACGCGGTGGTGGTCTTCTGTTTGGCCGCGAGCTCGCGCTCGCGCTGCTTCTGGATGCGAATCTCAGCGACTTCGGCGGCCTGCTTCAGCTCATCGAGCACCTGGAACTTGTCGCCCGCACGTGGCATGTCGTTGAGACCAATGATCTCGACCGCGTGGCTGGGGCCAGCGAGTTGGACACGTTCGCCGGTCCATTCGCTCATGCTGCGCACGCGGCCGTAACCGGTGCCGGCGACGACGATGTCGCCGATGGCGAGCGAGCCGCGTTGGATCAGGAAGGTCGCGGTGACGCCCTGGCCTTCGTTGCGGTGCGCTTCGATGACTGTGCCGCTGGCCTTGGCAAAGTGGTTGGCCTTGAGTTCGAGCACGTCGGTTTCGAGCACCAGGCGTTCGAGCAGTTCTTCGATGCCCTGGCCGGTGGTGGCGCTGGTGCCGACCACGGCGATCTCACCGCCCCATTCCTCGGCCTGCAGACCGGCTTCCGCGAGCTCGCGGATGACCTTCTCACGTTGGCCGTTGGCCATCGCCTCGGGCTTGTCGATCTTGTTGAGCGCGACCACGATCGTGACACCAGCCGCCTTGGCGTGGTTGATCGCTTCCTTGGTCTGCGGCATCACGCCGTCGTCGGCAGCGACCACGATGACCACCACGTCGGTGACCTGTGAGCCGCGCACGCGCATCTCGGTGAAGGCCTCGTGGCCGGGCGTGTCGATGAAGGTCACTTCCAGGCCGTTCGGCGTCGCGACGGTGTAGGCACCAATCGCCTGGGTGATGCCGCCGGCTTCGCCGGCTGCGATCTGGGTCTTGCGGATGGCGTCAAGCAGGCTGGTTTTACCGTGGTCGACGTGACCCATTATGGTCACCACCGGCGGACGCGGCACGAGATCTTCGGGCTTGTCCTCTTCCTGGGCAGCAGCGTGTTCGGCCTCGACCTCTTCAGTGACGTCGGACGCGATCGTGATGGTGACGGTCTTCTTGAACTCCATCGCCAGGAGTTCGACTGCGTCCTTCTCGATCACCGAGTTGATGTTCGCCATCACGCCGGCCATGAAGAGCTTGGCGATCACGGTCGACGATTTGATGCCCGAGGCTTCCGAGAATTCACGCACCGTGCACGGCAGGGCGACGGAGAACTCGGTTTTGCCCGAGAGGTCCATGTCCTCGGTCGACAGCGGACGGCGGCGGCTGCCCGGCTTGACCGGATTGCCGTCGGCGTCGACTTCGGTGTTGGCGCGGTGGTCGCGCGAATCGCGCTTGGGACCACGACCGGCCTGCGGGCCGCGGGCTGGGCCGCCAGGACCGCGGTTGCCACCTGGGCCGCCACGTCCGGCCGGGGCCGGGGTCTTGCTGCGATCGATAGCGGCGAAGCCGGGCTTCTTGCGCGCCTGGAGCTTCGCATCGCGCACCTTCAGGGCCATCGCCAGGTTCTTGCGGATGTTCTCCTGGATCAGGCGGCGGCGGTCCTCGCTGCTGAGTCCTTCGATCGGACCTGTGGGCACTGCGCCGGCAGCCGCAGCGGCGGGCTTGGGGATGGCTTTGATGCTGTGGTCGGCTTTCTCGTGCGTGGCCTTAGCCAAGCTGGCGAGTTTGCTGCCGATGCCCTTGACCGCTTTGATGTCGGCGGCGGATTTATCTGTGACCGGGGTGGACGGCACTGGGGTTTTCGTGGCGGGCGTTGAGGTTCCCGCGGTCGTCGTCGGAGCGGTGGGCTGGACTGCCGGCGTGGTTGGCACGCTCGGCTGCACCGGCGCGCTGGTGGGTTCGCTGACGCGGGCCTGCGGCTGGCCGAGCGCGCTCGGCTCATTCGCCACGGTGGTCGTGGTGTTGTCGCCGGTACTGGCGGCAGCGCCGTGGGCGGCTGCGCTGGCGGCGTTGGCGGCGTTGGCTTCGTGGCGCATGGCCGACAGTTCGGTCGCGATGCGCTTGGCTTCGCTCTCGCGCCGCTTCATGTCCTCTTCGGCGACGATGCGCTGAGTTTCCGCGTGGACCAGGGCTTCGCTTTCGCTGCGCACGCGCAGGTGTTCGGCTTCGAGCGCTTCGCGCTCCTGGCGTTCGATTTCGCGACGGGCGAGTTCGCCTTCGTGTTTACGGCGCTCGGCCTCAACCTTGGCGTCCTCTTCCTTCTTCTTCGCTTCGGCTTCGGCTTCGGCTTTGCGCTTCTTGGTCTCCTGACCCTTCTTGGTCGCGACCTTCTTCTTGTGCTTCTCCTCGAACTCCTTGGGGATGATCGGGGTGAAGGGTTTGCCGTCAGCGGTTTCAAGACCGTCGCAAGCGAGGATGCGGCTGATCTCCGCCTCCTTTAGTATCGTGTCCATGCCCTTGGTCAGGCGGATGGACAGATCTACCTCGACGACCTCCTTGAGGAGTTCGGCGTCAAGTTTGTGTTCAGAGGCCAGCTCGCTGAGCTTCATAGGATCTCGGTACGTCTCTTCAGGAATTCGGTGGCGATGATATCGGTGGCGATGACTGGATGATTACGCCGTGGGCGGGGCGACATCGCTGGCCTGGAGCGCCGCCTGGGTGGCGGCGAGGGCTTCGGCTTCGTCGGCTGCAAGGGCGCGGGCGGCTTCGTCGGCGGCTTCGCGTTCCGCCTGTTGGCGGCGCGCGATGATCTGGTCGCGTTCGGCCTTCTGCTCCTCGGTCAGCAGCTCTTCGGCCTTGGCGATCAACTTGGCACCCGACTCCAGGGTGACGTGGTGGTCTTCGAAGGCCTCGACCAGGCGTTCCGGCGTCTGGGCCGCCAGCACCGCCATCGAGTCGAGGTGGTTGTCGAGGAACACTTCACGCAGGAAGTCTTCCAGCAGCCCGGCCGCGATGAGCTTCTGCAGCTCTTCGGCACCCTTGGTACGCGCCTGTGCAGCGGTTTCTTCGCTCATCACGTCGATCTTGTAGCGCGTCAGGCGCGCGCTCAGGCGCACGTTCTGACCGGCCTTGCCGATCGCGAGCGGGAGCTGGTCCTGGCTGACGACCACGCGCGCACGATCGCGGAAGGTGTCGTAGCTGATGCGCAGGACGCGGGCTGGCTTGAGCGAGTTCTCGATAAACTGCGCGGGATCCTCGGCCCAGGGGATGATGTCGATCTTCTCGCCACCGAGTTCGTCGGTGACCTTGGTGATGCGGCTGCCGCGCATGCCGACGCACGAACCGACCGGGTCGATGCGCTGATCCTGCGTCGCGACCGCGATCTTGGTGCGGCGACCGGGCTCGCGGACGATGCCTTTGACTTCGATCAGGCCGTCAGCGACCTCGGGGATCTCGGCCTTGAACAGTTCACGCACGAAGTTGGCGTGGGTGCGCGACAGCACCAAGCGGACGCGCTGGCCCTTCTTGCCGACGGTGAGCAGGTAGGCGCGGATGACCGCACCCGGACGGTAGACTTCACCTGGGATCTGCTCTTCCTTGGGCAGGATCGCTTCGGCGCGACCGCCGAGCGCGACGATTACCATGCCGCGTTCTTCGCGCATCACGGTGCCGGAGACGATGGTGTGTTCGCGCGTGGCGAAGTCCTCGAATAGCATGTCGCGCTCGCTCTCCTTGAGCGCCTGCACGAACACCTGCTTTGCGACGTTGGCGACGATGCGACCGAGGCGTTCAAGCTCGACCGGCTTCTCGTCTTCGAACGCACGGATCTCACCGGTCTCGCGATCGATGGTCAGCGTGAACTCGCCCACCGCGTCGAAACGCTTCTGCGCCGCCTGCACGAGCGCGCGCTCGATGTGGTCGATGATGACCTTCTTGTCGAGATTGCGCTCGCGTGCGGCCGCGTCGACCAGACGCATGAACTCGCCCTGATTCATGGGTTCCCCGGAATGCTGGAGGTACTGATAGTGTGCTGTAAGTGCTTGATATGAGCCAAAGGACAGTGATTCGATCGATAAAAAAAGCGTGAGCCCCGCGGCCCACGCTCGGTTGCGGTCCCGAATGTGAGGCGGGGAAGCTAGTGAGACGGCAGGTGCGGTCAAGGTTGGTCGCGTTGCTGCGACGCGAAGGGACCAGGGGCTAGGGATCAGGGGCTAGGGATCGGGGACTAGGGACTAGGGATAAGGGATTAGGGGTGTTGGACGCATGTGCCTCAAGACCAGTGCCGACCTTATATCGACCAAAGATGCCTGCAGACAGGACCCGAACCCCTACTCCCTACTCCCTACTCCCTGCTCCCTGCTCCCTAACCCCTTCGTCAGCTACTCCCCGCGGTACAGCTTGAAGGCGATATGCCGCTGGAACGCGGGCGGTTGCAACTGTAGCGGGCCGCCCGGGTGGTCGATCGCTACGACTTTGTGCCAGGCTCCGCCTTCGGCATCCCACCACTCCACGGTCATGCGACCCGCGGCGATGCTCGAGCCGATCTCGATCGCCGCCTGGGTGTGCGTAGCGGCGTCGCGGCCGCGCCGGCCCCAATCCTGGTCGAGCAGGTAGCCGAGCATGCGGCCAGGGCGCGACCACGCACGGCACCACAACGTCCCGCTGCTGCTGGTCGCACCCAGCACGATGCTGCGCGCGCCACTGCCACGCAGGTCTTCGTTGTCGATGAAGGCGGAGATCGCGCGGTATGGCGCAAAGTGGTTGCCCTGGTCGAGCCACTCGAACCACCACAACATTGGTGAGCCAGCGTGGCCGCTGACCAAGCCGGCGAACGGACCGCTGGCGTGTTCAGCGATCATCTGCGGTTCGACGCAGGCGTCCCAGTTGCCGCCAAATTCGGTGGTCAGCACCGGCTTGTTGAATTGGGCTAGGCCGCGTCGCGGAGTCGGATCCATGGTGCTGCGCCACAGCAGGTCGGCGAGCAGGCGGTCGGGGCCGTGGTAGGCATCGATGCACAGGTAGTCGAGTCCCGGTTGCGCCGCGATGGTGCGGTCGACCAGGTTGTAGTCGCCGCACCAGTGGGTGGTCACCGGATGCGCGTAGCTGTCGAGCGCCTTGAACGATGCGGCGGCCTGTTCATGCCAGGTGCGCAAAGTCTGCCCGCGTCCAGCGGTGAGGTTGACCTCCGACCACAGCTTCCAACCGAGGATCGCCGGATGATCAGCGTACCGCGCCACCAGGTAGCGGCGCAGCTGTTCCTGGCCGGCGAGCGCCCACGGATCGGTGAAGAATCCCGCGGCGTCGGCAACCTTTCCGCCGCGCGTGCGGCTGTAGGGATTGCTGCCCCACTCCGCATCCGCATTGGTCGAGGCCTGACCGTGGTTGTTGATCACCAGGTTGATGCGCATGCCCAGGCTGTGCGCGAGGTCGAGCAACTGGTCGATGCGCCAGGCGTTCTCCAGGTTGTAGCGCCCCTGCCCATGGAAGCCTGGCCAGTCCGCCCGCCATTCGAGCGCGAGATTCCACGAACTGAGCCACACCTCCACCGCGTTGACGCCATGCGGTGCCAGCCGGCGCAGGTAGGCGTCGTAGGCGAACAACCCGCGATCTGGCGTCAGGATGGTGCGCATGCGATCGGCACCGCGGGTGTCGTAGATCGAACGCAGGTTGGGGCCGCGGGGCCAGAAGAACGCGCCATCGATGGCGAAGAAACGCGGATCCCCGGCATCGATCCGCACGTAACCGTCCCACGGTTTGCCGACGACGTTGAGCGGTGGCAGCGGCAGCGTTACCAGCGTGCCCTCGGCCCCGCCCCAGCGCGCTTCCAGGCGGAGCTGGTGCAGGCCGGGCTGCCGTGGCCGGAAGCGCACGGCGAAGGTGTCGCTGCCGGCGGGCGTCACGCTTTCGCGATCACCACGATCCTGGCGCGTCATCGGTTGGTCGAGGAACCCTGGGATGCGTTGTTCCTTACCGTCCGGCAGAGTGACCACCGCGTCGAGGCTGAACTCACCCGGATCGAAAGGGTTGCCTGGGAACGGCCGCGGCCGCAACGACAACGACCAGCGTTCGCCGGTGGTCGCCGCACCATCCAAGTGCAGATCGCTCAGACGATGGGGAACGTCGTCCGTCGCGGTCAGCGGTTGGGCGGTGGCATTGGCGACGACGATGGTCGCGCGGCTCGCCTGCGCCGACCAGAAGAATAGCCCGGCACCGCTGATCTGCGCCGCGGTCGCCGGGGTCCAGCGTCCGCGATCGCCCATCGCCAACAGTGATCCGGGTCCGGCGACCGGCAGTTCGATAGCATGGATGCCGGGCGCAAGCACACCGGGACGCAGACCTTGGAACCAGCGGCCATGCTGATCGACCACAAACACGCCGACGCCCAGATCGCTTGGCGCGTCGTGCGGCACGGTGATGACCGCACGCACGGCTCCCAGAGGCACGGTGATCGCTTGATCGAGCCGCATCAACGTGGTCAGCGGCGATTGCAGGATGACGTTGCGCGCTGCTGGTGTCGTGGTTGCCGGTGTCGTCGTTGCCACTGTCGTCGTGGTCACTGTCGTCGTGGTCACTGTCGTCGTGGTCACTGGGGTCGACTCGCCAGCGGCAAGCCACGCGGTCGTCAGCAGAATCATCATCATCGTCACGCTGCGCATGGGGCACAGCCTATGGCCCCATCCGCCCCGGCATACCGGCGGGCGCTCAGGGGTCGACAGTGAGGCACGCGCTGCGGGATGGTCCAAGGGTTCGTGGCGACCTGACTCTCAGAGAATGCCCACCAAATATGGGAGAGCCGGCGGGATAGGTTGGGATGGTAGGATGAGGTTCGGTAAGGGAACATCCGCAGGTGTTTTTGCCGCCGCCGGCAAGCGTGAGGTGGGATGCAGTGTTGTGCCAGCAATTGGCGAGTTCCACTGACGCACGAGCCCGCGGGATGTCCGCGGGTTCGTGGAGCGTCACTTGTTCAGGTGAGCCGGTTCATCCGCCCTTTTCCTTGAGCGACACCAGGTACTCCACCAGCGAGGTGAACTCCTGGACCGTCAGCGGACCGGTGAGGCCGGGGGGCATCATCGATTGCGGCAGGTGGCTTTCCTTTTCCACGTCGGCGC
>JACDEI010000079.1 GCA_013816485.1 Planctomycetota bacterium
GGCGGCGTCAGACGAACCATTTGGTGCTCAACATGGCCTACGGCCATGCCTCCGCTCCAAATGGCCCGTCTTCCTTGCCTCGCTCGACGATGACTGGGCTCGCTACGGAATGAGCCGTGAAACCGCCTCTAAGTGGCGGCTGAGCAGCGTCACCAGAAATGGCTCAGCCAGACGGACGTTTCCCACCCGGATGAGACGCCTGCCGGTGGTCGGCCAGCCACCATGTCACTATTCCGTCCGCTGCGGTATCCACCTACCTATCCGGAGGTCTCCATGCGTTCGTTCCTGCTCCTCGCCCTGTCCATCATCGCGCTCAACGCGGCGGATGTGGCGCTCAACACCCTGACCAAAGCCGAAGCGAAGGAGGGCTGGCGTCTGCTGTTCGATGGCAAGTCACTCGACCAGTGGCGTGGGTACAAGAAGGACACCCTGCCCGATGGCTGGAAGGTCGAGGCCGACGGTTCGTTCTGCCGCACGGGCGGCGGCGACCTCGTGACCAAGGAGCAGTTCGACAGCTTCGAGCTGAGCATCGAGTGGAAGATCAGCCCAGGCGGCAACAGCGGGATCTTCTACCGAGCGACCGAAGCGCACGGCGCGATCTACGAATCCGCGCCCGAGATGCAGGTCCTCGACAACACCAAACATGGCGACGGCAAGAATCCCAAGACCTCCGCCGGAGCCAACTACGCGTTGATCCCACCGCCTAAGGACGTGACCAAGCCGGCGGGCGAATGGAACCAGGCACGCCTGCTGGTCGATGGCCAGCGGGTCGAACATTGGCTCAACGGCGAGAAGCTGCTGGAATACACCCTCGGCAGCCCGGAGTGGGTGGAGCTGGTCAAAGGTAGCAAGTTCGCCGGCTGGTCGGACTACGGCAAGGCGCTGAAGGGCCACCTCGGCCTTCAGGATCACGGCGACCTGGTGTGGTACCGCAACGTGAAGATCCGCACGCCTGCGGATGTCGCCGAGGCGAAGAAGAAGGCGAAGAAATAATGCGTTCGGCTTGGCTGTGGGCGTGGTTCCTGGCGGTGTCAGCCACCGCCGGCGATAGCCCGTTCCTGACCCACACCATCACCTGCTTCAACGCCGAGAACCGCGCCAACAAAGGCATCGCGATCGATCTCGCCGGCAAGGGTGGCGCGTGTTTCGACACCGACCTGGTGCGCTGGGCCGGTGCGTGGACCGGCGGTTACATCGAACTGAAAGGGCTGCCGTTCAAAGGCGACCACGGCATCCCAGGGCCCGACGCCAAGGGTGATCCGTTGTTCGCCACCACCACGGTGGCGGGTTGGTCTCTCGCTGGCGACGGTGGCTTCAAGGATCCGCGCGAGGTCGAACCGTTCGGGCCGATCCCCGCTGAGATCGCGAAATACCGTGGACTCTACCGCAGCGGCGACCAAGTGGTGATCCAAGTCAGCGTCGCCGGTGGCCAGGTGCGAGAACTGCTGACGGTCGAATCCGCGCCGACGGGTCGCGCGGTATCGCGCACGCTCAGCATCGACAAGCTGAGCAAGAGCGGGTCGCTGCTGATTGCCGAAACCAAGGGCGGCAATGGATTCGTCGGTAAACCCGGTGCGAAGTCCGGCGGCGCGAGCGGCGACGCCGCCGACGGTATCGCGGTGCTCAAGGGTGACGACGGCCGCGTACTCCAGGTCGGCGTCATCGACGCGCCCAAGGGTGCCAAGCTGAACGTGACCAAGAACGGACGGATGTTCCTGACGTTGCCGGCACTGAAGCAGGCGGCGAAACTCAAGGTGGTGGTGTGGAGCGCCGGCAATGACCTGGGCGACATCGCCCAGGTGCTCGACGCGGCGAAGACCATCACCGACGTCGATGCGCTGTGCAAAGGCGGGCCATCACGCTGGCCGGTGCCCAGCAGCACGCGCGGAGAACTCGGCAAGGATAATGGACCCTACGCGGTCGACACCATCCCCACGCCCTCGGGCTCCCAGTTCCCCACTACCTTCGGTGGCTTCGACTTTTTCAAGGATGGCAAACGCGCGCTGCTGTCGACCTGGCACGGCGATGTGTGGCTGGTCAGCGGCATCGATGGCGAGCTGACGCAGGTGACGTGGAAACGCTATGCCTCCGGCATCTTTCACGGCCTGGGACTGCGCATCGTCGATGACGTGCCGTATGTGCTCGGCCGCGACCAGATCACCCGCCTGCACGATCTCGACGGGGATGGTGAGGCGGACTTCTACGAGAACTTCAACAACGACGTACACGTCACGCCGAACTTCCACGAGTTCACCTTCGACCTCCAGACCGATGCCCAGGGGAATTTCTACTTCGCCAAGGGCGGCCCGGTGCGCGCCGGTGGCAACGGCTGGGAACGCATCTGCAAACACCACGGCTGTCTGCTCAAGGTACCCAAGGACGGCAGTCGGCTCGACATCGTCGCCACCGGCCTGCGCGCGCCCAACGGCATCAGCGTCGGACCGAACGGTGAGTTCACCTCGGGCGACAACGAGGGCACCTGGACGCCGCAGTGCCGCCTCAACCTGATCAAACCCGGTGGATTCTATGGCGTACCGCCACTCTCGCAGCGGACGCCGGAACCGAAAATGTTCGACCAGCCGCTCTTGTGGATGCCGCACGACAGCGTCGACAATTCCAGCGGCGGGCAGGTGTGGGTGCCGAACGACGACCGCTGGGGACCGTTCAAGGGTCGGCTACTGCATACCAGCTACGGCAAATGCGCGCTCTACCACGTGCTGATCGACAAGGCCAACAGCCAGGGTGCGGTAGTGAAGTTCCCGCTCGCCTTCCAGTCCGGCATCCTGCGTCCACGCTTCAATCCCGTCGATGGCCAGTTGTGGATCTGCGGCCTGCGCGGTTGGCAGACCACCGCTGGGCGTGACGGCTGTTTCCAGCGTGTTCGTTACACGGGCGCTCCGGTGACCATGCCGCTCGACTTCACCGTCAAAGGCAATGCGCTCAGGATCACCTTCACCGGCGAACTCGGCGAGGAGGCCGGCGATGCCAGCAGCTACAGCATGCAGGCGTGGAACTACCGCTGGGCGGATGCTTACGGTTCACCGAAGCTCAAGGTCAGCGGCGGTGGCGAGGGCCAGGACACCTGGGCTGTCAGCAAGGCCTCGCTCTCGTCGGACAAGAAAACCGTCACGCTGCTGATCGATGGACTGAAACCCTGCTGGCAATTTGAACTGCGCTACAAGGTCACCGACAAGGCTGGCGACCTCGTCAGCCAACAACTGATCGGCACCATCCACAGCACCGGGCGTTGAATCCACGTCGGCGTTGGCGTCAGCCCCGACATCCAGTGGGTGTCACGTCGGTGCCGGCAGAGCGCTCGGCGGCGGGTCCCTGCATGATGCAGGGACATCACAGGCACTGATGGGTGGCTTGCGGCGCCGTTGGCGAAACGCCGCGGATAACTCCGCCACGACGCGATTATGCTCTCGCATGCTTGGCATTCCCGGTGCATGGTCCCGGCCATGAAACTCTTCGCCTGCCAGTGTTGCGCTGCACAGCTCTATTTTGAAAACGTCCGCTGTCTGACCTGCGGCCACGAACTCGGTTTCATCGCCGATGACAACGTGCTGACCGCCATCGAACTGGAGCCGGATGGCACCTGGCGGGTGTTGGCGTCTGGGCATCAGCAGAGCACCTGGCGCAAGTGTGTCCGCTATGCCCAGGACGGCGTCTGCAATTGGCTGGTGCGTAGTGATGACCCCAATGAACTCTGTCGTTCCTGTCGCATGACGCGGACCATTCCCGATCTGTCGCAGGCGGGTCATCACGAGGCGTGGAGGCGGATGGAGGTCGCCAAACGTCGGCTGATCTACGGCCTGACCTCACTCGGCCTGCCGGTGATCGATCGTATCCAGGATCCGGTGGGTGGATTGGTGTTTGAGTTCCTTGCCGACACCCCGCAGCAGAAGGTCGTCACCGGCCACAGCGATGGCCTCATCACCGTCAACATCGCCGAGGCTGATCCGGTGGAGCGTGAACGTGCGCGCACCACGCTGCGTGAGTCCTACCGCACGGTCCTTGGACACCTGCGGCATGAGAGCGGCCATCATTACTGGGACCGTCTGGTGCGGCAGGGGCCACGCCTGGCGGAGGTGCGCAGGTTGTTCGGCGACGACACCCAGGACTACGCGACGGCCATGCAACGCTACTACGACCAGGGACCACGCCCGGACTGGAACAACGGTTTCGTCACCGCCTATGCCACCATGCATCCGTGGGAGGACTGGGCCGAGACTTGGGCGCACTACCTGCACCTCGTCGATGCGGTGGAGATCGCTGGCAACCTCGGCCTGTCGCTCAGCACGCGCCCGCAGGGCAGCCGTGAACCGTTGGTGGCGATGACTGCGCCTCGTGAGCCGTCACGTTCATTCGACGATCTGCTGGCAGCGTGGATCCCACTCACCTTCGCCACCAATTGCCTGACCCGTTCGATCGGACATCAGGACTGGTTCCCCTTCGTGCTCAGCGACGGTGCGATCGCCAAACTGCGACTGATCCACCAGGTGATCGCGGATGCGCGTGAAACATGGCCCTCGCCGCAGACGGCGCAGCCCGTCTGACCATCAGGCGAAGCAGGCGAGCGGCGTGGCCGATCCCATGTAGGGATCGCTGGCATAAGGCAGGCCCAGCCAGGTCGCAGCGGTGGCATATAGGTTACGGAAATCGACGGTGGCTTTGAGGTTGCCACGATCATCGAGATCGTCGGTCTGCGAGTTCCAGGATTGCCTCCAGAGCCCGGGTTGCGCGCCATAAAAGCCACCTTTGATGCCACCGCCCATCAGGAACTGGCAGTTCGCGCTGCCGTGATCGGTTCCGGCGGAACCGTTCTCCTCCACGCGGCGACCGAACTCCGAATAGGTCATGATCAGCGCCCGTTCCCACAGACCATGCAGTTTGAGCGCTGCGCGCAGGCTGGCCATGGCTGATGACACCTGGGCAAGCAGCTCCGCATGCTTGGCTTTTTGTGACGAGTGGTTGTCGAAGCCGCCAATCTGCACCTTGTAAACCGGGATCTTCAGTTTGAGCGCATCGGTCACCGCCGCACGGTTGGTGGCAATAATCTCGGCGATCGACTGGCAGCGTAGTTCGAAATCGTTGTCGGGGTTGAAGGTGATGCCCGCGCTGGTCATGGCTGCGGGTGTGTAGTTGTAATCCACGCCGGATCTGGAGCCGGGCGACGCGCCAACCTTGAGCGTCATGAGCGAATCACGGAAGCTGCCGCTGGCGGAGTGGACCTCGTGCCAGGTGGTCAGCAGGTGCTGTAGGTGGGGGCTGGCACCGCCTGGTACGACATCATCCATTGCCAGGGACCGTTTGACGAATTCGTCCGGCTTGGACATCGCCAGATAGCCGACGCCGGCGTTGCGCAGCGGATTGGAACTGTAGCGCGACAACAGCACACCGTGCGCAGTCAAGTCGGCTGGTTTGGTCGATGCGACCGACGGCTGAGCGAACAAGCGTCCGAGCCAGTTGTTGGCCGGAAACGCGTTGGGATCACAGCCGCCGTTCCAGATGTCCATGCTGCGGAAGTGCGACAGGTTCGGGTTGGTGTAACCAACGCCGAGAACGATGGCGAGGTCGTGGGTATCAAGGTTCGAAGGATTCCACGCCGACATCAAGTGCGTCATGCTGGGGTGGAGAGCAAAGGGTTGAGTGGTGCTGACCGCGGAATTGGCGGTCGCATAGGGAGCGGTTCCCAGGTAGGTCGCGCTCAACTGGGAGAACCCATACTTCAAGTTGGGGCGTCGGCTCGGCACGGAACCGGTGCCTTTGTATTCCGCGACATCGTAGGGGATGACGGTGTTGAGCCCGTCGTTCCCGCCATCCAATTCGATGAGGATGAGGAACCGGTCCCACCGTGGCCCGCTGCCGTGTGGTTGGTTGGTGCCGGCAGTGGCCGTTGCTGGCAGCAGGGTGGACGCACCGACCGCGGCGGTGGTGGCGAGGAACTGGCGACGGCTGAGCGTGGTAGCCATGACGGGGTTCCTCATTTCATGTGGTAGGCGGGATCGCGGATGAGCAGTTGGATCCTGCGTCCGATCGGCGGTTCCCAGGTCTGGATGGTCGGCTCCGGGAAAATCCGTGTGAGCGGATAGGCGAGCAGGAAATCTGCCGCGCCATAGCGCAGGAACTGAGGCAGCTTCGTATCCCCCAGCTTACGCAGGTACCAGCCGAACCAGCCGAAGTGCTCAAAGCGCGAGATCAGCGATTTGGCATTGATCCACGTGGTGCCGCCCAGCCAGCCCTTCACGATCGGGGGTGCAAGCGGATCCTGGTCCTGTTCGCTGTGGATCCACACCTGACTGCTCCAGTTGTCATCCTCCGGTTCGATCTCCAGGCTGCGGTAGAATCCCGCAACCAGTTCGAGCGGCATCTTCAGCAGCTTGCGCGACAGATCGGTTGCGCCGGCCTTGAACTCGCTGTGTTTGAACAAGACCTTGTAGAGTTCCGGCAATTCCCAGCTGTTGGTGACCAGTACCTGTGCCAGTGCGTTCACCTGTCCGCTGGTCGGGGTGGTGCCGATGAACTCCGCCCACAGTTTTTCCACCACCAGTTGCGCCGTGCGCCGCACGGTATCACCGGACATGACCTTGTTCAAAATAGCGTCGATGATGTCGGAGACATCGCCGTTGGCGGTGCCAAATTCCTGTGGTCCGACACCCAGGATGGTCAGCGGTAGCTTGTCGTGATGACCATCGCGGTAGAGGTAGGCCTTGCGGTCACTGATGTTGTGGCCGGTGAACGCGCGTGCGACTGCGAGGACATCAGGTTCGGTGTAGGTGGCGACACCTGCCGGCGTACGTTCACCGAGCAGGAACAACTCCAGCAGTTCACGTCCGAAGTTCTCGTTCGACGGCACATCCATCGGATCGGTGTCGGGGGCGCCCGGCGCTCGTGACTTCACGTTGCTGGCGTTGTCCAGGTAGATCAGCATCGCCGGATGCAGGCACATGGCGTGGATGAAGTCGAGCAGGTTGCCCCCTGCGTAGGTCCGCAGCAGCGACAACCAATTCCACGCGATCTGCGGCTCTTCGATGTCGTCGATGTTGACCACGAAGTGGTTGCCCCAGAAGGCCACCATGCGCTCGGTCAGTGGGCTCACCGTCTGCACGATCTCGTGCAGCCACCACTGTTTGAGTTCATTGCGCCGCTGCCATTTGCGTTTGTTGTAGTCGTCCTGCGCCGCTTGGCTGAGCGCACTGAATTCAGCCGAGCTCAGGATCGTCGCATTGATCCATGATGGCGGGTGCTGCATCGACGTGGTGCGCATGCCAGTGACCAGGAAGTCCACCGCCTGGTCGTAGGTCATGCCCATCAGGCCCATCACATCGTCCCACGAACCGCCGAACCCCAGGCGCGCCGTCAAGTGACGTGCCTGGGCGTAGGTGGTGAATCCCGGCAGGCCGAGTCCTGCCACCGTGGTCGGCGAGGGATTAAAGGTCACGGTGATGTCGAGGTCCTGCGTACCGCCGTCGGCATGCACCAGGAAGGAACGCGTCGAGGTCGCGCCTTTGTTGCCCGGATCGGGCGCCAAGCCAGGAGCGCCCGAGAGTTTGTTGATCACGCCACCGCTGGTCGGCTGAGCCTTCGCATTGACGGTGACCGGCGCTGCGACCGGATCGCTGGTCACCGCCTGGATCTCGATCGCGGTGATGGTCAGCGCAGGTGAACCGCCTCCACCACCGCCTCCACCGCCGCCTCCACCGCATCCTGCCAGCACCGCCGGCAGCAGGATCGCTGCGCCGAGCGCCAGCGCGGTGGCATCAGGCAGCGGATGAGGCAGTGGTCCATGATCCTGGCTGGTGGTCTCGTCGGGTATGACCGGACGGTCGGATGCGGGTGGGAGCGTTCTCATGCGGGCACCGGTGCGAGGTAGGGTACCGATTCGCTTTCGATGCGCAGTGAACGTGATTCCGAGCGGCCATCGAGATCGATGGTGGTCAGCAAGACCAACCGATCCGCAGTTACCGGGATGGAGCAGGTGAAGGAACCGCTGGCGAGCGTCACCGCTGTGCCGTTGGCGGTGAGCGACACCACGCGGCCGGAGACCTTGCCGTGCAAGGTGACGGTGGCGGAAGCGATGTTGGCCATCGGAACCTCCCAACCGATGACCGACGTGGTGTGGACCACGCCGCAGGACACCGGCTTCGCGTGCGGATGATCCGCTCTGCCCGGGCAGGGGGAATGCCGGACTCTGCAACACCGTCATCGCCGCCACACACACAACGTGGTTACGCGTGCGGGACAACGACTTGGATGCTCAGCTCCAGACTTCGACGGCCGGTTCGGACATGCCTGGCAGCCACACGATGCGTTCCGCCAGGATCGGCGTGCCACGGGCGAAGGCGACGGCGTTCTCGGCCGACTGCACTTCCATCTGGTAACGACCATCGTGGCTGCAACTGCCCTGGTGGCAGCAGAGGAAGACGTTGGGCAGCGTGTTGAGCGGGCCGTTGTACGGCTCGTGGTGGTAGACATCGAGCGCCGCGCCAGCGAGGTGGTTGCTTGCCAAGAGGTCGTAGAGCGCTGCTTCGTCGAGCACTTCGCCACGGCAGGTGTTGAGCAGGTACGCGCCTTTGCGCATCAGCTTCAAACGTTCGCGTGAGAGGATGTTCTCGGTCCGGCGCGTGTACGGCAGATGCACGGTGACCGCGAGGCTCTGCTCCAGCAGTTCCTCCAACGACACGTAGCGCACCTGGTGCTGCGCCGCCCACGCGTGGTCCTCAACGATGTCATGGGCGATGACATTCATGCCGAAGGCGCGTGCGATCACCGCCACCTGACGCCCGATGCGGCCGCAGCCGAGGATGCCGAAGGTTTTTCCCTGCCACAGGATGCCGGTCAGGCGGTTCCACTTGCCGTGGCGCATGCCCTCGTGCGATTCGATGAAACGGCGGCTGAGGCTGATCAGCAGACCGAAGACCTGTTCGACCACGCTGCGCGCCGGTGCATCGGGCGTGTAGGTGACGGCGATGCCGTTTTTCATGCAGAAGCCGACATCCAGACCGTCGAGGCCGACGCCGACACGGGCGATGTGGTTCAGCTTCGGCAACCCGGCGGCGATGACCTCCGCCGGCAACGGTTCGGTCCCGGCCAGCAGGATCTCCACCTCACCGAGCAACGCGGCGGTCTCGACCGGGGCGTGTTTGCGCCGGTGTGGTGACAGCCGGTAGGCGATCCCGCCGCGGTCGAGTACGTCGAGCGGATCACGGGTGGAAAGGCCGTAGGGGAAGCTGGAGACTTGGGCGGTTGGCACGGGGCGGGCATCGTGCGGTGGTGCAAAAAAAAACAACGCGGCGCGCCGGGATCCGGCGCGCCGCGTGCAGGCGTATCCTAAAAAAGGATCGAGGGCTCAGCGCTGGCTCAGCGCGTGGCCAGCTTCTCGATGACCTTGTTCATGCGGTTGAGGCGCTTCTGGATCGACTCGAGGTTGGCGCTCAGCAGGCGCAGAGTGGCCTTGGCCACGCCGGGCAGCTTGGGCCGGCCGGGTTTGCCCTTGGGCTTGGCCTTGCCTGAGCCCGGTGGGCGACCGCGGCGTTTGCCACCCTTGCCGCCCCGTGGACCGCCGATGGCGGCGACCTTCTCTTCGCTGATACCCAGGAACTTGGCGTACTTGCCGAGCGAACGGCTGTTGGGCGCCGAGCGGCTGGAAAGCACGGCACGCAGCGAGGGGGCGCTGACGTCGAGAGCCTTAGCGGCAGCGGTGAAGTTGAGATCGGCCGCTTTGATCTTGGCGGCGAGCAGGGAGGACAGTTTGGCCATGGGGGTTCCAGGGAGTGAGGCATCCGTGAGGATGTGTGGTGATTTGAGCGGTGGAGGTGGTGAGTGGATGTGCTGAGCAGACAGAAGTCGGAGCAGAAGATAATGGCACGAAGATCGGAGCGATCTCAGCAGATAACGATCGCGGAAGGGTGTAATGAACGGGAAAGGATTCAACAAGTTTCCGTTTGCGCTTGGGGGGAGGTCATTCCTTGGGATCCGACGATCACCCTGAATGGACCGCACAACTAACACATCGCAACAACCGCAAATCATCTGCCGCGGGATGAAAATCAGCCAGTCAGGTGGATGATTCATGGGGAAACATTACCAGGATGTGGTTGCGTCTGCATGACCTGCCACCACCCTGCGCAGCCATGATCGATCCCTGGACCCGTCGCCGCCTGATCATCACCGGTTCAGCCAGTCTGTTGCTGGCGGCCGGATGTGGCCGGCAACCACAGTCGTCCCGTGCGCCGACGTCGGCGCCGCTCCATCCCCGACCGGGCGGTATCTGGTATGAGGTGGTCGAAGGCGACACCCTGTCAGCGATCGCTCGCCGCAGTGGATCGAGCGTGCAGGCGATCGTCGATGGCAACAACCTCACGAACAATGTCCTGATCCCTCAGACCCGTTTGTGGATCCCAGGCGCTGCGACGGTCGGTGTCGATCCGCTGGCGCACCTCACCGCACCGGAAGACGACTTCATCCCGCCCACGCCGATGAAGGAGGATGTAGCGGAATCCGAGCCGGATCTGCCGGCCCTGTCGGGCAGCGGCTATGTGCTGGTTCCGCGTTCGCGCTGGACCAAGGTCGCGCCGCGCAGCAACAGCCGGCCGATCGGGCGCGTCACGCGCATCACCATCCACCACACCGCAGAACACGGTGCGGTGGCGACGCTGCCCGACGTCGAGGTCATCCGTCGCATCGAGAACTACCATCGCAATGGCCGCAAATGGTGCGCCATCGGTTACCATTACCTGATCGGCAAGGATGGCCGAGTGTACGAAGGCCGGCCGGCGAACCTCCAGGGCGCGCACGTGTTGTCGGAGAATGAAAACAACATCGGCATCTCGATGATGGGCGACTTCGACAAGAAGATGCCATCGGTACGCCAGCTCAGCGCGCTCAAATCCTTTCTCGAAGACACCCGTGATCGTTTCAAGGTCGGTAAGAATCGCGTCTATGGCCACCGTGATCTGAATCGCAGCGTGTGTCCAGGCGACGCGCTCCACGGCTGGTTGCGCAAGACCTACCGCGCCTGAGGCGCTGACGTTGCTGATGTCGGTGCCACAGGTGGCACCGGCGCTGCTGGCGCGGCATACAGTTCTGGCCGCGCCGGCCGACGCATGACCCAGATTATCAGTGCGATGCCGCCGATCAGCATCGGCAGGGTGTAGAGTTGGCCTTTGCTCATCCAGCCAAAGAACACCGGCTGACCGCGATCCGGTTCACGGAAGAATTCGCCGACAAAACGGCCGATTCCGTAGAGGATCAGGAACCACGCGCCTGTCAGGCCTGGTCGGCGATGGCGCGCGTGGATCCACATCAGCACGGCGAAGAGCAGGAATCCTTCCAGCACGGCGGCATAGAGCTGGCTGGGATGCCGCGGCACGGCATTGGCGATCTGGAGCGCGAGGGGGGCATCATCTGGAAGCGGAGCTGACTTGGGGAATATCCACGCCCACGACACCTCTGTGGGGCGGCCCCACAGTTCGCCATTGATGAAATTGGCGAGACGTCCGAATCCGATGCCGAGCGGTCCGCCCACGGCGATGATGTCCGCCAGCACCCAGACTGACCTCTGACGTTTGTGCGCGAACCACGCCATGCCGGCGGCCAAACCGATGATGCCACCATGGCTGGCCATGCCGCCGTCCCACACCTTGAAGAGGTAGAGCGGATTGGCGACCAAGTCATGCCAGCCATAGAGCAAACAGTAGCCCACGCGCCCGCCGACGATCATGCCCAGACCGGAAAACAGCACGAAGTCCTGGATTTCCTCACGCCGCAGCGGCGCCCGACCGCTGTCGCTCCACCGTTGGACGATGAAATAGCCGAAGACCAGACCAGCGAGGTAGGCCAGGCCGTACCAGCGGACGCCGACATCCTGGAAAGAGCCGAAGGTGAAAGGCCCCAGACCGGGAACGAACGCACTGAAGGTGGCTACCTTGGGCGAAGCCCAGGGCGATAGCCAATAGCCGATGACGAGCAGAGCCACGACGCACGTGAGCGGAATGAACAAGTTACTGAGCGGGCTTCGCTGCCGGGATTCTGGACTGTGGATTGTGTCCATGGAGCGCGGCACTGTCGTGGCGACCTGCGACCACGCAAGGAGACCACCGTGACCGCTCCGGTGCCACAAACGATCCTCAACGCACTGACCGATGTCCCGATGCCAAGTGTGCCGCCCTGCACCGTGCCGGAGACGGTGCTGCGTGTGGGCGAAGTCGACCTCCCGCTCATCACCTGCGGCACGCTGGTGGTCGGCAGTGGCGCTGCCGGTCTGCGCGCGGCGGTGGAACTGCATCGTCGAGGTGAGCACGTGCTGGTCGCGAGCATGGCGCTCTACGGTGGCACCAGCGCCTGTTCCGGCAGCGACAAGCAGACGCTGCACACCGCCGGTACCTCCAACCGTGGCGATGATTTTGTCGCCCTGGCCAAGGCGCTCGGCGCCGGCGGCTGCATGGACCAGGACACCGCCTACGTCGAGGCGGTGGGTTCGCTGCACACGTTGGCGGGCCTGCAATACCTGGGACTGCCGTTGCCGCAGGACCGTTTCGGTGCGGTGCTCCGATACCAGACCGATCACGACGAGGTCGGACGTGCGACCAGTTGCGGACCGCGCACTTCGCGCCTGATGGTACAGGTGCTGGCGGCGGAGGCGGTGCGCCTTGGCATTGCGCTGCTGAAGAAGTGCGAAGTCGTGCGACTGCTCAGCGAGATGGTGGATGGCGTCGAACGCGTGGTCGGTGCGCTTGCCATCGATCAGGAACGACGCGCCACCAATCACGGCTTCATGGTCATCCGCTGTCACAGCCTAGTGCTGGCCAATGGTGGGCCCGGAGAACTCTACCGTGACTCGGTCTATCCTGCGCATTGTTATGGCGGCCTCGGTCTGGCGATCGAAGCCGGCATCACGCTGACCAACCTCAGCGAGAGCCAGTTCGGCATCGGCACCCGCCGCACGGAGTTCCCGTGGAATCTCTCGGGCACCTACGTGCAGGTGATGCCGTACGTGTTCTCGCGCGACGCGGCGGGCAAGGAGTACAACTTCCTGGCCGAGCACTATCGCACCACACGCGAAATGGTTTCCAACGTCTTCCGCAAGGGGTACCAGTGGCCGTTCCACGCCACGCGCATGCTCGACTTCGGCAGTTCGCTAGTCGACCTCGCCATCGCCATCGAATCGCGGCGTGGACGCACGGTGTGTCTGGATTTCCTGCGCAATCCGTTGCCTGGAGCCGATGGCAAGCCGTTTTCGCTCGCCGACCTCGACGACGACGTGGCGGCGTACCTGCGCAACAACGACGCGCTCCAGGGCACGCCGATTGAACGCCTGCGGCGGATGAATCCATTGGCGATCGAACTCTACCGCATGCACGGCCACGATCTCACGCGAGAGCCGTTGCCGTTCAACGTCAACAACCAGCACATGAACGGCGGCGTGGCCGTCGATCTGTGGAACGAATCGTCGCTGCCCGGCTGTTTCGCCGTGGGCGAGGTCGCTGGCACCCATGGTGTCACGCGCCCTGGGGGCGCGGCACTCAACGCCGGTCAGGTCGGTGGACTACGGGCGGCGGAACAGATCGCGAGTCGTCGGCAGAAGATGCCAGGTGCCGAACTCGATGATGCGGTCCGCCGGCAGATCGGCGACACGCTCGCGCTCGCGCGCGCAGCCATCGGGCGGCGCGACGGCCTCGTCATCGGCACGGTGCGCGACGAGATCCAGGCGCGCATGTCCGACAGCGCAGGCTTTCTTTGCGAAGTCGCGCAGCTTCCCGGCGCCCTGGCGGATGCCACGGCTTTGCGTCGCGCGGTGTTCGCACAGGGTTTTGCCCAGGTGCGGCCGGCGCAGGTGATCGATGTGTTCCGCTGGCGGCACCTGGCTCTGGCGAGCGAAGCGGTGCTCACCGCTATAGTTCGTTACGCTGGTGACGGCGGCGGTAGCCGTGGTGCCCGGGCCTATCTGGATCCGGCAGGGACGTCAGTGCCGTCCGGCCGCAATGGCCCGCTTGCCGACTATCGTTTCCGCGTCGAACGCGCTGAGGACCGCACTCGCAAGTTGATGGTGCGTTGGACCGGTGACGGTTTCATTGTCGAACGCCAGTCGCTGCGCACGATGGAACCGCCATCTGGCATCTTCTTTGAGAAGAACTGGGGACCGTTCCTCACCGGCGCGGTGTACAAACCTGGATTCACTCACGGATAAAAGCAGGTCAAACCGCAGAGGACGCGGAGGGCGGGGAGGGCGGCTAGCTCCTCTGCGCCCTCCGTTCCATCCGCGTCCTCTGCGGTTAATTGGTTTTTGTCTTCTCGCTCAGATCGTCTGGTGACGTGGGAGCGGTGGGTCAATGGCGTTTAGCTAACGAAGAAGAAGACAGGAAAGGCATTAGCCACAGAGGCCACAGAGGCCACAGAGGCATTCCTCTGTGGCCTCTGTGGCTAGGCTTTTCCGCTTAGCTAAACGCCATTTGGCGGTGGGTTCCCGACCAATCAACGGTCGGCGATGCCAGTGAACAACCGCTCGCGCTCTGGTTCACGCGCGTATTCGCTGAGGAACGGCACGATGCGTTCGAGCGCCGAGTGCGCGCCGCGTTCGAGCGGTTGTTCGATGAAGCGGTGGCCGACACCGGTCAGTACGGCGATCGTGCTGATCTCGTCGGCTGCGACCGCGTGGGCGTGCAGGCGTTGCGCCAGTTTGGCTGGCACATCGGTATCGCTGTCGCCATGGAGCAACAGCAGGGGGGGCAGGCTCGCCGCAGGCAGATCCATCGGGCTGAGCAGGTGACGTTGATTGCCAGCAAACTGGTCGAGTGCCTTCGCCATCGTGGACGAACAACCTTCCCAGTGCTCCAGTGTCGGGGTCACACCGCAGGCGATCGCACCACGCACGCGGATGCGTGCATCGCCGGACAACTGCGAGGCGACCGTCAGTGCCGTCAGGCTGCCCGAACCGCTGCCGAGCAGCACCACCGTGCTATCGCTCGCGCCGGCGATGGCGGACTCCTCAAGAGCCTTTGCGATCCCCGCCTTCACATCATCGACCAGGTCGTTGCCGGAACGTGCGCCGTCGCCGAACTGACGGTGGCCGATGGTCGCCGAAGCGAAACCGAGTTCTGCCAAGTGCAGAGCGAGTTGTCGCAGGTCCTGATGACGACCCTGTGACCACCAGCCGCCGTGGATGAGCGCCACCAAACCGCGAGCGGTCAGCCGTTCGGGGACGAACACGTCCATCTGCTGACGCGGATGTTGGCCGTAGGGCTGGGCGAGGACGGCGTGCAGGGCAGGCATTGGGAATTCCAAGGGGGCAGGGGCTAGGGGCGGGCTAGGAGCTAGGGGCTGGACCTCAGCGACCGTGGCCTGGCCGGCCATTCCTGTCGTGAACCTCGCACCTCGCACGGCTGACCGACGGGTTGTAAGAGGGCTTGATGAACGCGCGGGATGCTCGACATCGGCAAGATGGGTGCAACCGCGATGGAGGTCTAACGAGGTCCAACGTTGCTGGACCAACGATGCGGGAATCCGACCAGGGGAATCCGCCACCAAACGCAAGACCCCTGGCCGGGAGCCAGGGGTCTTGCGAAGAAACCATGAAAAAGGCTGGCGTTATTCGGCGTCGCCGGTGGCGGGGGCGTCGAGCAGGTTGAGGTTCGCGGCTTTGACCTTGGCGGCGATCTCGGCGACGATCTTGGGGTTTTCCTTGAAGAACTGTTTCGAGTTCTCACGGCCTTGGCCGAGTTTCACCGCGCCATAGGTGAACCAAGCACCGGACTTCTGCGTCACCTTGGCCAGCACCGAGAGGTCGAGCAGATCGCCGTTATAGCTGATGCCTTCATTGAACATGATGTCGAACTCGGCCTTGGTGAAGGGCGCGGCGACTTTGTTCTTCACCACCTTCACGCGCACGCGGTTGCCGACCACCTTCTCACCTTCGGTGATCGAGGTCACGCGGCGGATGTCGAGGCGCAGCGACGCGGCGAACTTGAGCGCGCGACCACCGGGCTGGGTCTCGGGGCTGCCGTAGATCACGCCGATCTTCTCGCGGATCTGGTTGATGAAGACCACGGTGGCCTTGGACTGACTGATGGCGCTGGTGAGTTTGCGCATGGCCTTGGACATCATGCGCGCCTGGACGCCAACCTGGTTGTCTTCCATTTCGCCGTCGAGTTCGACCTTGGGCGTCAGTGCGGCGACCGAGTCGACCACTACCACGTCGACCGAGTTGGAACGCACCAGCAGGTCGCAGATGTCGAGCGCTTGTTCACCGTAGTTCGGCTGGCTGACCAGCAGGTCGTCGAGCTTGACGCCGATCTTTTCCGCCCAGGTGGGATCGAGCGCGTGCTCCGCGTCGATGAAGGCGACCACGCCGCCTTCCTTCTGCGCCTGCGCTGCGATCGACAACGCGAGCGTGGTTTTACCCGAGGATTCCGGGCCGTAGATTTCAACGATACGACCGCGGGGAACGCCGCCGATGCCGATGGCGAGGTCGAGGCTCGGACTGCCGGTCGAGATCGAGCCGACCTCGATCTTTTCGAACTGGCCGAGGCGCATGATCGAGCCTTTGCCGTAGGCCTTGTCGATCTGATCGAGGGCCGCTTCGAGGGCCTTCTTCTTCGCCGGATCGGTCGTGCTGTTCATCGACAGTTTCTGGACGTCAGCCTTTGCGTCGACCGCCTTGTCAGCTTTGTCGGTTTTGCTGTCAGCGGCTTTGGGAGCGGGAGAGTTCATGGGGTTGGTCCTGGTACGAGGTGTGTTTGGTTGCTGAGTGGATGAGCGGGGGCCAAGTCCCGCGCGTCGCTGGGACGCGTGGGGCTTGGCGAAAAAGTTCAGGCGATGGTGCGGTAGACGAAGGCCAACGGGCCGACGATCTCGACGCTGGCGGACAGCGCCTTGTGTACGACGAGCGGTTTGTAGTTCGGATTCGCCGGGATCAGTTCGATGCGGTCATCGTAGAAGCGCACGCGCTTGAGCGTCGCCTCGCCGTCGACCACCACTGCGGCGACCTGATTGTCGGCCACCGGGGCGCCGTGTTGGATGACCGCGAAGTCACCGTCGAGGATGCCGTCGTCGATCATCGAATCGCCGCGCACCTTGAGCGCGAAGCGACCGGGATTCGGCGTGAGGTCGGCAAGGTAGCCGGCGTGCTGCTCGCTCGCCAGGATCGGCACACCGGCGGCGATGGCACCGATCACCGGCACACCCTTGCTCGCGGGGCTGCGACCGATGGCGGTCCAGCCGGCCTCGGTCAGCGAGACGTTGCGCTTCTTCTCGCGGTCGGCGTGCAGCAGGCCTTTGCGCACCAGCGCATCGACGTGCTTGCTGACCGCCGAGGGAAAGGCGTAGCCGAAGTGGGTGGCCACCTCGGCACGACTGGGCTGTCGCCCCTCGTTCTGCGCATCGGCGAAGTAGTGAAGGATCTTCGACTGCTGGGGAGGGAGTGCGCGGCTCATGGCGGCGGAGCATGGGGTGGTGCGGACCCATGTCAATACAGACACCAGTAGGCAATTGGAGGGGTCCGTACAGCCCGCGAGCTGATTGCTCGAAAATGCGTGTTTTCCCGCGATTTCGTGGGAATCGCTGCTGGATGCGGCAGGCGACATTACCGCCTAGCACTCGGATCCGTTGACCTAGCAGACTCCACTCATCCTTCGTCGGCAGGGCCATGACCCTTGAGGTCGGCGAACTTGGCCGCCATCGTCGGGTTGCGCTTAGTTAGTTTCTTGATCGTGACATCCTGTGCTTTGTCGTTCGCAAGACGAAGGTTTCGGTCGGTGCCGAGCAGGGCCTCCTTCGTCTTCTGCAGATGGTCAATCGACTTGTCGATCTCTTCGATCGCCGTTTGGAAGCGCCTAGCCGCGAGGTCGTAATTCTTGGAGAACGCGGTTTTGAATACATCGAGATCAGTTTCGAAGTTCGTGATGTCGACGTCCTGCGCCTTAACGAGAGCTAGCTCTGACTTGTACTTGAGCGAGTTCATCGCCGCATTCCGCAGCAGCGTGATGATTGGGAGAAAGAACTGCGGTCGGATGATGTACATCTTCGGGTAGCGGTAGAACACGTCTACGATCCCAGCGTTGTAGAGTTCGCTGTCAGGCTCAAGAAGGGAGACCAGCACTGCGTACTCGCACCCTTTTTCGGTGCGATCCTTGTCGAGTTCCTTCAGGAAATCCTCGTTTTTGTTCTTCGTCGCAGTGCGATCGTCTTCGTTCTTCATTTCAAACATTATCGATATGATCTCGGTGCCAGCCTCATCCGAGTCGCGAAAGAGGTAGTCGCCCTTACTGCCAGCACGCGCGTCGTTGTCCTTTTCGAAATATGCTCTCGGAAATGCCATTGCCCGAATGCGATTGAATTCGGTCTCGCAGTGCTGCTCAAGGGTTTCACCAACCATCTTGGTCGATAGGCGAGCCTTCATGTCCCGGAGGCGCTCAATTGTGTCATCGCGATCTTTGATCTGCGTCTCGTACTTGTCCTTCAGTGACTTTTCAGAAAGCAACCTCTCAAGCTCTGTGCGTTCAAGGCCACGCTTAATTTCGTCGCGTTCCTTCTCGATCGCACCGACTGCCTCGGTCACGGCAAGCTTCCGTGCGACCTCACCGGTATTGAGCTTGGCCTTCAGATCTTGGATCTCCGTATCCTTGGCTGCGGCAACCTTCTGCAATTCGGTCTCAAGTCTCGCCTCGGCCAACTTGGTAGCGGCTTGTTTTTCATGCTTGGTCTGCTCAAGTTCGTTTGCCAGCTCATTACGCTTTTTTTCCACGACGCTCAGGGCTTCGGTCACGGCGAGCTTTCGTGTGATCTCGCCTGCATCGAGCTTGGCCTTCAAATCCTGGATCTCGGCATCCTTGACTGCGGCAGCCTTCTGCAATTCGCTGGCAACCCTGGTTTGGGCAAGTTCGACAGCGTTCCGTTTGTCCTGCTCGGCCAGTTCAAGTCGCTCGTGCAACTGCTTCTCGAACGCGCTGTCGCGAACCTGCTTCAGGATGTCCGCATAGCCGGCCTCGTCGACCTTGAATGCTTTCGCGCAGTGCGGGCAGATGATTTCGTGCATGACTAAGTACCCTTCGCCTTGGCTAGAATCTGTAAAAGCATCTCCGGTACCGCGCCATTAGCCTTGAGTGTTGCCGTCCGGTACGCGAGTTGATTCTTCTTGAGACTGATCCCAGCGGCAGCCTCGACACTTTTGCAGGCTGTGCTCCATTCGGTCCAGTTTGCCGACATGAACGCCTCAAGCTGATCCTCAAAGATCGCTACTTTGTCAGCAACTATGGCAGATGGAAAGTCTTCTTCAGTAATACCGAAGTATCGCAGCATTGCGCGATTGTCTTTTATGTGATCTCCCCGCTCTTTTTCGATCTTATCTTGAGCTTTCCCATTGGCCTGTCAAACGACAATTAGGATGGCGTATCGGCGTCAATTAGGATGGCGTATTTTCGCATTCTCAAGGAACCGGCTGTGAGATGAGATTTCCACGCTCCGTGGAAATGTCGTCTCGCAGGCGGAACCG
>JACDEI010000015.1:0-41699 GCA_013816485.1 Planctomycetota bacterium
AGCGCAACCGTAAGGTGATGGAGGAGATCATGGGTTGGGCGAAGAGGGCTCATGAGGCCCGACGAATTTTTTACAAGCGATTGTCAATTAGTATTTTACGGAGGGTGCTAAAACGAACGGCATTGGCGCTGCCCCGGGCTGTGTTGATGCGCGCCGTTGGCGCTCGCGAAAGAGTTCATACCAATCCGTGATCAAAAGACCACGAATGCAGGAAGGCTATTTAACCGCCGAGGGCACCGAGCGCGCCGAGAAATCCCGAGCGGTCCGTCTCGGCGCGCTCGGTGCCCTCGGCGGTTAATTCTCCCCCGTGAGATGGTCATAGATCGCGGATTGGTATCAGGCTGGCTTGGGTTGGAGGGATCCATTGCACGCCCCACCTCTACCATGCTGCGGTCACTCACCATTCCTCTTGTTCGCGCAACGTCTCCGCCAACCACCTGAGCACATCCATCAACGCCGCCTGCCCATGCGTGCGCCACGGGCTGATCACGCGGTAGAACGCGATCTCCTCCAGTCCTGAGGGATCCGCGGCCAGGTCGAGCGCGGCAATGGCATTGCTGGTCAACTGCGCGGTCTCCGCCAACTGTGTCAGGTCGGTGATGATGTCGGCCGACATCGCCTCCTGATCATGGTCGAGCACGCTGTCGAGCCGGCGGTAGACGCTGTCGAGGTGATGGGTGGTGAAGTACGCTTCAAAACGTGTGCGCCACAGGTGGGCGAGTTCGCTGCGCCGCAGGGGGCCTCTGGGCGGCAGGTCTGTCGCCGGTTCACCGAGCGGGGCGGCGTTGACGAAGTGCAGCAGGCGGGTCTCGGCGCGGTGCAGGTGCAGCTTGATGATGGTGAGCTGCTCCTCCCAGCGGCGGAAGGTGGCGGTGAAGGCCGGGTCGTCCTCGCAGACCTGGAAACAGTCCTCCAGCCAGGTCTCCTGCGCTTGGCGCAAGCCACCCAGGGCGCGTCCCAGACGTTCGGCGGCAGGATGATCCTCAGGCCCGGGCATCGCGGTATGCTCCGTGCACGGCGTGTGGAACCGTAGTGGCAGACAGGTGGATGGTCGGAGCCAGGTGCATGCGCAGGTGGGCCAAGTGTACCGTCGGCCGTTCACAGCGTCCAGACACCGGTGCCCAAACGCTGACGCCTAGTGCTCGGTCAGATCAATAACGCCGGCTTCCGATGTGAGGGACTACAGGCTACAGGCTACAGACCACCGGTTTGCACACGGCGTCGCAGCACGATCCTGTGGTCTGTACCCTGTAGCCTGTAGTCCCTCAAACTGGCAACCTGCATTTTCGCTTTGCCAAAGCACTAGCCGGACGGAACCACGTCCACACGACGGTGGATGGATGCCCTGTCAGCCAGGAACGTCGCGGTTGACAGGGGGTATCACTCCGGGTCATAGCGTCTCAGGGAGCCGTGGACGCTCATGCCTCGTCGGGCTTGGCCTGATCGGTGTGCACCACTAGGCTCCCGCTCTGCTCCTAAAGGAAGTGCCATGCCCCTGCGTCGACCGACCCGCGCCCTCTGGCTTCTGGCACTTGG
Organism: Planctomycetota bacterium; assembly: GCA_013816485.1. Taxonomy (GTDB): domain Bacteria; phylum Planctomycetota; class UBA11346; order UBA11346; family UBA11346; genus BOG-1363. Next base: position 1,537 of record JACDEI010000015.1, read on the forward strand.
GCTGGCCCCGCTGATCGGTCAGGAGGAGATCGTTCCGGCATTGTCGGATCTCGCCCCGACGATCGGCAAACATCTGGAGCGGGACTACTACGACCACCAGCGCTTCATACCCAAGCTGATGGTCAGCCGTGCGCTGCGTGCTCTCGAAACCGCTGAGGTCAGCATCGACACCCGGTGGAAGGGCGGCGTCATCACGCTGACGGTGGCCGAGAAGGACATCGCCATCAACGCCATGGATCCGACCACGCTCGATCAGGCGATGGCGCTGATCGAGAAGGTCCGCGTCGCGGTCGACGGTACCACCCTGCCGCCGGTGCGTCGGCGTGATCTCGCTTACGTGCTGGTCAACGGCGCGCTGCGCGTGCTCGATCCGCACACCGTGGTGATGCCGCCGGAACCGGCCAAGGACTTCCGCGAAGACATCGCCGGCGAGTTCTTCGGCATCGGTGCCTTCCTCCAGCAGGAGGAAGGCACCATCGGCATCGAACGCGTGATGGCCGGTTTGCCGGCGGACAAGGCCGGCGTGATGGATGGTGACAACATCATCGCCATCAACGGCGAGAAGACCGCCGGACTCAGCCTGTCGCAGGCGGTGCGTCGCATCAAAGGACCGAAGGGCACGACCGTGGTGCTGACGGTGGAACGCAAGTCCGCGGCCGAGCCGCTCGACATCAGCGTGGTGCGCGACCTGGTGCAAATGGTCACCATGCGTGGCCATCGTCGTGGCGAGGTCGGTTACATCCGTATGGATGAGTTCAACGGCCACACTGCGCGCGACCTCTTCAATACCGTGCTTGAACTGCAGAAGGAAGGCCCGCTCAAGGCCTTCGTGCTCGACTTACGATTCAACGGCGGCGGTCTGCTCGATCAGGCGCGTCTGGTCAGCGATTTCTTCCTGCCCAAGGGTGATGAGATCGTGCGCACCGTCACCTCCGATGGTGAACCGCAAATCTTCCGCGCGTCGGCGCGCCAAATTCTTGACGTACCGATGGTGGTGATGACCTCCGGCGGCAGCGCCAGTGCGGCGGAGATTCTCAGCGGCGCTCTGCAGCGTAACGAACGTGCCGTGGTGATCGGTGCCACCACCTTCGGCAAGGGCTCGGTGCAGACCATCAAGGACCTCAGCGATGGCAGCCGCTTCAAGCTGACCATCCAGGAATACCAACTGCCAGGCGGCGTCTCGATCCAGGACCTTGGCGTCAATCCCGATGTGAAGCTGGTACGCCACGCGGTGCGTGAAGACGGTGCGGTCGACCTCATCCCGTTCAGCGGCAGTCGCGAAGTGGACGACGAGTTCGCGTTGAAGAACAAAGTGGCCTACGAACACCCGGCGACGTATGAACTGGGGTGGGTGACGGAGTTTCAGTCGCTCGACGATTTGAAGAAGTCCGGCATCGCCGCGCGCGAATTCATCCCCGATCAAGAGGCCACCCTGGTGCTCGATTTGGTCTCAGAGGCAGCGGGTAGCGATGGATTCGCAGCAGCCGCCGAAGCGGCGGCCAAACAACGCGAGTTGCGCGCGTTCATGCTCAACCGCCTCAAACAGCCGGTGGCCAAGGCCGGCGAACAGGAATCCCAAGCACTCGCCAACGCCTTTTCCAAACGCACGCCGTTGTTCGCCTGGGGTGCGGGAACCGTACCTGAAGCCGGTTCGTTGACGCTCGCCTTCAAGGGGCCCGACACCGTCATCGCCGGCGCTACCACGCCGCTCACCTTTACCGTCACCAACGGTGCCTCCACGCCCATCGGTCGACTCTATGGCATGGTCGATGCCGATCGCTTCAGCCCATTGTGGGAAGACGAGGTGGTCTTCGGTCAGGTCGATTCCAAAGGAAGCGTCGAGGGTGTGTTGAAGTTCTCCGTGCCGCCGCGCGCCTATGCCGGCGAGGAACGTTTCACCCTTAACCTGCTCAGTGATCATGGTGGCGTGGTGCATACCAGCGTGCCCGTGACCTTGACGGTCCAGGCCCAACCGCGCCCGCACCTGTCCTATACTTGGGAATTGGTGGAGCCGGGCGGCAATGGCCAACTGGACACCGACGAACAGGCGGCGATCAACCTGACCGTCATCAACGATGGCCAGGGCCCGAGCAGCCGTCTGGATCTGCGGGTGTTCAAAGACAATGACCCGTTCGTCCAACTCGGCGACAAGGGCGGCAAGATCGAACCACTGCAACCCGGCGGCAAGGCCGCCATCACGGTCCCGTTGTCGGTGCTGAAGGAAGCCAAGCAGGGCGACAAGACCGAGATCTTCAGCGCCAAGGCGATCAAGCTCCAAGTGCGCATCGAAGAACGTTTCGACGAACAGGTCGACGCGCGTTTCCGTGCCAGTCTGTTCCATTCCCTCAGCATCCCAGTTGGCGCCAAACCGGAGGCCAAGCCGGTGATCCAGCCCAGCCTGTCGCTCATCGACAGCAAACGCGAGGGCAACCAGGTGACGCTCACCGTTCAGGTGGCGGACGACAACCTGCGTTTCCTCACCACCTTCCTCAATGAGGACAAGGTCGACCTGCTGCCGGCGGCGCGTTTGGCGAAGGACGGTAAGTACCAAGTAACCATGACGCTGACACCCGGAGCCAACGCCATCCGCATCGTCGCCTTCGACAACGATGAGATGGACGAGGTCCTGCCGGTGCGTCTGTGGGGCGACGGCGTCGTGGAATCGAAGCAGGTCATCGCCAAACCCGTCGTCGTGCCGAAGGTGCCGCCGGCCAATGCGCCGGCGATTCCGTAAATCATTGTCCGGAGTCCGGAGTCCGGAGTCTGGGGTCGCGTGTGGCCGACATCACACAAGACCCCGGACTCCGGACCCCGGACCCCGGACGTTTTCCCAGGTCCCCATGCTCATCCGCCCGCGTCGTAATCGTGTCTCCGCCGGTGTCCGTGGTCTCATCCGTGAGACCCACCTGACGCCGCAGCATCTGGTGTTGCCGCTATTTGTGCAGGAAGGCGACGGCGAGACACCGATCCCCTCGATGCCCGGCTGCGTACGGCTCGGCATCAATCGCTTGGTCGAGGTCGCGCGCACCGCTTACGATCTTGGCGTCGCGGCGGTGGCGCTGTTCCCACGGCTCGACGAGGCCTTGAAGACGCCGCGTGGCGAGGAGAGCCTCAACGCCAACGGCCTGCTCCAGCGCGCGGTCAAGGCGCTCAAGGCCGCGCTGCCGGGATTGGTGGTCATCACCGACGTCGCGCTCGATCCCTATTCCAGTGATGGTCATGACGGCTTGGTACTGCGTGGCGGCATCGCCAACGACGAGACTCTGCCGCTGCTCGCCGAGATGGCGGTGGCGCAGGCGCGCGCCGGCGCCGATGTGGTCGCGCCCAGTGACATGATGGATGGCCGCGTCGCCGCCATCCGCACCGCGCTTGATGCCGCCGGCTTCATCAACGTTGGCATCTGCTCCTACTGCGTGAAGTACGCCTCGGCGTTCTATGGCCCGTTCCGCGATGCGCTCGACTCCGCGCCGCGTCCGGGCGAGGACCGGCCGAAGGACAAGAAGACCTACCAGATGGATCCCGCCAACGTGCGCGAGGCGATGCGCGAGGTCGCTCTCGACGAGGCGGAAGGCGCCGACTGGCTGATGGTCAAACCCGGCCTGCCGTACCTCGATGTGGTGCGCGCCGTGCGTGAACAGTCGGCGCTGCCGGTGGCCGTCTATCACGTCAGCGGTGAATACGCGATGCTCAAGGCCGCCGCGGCGAATGGTTGGCTCGACTACAACGCGTGCCTGCTCGAATCGCTGACCGCCTTCCGCCGCGCCGGTGCCGACCTGATCTTCACTTACGGTGCGATCGACGCAGCGCGCCTGCTCGCACGCTGAGGACGGCTGTCCGGTCCACCGACGTGCGGCGATCGGATTGATGATGGATCGCCGCATCCGCGTGGCATACCGGTCGCCATGTGGTCACGGCTCGTCCTCCTGATGATCTTGGGGCTGCCGCTCACGGCGCTGGATCAGCGCATGCCAGGAGCCCAGATCCTCAGCGGGCGGCATTACGTGGTAGAGAGTGACGCCGATCCCGCCGATACGCGCGCGATGCTCGATCACCTCGATCGCTTTCATGATCATCTGGCACGGGTGTTCGACGGCATCGCCACACCATGGAATGGCCAGGAGGTGGTGCGCTATTGCCGTGACCGCGCGTCATTCCTTGCCTATGGCCGCGCCCATTGCCCTGGGTTCTCTGAGGGTTGGTACGGTTACCAGGCCGACGCCACTGCGACCGCTCCGGCGGAACTGGTGCTCATGCACCTCGGCACCAACCGTTCGGTGCTCCAGCATGAGGCATTCCACCGCTTCATGGCACGGGCCTACCCAGGGATCCGTGCCTGGCCGCGTTGGTTTGATGAAGGCCTGGCTGATTGGATCGCGCGTGGGCGTTTCGTTGACGAACGCTTCACCTTGCCCGAGCGCGTCGATCCACGGGATCTGACACGTGTCCGTGATGCGCTCAGTGCCGGAACCTTCGTGCCATTGGAACGGCTGATGAAACTCGACAACGCCGGTTGGAACGGCGACGGGCAGGTGCTGCAGTACGCCGAGGGCTATCTCTTCGCGACGTGGTTGAAGCGGGTTGATGACGCGCCGTATCGCGGCCTGCTGCGCGACTTCTTGCTGCGGCTGGCACGGGATCAGGACTACGACAAGGCCTTTGCCGCCACCATCGGCACGGTCGGAGTTAACCGCATCCAGCAGGAATGGATCGCATGGCTGCGGGCGCTGCGCTGAGGCGACGGATCATCAGCGTTCGCGCATCAACTCCCTGATCTCCGCCTGCGACAACGCGCCGGCGGAGATCACCAGGTCATCGACCGCACCGCGCAGGAAGCCGTGGGGGCTGGTGCGTTGGTCGTCGGTATGGGTGACGTTGCGTCCGACCCACACGCCGTGGCCGTCGTCGAGGATGCGCGTGTCGATGGTCAGCAGCGTACGGCGGGAGATCGGTTCGAGTTCGCCATCGACGTACGCCAGCACGTGGGTGCCGATGTTCGGGCGCACGCCGCCGAACATGACGATCGCGACGTGGTGCCAGCGATCGTCGCGCAGATCGGTGCTCCCGACCAGGATGCCGCCATGGGTGCCGACGCGGATGCGTCCGAGCGGACCATCATGCTTCAGTGGGTTGAGCGAGATCTGCCACACCTCGCCCCGCCCGGTCGCCATCGGATGACCCCAGGACACGATGGCGAAACCATCGGCGGGAGTGAAGTCACGTGGCATACGGATCCAGCAGCTCACGGTGCGTGGCTGGGTGCCACCGATGCCTGGGAAGCCGCTCTCTGCGTAACCACCACGACCGTCGAAGGCGAGGGCGCGGCCGTGGTGACCGCTGATCCACTGCGGCAACGGCGAGCCGCGGGTGGACTTCAACGTCAGGTCGGCAGCGGTGCTGGGAAAGCCGCGGACCTCGGCGCGCGCCGTGTTGCCCGTGCCGTCATCCAAGCGCCAATGGATCTGGTCGGGGGCGGTAACGGTGTGCGGTGGCAGGCGGGTGTAGAACGCCCCAGGGTCCGCCGCGATGGATTCCAGGCGGCCAGCGCGAAAACGCGCGGCCTTGTCCTGGGTGAGGATGACCTCGCTGGTGCTGCCTTTCACCTGCGCAGCGATCGAGCCTTCCATCACGTGGGCTTCGCTCGTGCCATCCGCGCCGACGATGACGCCGAAGCGGGTACCGAGGTCGATGAAGGTTCCACCCGGAGTCTCGACGCGGTAGCCGTGGCCGGCGGGCGTGACGTTCAGCACCAGTCGCCCACTGCGCAGGATCGCGCGGCTCGCGCTCGCCAGTTCGAGATCCGCAGGGCCATCGAGCACGAGCTTGCCCTTGCCATGCAGATCCAGCTCCACCAGGCCTTGGGCGAGGCGCAGCCGCACGCCGGCGATGAGCGGTCCTGGTGCGCTCTGCCAGGTCGCGGATTCGCTGTTGGCCATGGTCGCGATGCTGGCATCACCGACGCGCAGAACGACCGCGAGCACGACGCACGCAGCGACCGCGGTGGCGAGCGTAGCCGGCAGCAGATAGGAGCCGAAGCGTCCGCGGATCGGGCGTTTGTGCGCAAAGCGGCGGGTTGTCCGGCTGAGGCGGCTGGTGCGGCCCGTCGGTTGACGCGCCGCCACGACGCGCGTCGACGTGCGGCGGGCTTGACGCGCCGTGGACGGCGCGATCTGGCTGACCACCCGCTGCGTGAACGGTGCGGCATCGGGCACGATGGCCGACGTGGTGTGCTCGGCGAAGGCGCGACGGGCATCGTCGTCCTCCAGCGCGAGCGGTAGCAACGCATGCAACAGGGCATGGCGTGCGAGCCGCGCCTGTTCGGCGGGAGGCAGATCGGCGAGACGGGCGGGCACCCGCGCATCGGGACCACTCAGCCCGACGCGCGCACTGGAGGGGAGGTCGTTGGGCAAGTTGTCCAGCAATGGGCCGCTCATGTCGGCGCTCCGTCGCGTTCGACCCGCTCGCTGATGCAGGCGGCCAGCACCTCGCGCAGACGGTGCAGTTGCATGGTCAACGCCGAGTAGCCGCGTCCGCTGCTGGCGGCCAACTCGCGCACCGTGCGACCGACAACGTAGCGTTGTTCGAGTAGTTCGCGCGCCGGACCACCGAGCGGTTCGAGGCACGCGCGCAGCGCATCGACCAAGTGGCCCTCGTCGCGTTGCCGCAGCAGCGGATCGGCATCGATCAGCGCCGAAAGGTCGTCGGTACCGCCGACCGCCTCGGCTTGGTGTTTGCGCAGATGATTGCGCCAGTGGTTGCGCGCGATGCCGGTCAGCCACGCGGGGAATGGCGCGTCGCCGGCGTAGGTGCGGATGCGTTTGAACGCGGTGACGAAGACTTCTTGTGCCAAGTCGTCGGCGGTCGCCCAGTCGCCCAGTCGCACGCGCAGCCAGCCGCGCACCAGGGTCTGGTGGCGGTCGACCAAGCTGCCGAAGGCGGCGATGTCGCCGTCCTGGGCAGAGCGGATGAGGGGGTCGTCGGGGAGGTCGGGCATGGCCGTGAAGGGGGGTGGTCGGCGGTTGCGAGTCGGGCAGTCAGAAGTCTGGAAGTCCCATGGCGTGAGTGGCTTCTGGACTGACTTCAGGAGAGCGGGTGTCCAAAATCACGGGCAGGGGCACTCTTACTGTGTTATCCTCCTGCGACCTAACACATCCCGCTCTGGAGACCTTCATGCGTTCGTTGAGCCTGCTTGCTCTCGCCTTCTTGCCTCTGGCTGCCGCTGACACCCCGCGTGCGGTCTCCGGCATCTACCCACACTTGGCTTACTACAACGGCAGCGGCGAATGTGGTACGGGAGCGGTGGTGCCGTGGGCGGAGCGGTTGTGGGTCATCACCTATGCGCCGCACTGTCCGAACGGGTCGGATGACAAGCTCTACGAGATTGCGCCGGACCTCACCATGACGGTGCGACCGGAAAGCGTCGGCGGCACACCGGCCAACCGCATGATCCATCCCGAGTCGCAGCAACTCTTCATCGGTCCGTACGTCATCGATGCGCAGCGCACCGTGCGCGTGTTGACGCCGAAGGCGATGCCCGGCCGGCACACCGGCAATGCGCGGCACCTGAGCGATCCGGCGAACAAGATCTACTACGCGACGATGGAGGAGGGATTCTACGAGGTCGACGTGAAGACTCTCGCGGTGACCATGCTTTTTCCCGACGCCAACGCGACCAAGGATGCCGGTGGCACGTTGCTGCCTGGGTACCACGGCAAGGGGCTCTACAGCGGCCAGGGACGGCTGGTCTACGCCAACAATGGCGAGAAGTCCGCTGCCGCATTGAAGGATCCGCGCACGGCGTCGGGGGTGCTCGCGGAGTGGGATGGCAAGGACTGGACAGTGATCCGCCGCAATCAATTCACCGAGGTCACCGGCCCTGGCGGCATCACCGGCAGCGCTAATCCGGCGAGCGATCCGATCTGGAGCGTCGGGTGGGACGACCGCTCGCTAATGCTCTACCTGCGTGAGCCGGCGCGCGGTTGGCAGGTCTTCCGCCTGCCCAAGGCCAGCCACTGCTACGATGGCGCGCACGGCTGGAACACCGAGTGGCCGCGCATCCGCGACATCGGCGCCCAAGGTAAACCCGACCTGCTGATGACCATGCACGGGATGTTCTGGTCGTTCCCCATCACCTTCAGCAGCGGCAAGACCGCGGGCATCCGCCCGAAGTCGAGCTACCTGAAGGTCATCGGCGACTTCTGTCGTTGGAACGATCGCATCGTGCTGGGCTGCGACGACAGCGCGAAAAGCGAGTTCCTCAACAAGCGCAAATCGAAGGGCGAGATCGCCGGCCCAGGACAGTCGCATTCCAACCTGTGGTTCGTCAAACCCGACCAGCTCGACCACCTCGGTCCCACCACCGCCTCCGGCGCGGTGTGGCTGAACGATGTGGTGCAGGCCGGGCAACAGTCGGAGCCGTTCCTGTTCGCCGGATGGGCACGTCGGGCGATGCATGTGGTCAATGGCGGCGCGGTTTCGGCGACCTTCCTGCTCGAGGTCGACCGCACGGGCGATGGCACGTGGTCCGCGCTCGAACGCATCACGCTGCCGGCGGGCCACACCCACTGGCAGCCGTTCACCGAGGCACAGCGCGGCGAATGGGTGCGCGTCACCAGCGTCGAGGGCTGCGCCAAGACCACGGTGCTGTTCTCGTATGATGATGTCGATGTCCGTACCACCACGCCGGACGCGATGTTCACCGGGTTGGCAACCATCGATGCGCCCGCCCACCACGGCGGCCTGATCCGCGCACGGGGCGAGAACCTGCGCACCATGTCGCTGGCCGCCAGCCGTGTTGATGGCGCGGCGATCAGCGATGCCGGTTACTACGAACTCGATGCGTCACTGGCGCTGGTGAAGAAAGATGATGCCAAGACCGATGAGTTCGTGCGCACCAAAGTCGCCATTCCCACGGATGTCGTAGCCGTCGATGCCGCGTCGGTGCTGATCACCGACGATCGCGGTCGTCGTTGGCGTCTGCCCAAGGGCGACGCGGCCTTCGATGCGTTGACGGTGCAGGGTAAAGTGCGCCTGGATCGCGAAGTGGCGACCGAACGCGACCTCTTCAACTGCCACGGCACGTTCTATGAACTGCCGGCAGAAAACGCCGACGGTTTCGCGCGCATCCGCCCGGTCGCCTCGCATCGCTTGCGTATCCACGACTACGCCTCGTACCGCGGTCTGCTGGTGATGACCGGCGTCGCCGACGGCGCGAGCGGCCCGCACCTCATCCGCGCCGACGACGGCAAGGCGGCGGTGTGGGTCGGTGCGATCGATGACCTCTGGCGCCTCGGCCGCGCCACCGGCGTCGGTGGTCCGTGGAAGGACAGCGCGGTCGAATCCGGCAAACCGTCGGATCCGTACCTCTTCGCTGGTTACGATGCGCGACGCATCGCTCTCTCGCATGCGGGCGCTGAGCCGGTCAACATGACGATCGAAATCGATCTCACCGGCAATGGGCTGTGGGTGCCGTACAAGACGCTGGCGGTGGCTGCTGGCGCGAAGGTCGACCACACCTTCCCGACTGAACTTCAAGCGCGTTGGGTGCGCGTGACCGCTGACAAAGCGGTCACCGCGTCCGCAGTGCTGACCTACGAGTGATCAGGTGCCCCCTGGGAGAGGCGAGCCCCAGCTCGCCTTTGCCTTGTTCCTTGTTGGTGCTGGATGTCAGTGATGTGGATAAAGGCAAGGCGAGCTGGGGCTCGCCTCTCCCAGGGGTGTCGCGTGATCAGGGCGTCGTGTCGGATTCCTTCAGGAGCGGCACTCCCGTGCGAACCTCCCCTGGCAAAGCCGCGCTCTCCCGCAGGTCTGCGTGTCAGCACCTAGTGCTGGGTGGCCACCCCTGGAAACAAAACGGCCCTGGATGTCAGTGACATCCAGGGCCGTCATCACCGAGCAGATCAGCTAGTTAGTAGCGTCCGCCGCCCTGGCCTTCACGGCGCGGGCCGCGATCGCCGCCACGATCATCGCGGCGCGGGCCGCGGTCGCCGCCACGATCGTCGCGGCGTGGGCCGCGGTCATCGCCGCCCTGTTCTGGCCCACGGGCAGCGCGCTCGGCGCGACGTGCCTGGTCCTCAGGCGACTCTTCCAGCAGCGCCTTGCGGCTGAGGCGGAATTTGCCGGTGCGAACGTCGACTTCGATCAACTTGACCTGGCACTTCTCGCCTTCCTTGGCGACATCGTTCAGGTTGTTGACGTGGCCATGCATCCATTCGCTGATGTGGACCAAACCTTCGGTGCCTGGGATGAACTCGACAAACGCGCCGAAGTCCTTGATCGCCTTGACCACGCCCGAGTAGATCTTGCCGACTTCCGGCATTTCCGTGAGGTCGCTGATCCAACCCTTGGCCTTCTCGATCGAGACCATGTCGGGCGAGGCGATGGTGATGATGCCATCGTCGTCGACGTTGATCTTGGCGCCGGTCTCTTCCTGGATGCGGCGGATGGTTTCGCCACCCTTGCCGATGATCTTGCCGATGAGCAGCGGATCGATCTGCACCTGGACGATCTGCGGGGCGTAGGGGCTGAGCTGCGGACGCGCCACGGTGATGGCGGCGTTCATCTTCTGCAGGATGTGCAGACGGCCCTGACGGGCCTGTTCCAGCGCTTTGCCCATGATCTCGGCGCTGATGCCGGCGATCTTAATGTCCATCTGGAGCGCGGTGACGCCGGCTTCGGTACCACAGACCTTGAAGTCCATGTCGCCGTAGTGGTCTTCGTCACCGAGGATGTCGGTGAGGATGGCGTAGCGGCTGCCTTCCATGACCAAGCCCATCGCGATGCCCGCGACCGGTGCGCTGATCGGCACGCCCGCGGCCATCATGGCCATTGAGCCGCCGCACACCGTCGCCATCGACGACGAGCCGTTGGATTCAGTAATCTCGCTGACGAGGCGGATGACGTAGGGGAACACTTCTTGCGAGGGCAGCACGGCCATCAGCGCGCGACGCGCGAGGGCGCCGTGACCGATCTCGCGGCGACCCGGGCCTGGGCGACGCTCGACCTCACCGACCGAGAAGCCGGGGAAGTTGTAGTGCAGCAGGAAGCGTTCATTGAACTTCGGCTTGAGCGAGTCGACCATCTGCTCGTCTTCCGACGTGCCCAAGGTGCAGACCAGGATGCCCTGGGTTTCACCGCGGGTGAACAGCGACGAACCGTGGGTGCGCGGCAGGATGTCGAGGTCGAGCACGATCGGACGCACGGTGGTCAGGTCGCGGCCGTCGACGCGTTTGCCGTCCAGGATCAGGTCGCGGAAGACCACGTCCTTGGCGTCGCCGAAGGCGGCTTTGACGTCAGCGGCCTGTTCTTCTTCGCCAGCACCGAGCTTGGTGACGATGGCGTCGCGGCAGGCCTTCACGGCGGCGCTGCGCTGGGCCTTGTTGCTGATCAGCAGCGCCTTGGCGATGTCGGCGCGGTGTTCCTTGAGGATCGCGGCAACCCACGGGCTGACCTCGGGTTCGACGTGGGCCATCTTCGGTTTGCCGACCTTGGCGCGCAGCGACTCGATCGCGGCGACCACCAGTTTGACCTGGCTGTGGGCGAGTTCGAGCGCCTCGACCAGCTTGGCTTCAGGAATCTGCTGGGCACCACACTCCACCATGGTGATGGCGTCCTTGGTACCGGCGACCACGAGGTCGAGGGTGCTCTTGAGACGTTCGCTGGCGAGCGGATTGATGATGAACTTGCCGTCGATCATGCCGATACGCACGGCGCCGAGGGGGCCGTTGAAGGGGATGAACGAAATGGACAGCGCAGCCGACACACCGATCATCGACAACACGTCAGTCTCGTTCTCCTGGTCGTAGCTCATCACGATCGTCTGGCACGAGGTGTCGCGCTTATAGCCGTTGGGGAACAGCGGACGGATCGGACGATCGGTCAAACGTGAGATCAGCGTTTCGCCCTCACTCGGACGGGCTTCACGACGGAAGAAGTTACCTGGGATGCGACCAGCGGCGTAATGTTTTTCGCGGTAGTCGACGGTCAGCGGGAAGAAGTCGAGTCCAGCGCGTGGTTCACCATCGCAGGCGGTCGACAGCAACATCGATTCGCCGCAGCGGATGATGACTGAGCCGGCGGCCTGCTTAGCGATGTAGCCGGATTCGATGGTGATGATCTTGCCGCCGAGTTCGATCTCGACGGAGTGCTTCTGCATGCTGAGGGCAGCGAGGGAGGCTTCGCGATCCATGGATAGGTCCTATGCCGGAACAGTGCCGGCGTTGGCCGCCCAGGTCGCCTGTCCATAGGTTGGTCGATCGCTGATGTTTGAGCAGCGGTCGGCAGACTTAAGGAGAGGCAGCGTCTGGTGCGGTGTGGGTTGAAAGAAACGGAGGTTGTGAAAGAAGAAGCGAGTGGCGAAAAAAAAGCGGGCGGTGCCGTCCGGCACCGCCCGCGATGAATCACATCTTTTGGCGGATGTTCAGCTTGTCCGCGAGGGCGCGGTAGGCGCTCACATCCTGCGCACTGATGTATTTGAGCAGCTTCTGGCGCTGGGCGACCATCAGCAGCAGCCCGCGGCGGCTGTGGTGATCCTTCTTGTGACCCTTGAGGTGCTCAGTCAGGTGATTGATGCGTTCCGACAGCAGAGCGACCTGCACTTGGGGCGAGCCGGTGTTCTTGTCCGTGCCGCCGAATTCTTTGATGAGTGCAGCTTTGCGCTCTTTACTGATGGTAGTCGTGGTGCCCATATACGCGTGCCCTTTGTGCTCACTTGGAGCGGGTAGGTGAAAAGACCCGGGACGGCGTTCGCGTGATCGCTCGCCCGCGTCGTGGAGGGCGGGAAGCTAGCAAGACTGCCACCAGCAGCAAGGGCGGAGGGGGAATGCAGAATGCTGAGTGCAGAATGCAGAATGTGTCGAGAGACAAGGGGTTGGGGGATTCAGGGCGATTGGCGCAGGCGGAGGGGGAGCTGTACCTCGATGTGCCGTTCGATCACCAGGGACGCCTTGTTTGCCGGTGCCCCTGAGGCCTTCGTCCTCAGGGCCATGCGAGCGGGGTCGTCGAAGTTGGGAACCGGGGATGTCGGGTTGATGACCACGCGGAAGCGGTGTTCATCCAGGCGCTCGTAGGTGAGGTGCAGGTGGTCACCCGGCGGTTCAAGCCAGGTCGCCTTGTCCACGCGTTGCATCAGGGCGGTGAGATCGGCCGGCAGGCCGTGAGTCGGAGCCTGGATGAGCAGCATGACCGCGAGGCGGCAGATGCGGTGCTTGGCGTCGGCCTCCAACGCGGTGATGGCGCTCTCCATCAGATTGGGCACCCCGATGGCCCCGTATCCCCAGTAGCGCGGTTGGGTCACCGTCCAATCAGGAATGGGCAGGGTGGTCTCGCCGCGCAGTCGTGCGCTGATGTGGGCCTCAAGTTCCGCCGTCACCGCGCTATCGTGATGGGTGGTGGCCCACATCCATGGTCCCGAGTACAGCCAGCGGAAACTCAACCATTCCATCCACGGATCGGTGGGGCCGGCTCCAAACGAGATATCGTCGATCATCACCCGCCCGGTGGTGAATGAACTGAAGAAGGACATCTCCTCGCCCATGTTCGCCCAGGAATCGTTGAACCAGGTGCGCTCGCCGTCGAAGCCGTCAGCGATTCCAGCGATCAGTTTGCTGGGCTCGTTCATCCACGCCTGGCGATTGGTTTCCGGCAACCGTCCGAGGAGGGCGAGATGCACGTAGGTTTCATTCCGGATGTTCGCGATGGCGATCCAGATCATCGCATCGAGCAGGCAACCCGGCCGCGAGAGGGCACGGTGGAAGCGGTCGAGATCATCCAGTGCAGGGCGTGGGTCGGACTCCGTGCAGGCGGCATGATGAAGCCAATAGGCCAGCGCGCGCGTCGAAAGCAGGCTGGGGATCCGTGCGCTGGCAGCGTGCGGCAGCGAGCGCTTCCCTGGTGGCAGATCCTGCGCGATCCAACCGAGGGCACTCACCAGCAAGGTATCATGTTGAAGCAGACGCCGCGCAGGTTCCATCAGTGCTCGTGTGTCTTCAATCTCCTTTAGAACAGCTTCAGGTGCCGGGGCTTCCCCCATCACATAGCGATTCCAGGCCTCCAACTCCTGGTTGAAATTCCGGCGGGAAGATTCCGGGTAATCGATGCCTGGGCTGGACCAGCGGTGCCACGCTTCCTGGATTTCTACATCGACCTGCGGCGCTTGGGCGATGAACTCATCAAGGGTCGCGACCTTGCCCTTGGCCCGCAGGTCGGTGAGCACGCGCTGGTAGTCGGCTCGACCGGCGGTGCGCAGGGTCAACAGCACGGTGAAAATCAGAAGCAACACGAACACGACGACGAGCAGCAGCCAGTGCCACCAGCGCGGGGTCCATCGTGGGGAAGATGTGGCCATGCTGTGCCACGCTGCGCACTCGGGCGGAGGGAGCAAGGCACGTGCGAAGCCACTGTCCCGATCTGGACTTGTCCCGTCGTCTCACCGCCTACAAGCCCACCCATGTCCGACACCACCGCCCCGCTGCCCGCCGTCCTGCCTGCGTCGATTCCGCCGCTGAAAGTCGGGAAGTACACCTTCCAGAGCCGCCTGCTGGTCGGCACCGGCAAATATCCGGACATGCCGTCGATGCAGATGTCGCTGAAGGAATCCGGTTGCGATGTGGTGACGGTGGCGGTGCGCCGCGCGAACCTGAACGATCGCGGATCGGGCAAGAGCCTGCTCGATTGGATCGGACCGCAGTACCAGTTGCTGCCAAACACGGCGGGCTGTTTCACTGCTGAGGACGCCCTGCGCACGGCACGTCTGGGACGCGAACTCGGCATTAGCGACATGGTGAAGCTCGAAGTGCTTGCCGATCAACAGACGTTGCTGCCGCATCCGGTGCAGACGCTGGAGGCGACGCGCATCCTGGCAGCGGAAGGTTTCACCGTGCTGGTCTACACCAGTGATGATCCGGTGTTGGCGAAGGAACTCGAGTCCGCCGGAGCCGCCGCCGTCATGCCAGCCGGTGCACCGATCGGGTCTGGCCTGGGCGTGATCAATCGCAACAGCATGGAGATCATCCTCGAACGCGCGACGGTGCCGATCATCATCGATGCCGGCGTCGGCACCGCGTCGGATGTCACCATCGCGATGGAACTCGGCGCGGCGGGCGTGTTGCTGAACACCGGCATCGCCAACGCGCAGGATCCGGTGCGCATGGCGCGCGCGATGCGACATGCCTTAGAAGCCGGATATTGGGCGTCCGGCGCTGGCCGCATTGCCAAACGCCGCTACGCCAACGCGAGTTCGCCGACCAGCGGACTCATAGCGGCGAGCGGGCATATCGGCGGCGTGCCAGGAGAGTGACCCGCGACTTGTTCATAGGGAGGACCGGAGTACCGGAGAAGAAACAGCCCAGACTTCTTCTCCGGTCCTCCGGTCCTCCGGTCCTCCATGTCAATCCTGCTTCAGGTTCAGTCGAGATGGCCCGACAGTCTCAGTGCCGTGACGACCTCGGCCACCGCGGTCGAGCGGTTGAGCGCATACAGATGCAGTCCGGGCGCACCCGCAGCCAGCAACGCCTTGCAGAACTGCACGGTATAGGCGATGCCCGCGCGCCGCACGGCGACGGCATCATCCGCGAGGGGGGCGAGTTGGGCGCGCAGGGTTTGCGGAATCGTCGCACCACACGTCGCACAGAAACGTTCAAGCGATTTGAAATTCGTGATCGGCAAGATTCCGGGAATGATGCGCGGCGCATACCCCAACCGCGTGGTCAGGTGCGCGATGAGTTCGATGTATGGCTCGACGGTGAAGAAACACTGGGTGATCGCCGCGCTGGCGCCGGCCTTCAGCTTATGCTCCAGATTGGCCCAGTCCGCCTCGCGACTGACGGCGTCCGGGTGTTTCTCCGGAAAGGCAGCGCAGGTGATGGCGAAGCGCCCGTCGGCGCGGATGAGGTTGATCAGGTCGAGGGCGTAAGCGCAACCGCCGTCGGTCGGGGTGAAACGGGTCTCGCCCTTGGGCGGGTCGCCACGCAGGGCCAGCAGATTGCCGATGCCCGCGGTCGCGTACTCGTTCAGCAGCGCCTGTAGATCCGCCTTCGTAGCGTTGACGCAGGTCAGGTGCGCCATCGCGGCAATGCCGGTCTTGGCCTGGATGTGCTCGACGATCTCGCGGGTTTTCGCCCGCGTACCGCCACCGGCGCCATAGGTCACCGAGACGAAGTCCGGCCCCAAGGGGGCCAACTGGTCGATGGTGTCTTCCAGCGTCAGCCACGACCGCTCGTTCTTCGGCGGGAAGAACTCAAACGAGAGCGTGCGGGCCTTGGCGGCGAACAACTGGTCGAGGCGCATGGTGGGATGGTGGGCACAGGCATCAATCCATCAAGATGCAACGATGCTCATCAAATGCGTGGGTAATTCCGCGGCATCCACGCAAGCCCCAGCAGGCACCAAGCGCGGTGTTGAGATGGAGCGGACAGGCCATGGGCGGCGGCGATGGTTTACCGCCTTCGCTGATCTGCGACGCGCGACTCCCCAGGCCCAACGTCGACCATTCCAACAGCGGTGACACCCCCGGATCTACCCCTCACATGTCCAGGATGGTGCCGATGGCGGATCGTCCCAGTTGCGTCAGCTTTCCG
This sequence comes from Planctomycetota bacterium, assembly GCA_013816485.1. Classification (GTDB taxonomy): domain Bacteria; phylum Planctomycetota; class UBA11346; order UBA11346; family UBA11346; genus BOG-1363. Next base: position 18,108 of record JACDEI010000015.1, read on the forward strand.
CCAACTGCTAGCTGCCACTTGAAGTAGGTAGAGCGCGTGGCTAGTTTTCTCTGGCCTTAGGTTGCTTTACCCCAGCGTGCGTTCATGCGAGGAGTCAGGATGTCGAAGTCATTGATGACGTTGGCCATGTCGGTTGGTATCGGGGGGTGCCTGGGCCTGTTTACCGCGGCCCCCGCTCTCGGCGAGGACCTGAAGATCGCCGAATTCGACTATATCCGCCTTCAGGCCAGCATTGGTGCGGTCGAGGCGCCGGACGTCGAAGAGGACTCGAACGATAACAATAACGTCAACACCAATTACGAATGGAACGGCGGCCGGGAATCCGGCTATCAGGCAGCCCTGACCGTCATCCTCGGCCGCGGACGGATGGGTGAGGGTGGCTGGCAATGGGGCGGTGAGGTGGTCTACGGCCACTACAACATCACTCCCGACTCGTTTTCGGTCAACGGGACGGTCTTTTCCAATGGTTCCGGCAACGAGCTCAAACACCAGACCATCGGCATCAACCTCCTCGGTGGTTACCAGTGGGGCCTGAGCGACATCACGGAGTTTACCGGGTTCGTCGAGATCATGCCGCATATTGGTGGCGGTGTCGCTTTTGCCGAGAACGAGGTCCACCTGCTCAACGGCGGTTATGAAGAGAACCGTGGTATCGGCGCGTACTGGGAAGTCGGCGTCCGTGTGGGTGCCTACATCACCGAACAGCGCTTCATCTACGGCTTCAACGTATCCTACGCCTACGGTGGGGCCGAAATGGACATGGACTTTGCCGGTGGCTTTTCCAGCGAACTCCACATCACCCGTCAAGGTTTCGGCATCGCCGGTGTAGCCGGCTATCGTTTCTGAATCGTTTATGTGCGAATCATCCTCACGAGGTCAGCTCATGATCATTTCCAGATCCTTCCAAATCTTCAGTCGCGCAACCGCCTTGGCTCGCGCTTTGATGATCACGCTGTTAGTGGGTATCACAGGCATGGTCCAGGCGCTCGACACGCAGGTGAACATCTTTGCCGTGTACGCCGCGGCGGAGGAGGAGGGAGGGACGCCCGGGCAGTTCTTGATTCAGCGCAATGACGCAACCACCCCGGTGACGGTGAATTTTTCCGTATCGGGAACCGCATTCTTCTCAGACGACTATACTACCACGGATTTCACCGGCACACCCGGACTGTCGACTGCCACCGGTTCGATCTCATTCGCCGTAGGAGTGGTGAGCGCGACCATCACCATCGTCCCGGTCGACGATTTGGAGTTGGAGGGCAGCGAGGTCGTCTTGATCGCGCTGACTCCCAGCGCCTTTTCCTCTTATCAGCTCGGCAGCTATTCCTCGGCACAAGTGGTCATCGCTGATGACGATGAGGTCGCCACTATATCCCGCCCAGACAATGTTGCTGACGAAGACACCATCAATGCCAGTGTCAACCTGGACGGCGATTACGGTCGCCGCGCCGTGTACAGGGTCACCTGGGAACCCGCTGCCGGAGTCGCCCCTTTCCCGATCAAGCGCACCATTCGCGTCCGTTTCCATAACCCCACCCCTGCGCAGGTCGGCATTGCCCAGCTGGGCACCGACTACGAGGTCCATCACAAGATCATTGGTAGCAACAGCAGCTATATCGGATGCGTCTCTACACCGACAGAAACCACGGGACTCGGCTACAAGGTCTACGGCCATCTGAGGGGTGAGACCGTCATCCAGGTCGCTGGCGGATCCGGCCCGATCCCCACCAACGCGCAGGTGCGGTTTGGTGAATCCCTGGCAACCTATAACCTATCCGCGTCGAGCACCGGCAATGGCATCGGTACCATTACGCTTTCTACGCCCCTGACTCAAAACGTTGCGAACAACGCTTCGGTCACTGTGCTGCTGACCTCCGGGACGGCTCCTACGGGTTACGCCATCAACGTTCCCTACCCTGTTTCTGAAACCGAAATCAAGGTCGGAGATGGGAATGGCCTTTATGTAGGTGACGTGTTCCGCATCAGTGGCAACGAATCCAACCACTATGTGGTGACGCAATCTACGGCTGTGAACGCATTTGGTGGTCGTCAGATTCACTTCCGGCGCTACCTGTTCGATGGTGAGAGCCTTGGCGGTGGTTCTGGATTGGGGGATGAGATCAAAGGCGTTGTTGCCATTGACACCTTCTTTCTCACGCCGTTGTCAGGAAATGTTGCGGCAGTCGATATTCCTGTCCCGTCTGACCGCATCGAATTCTCGATCACGCCTAAGCGCAACGACGCCAGTGGTCCAGAGGGTGCCGAGACCGTGACCATGACGATGGACAAATCGGTGAATTATGCCATCAAAGATCCAACCTCATCGACCGTTATCATCGCAGATGCAGATGTCTCCGTGTCGGTTTCGCAAACAACAAGTGCCCAACGGCCCTCCACCAGTGGCAAGTTCCTGGTGACCCTCACTGGTGGACCGTTCCCGGAGGGCAAGAACGTCGATGTTCGATATGTGGTTTCGGGCACAGCGACCTCCGGTGTCGACTACGTACCCCTGGATGGACTACTGGTGATTCCAGGAGGAGCCTCCAGCGGCGAAATCGAAGTCAAACCGAAGGATCTTGGTACTGCAGGAACTCAGACGGTGACCGTGACCTTGCTGAATTCCTACGATTACGTCCTCTCGGGTTCCGCGGGTGCCGGCACAAACGCCTCGGCGACCCTGAACATCAGTGATAGCGCAGGGCGGGTGTCGATTGCAGCCAGCACCAACGATGCCATCGAAGGGACGATCCCGACATCCTCCTTCTTCACCATCACCTTGCAACGGACTGCGGCTGGTCCCATCAATGTGAATTATTCCATCTCAGGATCGGCAGCAGCGAGCCGTTATCATGCACTGGGGCCGATCGTGATCTCAGGAACCACTGCCACGCTCACCGTCACCCCGAGAGACAACAATATCGCTGATGGCACCCAAGGCGTGATCGTTACCCTGTTACCTGGCGATGGCTACCTGCTGAGTTCGAGCTTACCGGTCACCGCCACCGTGCGGATCAGGGATGACGAGCCATCAGCCGATGGGGCTAATGCCGACAAACCGACCCCGGGAACCATCAATTCCGGTTCCAGCTCCGGCGGCTGCGGCCTGGGCTCTGGTCTGGCCACGCTGCTGGGCTTCGGCCTGTTCGCACTGCTGGCATTCCGTCGTCGCACCACCTGATCGATCAAATCCGCTATGAAATGCAAAGACCCGCGGATCACTCCGCGGGTCTTTGCGTTTTGGTACTCCTAAACGGATTCGAACCGTTGTTCGCGGACTGAGAATCCGCTGTCCTAGGCCTCTAGACGATAGGAGCTTGACTGTGGGTGGCGGAGTCTGTGGGGCGGACCTGTTTGTCAATCCATGCGGTCGCTTTCATTGAAGAGGGGACGCCCGGCCGATTGATCAGCGGCGCGTCGACCTGGACGGATCGGATGGATGGTCTGATACCAATCCTCCATCGAGTGAAACGCACCGAGAAGAGAAGACCGATCAAACCGCCGAGGACGCCGAGGACGCCGAGGGCGCCGAGGGGATTTCTAGCTCGGCGCCCTCGGCGGTTGATGGCTGTCTGCGGTCTACAAGTCGATGACTGATGGAGGATTGGTATGAGCACATCACGGCACTAGGGTGCCGCCCATGTCCTTGCCGACCCTGATGGACTTGGTGCGTCGCAGCACGGATTACCTAGCGAACCATGGGATCGCCAATGCGCGCCGAGAGACCGAATGGATCTTCGCCGAGACCCTCAAGCTCACCCGGATGGATCTCTACACCCGCTTCGACATGCCGGTGGAGGACGCCGAGGTCGCTCGTCTGCGCGCCCTGGTGCAGCGTCGCGGGCGACGCGAACCGTTGGCCTACGTGCTCGGAACCCAGGCCTTTGGTGACCTGACGCTGGCGGTCGGTCCGGGTGTCCTGGTGCCGCGTCCGGAGACCGAGGAATTGGTGGAGTTCGTGCTCGCACGTTTTTCCGATGCGACACCGTTGCGGGTGGTCGATGTTGGCACGGGTTCGGGCGCGATCGCGCTGAGCATCAAACGCGCGCGTCCGACCTGGGAGGTTACCGGCACAGATGCCAGTGAGCTGGCGCTGGGTTTCGCGCGGGCCAACGGCGAGCGCGCCGCTGTGGCGGTCCACTGGCACCTCGGCGATCTGGCTGCCGGGTTGAGCGGGCCGTTCGATCTGGTGCTCGCGAACCTGCCCTATATTGGTGAGAACGAACGCGCGGAATGTGATCCCGAGCTGGCCTTCGAGCCACAGAACGCACTTTTTTCCGGCGCCGATGGACTCGATCTCATCCGGCGATTGATCGACGATCTGCCACGGGTGCTTGCACCGCTGGGACAGGTTGTGCTGGAACACGGATGGCATCAGGGAACGGCGGTCCGTGCGCTTGCCGAATCCGGTGGTTTCCAGGCGCACACCATCCAGGACCTCGCGGGCAAGGACCGGTTCGCACATCTTTGGCGGACGCCATGATGGCTGAACAGGATCTGGTGATCTGCGAGCCGGCAGTGGTCGTCACGAGCGGAACATTGGAAGTCGATGGTCGCGGTTGGCTGATGGCGTTGATCGCGATGGTGATGATCGGCCTGTGGAGCCTCCGTCCGTCACCGGCGCCGATACAACCCCAGCAGATTCCACATCAGCAGAGCGTGGTGTGGATGGCCGATGCGCTGCCCGGTGTCGGGGTCAAGACCCGTGATCTGCAATGGCAACGGATCCAGGCCGGCGAGATCGACAGCCTGCCGCAACGCTCGCGAGGAATCGCCCGCGAGGTCTTCACCTGGACGGTGTCGTCGTCGACCACTGGTAGCGGCAGCCAGTCGCATCGGTGACCCAGCCCGCCAGTTGTCCGTAGCGCCGCAACAACGTGACCGTGCGCGGTGGCTGATGTGGGATCTGCCAACCGTCTTCATACGAGTCGCCAGCGGGACTGCGGCCACGGGCACGGATTGGTACCAGGCCGAGGGCGACGAGTTCGTCCCGCAGTACGACATCCCGTGCCTGATTGACCGCGAGGGGGAGCTGGCTTCCGCCAGGGTTCCAGGCTGTCACCACCACCAGCGGATGTGGTGAGCAGCTCGCCAGCGGTAACCACTGTGCCGCTTCGGCCCGTTCCCAGACCGTCTCCTGCCAGCGTCGCTCCCAGTGCAGGCGTTCCGGTGGCGTCTGGCTCTCCATGGTGCTTGGCCGTGAAGATGACGCTCCTGCGATTGACGCCAGCGGCGATCGGCGGACAACCCCAGCGATGCTTTCCGCCGTACTGCTGCCTGCTGCATTGGGGTTCCTGTTCGGCGCCTTCATCGGTTCGTTCCTCAACGTCTGCATCCACCGCCTGCCGCGCAACGAGAGCGTGGTGCTGCCGCCGAGCCGCTGCTATTCGTGCGGTACGCAGGTGCAGTGGTACGACAACCTGCCGGTGATCAGCTACCTGATCCTGCGAGGGCGCTGTCGTTGGTGCGATGCGCCGTTCAGCATCCGTTACCTGTTGTTGGAGGTCTCCGTCGGCGCACTCAGCGCCTTGGTTATGTGGTGGGCGTTCAGCGATCCGACCGCACCGGCTCCGTGGTTGCTTGCGCTCGGGGTTTCCGACGGCGTCGCCCGTGCGCTCGCTGCCGCGGTGATCCTCGCGCTGGCCTACCTGTTGGTGGTGTCGTCATTCATCGATCTCGAGCACAGCATCATTCCCGATGAGTTGACCAAACCATTCCAGTTGGCGGCTCCACTCCTAGCGCTCGGCAGCGGTTCGGTGCTGGGGCATCACCTGTTGTTCGATCCGTCGGCCTGGTTGCTGCAACGGAACATCCTCGGCGCGGTGGTGCCAACTACCGCGACCTTCGTCTGGAGCGTGCTCGCGGTGGTTGCTGGCGTGCTGTTGTTCCTGGTCCTGTCGCTACCGCTGGCGAAGGTCATCTACGGTCGCTTCTGTCCGCCGGAACAACGGTGGCGAGACGAGGACCACCAGGGATTCCGCGTCGGCGTACTGTGGTTCATGGCTGCGACTGGCGTGTCGACCGCGGCGCTCCTGGCGCTGGTATGGTGGCAGCCCGGTGGTGACGATGGCGGTTGGTGGCGGATGTGCGCGGGACACGGCGCGCTGGCGTTGTTCGGCAGCCTGGTCGGCTGGCTGTCGCTCTACGTCGTCGGCCTGGTTGGCACGATCGCCTTCCGGCGCAACGCCATGGGGTTCGGTGATGTGAAGTTTCTCGCTCCCATCGGTGCCTTCCTGGGGCCGATCGGGGTGCTGTACGCCTTCTTCTTCGCGGCGATGGTCGGCACGGTGGTTGGCTTGCCGATGCGTCTGCTGGCCAGCCAGCGCGAGATCCCCTTTGGTCCCTGGTTGGCAGTTGGTGCGATCCTCGCCCTGCTCTGGGGGCCGGAGCTGCATGCCTGGCTGTTCAGCCAGATCTAACGGGGTTCTGCCCCAGCCCGATGGGCCATTATAGGGCAGAGCCCCGTTAGTCCTTTTGCCCCGTTAGTCCTTTTGCTATGGGGGCTGCGCCCCCACACCCCCGAGCCGCTTGAGAGCGGCGACTACGCCAAAATTTGACTCGGCAGGTCGCAGTCGCCGCTCTCAAGGACTCTAGGTGGGTTGAGCCGCCCGGAGGAAGCACACCTCCGCACTCGACAAGCGGGCGATGCCCCTATAGTCCGCGCCTTGCTTTTTCCTGGGCTTTTTCCTGCGCTTTTTCCAGTGCCAGGTTCCTGAGCCAAGCTAACGATACGGCGTCCGACGCCGCGGAGAACTCCAGTGGTGGTCGACGAGGCAACGCGCAAGGCCAAGGTGCTGATCGAAGCGCTGCCCTTCCTCAAGCGGTTCCACAACCAGTTCATGGTGGTGAAACTCGGCGGCGAGCCGATCGAGAATCCCGCGGTGCTCGACTCGCTGCTTACCGATCTGGTATGGTTGGAGCAGGTCGGCGTCCACCCGATCCTGGTCCACGGTGGCGGCAAATCGATCACCCGCGCCATGGAAGCCGCCGGCCTCAAGGCGGTCTTCCACCAGGGTCGTCGCGTGACCGACAAGGCCACGGTCGAGATCGTCGAGCGTGAGGTCGATCGTCTCAATGAGCATATCCATGATCGTCTGTTCGCCCTCGGCGGCGCGGCGATCCAGCTCAGCACGCCACACCTCGCGGTGCAGGGCGAGATCCTCGATCAGGCGCTGGGTTTCGTCGGACGTCCGACCGCCATCGATCGTGAGCGGCTGGTGCGCTACGCTTCCCGTGGCCTGATCCCGGTGGTGCCGCCGTTGTCGGTGATGCCGGACGGGCAGATCCTCAACACCAACGCCGACGACATCGCGCTGGCGGTCGCCAGCGGCCTGGGTGCGGCGAAGCTGGTGTTCCTCAGCAACGTCCCTGGGGTGCTCACCGATCCGCAGGATCCGGCGACGCGCATCTCCAGCCTGACCGACCGCGAAGTGCGCAAGCTCATCGCTGATGGTGTGATCAAGGATGGCATGATCCCCAAGGTCGAGAGCTGCATCGCTGCGCTCGAAGCGGGTGTCGGCAAGATCCATATCGTCCAGGCCAGCCAACCGCATGCGTTGCTGCTGGAAATCTTCACCGCCGAAGGCATCGGCACCGAGTTGCGTCTCGAAACGGTTCGCGCCGCTCGCGCCTGAATCTTCAATCCCATACGTCCCATTTTGCGGCCAGGAGGCCGCCATGCTCACTCATTTCATCAGCCTCAATGATCTTACCGCGGACCAGTTCCGCGACCTGCTCGCCGTCGCCGCCTACCTCAAGCGTCGCCGTGCGCAGGGCATCTTGGAATCCGCCCTGGCCGGCAAGACCCTGGCGATGGTCTTCGAGAAACCCAGTCTGCGCACGCGCCTGTCGTTCGAGGTCGCCATGACCGAACTCGGCGGCCGTTCGCTCTACATCCGTGGCGAAGAAGTCGGCATGGGCGTGCGTGAGCCGACGCGCGACGTCGCGCGTGTCCTCAGCCGCTACGTCCAGGGCATCATGGCGCGGGTGTTCAAGCACCAGTCGATCCTCGATCTCGCGGCGCACGGCAGTGTGCCGGTGATCAACGGCTTGTCGGATGAATGTCATCCCTGTCAGGCGCTGGCGGACTTCCTGACCATCCAGGAACACCTCGGCGCCATCACTGGTCTGCGCGTCGTCTTCATCGGTGACGCCAACAACGTCGCGCGCAGCCTCGCACGCGCGGCAGTGCTCGCCGGTTCGCAACTGGTGCTCGCCTGTCCGAAGAATTACGCCTTCACCCAGGCCGACATCGCGTCGTTCGGGTCGGCGTGGGGAAAACAGGTCATCCAGGTCCACGATCCGGTCGAAGCCGTTGCTGGTGCACACGTGCTCTACAGCGACGTGTGGACCAGCATGGGCCAGGAGGCCGAAAAAGCCGAGCGTCTGCAAGCCTTCCACGGCTACCAGATCAACGACACGCTGATCGCCAAGGCGCGTGGCGACGTGCGCATCATGCACTGCCTGCCGGCACATCGTGATGAAGAGATCACCGACAGCGCGGTCGATCACCAGCGTTCGATCATCTTCGATCAGGCAGAGAACCGCATGCACGCTCAAAAGGCGATCCTGCGCTTGTTGATGGCGAGCGACGGCGCCGCCGTGATCGCTGCCGCGCGTACCTGAATTCCGTATCTCCATCACAACAATAAGAGACCGCATGCCCCTTCGTCCGCTCAGCTTCCAACGCAAGTACGTCAAACATCCCGCGGGCTCATGCCTGGTGTCGTTCGGTGAGACTCGCGTGCTCTGCACCGTCTCGATCGAAAAAGAGGTCCCGCCGTTTCGTCGTGGTTCGGGCGGCGGCTGGCTGACGGCTGAGTACTCGATGCTGCCCGGCTCGACCACCCCGCGCAAACGCCGCGATGGTCCCAAACAAGATGGCCGCAGTGTGGAGATCCAGCGCCTGATCGGTCGCAGCCTGCGCGCGGCGGTCGACCTCGACAAGCTCGGCGAATGCACCATCGCCATCGATTGCGACGTCATCCAAGCCGATGGTGGTACGCGCACCGCGTCGATCACCGGTGCCTGGGTTGCGCTCTATGATGCGTTGACCGTGCTGGCCACCCAGCAGGGCAAGGCCGGTCCGCAGCATTACTTGCTCGGGCAGGTCGCCGCCATCAGCGTCGGCATCGTGGGCGGCCAGATCGAAGTGGACCTCGACTACATCAAGGACAGCAAGGCCGACGTCGACATGAACGTGGTCATGCGCGGCTCGGACTTCATCGAGGTCCAGGGCACCGGTGAACACGGCGTCTTCGCCCGTTCCCAGCTCGACGCCCTGCTCAACGCCGCCGACGGTGCGTTGGCGCAGATCCAGATCGCCCAGCGCGCCGCGCTCGGCATCTGAACGAGCAAGGCAGGACAACCAGCCGCAGACACAGAGGTGGGAAGAGGGCCGCAGAGCAGACAGGTCACGATTTTCTGACCTGATTGCTCCGCGAGCCTTTCTTACTTCTCTGCTATCAATCCTCGCCTCTGCGGCCCTCTTCTTACCTCTGCGTCTCTGCGGCTACCGGGTCGAACCACGGTGATCCTCGTTGCGATGGGCGCTGGTGTCCCCAGGCTCCGCTTTCCATGAACCTCGCGCGCCGCGTGTTCACCGTCAGTGGTTGGACGTTCATCAGCCGTATCCTCGGCCTGGTGCGCGACCGTCTGTGGGCTGGCGCGATGGGCGGCTCGCTGCTGCTCGACTGTTTCCTCATGGCGTTCGCGTTGCCGAACCTGCTGCGCAACTTGTTTGGTGAGGGGGCGCTCTCCGCCGCGTTCATTCCGCGCTACGTGCAGTTGAAGGATAAGGATCCAGCGGCGGCGGAGCGTTTTGCTGGCGCGGTGCTGACGCGTCTTGCTGTCGGCCTGACGCTGGTGTCGGTGGTGGGTTATCTGGTCGCTGCCGGCATGTTGTGGTGGGGGAGCGGCCGCGCGGTGATCATCGCCGCGATGACGTTGCCGCAGATCCCGTTCGTCATTTTCATTTGTGTCGCGGCCATCCTCTCGGGCATCCTCAATGGCCGGCGGCATTTCTGGGCCGCGGCGGCGGCACCGGTAATCCTCAACCTCTGCCTGATCGCCACGGTGTTCATCAGTCCCGACGAAGAAGCGTGGACGTTGCCGTACGCGGTGCTCGCCGCCGGCATCCTTCAGACAGCGCTGCTGCTAGCGTGCCTGCGCAGCACCGGCGGTGTGCCCCCGGTGGTGACTGCAGCCGACGACCAAGTGCGCGAACTGCGGCGTGCCACCGGGCCGAACCTGCTGGCCAGCGGCGCCTACCAGCTCAACGCCTACCTCGACAGCGTCATCGCGCTCATCTTTGTGCCCGGCAGTGGCGCGGTAGCGATCCTCTACTTCGGCAACCGCCTGCTCCAGTTCCCCATGGCGCTCATCGGCCACGGCGTCACCACCGCGGCGTATCCAGAGATCGCCAGCCGCGCGGCGGAAAGCTGGCAGGCGACGGGAGAGGGACTGCGCGCAGCTTGCCGTATGCTGGCGTTCTGGTTGCTGCCGGCGGCGGTTGGTCTGCTGGTTACCGCCGAACCGTTGGTGCGCACCATCTACCAGACCGGCTCGTTCGACGAATCATCGGTCCACCGCACGGTGCTGGTGACGCAGATGCTGGCCCTGGCGCTGCTGCCGATCTCGTTGTCGAAGCTGCTCATGCGCGCCTTTCATGCGCGGCGCGATCAACGCACGCCGATGCGCATCAGCCTGGCGATGGTGGCGCTCAACTTGGTGCTCAACCTGGTACTGGTGCAGACCTGGATGCAGGAGGCCGGCCTCGCGCTCGCCACCGCGCTGTCGAGTGTCGTCGGGTGCGGCATCTACCTGGTCCTGCTGCACCGTCGTGGCACCGGCCCGCTGATCGCTTGGCGTGGCCTGCTGCGTCCGCTGCTGGCGGCGGTGGTGATGGCCGGCGGCGTGCTCGCCGTGCTATGGTGGTGGCCGCAACCGTCTGGGCATGGCTCGGGCATGGCGGCACTGCGCCTGGGCGGTGCGGTGGTGCTCGGCATGGCGCTTTATGTCGCCATCGCCGGCACCGCCTGGCTGCGTCGACGCGGCCGTCCTGTGGCCGCGGAACCGGTCGAGCTGTCGTGATCCAACCCCTTGGCTGTGAGTGGGCTGTAGACGGATCGGCACCACTATCGCGGTTTCCTGCAATGGTGTGTGGATGACCACAGCCCTCGATCCCGGCCAGCTCGACGCCTTGGTGGTGTCAGCTCAGGGTGGTGACCGCCAGGCTTTCAGCCGGGTGGTGGTGGAGGTCTATCCTCAACTCGCCGGCTTCCTCGCCTTCCATGCGTCGTCGCCGGAGTTGATGGACGAGATCCTCCAATCCACCTTCGTCGCGGCGTTCCAGCAGCTCAGCGACTACGAACCACGCGGCACCTTTGCCGGCTGGCTCAAGGGCATCGCGCGCAACCTGCTGCGACGCGAACTCGGCCGGCGTGCGCGTTTGCATGGCACCGATCGCGCGGCGATCGAGGCGTTGCTGGCGGATGCGGCCTTGCAGGAAGTGGACCCCGACGGTGATGAGGACGCGCGGCGCGATCTGCTCAGTCGCTTGCGTGGTTGCCTCGACAAGTTGTCACCGCGCATGCGCCTGATCGCCGAACGGCGTTTCGTCGACGACGTGCCGCTGAATGTGCTCGCCCAGCAGTTCAAGCAGACGCGCGCCAGCCTAGCCAAGATCATCTTCACCGTGCGTCGCGATCTGCGCGCCTGTGCGGAACGCGCACCTGGGGCGACGCCATGAGCGACGATCGTCGTTTCCTGGAACTGGCGGAGGTCTACCTCGACGACGACCTGTCGGCCGGTGAAGCGGCGGAGCTGCGCGCCCTGCTGGAGGCCGATCCCGCGCTGGTCCAGCGTCTCCATGGCCTGCTGCGCGATCAGGTGGTCTGCCGCACGGCGCTACGGCCAGCCGATCCCCAGGCGATCCGTGAACGCACCCAGCGCATGCTCGACTCCTGGCGTCCGCAGAGTGGCGAGATCGCCGCGCAGGCGGTGTTTGCGCGTGTCGATCAGCGCCGTCGCGTCGCGTTGGTGCTGCGTTGGAGCAGCCTCGCCGCCGCGGCGTTGGTGTTGGTCCTGATCGTTCCGCTGGTGCTCGATTGGGCCCGTCGACCGGTGGCCGAGCCCGATGGCCAGGCGCCAGTCATTAGTGCGTTGGCGGGCGAGGTGCACCTCGGCGCGCTGGCGCTCACTGCTCCTGGGGAACGCATTGGTTATGGCGGTTCGTTGCGACTGGGCGCAACCGGCAGTGCGACGTTGACCTGGAGTGATGGCACGCGGCTGACGCTGGCCAATGACACCACCGTGACGCGCCTGCCGGCTGCCGGCCAACGATGGCAGCTCGCCACCGGTGCCGTCACAGTGGTCGCGGCGAAACGCCCATCCGATCAGCCGTTTGAGATCATCTGTCCCGATGCGACCGTACGCGTCGTCGGTACCGCGTTCGGGGTGCGGGTGGTCGACGGCAGCACCAACCTGGAGGTCGATGAGGGCCTCGTGCGGCTGACCCGCACCGTCGATGGCGTGTCATCGTTGATCGGTGCCGGTCAGCGGATCGCCGCGACGCGTCTGCCCTTGCCGACGCCGGTGGTGATGTCGGTTGATCATCTGGCGGCACTGCGTGCCGCCATCGCTGCCGGGCGCGAGCCGTGGGCGTCATCCCATGCTGCGTTGCGGCGCGAAGTGCCCGAGTGGTTGGCGGACACGCCCCCAGGACCCACCACCGTGGTGGTGCCGGCCTACAACGACGGCAATCCGGAACACACCGCCGCGCGGCGTTTCCTCCATCAGCTCATGCGTCCGCTCATCGGCCTGGCGCTCGCTGCACGTCTCGAAGGCGATGCGCAGGTGGAGGCCGCCGCGCGTGCCCGGTTGGTGGCGGCGACCTCCATCACGCTCACCGGCCCGGACGCCGGCACGCTCAGCAACGACATGCTGGTGGTCTTCGGGCTTCAGGCGGCGGACCTGCTGCGCGGCCTGCCAAGCTGGCAGCCGGAGGACAGCGCCCGCATCGAGGCGTGGATCGAACGCGACCTGCAACCACTGGCCGAACGTTGGCAGCTCAACGCCAGGATGTCGAGCCGGTGGCGTGGGAGCGCCGCGCTTATCAGCATCGCCGCTTGGCGTGGTGACCAGTCGACGGTACTGGCACTGATGGGCGATCTGCGCACTTCGATCGCTGCGCAGTTCACCGAGCGCAACCTCACCAGCCTGACCGCCGACGTGGTCGAGGACCAGACGTTGTTCCAGGCCCTCAGCCACGCGCTGTTTGCCGCCGATGTTGCCCGCGTCGCCGGCGGCGACATCACTCCACCGCCGGTGGAGTGGACGCGTGCGCTGGAGCTCTACCTCGCGGGCCTGGGACGGAGCACGGAGACGGCACCACAGCAGCGCAACTTCCTGCGCGCGCTGACGGGCCCGCGGCCCTGGCGCTCACCCGACGCGGCCGGGCTGATCAAGGACACCGACCTACGCTATCACACCTACGCCTGGTACTTCCCGATCCTGGTGGCGCATGACCCCCGTTGGGAGTGAGTTGCCATCAGCGCGCTGATCCGCCACAAGCATCTGTCAGTCAAGGTTCTCCAAGAAACCGGGAACCCATCGTTAGGCCCGCCGCAATGGCTGTGAGCGGGTCCATTGCCCGCGGTCACAAGGAACCACCCATGACCCCGTCCTGGCTCCTGCCCCGCCGCACCTTCCTGAAGAGCGCGAGTGCCTGCATCGCGCTGCCGTTCCTTGATGTGATGATCCCGAACAACCCCGCGCGCAAGGCCACCGGCAAGCCGCCGGTGCGCCTCGGGTGGTTCTACGTGCCCAACGGCGTGGTGCAGGCGAACTGGAATCCCAAGCAGCCTGGCGCGCTGACTGAACTGCCACCAATCCTCAAGCCGCTCGACGCGATGAAGGATCGCATGCTGGTGTTGTCCGATTTTTCCGCGGCACACTGCATCGGTGTCGGTGGCTCGCATGAGCCCACCGGCGGCGGGATCCTCACCGGCCACAAATGTAAACACTCGGAGGAGCCGGAGGTCGGCGGTCCGTCGATCGACCAGATCGCCGGCCGCATGATCGGCGACCAGACTCCGGTGGATGCGCTGACTCTGGGCGTCGATCCCGGACATCGCGGTGATCACGGTTACAGCGGCACCTACATGTCGCACATGTCCTGGCGCAGCCCGACCACACCGGCGGCGCTGGAGATGGATCCGAAAGCGCTGTTCGATCGCTTGTTCCAGGGTCGCCCGCTTAAGGCCCCGTCGTGGGACAAGGCCAAGGCGACGGCCGGCAAGCCCAAGGTGGAGAAGCAGAATCCCGACGACCGCGTTGGCGCCAGCATCCTCGACCTGATGCGTGAGGACGCGCGCAAGCTGATGGGCAACCTCGGCTCGAACGACCGTTCGAAGATGGAGGGCTACCTCGACGGCATCCGCAGTATCGAGCGCCGCCTTGACCTCGCGGAGAAGGATTCTGCCGAAGCCGCCGCGGCCGGCGGAGGCACGGACAAGGGCAAGCCCAAGGCTCCTGGTGCCGGTGCGCCGCCGGAACTGATGATCCCGACTAAGGCCGGCAAGCCGGCGCTCTATGCCGATCATGTCAACCTCATGCTCGACCTCCTGACGATGGCGTTCTGGACCGACACCACGCGCGTCGCCACCTTCATGTTCAGCTTCGAAAAATCCGGCCGCGCCTATCCAGAACTGGGAGCACCTGGCTCCCACCACGGCTACTCGCACCACAACAGCAAGGCGGAGAACCTCGACGCCTTAACCAAGATCAATACGCACCATGTGTCGTTGTTCGCGCGCATGCTGAACAACATGTCCAAGCTGAAGGAGGGGGACGGCACCCTGCTGGACAACGTGGCGTTCATGTACGGTTCGGGCATCGGCGACGGTGACAAGCACACCCGCGACCAACTGCCGATCCTGCTCGCTGGCGGCGGTGGCGGCGCGATCAAAGGCGGCGCCCACATCGCCTTCGGCAAGAAGACCCCGATCTGCAACCTCTACCTCGACATGATGGCGATGGCTGGATTGGAGATGGAGAAGTTCGGTGACAGCACGGGACGGTTGGCGTTCAAATGAACGGAAATTGCCACTGTCCGGAGTCCGGGGTCTGGGGTCCGGGGTCCTGCGTGTCCGCAGACCTGACACGCGCCTGCAATCGGCTAGCGATCCCGTACCACAAGACTCCGGACTCCGGACCCCGGACCCCGGACGCGTGGATCGCGTTGTTGGGCGTGCTCCTTGTCACACTTCTCTGTCCCGCGCTGATCGCCGGCGAAGACAAGATCGATCCCTACTCCTTCGACCGCAGCATCAACCCGCTGCTGTCGAAGTTCTGCTACGGCTGCCACAATGCGGAGAAGATGAAGGGCGATATCGACCTCAAGAAGGACGAGAATCTCCGTCTGATCGCCGACAACCGCAAGGTCTGGACCACGGCGATGCAGGCGCTGCGCGATGGCGAGATGCCGCCGAAGAAGTCCAAGCAGCCGTCGGACGACGAGCGCAAACGCCTCATCACCTTCATCGAGCGCACGCTCGGCAGTGTCGATTGCGCCACCGTAAAGGACCCAGGTCGTCCGGCAGTGCGCCGCCTCAACCGCGTGGAGTACGATAACTCCATCCGTGATCTCTTCGGCCTCGACTTGTCTCCTGGCGAGACCTTTTCTCCCGACGGGTCGAGCTACGGCTTCGACACCATCGCCGATGCGCTCAGCATCGCTCCGGTACAGGTCGAGCAGTACTACGATGCGGCCGGCAAGGTCCTTGACGCGGTGTTCAATGACCGCAAGGCCATGGCCGCGGTGTTCATCAAGCAGACCGGCCCAGGGGTCGATGCGCGCATGGCGGCACGTGAGGTGATCGCCGCCTTTGCCGCACGCGCCTACCGCAAGCCCGTTCCTGTTGATCACCTCGAACAACTGCTCGGCATCTATGATGCGGCCATCTCCGCCAAGCGTCCGTTCACTCTGAGCGTGCGCGCGGTGATGCACGCCGTGCTCATCTCGCCGCGCTTCCTCATCCGCATCGAAGAGCAGGACGCGAAGGCCACCGCTGCCTACCACGTCGCGTCCTATGACATGGCCTCGCGCCTGAGCTATTTCCTGTGGTCGTCGCCGCCGGATGCCGAACTGCTGAAGCTCGCGAGCGAGAACCGTCTTCAGGATGCGTCAGTGATCGAAGCGCAGGCCAGACGCATGCTCAAGGACCCGAAGAGCCGCGCTCTGGCGGAGAACTACACCGGCCAGTGGCTGCAACTCCGCAACCTCAGTGACCACCAACCGGACGCCAAGACCTTCCCGCAGTTCACCCCGACGCTGCGCACCGCGATGCAGGAAGAGGCGTACCTCTTCATCAGCGAACTGATCCGCAACGATCGCCCGGTCATGGACCTGATCGACGCCAACTACACCTTCCTCAACGAGGAACTCGCCAAGCACTACGGCATCGATGGCGTGAAAGGCGAACGCATGCAGCGCGTCGCGCTCACCGATCGCCGCCGTGGTGGTGTCGTGACCATGGGCGCGGTGCTGACCATCACCGCTGATCCCGCGCGAACCAACATCCCGCGCCGCGGCAATTATGTCATGGGCACGATCCTCGGTGTTCCACCACCGCCGCCGCCGCCTGACGTTCCGCAGCTCGCCGCAGCCAAGGCCGACACCAAAGGCAAGACCTTGCGCCAACTGCTGGAGCTGCACCGCAGCAATCCCGAGTGCGCGTCCTGTCATGCCAAGACCGATCCGCTTGGTTTCGGCCTGGAGAACTACGACGCCATCGGGCATTGGCGCGATCAGGAAGAAGGCCAGCCAATCGATGCCACGGGCATCCTGCCATCGGGTGAACGATTCAACGGCCCGCTGGAGATGAAGAAGATCCTGCTTGATCGTAAACAGGCCTTCGCCCGCGCACTCACCGAATCGATGCTGATCTATGCCTTAGGGCGTGGCCTCCAACGTGATGACGAATGCGTGGTGAAGGACGCCCTCGCCGCCCTGGAGAAGGACGGCTGGCGGATGTCATCACTGGTGACGACCATCGTGCGTAGCTATCCGTTCACTCATCGGCGCAACGCCGATTATTGATCACGCCTTCGGCGTCTTCCCCAACACCACATCGAACTGCGCCGCGAGTTCGCCTTGGTCGCCCTTGGGGGTGAAGTCGATCACGAGCGCTTTACGCATCGCCTGGTCGCGGATCGAGCGCAGGATCCCATCGCGTTCGTTGCCGGGATCGCCGGCGACGTAGCACTGGGTGGTCAGCAGGTCGCTTTCGCCGTGTTTTATTTTCACGTGGATGTGCGGCGCACGCCCTGGATAGGCCACCGGACGGATGGTGCGGAAACGGTAGGCACCGTCATCACCGACTCGGAAGCGGCCGAAGCCTTGGAAGCCGGCATCCAGTTTGGCGCGGTCGCCACCGCCGGTGTGCAGGTACACGCCGTTGGCGTCGCACTGCCAGATCTCGATCACCGCGCCGATCACGGACTTGCCGTTGGGACCGATGATGCGTCCGTGCAGGTGCGCGATGACGCCCTTGGACGGATCCATACGTCCCTGCACCAGCACCAGATCATTGTCCTGATCGAGCGGCAGCTTATCGGGATAGAACGGGCCTTCGCCCTGCGCTGGCGTCGGTACCAGGTCCGCCGCGCGGACGCCGCCGGCCGTGCAGGCTGCGAGGCCGAGCGCACCGAGGGCGACGAAGCCACGCCGGGTGAGGGGACGGGAAGCGTGGGGGCTAGACATGGGAACCTCTGCTGAACCCAGCATGGCTGTGATCGGGCACGCCGGCACGACCGAGCACGTCAGGTGGACGTCAGTGCGTGATCAGCGCCGTGACGACGCGCTACTTCAGCGTCGTCGCCACGCCCACGGCCCGCGCCAAGCCGACGCGGGCACGCACCAGCACGGTCTGCGCCGTGACCACGCGTTCGCGTGCGATGCTCAAGCTGCGCTGAGCCTCGACCAGTTCGAGATTACCGGCGACCCCAGCTTCGAAGCGCTGGCGTGCCTCGCTCAATTCCTGTTCCGCCAAGCGGCGCTCCTCCAGCGCCGAACGCAGACCGGCGGCACCGGTTTCCATGGCCACCACCGCATTGCGGACCTCGGCGGTGATGCGGTGCCGCAGGTCATCACGCAGCACCCGTTGCTGCTCGACACGGTAGCGTGCGGCTTCCTCATCGTAGCGGCTGCGATCCAGCAGCGGGATGCGCAACTCCACGCCGACCCGCCAAATGGTGTCGGTGTCGTCAACCTCGGGACCGCTGCGACCACCGTCAGCGAAGGCATCGAGCGTCGGCAACCGGGCACCCCGGGCGGCACGCAAATCCGCCTGGATCGCCGCCAAGGTCTCGCTGGAAACCCGCAGTTCGGGGCGGGTCTGCTGGGCGGAGGCGACCGCGTCGGCCACGTCCGATGGCGCGGCGGAGGTTGCGAGTTCGCCGGCGAGCTTGTCTCCCGGAACGAACACGGTCGCCGGATCCAGGCGCAGCGCCCGTCCCAGGGTGATGCTGCCCGAGCGCACCTGGCCTTCCGCGACGGTGAGCGCGGTCTGGGCGGCGGCGACGCGGCTCTCCGAGCGGGTGACGGCGATACCTTCACTCGCACCGGCCTCGACCTGTTTGCGTGCGAGCGTCAGCAGTTCCTTGGCCAACGTCAGATCCTCGCGACGGACGTTCACCAGGGCTTCGGCAGTGACTAGCTCGGCATAGGCGAAGCCGGCGGTGACCGCAGCATCTTCCAGGCTAAGTGCGGTGCTGGCTTCGGCGGCCGCCAACCGCCGGCCGGCGGCTTGCGTGCGATGCCAGGTTTCGAGATCGAGCAGCGCCTGTCCGATGCGCAGGCGCGCATCAACGGTGTTCGCTGGCGACAAGATGGTGCCATCACCATCGATCTGCTGGTACTGGCGTTGCCGGACCCAGCCCGCCACCGCATCGATCTGGGGCCGCAGACCGCTGCGTTCCGCTCCATGACCGGCCCGGGCGATGGCGGCATCGAGCCGGGCGAGTTCGACGGGCGCGACCGACGCCGACAAGCTGATGGCCTCCGCCAATGTCAGCGTGCGGGGAGGGCTTTCCTGGGCAGCAAGCGGCAGCGCGGCGAACGCCGCCAGGACGAGGGACAGCAGGCGCATGTCAGTGGGTCTCCACGGGAACGGGGGTCGGCTCGGCGACGGCGGCATGACCGGCCGGTGGCGTCACCGTGGCGGGATGCAGATCGTCGCCGGTGTGTTTCAGTTTTCCGCCGATGAGCGTGCGCAGCACGACATAGAACACCGGCGTCAGCAGCAGGCCGAACACGGTCACGCCGATCATACCGGCGAACACCGCGATGCCGGTGGCGTGGCGCATCTCGGCGCCGGCGCCGGTGGCGGCCACCAACGGCCACACGCCCATGATGAAGGCGAGCGAGGTCATCAGGATCGGACGCAGACGCAGGCGGCAGGCTTCGAGCGCGGCCTCCATCGGCGAGAGCTTCTGGTAGATCTCCGCCTCCTTGGCGAACTCCACAATCAAGATGGCGTTTTTACACGCTAACCCCACTAGCACGATCAACCCGATCTGGGTCATGATGTTGTTGTCGCCACCGGTCAGCCACACGCCGACCAGCGCAGAGAGCAAGCACATCGGCACGATCAGCACGATGGCGATGGGCAGCACCCAGCTCTCGTAGAACGCCGCCAGCACCAGCACCACCAGCAGCACGCACAACGGGAAGATGTACATCGCGGTGTCGCCGGCGAGAATCTGCTGGTAGATCAGGTCGGTGAATTCGTAGCCGATCCCTTGCGGCAACATTTGGGCGAGGAGGCCTTCCATCACCTGCTTTGCCTGATCTTGCGACACCCCTTCGGCCTGTGCCGCGTTGATGTCGATCGAGGGGAAGGTGTTGTACTGCGTGACCTTGTCCGGACCGGCGGTTTCGTGTAACGTGATGAACGACGACATCGGTACCATGCGGCCATCATCGGTGCGCAACTTGATGCGGTCGTAGTCTGCCATACCCAGACGCTGCGACGCATCGGCCTGGATGTTGACCTGCCAGGTGCGACCGAACTTGTTGAAGTCGTTGACGTACACCGAGCCGAAGTAGCCCTGGAGCGCGTCGCTGAGATCCGACATCTGCAAGCCGGCGGCCAAGACCTTTTCGCGATCGATGTCGATGTGTACCTGCGGCACCGCCATGGTCGAATAGGTGATGGTGCCCGTCGGATCGAAGATTGGCCGACCATCCGGAGTCTTGGCCTGCGACGCGGCACCGATCACCTGCATCGCGATTTCATGCAGCTTGGGCAGGCCGACGTTACCGCGATCTTGCAGGTAGAGCTTGAACCCCTTGCTGTTGCCCAGACCCAGGATGGGCGGTGGTTGCAAGGCGAAGGCGAAACCGTCCTTGATGGTACTGAACTGTCCGAACAACGCGCCAGCCACCGCCTTACCGGTCATCTCCGGCGCGGTGCGAACGGCATAGGGTTTCAGGCGAACAAAGATGATGCCGAAGTTCGGCGCATTGACGAATCCGGCCGGCGACAGACCAGGGAACGCCACCGCACCGTCCACCGCCGGATGCGCCAGCGCCATGTCACCCATTTCACGGATGACTTTTTCCGTGCGGTCGAGCGACGCGCCCTCTGGCAGTTTGGCGATACAGATCAGGTAGCTCTTGTCCTGGTCGGGCACAAATGCGCCGGGAATGGCCTGGAATCCGAACCACGTCATGCCGAGTAGGCCGCCATACAGGATCAGCGTCACCGCGCTGAAACGCACGATGCGGCGGGTGGCACCGACATAGGCACGTGACGACCAGGCGAACGCGCGGTTGAAGCGGCTGAAGAACCATCCCATCAGCAGTCCACCGGGCTGATGACCAGCACGATGTGGTTTCAGCAGCAGGGCGGATAGCGCCGGGCTGAGCGTCAGCGAATTGAACGCTGAGATCGCCGTTGAAATCGCGATGGTGAGCGCGAACTGCTGATAGAACTGTCCGGTCAGGCCGCTGATGAACGCCGTGGGAACGAACACCGCAAACAGCACCAGTGCGGTCGCCAGGATCGGCCCACTGACTTCGCGCATCGCTTGTTTGGTCGCTGCACGCGGTGCCAGACCATTGGCGATGTTGCGTTCGACGTTTTCAACCACCACGATCGCATCGTCGACCACAATGCCGATCGACAGCACCAGACCAAAAAGCGACAAGGTGTTGATCGAAAAGCCCATCGCCTGCATCACCGCAAAGGTGCCGATCAGCGACACCGGGACGGCCAGCAACGGGATGATTGAGGCCCGCCAGGTCTGGAGGAACACCAGCACCACCAGCACCACCAGCACGATCGCTTCGCAGAGTGTCCACACCACCGCCTTGATCGAGGCGCGCACGAACATGGTGGTGTCGTAGACGATCGAATGTTCGATGCCGACGGGGAATTGTTTCTTGAGGTCGGCCATCACCTCGCGCACCGCCAGCGAGGTTTCCAGCGCGTTGGAATCGGGTGCCTGGAAGATCGGAATGGCGGCCGCTGGTTTGTTGTTGAGCAGACTGCGCAGGGTGTATTCGGCCGCGCCCAGTTCGACCCGGCCGATGTCACCGAGGCGTAGCAGTTGGCCCTGCTCGCCACGTCGGATGATGACCTTGGCGAACTCGTCCGGATCGCTCAGACGGCCCTGCGTGGTGACGGTCAATTCGAAACTGGTTTTGCGGTCGACCGGCTGTTGCGCCAGCGTACCGGCGGCGATCTGTACGTTTTGTTCACGGATCGCTTGCGCGACATCCGCTGGAGTCAAACCACGCGCGGCCATGCGTTCGGGATCCAACCACACGCGCATGCTGTATTCACCCGCGCCAAAGATGCGGGCATCGCCGACCCCAGGCACACTCGCCAGACGATCGCGTACGTAGAGCCGGCCATAGTTCGACAGCGTCAGCATGTCGACCGAGTCGTCGGGTGAGGTCAGGTGCACCACCATCAGCAAGTTGGAGCCGACCTTGAGCGCGGTGACACCCAGGCGACGAACCTCTTCTGGAAGCCGTGGCGTGGCGCGTTGAATGCGGTTCTGCACATCGACCAGGATCTCATCCAGGTTGGTACCGATGCCGAAGGTCAGCGTCAGTGTCATCAACCCATCGATGTTGCTCTGCGACTGCATGTAGAGCATGCCGGACACACCGACCATCTGCTGTTCGAGCGGACTGGCGACCGTGGTGGCGACGGTTTCGGGATTCGCGCCGGGATAACGGGCGGTAATGGCGATGGTCGGCGGGATGACTTCGGGGTATTCGCTGATCGGCAGGCGGAATAGTGAGAGACCACCGATGAGCACCAGGATCACTGACATGACCGTCGCGAAGATCGGACGGTCGATGAAGTATTGCGGCAGTCTCACGGCTTGGCGCCTTCCTGCGTTGCGGTGGTGGCAGTGGTGGCAGGCGCCTCGGGTTTGGCCGCCGGCGCGCTGCCGGGACCCTGCTGCGCGGCATCGACGGCCGGCGAGGCCATCTCCAACGTTTCCATCGATGCCGTCACCGGGGTGATGGACATGCCTGGGTAGAACACCTTGGCCAGCCCGACCACCACGATGCGGTCCTGCACTGAAAGCCCGTCCTCGACGATGCGCAGGTCACCGACCACGGCGCCCAGACGCACCGGACGGAACACAGTTTCGCCGGAGTCCTTGACCCCGAGCACGTAGCGGGTGTTGAGCTGGCTGAGCACCGCGCGCTCATGCACCAGAATCACCGGTTTCGCGGCACCGGTTTCCAGACGCACGCGGGCGAAGGCGCCTGGGGTCAGCGAACGATCGGGATTCGCCAGCTTGGCGCGCAGGCGGATCGCGCCGCTGGTGTCATCGATGCGGTTGTCGACGAACACCACCTGGCCCTGGTGTGGATGGCCCTGCTCGCCCATCAGCCCGACCGCCACCGGCACCACGGAGCCGCCATTGGCACCGGCGCGCAGACGTGGACCGACCTGCTGCCAGGTCCCTTCATCAACATCGAAGGAGACATAGATCGGATCGATGCTCACCAGCGTGGTGATGTGGGTCGGCTGAACCGGCCCGCCACCCTGGACCTGATTGCCGACGGTGGCGTTGATGCGACCGATGCGACCGGCGATCGGTGCGGTGATACGGGCGTAACTCAGATCCAATTCTGCGGTGACGAGTGCGGCCTTGGCAGCGGCGAGTGCGGCGTCGCTGATCTGCACCGCGGCCTGCTGGTCATCGAACTGCTGACGCGAGATCACCTGGCCGTCGACCAGGCGTTTGCTGCGCTCGAATTGCAGCTTGGCCAGGGTCAGTTGCGATTCGGCGCGCGCGACCTCGGCCTTGGCACGGGCGAGCGCGGCGACGAACGGCCGGTTGTCGATATCGAGGATCGGATCGCCGACCTTGACCTCGGCACCGTCGGCGACGTGGACCTTCACCACCGGGCCGCTGACCTGCGGGCTGAGCGACACGGTCTCGACCGCTTCGATAGTGCCGGTCATTTCCTTAACCGGTGCCAATTCACGGCTGATCGGTGAGGCCACGCCCACCTGGGGTGGCGGTGGCATCGGGTGACCGTCGGCGCCTGCGTGCGGC
>JACDEI010000015.1:41709-91204 GCA_013816485.1 Planctomycetota bacterium
GCGTGCGGCTGTCCGCCGCCGCAGGCGACGAGCGTGAGCGAGACGGCGAGAGCGAGCGACGGGACGAGCAGGCGCATGGGAGGATTCCTCACGTGGAAACGCAGATCACTGACAGGTTGACTGGGAGTTCGGGCGGTGGTTACGCGTTGGTTGGCGTCATGGTCGCGACGAGATGCCGCATGAGCGCAACGAACGGTTGATCGGAATGGGTGCGGGCGAGTTGCGAGCCGTGTTCGATCACCGACCACACCAGACGGGCCTGATCCTTGGCACTGCCAGGGAAGGCCAGTTGTCCAGCGTTGCGACCCTGATCGAGCCAAGCAGCCATGTCGTTGATGCAGTCATCGACCCAGGCGTGGACCTTGTGCTGGAGCACCTCGGGCAGGACCGAGAACTCGGAGAGCAGCAGATTGATCGGACAGGATTTGCCGCTGGTGCAGGTGTGTTCGGCAATGTGGTCGGCGAGTGCCAGCAAGCGGTCACGGATGTTCGAATGGGCCTGGCAGAGCGCTGCGATGTCCGGGTTGTCCTGCGCGCGGAACCAGTCGACCAGCGCAACGCCGAGGTCGGCCTTGGTCGGGAAGTGGTAGTGCACGCTCGCGGCGCGGATGCCCACCGCGTCGGCGAGGTCGCGGAAGCTGAACGAGGCGTAGCCGACCCGCTGCAAGAGATCGGCAGCGGTCTCCAACAAAAGCTGGCGAGTGTTGGTGACGATCTGGGGTGGGTTCATGGGCGGGAGGTCTATCTACCACTAGATAGACGACAACCGCAGAGCCATGCAGCAGTCCCACAGCAGCGCAAAAACAGCGATGAAAACCAGTATTTTTCGCTTGTGGAAGGTCTTAGGGAGCGGTCGTGGCGGGGTTCGGGACGGAAGCGATTTCGTGCCGCGGCAGGGGGGAATGGGGGACGCGTTGCAGCACCACCACCCAACTGCGGCCGTAGAAACGCCGCTCCGCTTCGCGCAGCCCCGCGGGCAATGCCGGCAGATCGTGACCACGCTCGCCGCGCAGCACCAGACGTCCCTTGAGGGCGAGTGCGGCCCCCGCCAGACGCAGCAGGTCGCTGAGCGCCGCGCGGTCGTCGGTGAACCACGGGAACGGCGGATCCGCGAAGATCAGATCAAGCGCGCTGAGGGTCGGCAGCACCTGCTGGAACAACCGCGGGTGCAGATGCAGTCCCGCCGGCGAGCCGAGCGCGCGGATGTTGCCCTGGATGATCGAGATCGCGTGCCGCCCGGCCTCGATCAGATGCACGGTCTTCGCGCCACGGCTCATCGCCTCGCAGCCGAAGCTGCCGGACCCGGCGCACACATCCGCCACCGACCAGCCCTCGCAGGATTGGCCGAGCCAATCGAACAAGGATTGCTTGATGCGATCCGGCAGCGGACGCGTGTCGAGTCCAGGCGGCGCGAGCAATTTGCGGCCTTTGAATTCGCCGGCGATGATTCTCAGCATGGGGGGATTGCCCTGGTCCGGGGTCCGAGGTCCGGGGTCCAGGGTCTCGGGATCCGAGCGATGACCTCATCATCATTGATGACCTTGGATGGGAGGACTCCCGACGCCGGACTCCGGACTCCGGACCAAACAGTCACCACGATAAGCCCCCCGGATAAAACACCGCTAAATCATCCCAAAACCCAGGATACGTCTTCGCCGTGCATGCCGGATCGGCGATGCGGATCTGACGCTCAGTCACAGGCACCGATGCATCCCAATGCTGATCCCGCGCGCATGCCGCCAGCACGGCGAAGCTCATCGCCATGCGGTGGTCGCTGTAGCACTCGATGGTCGCCGGCTTCAGTGGACGGGGCGTGATCTTCAACCAGTCATCACCGTGGTCGACCTGCTGGCCGACGCGGCGCAGTTCGTTGACCGTCGCGCTCAGGCGATCGGTTTCCTTGATGCGGATGTTGGCGACGTTGCGGATGGTGGTTGGACCAATCATCAGCGGCGCGATGGCGGCGAGCGTCATCACGGTGTCGCTGATGTGGTGCATGTCGACGTCCAGGCCGTGCAACGTCCCGCCGCGTACGACGGTGGCATCCGGTCGGCGTTCGACCGTTGCGCCGGCCAGTTCCAGGACTTTCACGAAGTCATAATCACCCTGGAGCGACGCCGCGCTCATCGCCGGCACGCTGATGCGGTGCCCACCGGCCGCGGCGAAGGCGAAGGGATAACTCGCCGACGAGGCATCGGGCTCGACCACGTAGCTGCGCGCGCGGTATGATGGCACACGGCGCACGGTGAAGCCGGCATCATCCGCATCGATGCGTCCGCCGAAATCGGCGACCATACGGCGGGTCATGTCGACGTAGGGGCGGCTCACCAACTCGCCGTCGATCAGCACGCGGACATCACTCTCGGCGAGTCCGGCAGCCATCAGCACCGCGGAGAAGTACTGGCTGCTGCGGTCACCGCGCATGCGCAGTGTGCCGCCGGCGAGCTTCCCACCGCGAACGGTGATCGGCGGGCAGCCGGTGGGGCAGTCGAGTTCGACACCGAGCTGCACCAAGCCACTGACCAGATCCGCGATCGGGCGTTTGGCCATGTGCTGATCGCCAGCGAGCGTCGTGCTGCCAGGCACCAGGGTCGCGAGCGCGGTCAGGAAACGCACCGTGGTGCCGCTGTTGCCGACGAACAGCGCGTCAGCGTTCGCGCGCAGGCGACCGCGCCCGCCATCAACGATCACCTGCCCAGGAGCACCATCACGCATGACGATGCCCAGACGCTCCAGACACTGGCGCATGTGCCGGGTATCATCACTGGCGAGGACGTTTTCGATCACCGAGGTGCCGTCCGCCAACGCCGCCAGCACCAGGGCGCGGTTGGTGATGCTCTTCGAGCCGGGCACCCGCCACGTGGTGTCGAGCGGACCGCTCAGGGCAGGGATTGTCAGCGGGCCGGCAGGCATGGGACGCGCAGGGTGTGAGGCTCATGGGCAAATGCCACTGGCTACAGACTGGGCTACAGACTACGGGCTTCAGGCCACAGGTCGTGGAACACACGTCATGCTTGTGCCCTGTAGCATTACGCGCCGAAATCTCCCTGCCACACGAAGAATTTCGGTGCGTAGTGCGTGGGGTGCGGGGCGAAGCCCTGCAGCAACAGCACCCAGACCGGCCGCGTCGATAATGAACCACCGGTTCCGGCTCGGCCGGGCTGTGGTCCGTAGCCTGTGGTCCGTAGCCTTCCGTGATAGTGCCTTGTCGCACTCCTGCTGCTCCTAGGCTCACCCGACCATGTCGACCGACTCCGCTTCCACCGTGTTCATTCCGGAGACCACCACGTTGTTGCGTGAGTTGGCGGCGCTGCGCAGTGTGCCGCGTGCGGAAGCCATCGCGGCGTTCAAGACCATCCGCGTGCGTGAACATGAGGTCATCGCCAAGCAGCAGGTCGACAGCCTGGGCGAGACCACCGGCATCGACACCGCCCTCGCCTTAGCGGGCCTGTCCGATGCCATCATCCGCGAACTGGCGGATCGCGCCTTCACCAGGGCCGGTGCGCCGGCCGGCTGGCACGAGCAGGTCGGCATCTTCGCCACCGGCGGCTACGGTCGTGGCGAACTGAATCCGTGCTCCGACATCGATCTGCTGGTGCTGGCCAAGGATAGCAAACCAGTGCCGTGGTTGACGGCCGGCAACGCCGAGCTCCAGGCGTCGATGTGGGACGTGAAGTTCACCGTCGGTGCGAGCATGCGCAGCGTGTCCGAGTTGACGCGCATCATCGATGAGGATTTCGTCACCGCGACCGCCGTGATGGAACACCGTCCGATGCTGGCTGGTGTGGCGTTGTGCGATGGTCTGCGCGAGGTGATGGCGACCTTCCGCAAACGGCGTGGCGTGGCGTTCCTCAAGTTCAAGCTCGACGAACTGGCTAAACGGCGGGAACAGGCGGGTGTCAGCCTGTTCCAGATGGAACCGAACCTGAAGAGCAACCCCGGCTGTCTGCGCGATGTGCAGCTTCTGCGCAACATGGCCTTCATCGTCTCGGGTAGCCGCAACCTGCTCAACCTCGCCGATCTGGACGTCATCACGCGTAAGGACCTGATCGATGTGGCGGCGGCCAATGACCACCTGCTGCGCCTGCGGTCGTTGCTGCATTTCCACCACAAGCGCAAACAGGATGTCTTCCAACTGCCCGACCAACTGCGTATCGCCAAGCAGCTCGGTTACGAAGCGGTCAGCCAGTTGCGCGCGGTCGAGCACTTCATGAAGAGCCACTACGCGCAGATCCTGCAGGTGCACCAGACGGTGGAACTGGCAGTCAGCCGGCTGAAGGCCACTGGTCATCTCGGCCGCTGGACCTTGCTGATCAAGACGCGCAAGACCATCGACAAGGATTTCTCCGCCATCCAAGGCCAAGTGTACGTCGCCAACCCGGAGTTCTGGACCTTGCCGGATGTGCCGGATCGCCTGCTGCGCATGTTCCGGATCGCCCAGCAGAAGGGCCTGCGCCTGTCGCTCGAACTGCAACGCGTGATCCGCACGCATCTGACGTTGTTCAACGATGCGGTGCGTGGCGACAAGGCCATCGCCCGGGTATTTCTCGAGATCATCGGCGACCTGGGACGCACCCGGGCGATCCTCGAGGACATGCACAACTGCGGCCTGCTCGGCGCTTACTTGCCGGAGTTCGGCAATCTGACCTGCCACATGCAGTTCGACAGCTACCATCAATTCACCGTCGATCAGCACACGCTGTTTGCGATGGGCAACCTGGATGCGGTGGTGAACGGACAGGTGCCGGGCCTGCCCGGAATGCCGACGATCCTCGCGGCGGTGCGACGCAAGGATCTGCTCGGGCTGGGCCTGCTGCTGCACGACATGGGCAAGTACATGGGTCGCGGCCACGTCGCGCGCGGTGCGTTGATGGTGGCGCAGGTGGCAGCACGCATGGGCCTCGATCCGGCGGAAGAGGAGTTGGTCTACTGGCTGGTGGAGAAACACGTCTCGCTCTCGGATGCCAGCCGCATGCGCGATTTCCACGAGGCTTCGTTCCTCACCTCGTTCAGTGAGAAGATGGGCAACCGTGAGCAGCTCGACATGCTCTACTGCCTGACCTACGCCGATGCACGTGCGGTGGGTGAAGGCGTGCTAACGGGATGGCAGGAAGCCATCCTCAAGGACCTCTACCAGACCATCTCGGAGCGCTTGCAGAAGAGCGGCGGCACCGCCTCAATCAGCCGTTACGACCGGTTGGTGCGTGAACTGATGCAGGCCGGCGTGAGCGAAGCGAAGGCCCAGGATTTCGTGCAGGACCTGCCGCACAGCTACCTGCATCAGGTACCGCCCGGGGATGTGCAGCGCCATCACGCGGTGCTGCTGCGCGCGCGCACCGACGGCGTGGGCATAGACCATGAGCTGAAGGAGAAGCACCTGCATCTGGCGGCGGCCCTGCCCGACCGTCACGCGCTCTTCGCCGATGTCACCGCCACGCTGACCGGCCACGGTTTCGACATCATCGCCGCGCGCACCTGGGTGACCGGCAGCGGCATGGTGGTCTACAGCTTCCGCCTCTCGACCATCTTTCCCGGTCGTCTGGAAGATCCCGTGGCATGGGACCGGCTACGCAAGGATCTGCTGGCGGTATCGCAGGAAAAATTATCCGCGGACAGCCTGCTCGAACGCCGGCGCAACGCGCGCGTTGGACCGAAACCAGCCGACAGCGTGTTTGACGATCCGGCGATCAAGGTCGAGCAACGCACCAGCGAAACCCACACCATCGTCGACGTGCACGTGAAGGACGACGTTGGCCTGCTCAGCCGGGTGTGCCGGGCGATTTCTGATTTCCGTTGCGAGATCGGCTTCGCCTCGATCAACACCATGGGTGACGTGGCGGTGGACGTGTTCTATGTCCAGCGTGATGTGCGGAAGCTGACCGACCAGGATGCCGAGGCACTGCGCAGCCACTTGATCCAGGCGCTCAACTTGGCACCGGCAGGAGCGAAGTGAAGGCGCCGTGGCTTGGCGACCCTAACCCTATGTCCCGGTCTTTCCTCTGCGTCTTTGCTGACGCGTGACGATCGCGTGGTAAAAAAAATGGCCCCGGTGGACAAAACGTCCACCGAGGCCAGGCGCAATCAGGCGCTCAGTTGAGTTCAGTTCAGTTCAGCTCCAGATGCTGGGGTACTTTGCGCGTATCGCCGCCCTTGGGGCCGATGTGCGAATCCGAGTTGCGCTCGGCACCGTCATGGAAGCCCTTGTAGTACTCCTTGTTGGCCTTGACCATGTCGCCGCATTTGTCACTACAGCAATGCATTGTGCGACCGTCGACGGTCACGCTCTTCTTGTCGGTGATACCCTTCATGTCTTTTTCACAGACGGGGCAGGCAGTGAGGACGGATTCGGTCTTCACCGCCGGATCGCGGTCAGCGCTGAAGAGGAAGGTTGGCGCGGCCAAAAGGGCGAATAGCCCCAGGGTTGGCACGGCGGTACGAAATAGGGTGTGGAGGATGTTCATGGCTAGCTTTCGGTAAGGCGTGGTGGGAGGAACGGGATTGGCAGCCTCGTGGGCGAGGAGCACGTGAGGTGAGGAGCACCTGACAATCGTTTGGCAGCACATGACGTGCCGAGCGGAAAATCCGCAAAAGCGACGCTGGGATGCTGATTTGGGCCTCGGCAGATCGCGCAGCGGTGACCTGCATGCGCAACGCACTGCTGCGTGAATATCTGCGGTCGATTTCGCAGGCATCGCCCCGGGCGGAAGCGTGTCGATCGCGAGGGGCGCGCATCCGTCCACATCAACCCCGAGTGAGAATCACCGTCGCTGTCGAATATCGACCGTTCAGGTGGCGCGTGGTTTCGCGGGAGCCGATTTTTCCGCCGCCATATCCAACAGGCGGGCAAGTTTGATGTCGAGCTCGGTCACCCGATCACCGGCATCGTGCGTGCGCAGGGTGACGTCTACGCGGTTGTAGACGTTGCTCCACTCCGGGTGATGGTTGGCAGCGTCGATCGCCACCGCCGCAGTCTGCATGAAAGCCATGGCGGCTTTGAAATCGGCGAAGCGGTAGGTGCGCCTCAGTCCGTTGATGTCGCCGCTCCAATCGGGCAGGCTCAGCAGCACCTCGGCGATGGCGGTGGGCAGCAGTGCTTCAGGCATGGGTACCGTGGCGGCTCACGTGCCCGATGCGTTCGCGCAACCCGCTGTCGACCTCATCATCTTGCGCCAGGTAGGACAACAGGCCCTCCGCCTGACCAGCGAAAAGATCATGGCGCATCTGTCGCAGCATGCCGAGCTTGTAGGTGCGCTCATCGACGAGGGGCGCAAACAGATGGCTGCGACGCTGCGGCGTCTGGCTGAGGAAACCACGACGCGCGAGGTTGCGCATCACCGTCAGGATGGTGGTGTACGCCAGAGCTCGGTTACTGGCGTGCTGGTTGATATGTTCCTGCACCGTATTGACCGTCGCTGGGCCTTGCGACCACAGGAAGTGCATGACCCGCAACTGGAGTGGACCGATGGTTTCCATGGTTCTTATGCGCGGTTGCTGTGCCGACGCTTGCCGACCGGTCTACGTGGCGCGTAGTGCATGGCGAGACTTTTCCGGCATCCGCCAGGACAGGCGCATCAGGTGTGTGCGCTGCTCCCCGCTGGTGCGGTGAGACGGGAAGCGGCGTTCGATTCTAGAAACGCGGCCAGCCACGGACCAGTTCAGGCCCGAGCGGGGCGTAACGGTGATCCCCCAGCGCAGCCAACCAGCGGCGCGCGTCTTCGGGATAACCTGCCGTCGGCGCCAAACCGGGCACTGCGGCGCACCAGTGGCGGTTGAACAGCAGCATGTGCAATTCGCGCGCATATTTGGCGATGCAACTGGCGAGCGCGGTGAGGGGGCTGGCACCTTCGCCGCCGACCAGGAATGCCACCTGACGCCCGGTGATGTCGTAGCGGCTGGCGTGGGCGGCCTCCTCAAGGATGGCGATTTCGCTGTCCGGCCAGACCGCCTGGAGTGCGTCGCGGTAAAACCGCCGTCCGCCGAGCCGATCGACCACCACCGTCGCCGGCGTGCTGTCGGCGACCCATCCCAGCAGGCGTTTGACCGCATGCAGTTCCAGATCGGCCTTGTTGCCGCTGGAAGTGATGAAGTGGTTGTAGGTGCCGGCATGGATCAGTCCGCCACGCACTCCAAACGGTTGGGCGTCGTGCAGCGACCAGTGCGGGACGTGCGTGGCGCTCAACGGCAGCGCCATGGTATCGGCTCCGTGCTGCCACGGTTGCGTGCGCTCCAGTGCCGTCTCTCCGAGCGCGGTGAAGACTTCCGCGGCAGTGCTTGGTTGCCGTCCCAATAGCCAGCCGAGGCCGCCGAGCGCGACCTGTTCCAGCGGGGCGAGGTTGCCCGGCTTGTGCAGCGTCTTGCTGTCACGCACGCCGGTGCCGGCGAACAAGCGCGCGAGATCGACGTCCGCTGGCGCATCGATGCCCACGCCGACCACCGCAAGGGGGCCGAGCGTCGGACCATAACCGGCTTCATCGATGCCACCGTAACGCATGGGCGCGCACCGTAGACCGCTGGACAAATCACGCGAGGCCGAATCCGTGGGCGGCCTCTTCCAGGGCGCTTGGACGATGGGCGTCTGGCCGAGGGATCATTGCGAACATCCGCGGGTCCACACGCTGCGTACGTGCGCTACGTGATGCTGATCCTGATCGCCCTCGCCCTTTGCGTTCTGCAATACGGTGCATTCGCCCGTTGGATCACGGGTCCGGATCTGCTGCTCGCATTCGCTGCGTGGGCGATGGTCGATGGCCCGGAGGACGGCATGGTGCTGCGCGCGTGGCTGATCGGCCTGGTCGCGGACATGATCGATCCGGGCAGCATCTGCTTCCACGCGCTGACCTTCCTCTTCCTCGGTGTCGCCTACCTGCCGCTGCGCTCGGTGATCTTCCGCTCGCGCATCACCGGTTGGGGCGCCTGGGCGATGATCGGTTCGTTGACCTGCAACCTCATCGACGGTTGGGTTGCGGGTTTCGGTGATGCGACCGGTTGGACCATGCTGGTGTCGGGGTTGTGGACCGCGCTCGCCGCGATGGCCATGGGCTGGTTGTTCCGCGGGCTACCGATTGCGTTGCAGCCGGTCGGCAAAGGCGGAGCGTGAGAAAATGGCCACAGGGACTAGAGTTTAAGGATTAGGGCTTAGCGGCTAGGGAGCCACGACTCCAATCCCGAATCCCTATCCCCAACCCTATCCTCTTCGGTCTTCTGGTAGCGCGACGCCGACCTGTTCCAGCACGGCGGTTGCATACGAACCGGAAGGCAGCGTGAACGACACCCAGGTGGTCGTCTCGTCGCTGCGTAGTTCTGGTGCAGCGCGGAAGGGGACGACCAAGGGCCGACGTTCTCCTGGGCTTTCGAGTGCACCGCCGTCAGCGAACCACGACCAGTCCACGCCGGTGTGGGCCGACCACTGACGTTCCTGCGCATCAACCTCGGGCGAGGGTTTCATGCGTGAGGTTCCCGGCATCGGTGCGGTGGTGAAGGCGTCGAGCACACCAGCAGCGGCACGGCGATTGGTGTCGTCGAGCGCATCGGCTTCGACCAGGAACGGCGCGCCGCGATTGGTGCAGCCCATGTCGCCGACGCGGAAGGTGTGCAGCAGACCACCGGCTTCGCGGGCATCGAGGATGGCGTTGAACACCGCGCTTTGCGCCGCCGACGCAACCAGTTTGCGCAGCGGTTCGCCTGCGACGCGTAGCGCTTTGGCCGCAT
The DNA here is from genome assembly GCA_013816485.1 of Planctomycetota bacterium. Lineage (GTDB taxonomy): Bacteria > Planctomycetota > UBA11346 > UBA11346 > UBA11346 > BOG-1363. Next base: position 51,418 of record JACDEI010000015.1, read on the forward strand.
CATCACCGCGCCGCAGCGCGCCGAGCGCGTGACCTTCCGGACCGTGACGGTATCCGCTGGGCAGGGCATCGCCCCACTTCCACGCACCAGTCGGATCGATCATGCGAGCGACGGCGGCTTCGGCGTTGCCGGCCCCCCAGGCTTTGGCGATTTCCAAGGTTGAACCGTTGATGCCGAAACGCTGGGGGCCGTAGCGATTGCGGATGCCTTCGTGCGCCAAGCGGGCAAGTTTTTCCGCCAGTCCGCTGGTGTCGCCAGTCAGCCCAAGCACGAAACGGTTGCCGGCCAAATGCCCGATTCGCAGTTTGTTGGCGTGACGTGAAACGCCGTGCACCTGGACACGGCCATGCGGCAGACGTTCCGCCAGGGTGGCCAGCTTCGCCTCGTCACCAAAATGCACGCTGAACCACTGACGCGTGACCGCGTGGCGATCCTTGCGGCCACCGTAGCCGACATCGCGTTCCTTCTTGCCGCAGGCCTTGGCCAAGGCTTCGGCCACTTGATCCGTGGTCAGGCCTTCTTTTTCGATGTCGACGTAGAGGTGTTCACCACTGCCGTTCGGCAGGTAGGCGGGTTCCTCGATCACCTGGAAGTTTTTCGCTCCAGCCAGTAGTTGCACAGACATCAGACCATCCCAGCGCGTTGCGCATCACGGAGTGCTTCGGCGATACAGTGCGCGCGGTAATCGGCACGTAGACGTTTTGCCCATGGGCCAACGCGACCGTCGTGGATGCGTTTGCCATCAACAGCGACCACCGGCATCAGTTCGCGCACCGCGCTGGTGATCCAGACTTCGTCGGCGGTGTAGAGATCATCGCGCGTGAGGTTGCATTCGTACCACACCAGACCGGCGGCTTCCGCGAGGGGGCGTACCCCGCCCTTGGTGATGCCGGGCAGGCAATCGACCACCGGAGTCATCAGGCGTTTGCCCTGCACGATCAGTACATTGCTGGTGACGCCTTCGGTGACGTAGCCTTCGGCTGTGACGTAGAAGGCCTCGTGGGCGCCGGCTTTTTCCGCCAACGCCAAACCGGTCTTGCCCACCAGGTAGTTGGTGGTTTTCAGCGTCGGCAGGTGACGTGTGGCATCGAAGGTCACGGCGGTGACGCCCTGCTCGTAGAAACTCTCAGGCGGGGCATGCACATCACGGGCGATGATCACCCACGTCGGTGCGCCGGCGCCGAACACGCCAGTGGTGTGTTCGCCTGGGCTGACGACGAAGTTGGCGCGTAATTCGGCGTGGCCGCTGCGGGTGCGGATCTCAGCCAGCAGGCGACGGACGTCCGCTTCGCTGAAGAACGGCGCAATGCCGAAGGCAGCGGCGGATTCCCACAACCGGCGCAGGTGATCGCCAAGCGCGTGTGGATGACCGCCGTAGGTGCGCAGCGTCTCGAACGCGCCGACCCCGCGCAGGAAACCCAGGTCGAGCACGCTGATGGTGGCCTCAGCCGCGGGAACGACGCGGCCGTTGAGGGCGAAAAAGTCGGTGGTCATGTGGGGAGGATGAGGTCGTGGGTGGGATCGGGCACCAAGCGGGCGAAGTCCCGTTGGTTGAATGTCACGATGCGGGCCTTGTGGCGACGGGCAGCGCGCACGTGCAGGGCATCGAAGATCACCCCACCAGCCAGGTTTTTTGCGGCCAGGTCGTCGAGGATCGCCAAGTAGTCATCCGTTTCCAACGCCACCACCAGCGCCTTGGCCCGGGTGAGCAGGTTCCCTTTCAGCACGGCATGCGCCATCGACGGAGAGCACTTCAAGGTGCCTGGTAGCCTGGTCAGCACGGAAAAACATTCCGCCAAGGCGTGGACGGAAAGTACCAGTCGGAATTCGCCAACCATCGCCCGTTCCAACCAGGGTCTGGCCAGGTCGTGGTGTTCGTGCGCGGTGATCATCGCGGGAACCAGAACCGAGGTGTCGAAGAGGAAGCGCGGCAGGCTCATGGGCGCAGGCGACCGTCGCGCTCACGGGACAGCACGTCGGCAACCTCGTCGGCCGTCAGACGGACTTCGGGCTCAGCTCCGATGACCAGCACGCCACCACGTTCCTCCAATGGCGGATCCTCGTGCAGGGCTTCGAGGTAGAACCCCTCGCCTTGTTCACGCAGTCGCAGACGTGCACCGGGGTGGAGGTGGAGGTGTTCCCTCACTTTTTTTGGGATCACCACGCGACCGAGTTTATCGATGGTCAGTTCCATGGCATTTACCTTTGCCAATTGGTAATGGCAAATGGCAGAAAGGGAAGGGCGCTCTGGGACTGCTGCAACGGTTTGCGGTACTTCAGGTTGCCAGTCAGGCGACCCACTTTCAGGTGAGGAGGTCGCCAAACAGCGTCAAACCCGTCGAACGGTCGATGCGTATTGGCGCAATGCTGCCCACCAGGTGGTCGCGGTCGGCACCGTCGCTGCCGCTGCGCGGGAAGACGATGTTGAGGTTGCCGAGCGAACGGCCGTGCAACATGGCCTCGTCGCTTTTGCTCGGGCCTTCCACCAGCACCTGATGGATGCGACCATGTTGTGCGCTGTTGAACTCTGCCTGATGTTTCACTTGGAGCGACAGCAGGTGGGTGCAGCGCGCGTTCTTCACCTCGTGTGGCACGTCGTCCGGCAGGTGCGACGACGGCGTCCCTGGGCGCGGTGAGTACATGAAGACGTAGGCGCCACCGAAGCGCACCTGTTCCATCAGTGATACGGTCTGGGCGAAGTCGTCGTCGCTCTCACGTGGGAACCCGACGATGAAATCGGACAGCAGTTCGACGTCAGGCATGCGCGCGCGGGCGCGCTCGACGAAACGCAGGTAGTCATCGCGGGTGTAACGTCGGCCCATCAGGCGCAGGATGCGATCGCTGCCACACTGTGCTGGAACGTGCAGGTGCTTGGCCACGCGCGGCAGCTCCGCCATGGTGTCGAGCAGTTCGTCGGTGATATCTTTCGGATGGCTGGTGATGAAGCGCAGGCGCTTCAGCCCTGGGACTTCATGCAGGCGACGCAGCAGCTTCGCCAACGTCGAACCATCACCGAGGGTCTTGCCGTAGGCATCGACGGTCTGGCCGACCAGCGTGACTTGCACGAAGCCCTGGTCGATCAGACGACGGACTTCTTCTTCCACCAGTTCGGGCTTGCGGCTCTTCTCGCGACCACGCGTCGTCGGCACGATGCAGTAGGTGCAGTTATAGTTGCAGCCGCGCATCACCGGGACGTAGGCGTTGGCGCCGGGCTCGCGCACCGCGTCCCACGCGCGGTCCTCGAAATCGCCGAAGTCAGTGGCGGCGACGCGACCGGTCTCGTCGAGGCGCTCCAGCAGTTGCGGCATGTGCACGAACTGGTCGGTGCCAACCACCAGATCGACGTGCGGGTAGTTCTTCAGCAGCGCGTCTTTTTCACGTTGGGCCATGCAGCCCATGATGCCGATGCGCAGCGACGGGCGCGCACGCTTCATCGGCTTGAGGGCACCCAGGCGGCCACGCACCTTGGCCTCGGCGTTGTCGCGTACCGAGCAGGTGTTGTAGAGTACCAGGCCGGCCGCATCGATCGAGTCGACACGGGTCCAACCGGCTTCACTGAGACGTGCCAACACCACCTCGGTGTCATTGATGTTCATCTGGCAGCCGAAGGTCTCGATGTAGACGGTTTTCGCCGGCACCGCGCCGATGGCGGGTTCGTCGAGGGCATCGGTAACCAGGGCATCGGGACGCATGGGCGGGCACACTACGTCGGATCGTGATGTCGCAACGCGTGATCCGTACGGGTTTCCGGCCGGCTCTGCGCGATACGGACCTCATCAGCTTTGGAGTTCCGAGCCTTGCCGCTGCGTGATCCATGGTGTAACCACACCACTCCGGCGGCTCTGCGCCGGTCGAGGAATCCGTTCCGTATGGCCCATCATGCTCTGCGCATCCTCCACGCCGCCAGCGAGGCCGTGCCCCTGGTGAAGACCGGAGGATTGGCGGATGTCGTCGGTGCCCTGCCGCAGGCGCTGAAAGCCATGGGCCACGACGTGCGCGTGGTCATCCCCGGCTACCGCAAGGCCATCGCCGCCGCCGCGAAGCTCGGACTGACCTGGGGCGAACACACCATGACCATCGAGGCCGGTGGCGTCGATCACCGCCTGGGTGTCGGTACGGTCGAGATCGGTGGCGTGCCGGTGCATCTGCTGGCGTGCAACGAACTGTTCGATCGCGACGGCATCTACGGACCGAGTCCGAGCAACGACTACGACGACAACGCCCGGCGCTTCGCGGTCTTCAGCAAGGGCGCGCTGGCGTTGCCCGGCTACCTCGGGTGGACGCCACACGTGGTGCATGCGCACGACTGGCAGACCGGCCTGATCCCTGCGCTGCTGGAGCGTGGCTTCAACCAGGCGCTGCCGGCCACGCGCTCGGTGTTCACCATCCACAACATCGCCTACCAGGGCGCCGTCTGGCACTTCGACATGAAGCTGACCGGTCTCGACTGGGCGTTGTTCAATCCGCTGCACCTGGAGCACTACGGTCGCCTCAACCTGCTGAAAGCCGGCGTGGTGTTCGCCGACCGCGTGACCACCGTCAGCCGCACCTATGCGCAGGAGATCCAACTCGCGGAGTACGCCTTCGGCCTGGAAGCGGTGACGCGCGGTCACAGCTACAAGCTCAGCGGTATCGTCAACGGCATCGACAGCGACGCGTGGAATCCGGCCAACGACAAACACCTGCCGGCCAGCTTCGAGCTCAAGAAGCTGGCCGGCAAGAAGACCTGTCGTGAACGCCTGCGCGACGAACTCGGCCTGGTGCCGGACAAACGCGCTTGCTTGGTGTCGGTGGTCAGCCGTCTGGTCGAGCAGAAGGGCATCGACCTGATCGCCGAAGCGGTGGAGCCGTACATCCTCGCGGGACGCATGCAGCTCATCGTGCTCGGCTCGGGCGACGTGCAGCTGGAGCACCGCCTCAGCCAGTTGCAGGCTAGGCATCCCGGCTGGGTCCACGTGTGGTACGGCTACAACGACCCGCTCGCCCACCGCATCATCGCCGGCTCCGATCTCTTCCTGATGCCGAGCCGCACCGAACCGTGCGGCCTCACCCAACTCTACAGCCTGCGCTACGGCACGCTGCCGCTGGTGCGCCACACCGGCGGCCTGGCCGACACCGTGGTGGATGTCGCCAGCGGCGACGGCAACGGCTTCACCTTCGGCCCGGTCGACCTCGGCCATTTCTCCAGCGTCCTCGACCGCGCGCTCGGCCTCTACGAACACTTCCCCAACGACTGGAAGGCCGCGATGAAACGCGGCATGAAAGCCGACTGGTCATGGACCCACGTCGCCAAAGAGTACGACGCGCTGTACCGCGACATCTGCGTAGTTCAGTGACCGACCAACATGTCGATCACCACATCCCGCTCGAAGGTCACTGAGAAGTCACAGGGGAAGCCGTTGGCGTAATAGGCGGAACAAAGGATCCGCACGGTCAACGGGTCCAATCGTTTGATCTCAAGTGCTTGGAAATTTCCGAAACAGTCCCCGCGTCCGCGATTATACTCGTTCCATGCAGCCCGGGTCATCTCCAGATAATGACGAGGATCCGCCAGCAACTTCTTGGCAACAGGCTCCCACGCCTGAGGTCGATCGAACAGGTCATTGGCGATGAACAGGCGACGGAACAGATGGGTCGATTCGAGGGAGAACTCTTCGTACTCATCAGATGCGTTATCATGGCACCAGCCGTCGCTCATGTTCATCAAGATGCCGGGTGGTACATTGTCAGTTGTTGTAAATATCGGCGTTGGGCATCTGGTCGGTAAAGAGCGGCGCGTCCTTGATCGTCCACGTCACCGGCATGCCTCGCGAACGCTCGGTCTCCAGCGGCCCGACCAGCGCCTCGCCGCTGTAATTCGGATCGCGCGCGACTTGGATGACGAAGCGGTAGAGATCACGTGCGGCGATCACCCAATCGGTTTCGCGGCGTTCCATCATCTGTACGGCGCTACGATCGGTCCACCCCTTCGGCAGTTCGGTCAACGTGCCCTTGGCCACGGCCTCCTGCGCGACGCGGAAGACCTGGTCGAGTAGTTCGCGTTCGTTGGTCGTCCACACTTGCGCATAGTGGAGCTGGTTCGCTGGGCGCGAGATCGCACGCATCCGTGTCTTCAGCGCGGGCAGCGCCGCATCGATCAGCGATGCGGGGAGCAACGCGCTGGTGTACTGGGTCTCGTTGCCCAGCACGTAGCCCGAGCTGATGGAGATCCCGCGTGGGAGCTGCGGATACGGCTCGAACTGCTTGAGCCGTTCCCAACCGCTGGCGTTCTGTTGCGGATCAAGCGGCTTGCGGCTGCACACCACGATGTTGTTGCGGCTGTGTTCGGGTTTCACCTGGCCCGGTCCCTCGTTCGGCAAGAGCACCGGGAAGACCCGCAGGTTGGTGAGGCCGGCTGCGCGGAAGGAGCGGATGGCGCCGCCGGACACCAAGCGTTTATCGCCGGTGAAGCTGCCGATGACATTGGCGAAGACGATGCCGTCGGCGCTCAGGATGCTGGCGCATTCATTGAAGAACTCCACCGTCATCAAGTGCGGCGGGATGGTCGAGCCGCTGGTGTAGGCATCGAGCAACACCATGTCGTAGGGGCGTTTCTCGCGCTTGGCGTCGTAACGGATGAACTGGCGAGCGTCGCGCACCTCGAAACGCAGGCGTGGTTCGCCGTTCGGCAGTTTCTGCGTCAGCAGCCAAGCGAGCAGCGGATAGTGGTCGCGTACCATGTCCTCAACCACCTGATCGATGTCGACCACGGTGATCGAGGCCAAGGGGAAGTGGTGGGCGAGATTGGCGATGCCGATGCCGGAACCCAGCCCGACCACCATGATCTTCGCATCAGCCTTCTGCGGGTCGCCACCGGCGCGGGTCATGACGTCGTTGTTCAGCAGCACACCGATGGGGAACAGGCGGATGTAGGCCGAGTTGGTGACGGTGCCGGGATCCGGCAGCCATTTGTACGGCCAGTCAGGACCACCGTGTCTCGGCTTCGGCCGGCTGGCGGCATCCGGCACCAGGTGGCGCAGGCTGGGCTCCTTCTGTGCCAGGGCGATCAGGTCATCCCAGGTCGGGCGCAGGCAGATGCCGCCTTCGACGCGGTCGAAGAATTTGAGCTGCAGGAAATTGTCGTCCTCGCTGACCATCCAGGTGATGCTGGAATACGCGCTTTCACGGTGGTCGAGCGGATGCTGATCGCCGTAGCCGATCTCGTAGGTGTGGTACGGCTTGTACTGGAACAGCGTGCCGCAGGTGATGGCCAGCACGGCGATCAGGATGGCGAGGGGCAGCTTCATGCCCGCGCTCCAACGTCGCTATCCGGCACGGTCTTCTCGGTCACGTGACCGGTAGCGTGGATCGGACGGGCGAGGTGGATGATGCCCAGCACGCACAACACCGCCCCCATCACCACGATGGTGGTGTTGATCGGCACGTAGGCGAGCAGCACGTAATCGCTCACCAGGATGCCGAGCACGTTACCGACCGAACCGATGGCGTAGAGCGTGCCGGTGGTCGAACCGACCTTGTCGGCACCGGTGAACACCAGTTTCACCAGGATGGGCGAGACCATGCCGAGCAGCAGTGACGGGATGAGAAACAACAACAACGCTGCAAACAACACGCCCCAGCGCGCGGTGTGTACGGCTTCACCCATGCTGAGCATCAACGGCATGCCGTACCACGGCGTGAGGCAGAAGAACACCCCCGCGAACACGATCACCCAACCGAGGGCGGCGTTGGTGTGCGAGCGGTCGGCAATGCGACCACCAGCGACGTAGCCGATCGATAACGAGAGAATGAACACCGAGATGATCGCCGCCCACACGTCGATCGACGAACCGAACACCGGCTGGATGAAGCGCGCTCCCAGGATTTCGAGAGCCATCATGCAGAAACCGCAGGTGATGGAGGTCAGGTAGAGTGCGGTCAGACGCATGAGCGTTTTCCAGGGCGGTGGCGATGAACCAGTGATGGAAATCAGTGCAGAGGCAGCAGCGGAAGGCCGCGCACCATAGGAGCACCACTCGGTGAGTCCACCCGCCTGGAGGCCCTGGAACCACCCTGGATATCACGCGACAAGGCGGGAAAGGTCCGTGCGTGTCCAGCGTCGCGCACCTGGGCAAGACCCAGGCACCCGGCCGGCGTTCAACGGTTCAGCGGTAGCGCCCGTGGCGTCCGGCCTGTGGCCCGGTGCCGAGCTGATCCGATTCCGAGATCTCAAGTAGCGAACGGTCGTTGATGCGATGGACGTTGAGCGCCATCTCGCCGGGATTCGAGGGCTTGAGCACGTAGCGCACGCGCTGCGAACCCTGGCGGGTGGTCACCACCAGGTGTTCGAGGTCGTTGCGTTCAAGGTCGACGATCTCGATGTAGGGATCGCGGGTTATCTGTCCCAGCAGCACCTGTTCTTCGGACGATGGCACGGTGTCGGCGCGAGTGCTGGTGGTGCAACCGCTGGCCAGCAGGGCGACGACAGCGAGCAGCAAGAGAGGCGCGCGGGAGGCAGTGGACATGGGCGCGGGATGATGGGACCACGGTGGCACAGGACAACCAGCCATCTGTGGCGCGCCCTGTGGTGCGCAGCATGGGATCATCCAGCGCATGGCGGAGGCCTGGAGCGTGATCAACGCCACTCGTTGTCGAACGTGCGCTCCACCGCCGGCGGATCTTCCTGGGCCGGGCCACTGATCAGCAGATCAGGCAAGCCGGCGAGCGGCAGGCCCTGGGCGTTCCAGGCGGGACGACCATCAAGGATCACCAGCAGCCGGCCATCGTGCGCCGGATGTGGCCAAGCCAGCGCGAGGGCCCGGCGTTCGGCGCGCAGGAAGGTCTGGCCAAAGGCACTCACGCTGCGCGCATCCCAGTGCACCGGCAGGGTCGTGCGTGCCGCCAGACGGGCGAGCAGGAGGTTGGAGCGTGGATTGCCGATCAGCACCAGGTGCTGCCCAGGCAGTGACTCGTCGCTCAGTCCGGTGTCCTCGACCAGACGCACACGTCCCCCCGCATGGGCGGCCCAGGCGAGGGTGAAGGCCTGCGCCAACGCGCGGTTTTCCGCCTGCGCCGCTGCGCTCTCACCGGTGCCGATGACCACCGTGAATGGTCCGTTGGCATAGGCCGCCACCGGACCGGTCGCCTGCCCGAGGTGTTTGCGCGGTGCGGGCGCGGCGCTGGTGGGAGCGCGGTAGGGTTTGCCGTCGAGCCGCGCGGGCAGCGGTTCATCGCTGCGCAACCGGGCGATGCCGGTAGTACGGATGCCCGCGGCATCTTCGCTGAGCGACGCGGCGATGCCCCAATCGCTCATGGCTTCGATGTGCAGGCGTCCCAGGCGCTGCGGCGCGAGGATCATCCAATCGCGGCGCGGGGCGGTGGTCGTGCGCAGGAGCGCCTGCCAGAACTCCACCTGGGTCGCGCCGGCGTCGACCGTCAGGGGGACGTTGCCGGCCAGTGCCAAACGCCCGCACCACAGCCGCGTCGCCGGACTTCCCGCATCGGCCAGCACTACGGTGGTGCCCAGCAGATGCGCCGGCCGTTCGCCCGCACGGTGCAGGGCCAGCCAGCGCTGATGCGGTTCTACCGGCAACGCGGCGGAGACCGGCAGGCGTGCCTCGATCAGCCCGAGCGAGCGCAGGCGCAGCGGGTGCTGTTCGGCCAATGCCACCGCGGCCTCCGCGCCCCGTCCGTTGCCAACCAGGACGAGGGGGGCATCGCGCAAGCGCGCATCGGCTGTGATCGCGGCTGCGATGGTGGTCCATACGCGTGCCTGGGCGATGCCGTTCCACGCCACATCGCCGGCGGGATAGACCTCAACCACCGCGCAGCCGGCGGCACGTGCGGCAGCGAGCCACGCTGGTGGCACGGGTGGCCACGCGCATTTGCGCAGCGGACGCGCCGGTTCGATCAGCAGCACCACCAGCGCGGTGACGGGACCCTCCGCCGGAAGATGCAGACGATACGGCTGCACGCTGCCATCCACCGGATCACGCAGCGCGCGCAGAATTTCCGGCGTGCGTTCGCCGGCGAGCCAACGTTCGAGCCGGCCACCGAGGTCGAGCAATTGATGACAGGTGGCAAGCGACGGACCATCGAGCAGGAGTTCGCCAGCCTGTTCGAGCCACAATGCGGGCAGGGGGTCGAGGTCGCCACGTTCGCGCAACTGCCGTTGCTGCTGCTCCAATCGCCGTTGTAGCAGCAGCGGCGTCGGCAATTGCCGCGTGAGGTGTTGCAGATCACGGCGTAAGCGGTCGCTGACGGTGATGGTCAGGTCGATGTTGGCGTCGCCGTTGGGCGGGGTTGCCGGCACCAGCACCACATCGATCCCGCCAAGTAGTTGTCCCAGTCGTGTGAGGGGAAAATCTTGCGAGGCGAGCGTGGTTCCGCCCTGGGTCAACGCCACCTGCGCGTTGTACGGCCCATCGCTGAAACGCGTGGTGGGGATGTCCCCGGTGATGCGGCAACGCCAGATCAACCCATGACGCACCACCGGATCGGCGCTGGCGAGGGTGATGCTCCAGCCATCGGCCGCCATCGCGGCACCAACGACCAGCAGCAGCAGCAGCGCGCCGCGCAGGCGCATCACTCCCCGACCGCCGCGATGATCTGCGGATAGAGCTGCTGATAGGCCACGTAGTCGCCAGCGATGCGCCCGATGCGGGCGCTGATCTCGGGGCCGAGCGGCTTGATGACCTTGCCTGGGACGCCAGCGATCAGGTGGCGGTCGGGTACCTGCATGCCTTCCGGCACCACGCAGCCGGCCGCCACCAGCACGCCCTCGCCCAGCACCGCGCCATCGAGCACCCGCGATCCCATTCCCAGCAACGAGCCTTTTCCCACCGTGCAGGCGTGGGCGATGGCGCCATGGCCCATGCTGACCTCATCGTGCAGCACGCAGGCGAGCTTGCGGCTGACATGCAGCACGCAGGTGTCCTGGACGTTGCAGCGCGCACCAAGGATCACCGGATTGATGTCGCCGCGCAGCACCGCACCGAACCACACCGAGCAATCGGGGCCGAAGCGCACATCGCCGATCAGGGTAGCGTTCTCTGCCAGGAACGCCGGGCGCTGGGGCGTGACGCCGTTGATGGGGTGGATGACGGGCATGGGGGGATGATTGCTACGGTCCGGAGGTCCGGAAGTCCGGAAGTCCGGAAGTCCTTCCCATGCCGATCAAACTGTCGGGGGGGGGTGCGGCAGATGGGCTAATCGGTGGTGATACCGTGTTCATCGCTGAACACGCGACTTCCGGACTTCCGGACTTCCGGACAGGTGGCAATCTCCCCACCCATGTCCACGACCCTGCCCAGCCTTGCCACCAGCCTTGCCACCGATCCGGTCGCCATCGCCAAGCTCGCCGAGGAAGTCATCGCCGGCGCGGAGCTGACCGCCGCTCAGGCGCGCGAGTTGCTCGACGTCGAAGCCGGCAGCGCGGCGCAGGCGGCGCTCTTCGCTGGTGCGCGCAAGATCCGCAGCCATTTCCTTGGGCCCAAGGTCAAGTGTTGCTCGATCCTCAATGTGAAGGCGGGCAATTGCTCAGAGAACTGCTCCTACTGCGCCCAGGCCTCAGGTCAGGCCTCGACCGATTACCAGAAGCACAAATGGCTGCCCGATGAGGACATCGTCATCGCCACCGACAGCGCCAAGGCCAACGGTGCTGCGGCGCTGGGTTTGGTCGCGGCGTGGTGGGGCGTCAAAGAAGGCTCGCAGCTCGACATGGTGTGCGAGGCGGTCGAGAAGTTCTCGCAGAACGGTAAGGTCCGCGCCGACGTCAACCTGGGCATCTTAGAAAACCAGAACTGCGCTGATCGTCTGAAGCAAGCCGGCGCCGCAGTGTATGGGCACAACCTCGAAACCGCACGCAGCTTCTTCGACAACATCTGCACCACGCACTCGTTCGAGGAGCGCCTGCAGACCATCAACTACATCAAGAAATCCGGCATGGGCCTGTGCTCCGGCGGCATCATCGGCATGGGCGAGACCAAGGAGCAGCGCGTCGAGTTCGCCGAGCAGCTGCGCTTCATCGAACCGAACATGATCCCGATCAATTTCCTGAATCCGATCAAGGGCACTAAACTCGGCGACCGTCCGCCGGTCGATCCCGACGAGGCGCTCACCACCCTGGCGATGCTGCGCTATTTCCTGCCCGACCGGAACATCATGGCCGCTGGTGGTAAAGAAATCACCCTCGGCGATCGCCTGCATGAAGTCTTCGCCGTCGGCGCCAACGCGGTGATGGTCGGCAACTACCTGACCACCATGGGTACTGCGCCGGAATATTGGCAGGAAGCGGCGAATCGCTGGGGTTTGAGGCTCAACTCGCAGGTGGAAGAGATCGAGCCGGCGCCGACGGATAAGAAGGGCTGCGGCACGAACGATTGCGGCTGCGCATAAAAGCAGTCGCCCCTGGGACCGCGGGCCACTGGCCCGCATTTCTTTTACTGGTGTCTCCAGCGCCAACGGCGCGACCTCAACACAGCCCGGGGCAACGCCCCGGGTGTTCGGCGTTCGTGACGTCTAAGGGCTGAAAGCCCGGTTCAATCGCGGAGCGGTATAGATGGTCATGGATTGAATCGGACTTTCAGCCCTCACCAACCATTCGCGACGGCAAACCCGGGGCATTGCCCCGGGCTGTGTTGAGGTCGCGCCGTTGGCGCTCGCGAGGCGCACCTCAGGATGTTCTTACACCTTCAACTTCGCCGGCGTGCGCTTCTCCACCGAGGTGATGATCCGTCCGTGGACGTTCTGGAGATCCTTCTCCTCCAAGGTGCGGTCCTGGGCTTGCAGGAAGATGCGCAGACTCACGGCCTTGCGCCCATCAGCGATTTTGTCGCCACGGTAGATTGAATCGAGCGCGGCGCCGGCAAACAAATCACCTGCGGCCTGCCGCATCGGCAACTCCAGATCGCCGTACGGTAACTCCTCTGGGCAATCGAAGGTGAACTGGCGTTCAACCAGCGGGAAGCGGCTGGGGGCGACGTGCGGCACAGGCTTCGCCGCGCCAAGGGCGGCGATGAGTTGTTCCAGTTCAATGCGGAACATGCCGACGTTGCCTGGGCAGGCGGCGCGATCGCGCAGCGCCTTGGGCACTTCGCCCGCGACGCCGACGTGCAGCTTGTTGATGAAGAGATCGACCGCGCGACCGGCGGCGACCTCGGCATCGACGTCCTTGCGGGCGACGAAACGCGGCTGGTAACCGAGTCCGCGCAGCAACGCGAGCGCAGCATCACGGGCGGCGAAGAACGGTGAGTCCTGGCCGGCAACTGCACATACGCCGGTGACGACGATGCGCTCGTTGGCGGTATCGCCGCGACCGGCAGCGACGCCGTAGCGTTTGCCGACTTCGTAGAGTGCTGCGGTTTCCACGTGTTTGCGATTGCGCGCCAACGCTTCGATGAGCGTCGGCAGCAGGCTCTGACGCATCACCGTCTGTTCACTGGAGAGCGGATGGGCGAGCCGGATCAGGCCGTCGCTCCAGCCGAGGGCTTCCGCCCAGGCTTCGGAGGTGAACGCGTAGGTCGCCACCTCATCCCAACCGCTGGCAGACAGCACGCGGCGCGCGCGGTGTTCGGCCTGACGTAGCACGTTCACCGCCGGCGCGGCGGCGGGTAGGCGCGGGGTCTGCGGCTGAACGTGGTGGTAGCCGTGGAGACGCGCAATTTCTTCGACGAGATCGGCGGCGGAACCGACGTCCTTGCGCCGCCACCACGGGATGGCGACCTGATCACCGTTGCTGCTGAAGCCGAGGCGAGCGAGCAGATCGCTCTGCTGCGCCGTGCTGAGCGTCAGGCTGGTCAGGCGGGTCAGGTCGCCGGCGGGCAAGATCACCTGCTTAGCACCGGCGCTCAGCGTGCCGGCGCTGAAACGATGAGTCACCGTGGCGGTCGGGCAGAGTTCCTTCAGCAACGCGATGGCCCGGGCGATAGCAGTAGGCGCCAACTCCGGGTAGAGGCCCTTCTCGAAACGCGCCGAACTGTCGGTGGCAATGCCGACGCGCTGACGCGTGCGGCGGATGCGCGCCGGCAGGAAGGTCGCCGCTTCCAGCACGATCGTGCGCGTGTCGTCGCGCACCATGCTGCCCTGGCCGCCCATGATGCCGGCGAGGGCGAGGGGGCGTTTGTCATCGGCGATCACTACATCGGCGGTGGTGAGCTTGTGCGCCTTGCCATCAAGCGTGGTGAAGGCTTCGCCATCGGCGGCGTCGCGCACGACCACGCGGTTGCCGGCGATCTCACGGCGGTCGAAGGCATGCATTGGCTCGCCGAGTTCGAGCATCACGAAGTTGGTCACGTCAACGAGCAGGCCGAGCGGGCGGACGTTCATGCCGTTGAGCAAGTCCTGCATCCACTTTGGTGAGGGGGTGTTGGTGACGCCATCGACCACCGCACCGCAGTAGGTGGTGCAGCCCTCGCTCTTCAATTCGACGGCCCAATCATTGCCCTGTGCCGACCACGAGGTGTCGGGCACTGCGGGTGGCGGCAGGCCGAGGATCGCCGCGACCTCGCGCGCCCAGCCCCATTGACCCCAGAGGTCCGGACGATGAGTGATCGCATGGTTCTCGATCAGCAGGACGGTGTCGCCGATGCCGAGCGCATCGCTCAGCGGCATGCCGGCCTTCAAGTCATCCTTCAGCAGCATGATGCCGTCGTGCGAGGTGCCGAGTCCAAGCTCGTCCTCGGCGCAGATCATACCTTCGCTCGGCTCGCCGCGCAGCTTCGATGCCTTGATGGTGATCTGAGTCGGTTTGCCTTCCTTGTCTTCAGGCTTAGGCGGCATCGTCAATTTGGTGCCGATGGTGGCGACCGCGACGGTCTGACCGACCGCGACGTTGGGTGCACCACAGACCACGGCCACCGGCGTGTCGGTGCCGATATCGACGGTGGTGCAACGCAGGCGATCGGCCCCCGGATGCTGGACGCAGGTCAGGACCTTGCCGACCACCACCCCATCGAGGTTGGGACCGGAACGCTCGACGTCGGCCTCGAACTCGGCGAGATGAAGCGTCAGCTTGGCTTGGAGGTCGGCGACACTGATGCCGAGGTCCGATTGACCGAGGATACGTTTGATCCAACCGAGGCTGACGCGCATAGGGGCTCCGAAACCGCTGCCGCAGCGAGGGAAACGCGGCGAAGGCGGCACAGGTTCTGGCTCAAGCGGGGGATGCAAGGTGGTGTCCGGAGTCCGGGGTCCGGGGTCCGGGGTCCGAAGTCTAAGAGACTCCGGACCCCGGACCCCGGACCCCAGACTCCGGCGTCCGGACCTTTCCATCGCCCCGATTGCCACCGCTCCCCGCGGCAGCTACAAACCGTCCCGTGCCTGAGGCCACCTTCGTTTCTGCCGAGCCGCTCTTCCGCTCCGATCGCTTTGATCTGATGCGTGAAACCTTCGCCACCAGCGATGGCCCGGTGGTGCGTCCGGTGATCCATCATCCCGGTGCCGTAGCCTTGTTGGCGCAGCCGGATGAGCGTTCGCTGGTGCTGGTGCGTCAGTACCGCTACCCGATCCGTCGCTGGACCCTGGAGATCCCCGCCGGCACACGCGTGGTTGGTGAAGCTCCTGAGGTGACTGCCGCGCGTGAACTGCGCGAAGAGGCGGGCTACACCGCTGCTCGTATCAGCGAAGTCAGCCGTTTCTTTCCCGCCGTCGGCGTCAGCGACGAGGAGATGATTCTCTATCGTGCCGAAGGTCTGAGCGAAGTGCCTGCGGCACCTGAGCACGGCGAACTAGTGGCGCGTGAGATCGTCGCCCTCGATCGGTTACAGCGGCTCATCACCACGGGCGAGTTGTGTGACGCCAAGACCTTGATCGCACTCGCCATGCTCGGCCTGCGTTTGTCTGGGAGCCGTGCATGACCCCCGACCAGCAGCAGAAGGCGTTGGAGGTCAGCCGCACCACTACCTTCGCTGGTTTTGCCAAGGAAGCCGGTGTCCGGGTGGTCGGCAACACCGGCAAGGGCATTCTGGAACGGGCGCAGGTCGCTGGCCGTGCCTGTCTCCTGTTCTACCAGGCGATGGGCTACCTTTCCCAGGCCGGTCGTGCCTACCCGATGATCCTCAAGCAGATCGAGTTCATCGGTTTCGGTTCGCTCGTGGTGTTGTCGCTGATTTCGGGCCTGACCGGCATGATCATGGCGGTGCAGATGGGCGCGACGTTGGAGGACTACGGCGCGCTCAACACCCTGGGCGGTCTGATCAGCGTGACCTTCTGCCGGGAACTCGGACCGATCTGGGCGGCGGTGATCATCCTCGCGCGTGTCGGCTCGGCGATGGCGGCCGAACTCGGCACCATGGCGGTCAACGAAGAGGTCGATGCACTGCGCTCGATGTCGATCGATCCGGTGCGTTACCTAGTGATGCCGCGCATCATCGCACTCATCATCGCCATGCCGATCCTGACCTTGATCGCGGACTTCGTCGGCATCTTGGGCGGTGCAATGATCTCCAGCGCGACGTTCGGAATTACGGTGTCTTCATTCTTCGAGTCGGCGACCGACAGCCAGTTCCTGGCCTATAGCGACGTCATCGGTGGTCTGGTCAAGTCGGTATTCTTCGCCTGTCTGATCGGCACCATCGCCTGCGACCAGGGCCTGCACACCAGCGACGGCGCTGAAGGTGTCGGCAAGTCGACCACCCGCACCGTGGTGCTCAGCGTGATCTTCGTCCTGCTGATGGACCTGTTCCTCACCACCTTCGTGCAGCTCGCCATGAAGCGGGTGTTTTGAATGACCGGCACGACCGACAACCAGCAATGGACACGCCAGGAAATGGAACGTGGTTGGCCGCTCGACCCGGTGCCCGAGGGCAAACAGGTCCTGATGCGCATCCGCGACCTGAACAAGCGTTTTGGTCCGCGTCACATCCTGCGTGGCATCGACCTGGACATCTACAAGGGTGAGACCCTGGTGATCTTGGGTGGTTCCGGTTCAGGGAAAACCACGTTGATCCGCCACATCTTGGGTTTCTTGGTGGCCGACGCAGGTTCGGTGAAGGTTGGCGAGCTGGATCTGAATCTCGCCACGGCGGCGGAACTCGAACACTACCGCAAACGCCTGGGCGTGGTGTTCCAGATGGCCGCCCTGCTGAACTCGCTGACGGTGTTGGAGAACGTCGGTCTGCCACTGATCGAAGTCGATCACTTGCCGCTCGACCAAGTCCGCACGCGGGTGATCGCCGCGCTCAAGGCGGTGTTCCTGCCGGCGGAGGAGATCCTGCAGCTCAAACCGGCGAGCCTGTCCGGCGGCATGCGCAAGCGCGTCGGTATCGCCCGCGCGATCGTGCAGAAACCGGAGATCATCCTTTACGACGAGCCGACCACCGGCCTGGATCCGGTGACGGTGAACGGCGTCAACGAGCTGACGCTCGAGATCCAGCGCACCATGGGCGTGACCTCGATCGTCATCACCCATGACCTGAGCGCCGCCTTCATGATCGCCGACCGCATCGCGATGCTTTACAAGGGGCGTTTGATCGCGGTCGGCACCAAGGACCAGATCCGTGCGAATCCGCATCCGGTGTTGCAGCAGATGTTGACCGGGTCGACCACGGGGCCGCTTACTGAAGGGTATGGGAAATGAATCCATTGCCCCCGTCCGGGGTCCGGGGTCCTGGGTCCGGAGTCTTGTGTGCGGATGTCCTGGTGTCTGTGGATGCGCAATGTGATGCTGAGGGCGATTTGCGTCGTACTGGTGGGCGCCGGACCCCGGACTCCGGACCCCGGACCGTGGCAATCAAGATGTTATCGCTCGTTGCCAAAGGCGACTATGGCATACAGTCCCCGCCCATGCCCGGAGCGATGTTGTGAATAGCGAGATCAAGGTCGGCATTCTGTTCTTCATCGGCCTCGGCTTGTTGCTGTGGTTCACCATCTTTGTGACCCAGATCGGTTCGTCGCGTGGTGAGTACGCCATCCGTTTCCCACGGGTGGAAAAACTCAAGGAGGGCGACCAGGTCACCTACAACGGTGTACGCATCGGCACCATCAGCGAGGTCGCGCCGATCCTTGGCCCGGATGGCAACCCGATGGTCCGCATTAATTTCACCGTCCAGCCGGATCGTCAGCCGATGGTGCTGATCGACGGCAACAGCCGTTTTTCGATTACCCAGGGACTGCTCGGCGGTTCGGCGATGGACATCTCGTCGCGTTCCGGTCGCCCGATCACGCCGGAGGCATTGAATCAGCATATTGGCCAGGAACCGGTCGGCATCGACGAGGTCTTCGCCTCGGTCAAAAGTTTAATCGACGAGAATCGTCAAAACATCAAAGAGACGATCGTCACCGCCAAAATCGCGCTCGACAGCTTTGGCAAGGCCTCGGACGAGATCAAAGGCTTGGTGGCGGACAACCGCAAGCAGGTTGGCGATGCGATCACCAACTTCTCGTTGATGTCCGAACGCATCGCCAAGCTGGTGGAAGACAATCGCGAGTCGATTGCCGCCACCGTCACGCGGTTCGAGGAGATGTCCAAGCAGATCCGCGATCTGGTGGAAGAGAACCGCGTCGCGATCAAGAAGGCGGCGGACAAGCTGCCCGAATTCGTCGACAACGTCGCCGCTGCCGCCAAGACCATCGATGAGACGGTGACCGAGAACCGCGAGGACCTGCGCAAGACCGTCGCCAACCTCGCCGACGCCACCGCTAAGTTCGATCGCGTGGGTGACAACCTCGACGTCATCACCACGCAGATCGCCGCGGGCAAAGGTACGATCGGCAAGCTGGTGTTTGAGGACACCCTGCACGACAAGGCCGTCAACGCGGTCGACAGTTTCAGCGATCGCCTGGAGGAAGTGAAGCCGGTGACCTCTGGCTTCAGCGACTTCAAGTTCTACCTCGCGGCCGCTGGCGGCAGCAACGCCGACAGCGGTGTCACTACCTACGGTGCTTACCTGCGGCTCGAACCGAAGCCGTGGAAATACTACGAGGCAGGCGTGTCCTACCGCACCGAACCGGAGGACCGCGATCCGCTCGCCGAGGATCAGGACAAGCTCAATATCGATTTCACCCTGTTGCTCGGTTGGCGCTTCTTCCCTGATGATGAGTCACAGAAGTATCGGCTCAGCGTCGGTCTTGGTCTGATCGAGACCAAGCTCGGTGGCGTCATTGAGGTGCCGGTGATCGGGGATCTGTCGCTGCGTGTCATGGCGCGTGCCAAGGACAACGAGCGCGAGGTCAATGACCGGCGTTACGAGGAAGGCGACGTCCTGGTGCGTGGCGTCGCCACCTATCGTTTGTGGAAACGTGTCTACCTCCAGGCGGGTGCCGACGATATCGTGGACAAGCCGGGTTTCTGGGGCGGCATCCGCATCGAGATCCTCGACAACGATCTGCGCAACCTGTCCGCGGTATCCGCCATCAGTCCGTGAGGATTGCACCGAGGGGCTAAAGATTTGGGATTAGGGATTAGGGATTAGGGATTAGGGATTAGGGATGGGGACTGGGGTCATGTACGTGCGTGTTTCGGCGTGGTTGGTGGGTCAACGTGAATGCAGCACGACAGGCCCAGATTCACGACCTTAACCCCTCTTCTTCACCGGTCTGCCTCTTCTTCACCGGTCCGATTGTGCCCACTGATCGTCTGTCTAGTCTACGCACGTGCACTTGACCGCCATCATCCTCATTGCCGCCGCTGGCCTCTGTTATGTGGCTGCCGCCGTATTGCGTTGGCAGCAGATGGCGGTGTCCGACGAACGACGTTCGGCGCACCTGATCCCGCTGTGGCTGGGTCTGATCCTGCACAGCGTCAGTCTGGTGTTGAGCTTGCTGGATCCCGCGCAACGGGATTTCACCTATGCCGTGCTCGCGGTGTGGGCCGCGGTCGCCAGCATGTTCTTCGTCTCGCGTTACCTCGCCTCGCCCAGTCGCACCATCCTGGTCCTGCCGGTGGGCGGTATGGCGTTGTTGGTGGCGATGGCAGAACTCGCCAGTGGAGCCAACGTCACTCCATCGACCGGTACGACACCATGGATCACCCGCATCCATGTCGGTTTCATGGCCTTGCATCTTGCGGTGATGCTGCTCAGCGGCGCGGCCGGTGGCATGTACCTGACCGCCGTGCGTCAGCTCAAATCGCCATCACCGCGCGCACTGCGCCTGCCCAGCCTGCCGCTGCTGGAACGACTTACCGAGCGCACGTTGGTGATCGCTACCGCCTTGCTGATGGGGGGACTCGCCACCGGTGGTGCAGCGATGCAACTCACGCGCAACATCAGCCTGGCCCAGCCGTCGATCGTGCTCGCCCTCATGACCATGGCGCTGCTGGTCCTCGTCCTCGCCCTGCGTTCGACCGGTCGGCTCAACCGCCATGGGGTCGCGCTGGGAGCGGTCGGTGCGATGTCGATCGCCGCGCTCGGTGCCATCAGCCAATTGTTGGTCACCCATGGGTGAGGCAGGCGGCACGGCACCGTCCCTGCCGTTCGTAGTTTTTGGCGTCGATCATCACCGCACGCCGGTGGAACTGCGCGAAAAGCTCGCGGTGCCGATCGAGGGCATAAACCGCCTGCTCGCATTGCTGTCGACCACGCCTGGGGCGAGCGAAGCCGTGGTGCTGTCGACCTGCAACCGTCTGGAATGTTACCTCGCCGGCACGCCGGATCGTCAGCAGGTGATCACCCGCTTGGCGGAACATCAGGGGGTCGATGCCGCGACCTTGGATGCGCACGCGTTCTGGCATCCGGGCATGGATGGCGTGCGCCACTTGTTTCGCGTGGTCAGTGGTCTGGAGAGCTTGGTGCTCGGCGAATACCAGATCGTCCATCAGGTGAAAACCGGCTACGACATCGCCCATCAGGGCAAGTTCACCGGTGCCGTGCTCAATCCGTTGTTCCAGCGTGCGCTCGGCGTGGCTAAGGACGTGCGCAACAACACCGCCATCGGTAAGTTCAAACTCAGCGTTGCATCGGTGGCGGTCGATCTGGCCAAGCACATCCACGGCGAGGTCGAGCGCGCGCGCCTGCTGGTGGTCGGTGCTGGCGAGATCGCTGAGTTGGCGGTGCGTTACCTGCTGACGGCGGGCGTGCGTGAATTGACCATCATCAATCGTAACGAGGACCGTGCCCACGCCTTGGCTGAGGAGTTCCGCTCCGTCGACTTCGTGCCGCAGGTGTTGCCGTGGTCGATGCTCAGTGATGCCCTGACGCAACACGACATCGTGGTGACCTCGACCGCTGCTCCGCATGCCGTGATCACGGTGGCGGATGTCAAACAGGCGATGCGTCGGCGACGGCAGCCGTTGATGTTCATGGACCTAGCGGTGCCGCGCGACGTCGAGCCATCAGTCGGCGAACTCAGCGACGTCTATCTCTATAACATTGATCACCTGGAACAGGTGGTCTCGGCCAATCAGCAACTGCGGCGCGACGAGGTCGACGCCGCCAGTGCCCTGGTCGATTCACTGGTGACGAGTTACGCCACCGACGTGCGCCACGATCGCGGCGCGCTGATGGCACAGGTTGCCGGCTACTTCGCCGACGTCATTGCCGCGGAAGAAGCCAGACTCGTGGGAAAACTGGGGCTGAAGGACAATCCGGAATTGAAATACGGTCTGGAGCGCATCGGCAATAAACTCCAGCACCAGTTGCTGAAATACCTGCGTGATCACGCGCATGATCCGCAGGCGGAGAAGATCATCCGCGAGATCCTGGGGCTATAGGAATGTCCGATGTCCGATGTCCGATGTCCGATGTCAAAAGCATCGGACATCGGACATCGGACATTGGGCCAATCTACGCCTTTGCTTTGCGCAGGTGCCAACTCGCGAGTACGCCGCCGACGAAGCCACCGAGGTGCATCTCCCAACTGATCTGCGCGAGGGCGGGATCGTTGGAGGGCAATGCCCCGGCCAGTGCGCTGCCGTAGAGCACCACCACCAGCACGGTGATGATGATCGCGCGCCAATCGCGGCGGAAGATGCCGTTGGCCATCAACCAGCCGATCAGCCCGAAGACCACGCCGCTGGCACCGATGTGCACGGCGAGCGGTCCGTTCAGGGAACCGATGAGCCAGGTGAGCACCCCGGCGCAGAGCATGCTATAGAGCACCGCGAGCGCCGTCAGCGAACGACTGTAACGGCACGAGGCCCAACCGAGGATGAACAACCCGAGCGAGTTCATCGCGATGTGGGTGAGGTTCGCATGCAGCAGGTGGGAAGTCAGGATGCCGAGCAGGCCATCACGCGACCGTGGCAACAATCCGAGCCAGCCCGCGATCCAGATATCGAAGACCGTGCGCAGCACGATGTCGACGATGAAGATCGCCCATAAGAGTGCGAGCCAGCCGACGACCAGGGTAAGGTCGCCTGCTGGCCCGCGTTTGACGCCTGCCATAAGCTCAGGTGCCGATCAGATGCCGTTTCGTCGCTGCCGCTTATTTGGGGATGACGACGATCTCGACGCGACGGTTCTGCTTGCGCGCCGCCTCGTTGCTGCCCGGGGTGACCGGACGCACCTCGGCGTAACCAGCGAAGCCGAGATCCTGGGCGTTGAGACCACGATCGAGCAGGTACTTCAGCACCACGCGGGCACGACCACCGGCGAGATCCCAGTTGTCTTCCCACTTATCCTTCGAGCGGCTGATCTTCTGGTCGTCGGTGTGGCCTTCGACGCGCACGTAGTGGTTCGGGTACTTCTGTTTGATGAGGGCAATCACGCGGGCGATCGATTCCTTGGCTTCGGCGCTCAGCACGGCCTGACCCGGCTTGAAGAGGATCGAGCTTTCGATCGAGAAGATGATTTCGCGGTTGCGGTCGCGGACGTCCACGCCGTCGCCGACCGCCTGCTTATCGGTGATACGCGATGGCTGGCCAACTGGCGCGGCAGCAATGACCTTGTTCACGTGTTCGGTGCCCTTGCGCGCGAGCTGCTCTTCCAGCTCCTTGTTGATGCGCTCCAGTTCCTGGATCTGCACATCCTTATAGGCCAGATCGCGGTCGCAGCCGCAACCGCCGAGGGTGAGGGAGGCGACGGCGACGAGGCACGCCACGACGGCACGAGAGGGGTTCATCATAAGTGCGGCTTTCTATGGCCCACAGCGGCATCCGCAAGCTGCGGCTTGGGAGGAAGTGCCTACCAGGTCGCTGGTTACCTTCGCCAGACCCCACGTTTGGCGGCCTTGGCCTCGGCCTCGGCGTCGCTGAAGCGCTGGTGGTAGGGGCCGCCGGTGCCGTAGGTGGTGACGTAGCGGCTGTACCCCAGGCGGATCACCGTCTCGTTATACAGCTCATCCTCCGGTCCGGGTCCGACCGGGTCGCGGTCGAGCCACAACAGGCCGAGCGCGCGGCCGTGGTGGTCCTTGTCGATGCGCCAGTCCTTGCGCGTGAACTCGACCCGTACCCGCACGCCAGCCAGGTACGACTTGGCCCAGCGCGAGGTCTCCTCGCCCAGGGCGGTGTTGCGTTGGGCGTCGGGGTGGGCGGACTCGGCGGTGTCGATGTTCCTGAGGCGCACGGCGAGCGCGAGGTCGTGGTAACGCACCTCCACGGTGTCGCCGTCGCGAACCTTGAGCAACGTCCCCGCACCGCCATCGCTCAGCGGTGGTGGCGTCAGCGCGGGAACCCAAACGTAGAGCCAGCCGGACTTCTCTGCCCAGGTCACCGCACCGACGCCCAAGGCGATGAGCACAGCGACGACGGCGAGTGGCCCTTTTATCGGCAGACGTGGCAGGCCGCGCGCCATGGTCAGATCACTTCTTCAACCGCTCCACCACCGCGTCGGCCATGGCCTTGGTGCCGATGGTCTTCTCGCCGGGCTTGGCGATGTCGCCGGTGCGCAGGCCATCCTTCAGCACACTGCGGATCGCCGCCTCGATGGCGTCGGCTTCAGCGATGAGTTTGAGCCCGAAGCGCAGCAGCATCGCCGCCGAGCCGATCATCGCGAGGGGGTTGGCCTTCTGCTGACCAGCGATGTCGGGCGCCGAGCCGTGGATCGGTTCGAACAAGCCGACCGGACCGCCGATCGACGCCGAGGCCAGCATGCCGATCGACCCGGCGATCATCGAGGCTTCATCACTGAGGATGTCGCCGAAGATGTTGGTGGTGACGATGACGTCGAACTGGCGTGGATTGCGCACCAGCTGCATGGCGCAGTTGTCGACGTACATGTGCGAGAGCTTCACGTCGGGATAGCTCTTGGAGAGATCGATCATCACTTCACGCCAGAGCTGACTCGACACCAGCACGTTGGCCTTGTCGACCGAACACACCGACTTGCGGCGCAGGCGGGCGGTCTCGAAGGCGACCTTGCCGATGCGCAGGATCTCAGCGGTGGAATACACTTCGGTGTTGATGCCGACGCGGTTGGCGCCGTCGCCGGTGATGCCGCCGGGTCCGAAGTAGATGCCGCCGGTCAGTTCGCGGACTACCAGCACGTCGGTGCCCTTGAGCACTTCCGGCTTGATGGTCGAGGCGTCGAGCAGCTCGTCGTACACCACCGCCGGACGCAGGTTGGCGAAGGCACCGAGCTCCTTGCGGATCTTCAGCAGGCCGGCTTCCGGCTTCAGGTGGTGCGGCAGGCTTTCCCACTTCGGGCCACCGATGGCACCGAACAGCAGCGCGGCGCTGTCCTTCACGCCCTTGATGGTGTCGTCGGGCATCGGCACGCCGACCTTGTCGAGCGCTGCGCCGCCGGCGAGGTATTCCGTGAAAGTGAAGGTGTGGCCGAACTTCGCCCCGATGGTCTGCATCACGCGCACGCCCTCGACGCCGACCTCTGGACCGATGCCGTCGCCGTGGATGACCGAGATGGTGTAGCTGCCCATGGGAAATCGTGCTCCTGACCCTGCCGGTGAACCCCCGAAATGCGGGGAGCGCGGACGCTAGCGGTGGTGCCTGGGGAGGGAAGGGGGTGGTGCCAATGCAGAACGAGGAATGCAGAATGCAGAATCGACAGCCAACACGATCAGGGGGCCATATCTCTGCGCTCTGGATTCCGCTCACTGCATTTTCGGTACCAACGGGCGATGATACGTGCCCGTATCATTGGGTCGACAGGCATGCGTGGCGACCGGGCTGCTGGGCGATGGCGCTGGCGGGACGGGCGACATGCTGCCGACCTTCCCCACCATTCTTCTGCGCTCACCACCACCCTGGAATGCCCATGAACACCACGTCCCTCATCCTCTCGTTGGCGATCGCCGCGCTGGCCTTCGCGGTTCCCGCCGTGGCGGCTGACGGTCCGATGAAATCGCCGCTGCAGGCGACGCTGAAGTCCGCCGATGGCAAAGACTACCCGCTCGCGCAGCACCATGGCCAAGTGGTCCTGCTGGTGAATGTCGCCTCGAAGTGCGGCCTGACCAAGCAGTACACCGCGCTCGAAGCGCTCTACGACAAGTACAAGGACGCCGGCC
Source organism: Planctomycetota bacterium (assembly GCA_013816485.1). GTDB lineage: Bacteria > Planctomycetota > UBA11346 > UBA11346 > UBA11346 > BOG-1363. The sequence continues at coordinate 76,732 of JACDEI010000015.1, forward strand.
TGGTGGTGGTCGGTGTTCCCGCCAACAACTTCAACGGCCAGGAACCGGGAACCAACGAGGAGATCCAGACGTTCTGTAAGACCAAGTACGACGTCAGCTTTCCGGTGCTGGGCAAGGTCAGCGTGAAGGGCGATGACATCGATCCGCTCTACAAGTACCTGACCACCGTGAGCCCCAAGCCCGGCGACATCGGTTGGAACTTCGCCAAGTTCCTCATCAACCGGAAGGGTGAGGTCATCGACCGCTTCGAGCCCAAGACCACGCCGGACGACGCGAGCGTCACCGCCGCGATCGAAAAGGCACTCAAGGAATCAGCGCCGAAGAAGTGATGGTGTTTGCACGGGGGCTTTCGCCCCCGCGGCCCTGCGGGTCTGCCCCCACGGGCTTGGTCGTGTCTCAGTTTCGTCGGCTGCGCCTCATTACCCGATGGACGGAGGGCTGAAACGGCCGTGGCAGTCGCCACGGCCGTTTTTTGTCAGTTTTGCCCGGGTAAAAAAGCTCAGACCCGCCAAGCGGTTCAATCGCAGACTCTTGCAAAGTGATGCAATCATTATGGTCCTCCTGTTCTGGTACGGGAGGTCGTTCGCATGGTCGAGGTCTGGTACGCACCGCGTGGCGCTGGTCGGCCGTCATGAGCCATCAGCATGACATAGCGGCCAGCGAACCAACGCCCTGGATGATCACCCGCATGGGAGCGGTGGTGGTTGCCGAGGTGATGATGCCGCGGCTATTCGATCCGGTGATGGTGGACCGTCTGGATCACGATCTGCATGCCGCCGTCGGTTCCGCCGACGATCTCGTGCTCGATCTCACGCGGGTGCGTTACATCTCCTCGGCGATGCTCGGACGCATGGTGATGTTGTGGATGGCGGCGCAGAAACGTGGTCGCCGGGTGGTGCTCAGCGGCGTCACCGGGACTCTGGCCGAGATCCTGCGTATCGCCGGTCTGCATCAGCGCGTGCAAATGCACCGCGATGTCGCCACTGCGCTGGCCGCGTTGGAAACGCATCCCTCATGAATGCCTCGGTGCCACCAACCCGTGGAGAGGAACCGACGCCGAACCAACTCGCGATGATCGAGCACCTTGAGATCCATGCCGACGCGCCACCCCAGCGCGGAATCCGTCATCTGCACCTGTCGTTCCCCTCGGCGTTCGTCCATGGCGATGACGCGGTCACCCTGGTGATCGAGCGCATGCATTCCTGGCATTGGCTCACCAGTGAGCAGACCGATCTGCTGGCCCACGCACTGCATGAGGCGGTGGGCAACGCCGTGGTGCATGGCAACCGTGGACATATCGAATTGACGGTGGAGTTGGAATTGTGGGCTGATGGTCAGCAGTGGGACCTGCATGTCAGCGACCAGGGCAAGGGATTCAGTGTGCGCGAAGCGTTGCGCGCCTTCCGCGGACGTCGTCGCAACCTCGGAAACGGGCGTGGCCTGGTGATCATGGCGGGCAGCGTGGAACGGCTGACCTTCCATCATGGTGGTCGCACGGTGGTGTTGGGTGGTCGGCGTTCGGATGCGTTGCGTCGCGGGTAAGCCGCGCGGTCATCACGTGGACGATCAGGCCGGGGTCTGGTAGGGAAACGGGCACCACTGACGAACCGGGCAATCACCACAGCGCGGAGCACGCGCAGTGCAGCGGTAACGACCATGCAGGATCAGATAATGATGCGCGTGTTGGAGGTGTTTCGCCGGCGTGCGCGCGAGCAGCACCTGCTCGGTCTGTTCCGGCGTGCTGGTCTTGGCGATGCCCAGGCGGTTGGCCACGCGCTGCACATGGGTGTCGACCGCGATGGTCGGCTGACCGAAGGCGATGTTGAGCACCACGCTGGCGGTCTTGTGCCCGACACCGGGCAGCGCCTCCAGTTCGTCACGGGAGCCGGGCACTTCGCCGCCATGCCGCTCGATCAGCAGGCGGCACAGTTCGATGACGTTCTTCGCCTTCCCACGGTACAGGCCGATGTGCTTGATGTAGGGGGTCAGCCCTTCGACGCCGAGCGCCAAGATGGCCTGCGGCGTATTGGCCACCGGATAAAGCCTGCGCGTCGCCAGGTTCACCGACTTGTCGGTCGCTTGCGCTGACAACACCACGGCGACCAACAGTTCAAATGCCGAGGCGTACTCCAGATCACTTTTCGGCGTGATGGTTGCGGCCAAGGTGTCGTAGATCGCCGCCAGAGCGTTGTCGTCGAGCTTGCCGTGATGTTTCGCCCGCTTCGCCACGTCAGTTCCCGTACTCAGTTGCCATGCAGGGGATGCCACTGATCGCCGAAGGCCGAGCACATCCCGCGTTCAAGCAGGAAGAGCTGGGCGCAGACGGTGCACGACGCGGTGATGCGCGCGCAGGTCGGCGGTGCGGTGCCATCGGGCGGCAAGTAGCCGCCGACGATGGCCAACACGTCATCACGGATCGCCTGGCGCAGGCGGTCGAGTTGTTCGCGCCACGCGCGATCGGCACCGACCCCGACCGGCAGGAAGAAAGGATCGCACTGGTCGCACATGCTCAGGTCATGTCCCGCAGTTTCGACAACGAGGAATACTTACCGGTGCCCAGCCAGAATCCGATGCGATACAGGGCACACACCCACGCGGCTCAACCACGCAAGCGGATCTCAATCGACCGTGCGTGCGCTTCGAGCCCTTCACCGCGTGCGAGCGTCAATCCGGCGTCGGCGCAGTGGCGGAAATCCGCCTCGTTGAAATTGATGATCGAGGTGCGGCGCAGGAAGGTGTCGACGCCGATGCCCGACCACATGCGTGCGGTGCCGCCGGTGGGCAGGGTGTGGCTGGGGCCGGCGACGTAATCGCCGATCGGCTCCGGGCTCCAGGGGCCGACGAAGATCGCGCCGGCGTTGACCAGTTGCGCCATCAGCGGCTTAGGTTTCTTCACCAACAGTTCGAGGTGTTCGGGCGCGATCTTGTTGGCGATCGCCACCGCCTGCGTCAAGTCGCTGCAACGCACCAGACGGCCGAAGCGGCGCACGCTCTCGCTCGCGACGGCCCGGCGTTCCTCCGGGAGGGTGTCGATCTGGCTGCTCAGCTCCTGCTGGATGGCCGAGGCGACGCCATTGCCGACGGTCAGGCACACGGCCATGGCGAGCGTGTCGTGCTCCGCCTGCGACAGCAGATCGGCGGCGACGAACGCGGGATTCGCCGATTCATCGGCGATCACCAGGATCTCGCTTGGCCCGGCGAGCATGTCGATGTCGACGCGGCCGAAGGCGTGGCGTTTGGCCAAGGTGACGTAGAGGTTTCCTGGGCCGACGATCTTGTCGACCACGCGGATGCTGCCGGTGCCGCAGGCCAGCGCGGCGATCGCGGGGATGCCGCCGACGCGGTAGACTTCGGTCACCCCAACGGCGTGCGCGGCGGCGAGCAGTTCCGGCGCGATGGTGCCGTCTTCGCGCGGCGGCGTCATCAGCACCAGTTCGCGAACGCCGGCGATCTTGGCCGGCACCAGGTTCATGATCACCGACGAGAACAGCGGCAGCGAGCCTTTCGGACCACCAGGCACATAGGCGCCGACACGCGCGAGCGGTGCCCAACGCACGCCCAGCGGTTCTTCCAAGTTGGTGCCGAAGCTGCGCGGCATCAGGCGGCGCTGGTAGCTCTCCACCTGTTTGATCGCGAACGACAGGGCGTTGCGCAGTTTCGGATCGCAGGCGTACCACGCCTTGGCCAGTTCCTCATCCGGCACCCGCAGGGCCGTCGCAGGCAACGAAGCGCCATCGAATAGTTTGGTGTAATGCGCGACCGCCTGGTCGCCATCGCGCTCGACGGCGGCGAAGACCTCATCGATGACTTGGCTGATCGAGGCCTCGCGCCCGAGCACCTTGGCGTAAAACGGACGGGCCTTGGCCTCGGCCTCGGCGATGAGCCGCTGGAACCGCTGGTGCGTCGCCCCCAACAGGTCGGCGAGAGCGGCATCGTCGGGCAGCAGTTCGGTCAGCATAGCGGCGCAATCTAGGGCGGGCCGTGCCGGCGCAACGAGTGCGGGGGCTGCGTGCCACCAGCGGTGAAGAACGGGGCAGCAAATCAAACCGCAGAGTCGCCGAGGTGGGAAGAGGGCCGCAGAGAAGCAGGGGCTTGGCTCGCAACCTCCTCCTGATCCTTCCGCTCTGCTGCCCTCTTCCCACCTCTGCGTCTCTTGCGGTAAAAGTCTCTTCTCCGTCTCTTTGCTTTCTCTCAGCCGTCCGCGCGTTTGCGTTCCCGCAGCGCACGGAAGAACGACTTCAGCAGCTCTCCCGATTCCTGACCCAGGACGCCGCTGGTCGCCTCGATCGCGTGGTTGTAGCCCCCCGGCGCACGCAGATCGACCACGCTGCCGCAGGCACCGGCCTTGGGTTCGAAGGCACCGTAGATGACGCGTTTGACCCGCGCATTGAGGCACGCGCCCATGCACATCGGGCACGGCTCCAGCGTCACGTAGAGCGTGCAGTCCTCCAGTCGCCAGGTGCCGAGCGCCTGCGAGGCCGCGGTGATGGCGACCATCTCCGCATGCGCGGTAGCATCGTTGAGGCGTTCGCAGGCATTGCGGCCGCGACCGATGATGCGGCCATCGCAGACCACCACGGCACCGACCGGGACTTCGCCTTCGTCACCGGCGAGTTTGGCCTCGTGCAGGGCGATGCGCATGTAGTCGGAATCGGAGGTGGGCTGCATGTTTTGCAGGCTACAGGCTACGGGCTACAGACCACAGGTCGTGTCCCTGCGACTCTCGTGGTACCGGAAACGCAAACACGCCGGCGATTTCGCCGGCGTGTCTGTGGTCTGTAGCCTGTGGGCCGTAGCCCGTGGCAATTACTTCACGCGTTTGGTCATCGTCAGCAGGAAGCCACGTGTCGGCAGCACGGTATGTTTGACCTCGTCCATGCTCGCTTCGAGCGCCTTGAGGCCGGGATCGCCGGGCTTGAGGTTGAGCGCTTGGCCATACCCCACGATGCCGATCTGGAGTTTGTCCTGGTCGCCGACCAGCAGGACGTTGCAGGTCTCGTTGGCGTCCTTGGCGTTGCCGCGGATCAGTGAACTGGCGTCGTTGACGCCCTTCTGCACGCGGCTGGTCATGTCAGCCGGCAGATTGAGGCGCACGGCAAGGGCGGTGGCGAGCGAGCTGATGCCGGCGGCGAAGTCCATGTCGCAGGGTAGCTTCGCTTCGACCATCTTGACCTTCGACATCTCGTAGAACTCGATGGTGCCGTTCTGGTCGATGCTGAAGTAGTCGCCGCTGCGCGGATCCTTGAAGCGGCCGGGCTGGCTGACATTCAGGCCCATGCCGGTGATCGGGTGCTTGAACTGGATGGGGAACTTGGCGGTCGGCGCGGCGGCGGCCTTGGCGGCCTTCTTGCCGAAGCTGGCGACGGCGGCCTCGATGGTCTCGTGGGTCTCGAACAGCGCGAGCAGGCCGAGCATCTCGAACAACGCGATGACCTTGGTCGGCACGCCGACCAGCTTGATGTCGCCGTTCTTCTCACGGAAATTGTCGACGCACTTCACGATCGTGCCGAGACCAGTGGAGTTGATGTATTTCACATTGGTCAGCACCAGCATCACGTTGTGCGTGCCGCTGTTGAGGATGTCGGTCAGGCGGCCTTCGAAGGTCTGGTTGGTGCTCGCGTCGATCGAGCCGGTGAGGAAGACGGCCTTGGATTCCTCGCCGCTGGGCAGCGTAACCGTCTTGATGTCGAAATTGAGAACCGCCATGGAGACTCCTGATGCTTCGGATGCGCCGGATGAGAAGGGGACGGTGCTGCCGTCCGCTGCCTAGGCAACCCACCGGATGGGGGACGCCCTATCGCTTCGTCCGTTGGACGTGACGGGGCAGGATGGCCGACGTGTTCCAGAACGCGAGGGCCAAGGGTTGTGACAGACGATCGCGCCAAGTGTTGAGTGTGATACGGGAATGGCCCTAGGCTGGCCTCCGGCAATGGTTTGCTGATGTCATCCGACCCTGCTTTGAGCAGGATGCGAACACCGTTGCGACGGTGACGACGACTGCTTCCAGTCATCGTCCGGCGACGTGCGACCATCAGGGGACGATCATGGGATTCTTCGGCGGCAAGAAGAACAAGGACAAGGAAGAGGCGCCGGAACAACAGGCGCCACGCAAGAGCCGTCGCATCGTTGCTCCCGGTGGCAAGCCCGCCGCTCCTGCCGCCCCGACCGCGCCGCAGGCTCCATCGGGCAAGACCGCCATCGTCAAGCCGGCCGCACCCCGTCCATCCGCCCCGGCACCCGCCGGTCCGCGTTCGCCCTCCGATCGCGTGATGCGCCAACCATCGGCATCCGAACCGGAAATGATCAGCGCGCCGTCGCGACCGAAGGGCAAAGACCCGATCATGGTCGGCAGCAGCAAGCCGCCGGAGTTCACCGGCGGACTCGCCCAGGCCAGTCGTCGCGCTGGTGGTCCGTGCCGCACCGGTGACAACGCGCTGCTCGATTTCTTGCGCAACAAGGCGAACCTTCTCGACGACGGCCAGGTCGGCCAAGTGAAGGGCAAGTCCGAAAACGACAGCCAGCCGATTGATGTCGCTGCAGTCGAACTCGGCTTCATCACCGAAGAGCAGATGGTCAACGCGTTGACCCAGGAATGTTGGGTGCCGCACCTCAAGGTCGACAAGTACGAGATCCGCAAGAAGGCGCTCGACACCATCGCGCGCGAAGATGCGACGCACTTCGGTGTCTTCCCGGTCGATAAACTCGGCAGCTTGCTGACCCTCGCGATGGTCAATCCGCTCGACGCGGAAACCATCCGCGTACTCGAATCGAAGACCGGCCTCGACATTAAGAAAGTCGTCGCCACCCGCAGCGAAATCACCCAGGGCATTGAGAAATACTACTCGGGCAAGGTGCAGGCGAAGGACACCAGCATCGCCTTCACGCAGGACGTCGAGCCCAAGAGCGTCACGCAGATGATGTCGCGCGTCGCGCCGCAACCGCCCGCACCGCCCAGCCGCCCGATGCCGGTGGTGAACGTCGCCGCTGCGCATCCACCGATGCCTTCCGCCGACAACATCGTGCCGGAGATCCAGGACATCGACGATCTGCTCTCCAGCGATGAAGCCATCGCGCCGGCGATCATCGAACCGATCAGCCTCAAAGCCGAAGCCGAAGCCATCCCGGTCGAACCGTTGATGATGGAACCGATCGAGCCGGAACTGGGGACCTTCGAACCGGTGCTCCCAGTCATCAAGGTGCCGACGGCGCAGAAGAGCAAGGATCCGAGCGGCGATTTCGAGATCGGCGACATGCCGGCGACCGCCAACGATCCGACACTGACGAAGAAACATGCGCCCGCTCCGTCGGTCGCTCCAGAATTCGAATTCGAGGATGGCACGCCGGCTGCTCCGGTAGCCAAAGCGCCGAGTGCTCCCGCCAGACCGACGCCACCGATCGCGCCCGCTGCTCCGGCCCGCCCGAGTGCGCCACCGGCTTCGCGTCCGGCGACCTCGTCGTTCAACCGCCCACCGGCCGAACCCCGCAGCGCCACCAGCCGTTTCAGCGGCACCGCGCGCTCTGAACGTTCCGGCATCATCAACCTGATCCCGGTGACCGAAGACGAGTTCCAGCACGCCATCACCCACGGCAAATCGCACGTGTTCGAGAAGTGGGTCGGGCTCCAGAGTCGCAACCGCATCATCAACGCGGTGAGCATTGAATCCGAGCTTGATACGTTGCTGGCCGGTCTCTACGCGGGTGCCAGGACGGTCTGACGGTTTCTGGTCCGGCGCGTTTCCCGCACACCCCAGGAGGCCTCCTCCTGGGGTGTGGTGTTTCCGGGTGCGGCGGTTGCCGAGACGGTGGTGGTTTCGACCATGCCGCCCATGCCTGACCTGCCGACCAACGAAATCCCAACCTGGACCCCTGGCGGAGGGCTGAAGTTCCGCCTGCTCAAACAGGCTGCGGGTGCGACGAGCGCCCGGCGTGGTCGTTTCGTCACCGCACATGGTGTGGTCGAAACCCCGGCCTTCATGCCGGTCGGCACCCAGGCATCGGTGAAATGTGTCACGCCTGAGCAGGTCGCCGCTACTGGCGCGCAGGTGGTGCTGGCCAACACTTACCACCTGAGCTTGGCCGATCGCACGCAACTGGTCGAACGTCACGGCGGTCTGCACAAGCTCATGCACTGGAAGCAGACCATCCTCACCGACTCGGGTGGCTTCCAGGTCTTCAGTCTGCCGGATCGCCAGATCACCGAGGAAGGTGTGCAGTTCCGTTTCGATGTCGACGGCACGCCGGCGACGTTGACACCGGAAAGTTCGATGGACATCCAGCGCCGGTTGGGTGCCGACATCGTCATGGCCTTCGATGAATGCGTCGATCATCGCGCCGGGCGCGACTACGTGGCTGCCAGCGTCGAACGCACCTTCCGTTGGCTCAAACGCTGCACGGCGGTGAAACTCGCCGACCACCAGCACCTCTTTGGCATCGTGCAGGGCGGCATGGAACTCGATCTGCGCGCACATGCGGCAAGTCAGCTCGTCTCGCTCGACCTGCCAGGTTATGCCATCGGCGGCGTGTCGGTCGGTGAAGGCCACGAGTCGATGGTGCGCGTGGTCAAACATACCGCGCCGTTGTTGCCGGCGGACAAGGTGCGCTACCTGATGGGTGTCGGCCTGCCCGAAGACCTGGTCGCTTCAGTCGACTGCGGCATGGACATCCACGACTGCGTGATTCCGACGCGTTATGCCCGCGAAGGCACGGTGTTCACCTGGGATGGCAAGATGCGCATCCAGGACAAGAAGTTCCGCAAGGATCGCTACGCCATCGACACCGCGTGCACCTGCTACACCTGTTCCGGCGGCACCAGTGGCATGGGTGGTTACAGTCGTGCATACCTGCGTCACCTGAGCTTCGCCAGTGAACCACTGGGCGACACCCTGCTGACGATCCACAACCTGCATTTCTACCAGGATCTCATGCGCGCGATCCGCCTAGCCATCGATGAGGATCGGTTCCCAGCGTGGCGCGACGCCTTCCGAGAACGCTACTTCGCGCGCCGTACCCGGAACGACGGGAAGCGCGACGACGGCGACGACTGATGCGTCTGGTGGTCGTCCAGCAGGGCAAGATCAAGGACGCGAGCATCCTCACGCTGCGCGCTGAGTTCCTCAAACGTTTCCAGCGCTACGGCACGCTCACGGTGGTGGAAAAGGAACCCAAGGGCGCCACCGTGCTGTGGCCGTCATCGAGTCGCTGGAAAGTCCTGCTCGACGAACGCGGCGAGACGCCGACGAGTGAACAGTTGTCCAAGCTCCTGCGCAAATGGACCATGGCGCACGGTGAGGTCGCGTTCCTGGTCGGTGATGCCTACGGCCCACATGCGCCGACCAAGGCGACGGCCGACACTTCGCTCGCGCTTAGTGCGCTGACGCTGCCGCATCAGCTCGCCCATCTCTTGCTCATCGAGCAGCTCTACCGAGCAGCGAGCATTCTCGCCGGCTCGCCGTACCATCACGCTTGATAACCACCGCCGACGTTGGCGGTTCAGTAGCTCACGTTGAATGGCGTATGACCGCGGACAGAGAGCGCCGGCCACCAGCCATCCTGAGCCAGGATGAAACGTTGGTTGGTCAACGAAGGTGTGAACGTCAGCGGCTGGTGCCCGGAAGCGGTCGACAAGGCGATGGTGACAGTGACGGCGACGGTGCCGTCCTCCTGCGCCTCGACGTTGGTGATAGTGTAGCGGAAAATGAACGGATCGGCGCTTTGCAGTTGGAACAACGCGGTCAACCCACGCAGCACCAGCAGACGCATCGTACCGTTGTTGACCATGTCCGCAGTATCACCACCGAGCTGGGTCGGCCACGCAGCCTTGATGTCGTAGCCCGGATGCAGATTGCCGAGCACACCGTTGGCACTGCCACCCTCGATTGCGCTTTTCAACCGTGCAAAGGTGCGGTCGGCCTGGACGCCAGCACTGCTCCACCACAGGAACCAGCAGACGGTGAGTAGCGAGGCCCCGACGATGATGATGAGGCGTAGGCGGGCTGGGGTCATGCGGGCAGTCTCGCTGGCGTCGGGAGGCGTCACAAGGCCAGGGCGGTCTTTCCCCACAGTCTGTTGCCCACTGTCGCACCAGCGCGTGCCCATGTTCACCGCCTGAGCCATGGCGAGCAGCGACATTGCTGGTACAACGCCAGTCGATGGACCGCGCCGCCCGTATCGATCAGGCCCTGGCCAAGCGCAACTACTCGCCGGTTTTGCGCCTGCGCATTGAGAAGCTGCTGGACGGGATCGAAGACCGCGAGCGTTTACGCTGCTGCAATTCCGGGTGTTTCGTCTGCGTCCAGGAACTGCTGGCGATCCTGGCCGAGGTCGAGGGGGGCGAGGCAGCCGCATCGCCGTGAACGGTCCGCTGTGCGACCCGGAGGGAAATCGCTCCCGTTGCCCCGCGCCGTTCGCGAAGGTCCGCCCGCCGACCGCAGGAGCATCCCATGGCCACACCCGCCACCATCGCCCTCATCACCGGTGCCAACAAAGGCATCGGCTTCGAGACCGCCCGCCAGCTCGGTAAGCGGGGCATCCACGTGATCATCGGAGCACGCGATGCGCAGCGTGGTGCCGACGCGGTGAAGAAACTCACCGCTGAAGGCATCAGCGCGGCATCCCTCGTGCTTGAGGTGACCGACGAAACGTCGGTCCTCGCCGCGGTGAAGGAGGTCGAGCGCCGCCACGGCCACCTCGACATCCTGATCAACAACGCCGGTATCCTCGACTACGCCGCGGACACCGGGCCGGCCACCACCACCGTGGCGCACTTCCGCAAGAGTTTCGAGACCAACTTCTTTGGCTTGGTCAGCGTGACGCAGGCGTTCCTGCCCCTGCTGCGCAAATCACCGGCCGGACGCATCGTCAACCTCTCCAGCATCCTGGGCTCGATCGCCGAACACGCAGATCGCAATTCACCGATCTACCTCAAGAACTTCCCGGCCTACGACACGTCGAAAGCCGCGGTGAATCTCTACACCGTCGAACTGGCGCAGGCGTTGGCCGACACCCCGATTAAGGTCAACGGTGTTCATCCAGGCTGGGTGAAAACCGAGATGGGCGGCGAAGCCGCACCGATGGAGATCGTCGACGGCGCCAAGTCGAGCGTGGCCGCGGCCACCATCGGCCCCGATGGTCCGACCGGCGGCTTCTTCCACATGGGCGTGCACATGCGCTGGTGATTGGCGCGGGACTGGACGGGGTCCGGAGTCCGGAGTCCGGAGTCCGGAGTCGGGAGGTCGCAGGCGTGGAGGTGATGAGTGGGGCTGAATGACTGCGCCTGGCCAGCATTTCGGAAAGCAACAGCACCGCGATCCCATAAGACCCCGGACCCCGGACTCCCGGACCCCGGACCCCGGACTCCCGGACTCCCGGACCTCCTGACCGTAGCAATTCCAAAGATTGCCGCCCCACCGGTCGCTCCTATCCTCCGTCGCCATGGCAATCGGTTCTGACGCCTTCACCAAACGTATCGAGCGGCTCAACACCATCGGTATCGCATTGTCGGCGGAGCGCGATCCGGTGAAGCTGCTGGAGCAGATCCTGCTCGGTGCCAAGGACATCACCAACTCCGATGGTGGTACGATCTATTCCCGCGGTGATGACGACCAGTTGCACTTCGAGATCCTGCGCTCCGACTCGTTGAACCTGTGGATGGGTGGCACCAGCGGCAAGACCATCCCGTTCAAGGGTGTGCCGTTGCACCTGCCGGACGGCACGCCCAACCGCAGTTCGGTGGTCGCCTGTGCCGTGCTCGATCGCGTGACCGTCAACATCCCCGACGCTTACCACACGCAGGGGTTCGATTTCTCCGGCACGCGGGCGTTCGATCACCGCACCGGCTACAAATCGATCTCGTTCCTCACCGTGCCGCTGTGCAACCACGAGAACGAAGTCATCGGCGTGCTGCAACTGCTCAACGCCCGGGATGATATCGGCAACGTCGTGCCGTTCAGCGAGACTGATCAACGCCTGGCTGAAAGTTTGGCTTCGCAGGCGGCCACCGCGCTGACCAAACACCATCTCATCGAGGGCATGCAGGATCTGCTGGAATCCTTCATCCGTCTGATCGCCACCGCGATCGACGAGAAATCGCCGTACACCGGCGGCCACTGCCGTCGGGTGCCGGAACTGACCATGATGCTGGCCGACGCCACCGCCAAGTGTGGTCGTGGTCCGTTCAAGGACTTCACCATGAGCGATGCCGATCGCCTGGAGTTGCGGTTGGCCGGCTGGATCCACGACTGCGGCAAGATCACCACCCCGGAATGGGTGATGGACAAGGCGACCAAGTTGTCCGGGCTGCACGATCGCATCAACGTGGTGGAGACCCGTTTCGCCGCACTCAAACGTGCGGCCGAGGTCGCAATGCTGCGCACCATCATCGCGGGTGGCGAACGCGTCGCCGCAGAGGCCACCTACCACGCCGAATGCGGTCGCCTCGACGAGGACCTCGCCTTCCTGCGCCGTTGCAACATCGGCGGCGAGACCATGCGCCCGGAGGATCAGCAGCGAGTGCGCGACCTTGCAGAACGTACCTGGAGGGCATCGGACGACAGCGTTCAGCCACTGCTCACGGCTGACGAGGTCAAACACCTGACCATCGCGCGCGGCACGCTGACGCGTGAGGAACGCGACATCATCAATCACCACATCGTCGCCACCATCAAGATGCTGGAGTCGCTGCCGTATCCCAAGCATCTCAAACGCATCCCCGAGTTCGCCGGTGGCCACCACGAACGCATGGATGGCAAAGGGTATCCCAAGGGGCTCACACGTGATCAGATGTCGGTGCAGGCCCGGGTCATGGGCATAGCCGACGTGTTCGAGGCGCTGACCGCCGGCGACCGTCCCTACAAGAAAGCCATGTCATTGTCGCAGGCACTGACCATCCTGGGCAAGATGAAACTCGACGGGCACATCGACCCGGATCTGTTCGACGTGTTCATCAACGACGGGGTGTGGCTCGACTACGCCAAACGTTTCCTGCCGCCCGAGCAGATCGACACCGTCGATGTGACGAAGTTGCCGGGCTATCAGCCGCTGCCACCGGCCTGAGCGCGGTCCAAATTCGGTGCGGCGGCCGATGGTGCTCCGCCCCTTACGCTCCACTTCTGAATTTAACCGCTTAATGTTTTAACCTTAATCGGCACTGCGATGGGCGAGACAGGTGTAAGATCGTGTGCTTATTGAAATGGACTCCAAGTAGACTGTCAGATAGCCACAGATCACGCCGAAGCACCAAAATTAACCCAATCGCGTTCCGTTTATTTGCGATGAGTGGACATCAATACCGATGAGACGCGGGAAAATCGACAGCGCCAATGGTGTGATATTGACGGCGGGCCCCGACGTCCTATGACCCGCCCCGCCAAAAAGCAGGGGTGGGCATGGGTTCGCGGTCGATCAGCGTGGCACAAGTGTATACGAGACGCCCTTTCCGTGGTCTTGCTGAGCGCCGTTGTGACGCGGCAAGTGTCACGCCCAACTGCAATGCCAAAACGACAAGCGATGGCTTAGTCCCTGCTTGGGGCGTTATCAGTGCCCGGCAACCGTGCCGAGTGTCCTCCGGCGGAGTCAGGGAAAATCTGACGAGTCCACAGTACGATGCCGATGATCAGCAACAGTTCGCTGCGCATCATGCGACGGTGATGCGCATTATCTACATTGATGAGATATCATAAGGATTCCCTAGGCAGGCGTAGTGACAAAGGTAGATTACAGCAAGAGTTATTGGCCAATAAATAACAGGAACCAGCCCATGAGTGCAGTCGATGAAATATTACACCTAATCATGCCAACCCGTGAAAAATGGATGGAAGGCCCAATTGACATGGAGAACACTGCAACGCTTCAGTGGATCAAGGGATTGGCTAAGATGCTAGACGCGGATGAGGATAAGATTTGTGTTTTGAAGTACATCGACGAAAATAAGGACAATGCGAACTCCTACGAGGAAGTGGACGCCTTGAGGGAGATAATTGCACTGTTACACTCTCTTGAGATGTATAGATCGCCGCCAGATAATCTAGATCCGGAAGATAAAAATTGGAAGCCCGCTTAAAAGTGGAAAAGCGGACAAAGGAAATGAAGATCAAGTAATTGAAGAGCTGCTTAGAATCTATGGCGTGTGGTCAAAGAACTCAAATCCCCCAGCAAAACCGCACTATGCCGCCTCCCGGTAGTAGTAGTTCAGCAGCCCTCCGAGCCGTTTCCTGCGGCGTATTCCGCCCTCTAATATTTTGACCTCTGGCCCCGGTTCGATGAGCACATGACTGACCTTCCCCCCGTTCAGTTGACACCCTGACAAGAGCGAAGGCTCAGCAAGGCTGTCATCATGCGTACGAAATCCAACAAACTGATCCTCCCCCGGTTTTGTGGACGCCCAGATAAGCGGGAAACCGCTGCTAGGATGCCCCACTATGACCAAAGCCTTGCCACCCCAGACCGTCAAAACGAAGCGGCGTAAGCACACCAAGGA